>NZ_JBXENJ010000013.1:0-54394 GCF_056836725.1 Priestia sp. 3CA3
AGGAGAAATCATTGCGTATTCCATTGGTGATTGTCAAAACGTAGCGTTTGTTTTAGATACGTTAAGTCAACTTCCTTCTTTACCTGAAGGGTGCACGCTGCATAGTGATCAAGGTTCCGTGTACACATCGTATGCTTATCAACAAAAAATCAAAGAAAGAGACATTACCATGAGTATGTCCCGCAAAGGGACTCCCGCAGATAATGCCTCTATCGAATCGTTTCATTCCTCTCTAAAGTCTGAAACGTTCTACCTTGACGAGTTGACATACACTACGACCACCATCGTAGAGCAAACCGTCAAAAACTATATTACGTATTATAATAATGCCCGTATTCAAACAAAACTAAACAACCAGTCACCTGTACAATACCGGTAACTGGTCGTTTGAAAGGTGTTTTGATCCCTGTCTCAAAAACAGGGGTCAGTCCCTTTTTATTTACTGAATAGATTCATTAGTACTTTCTTTTTTAAAGATTCCTATTAGGAGAGTAACGAGTCCTATTAGAAAGAAAATTGGAAACAATAACATCATCAATCCAACTGCTGCGAAACCATCTCCCTGATTAATATCAAACAGGATAGATACGGTCCATGAAAAGAATGGAGCTATTATCAAGATTGTAGTTGTACCCCATACTATATATTTTCTTTTAGTTGATCTTCCCTGACTTAATCCACGAGCAAACATAAGACCTAATAGTAGAATCAATAATGCAATTGCTATTGCCATTTTACTCTCACCTTCCTCACAAAAAAGAATTTTACCATAAAAGTCCATATTATTGTAAGGATATTCAAAATAAGTTAAGTCGGGTAGGCAGGCACTCTCACGAGCGCCCGCCCCCCTAAGAACCGCACGTGACAGATTTCCCGTCATACGGCTCAAGCCTTCTTTTTATCCGAACAACTTATTTAATACATGGTACATGTACTAATTTAGCAGCTTTACCTATAGAAGTTTCTAAGTTTCGCACTGTAACTTCTTCGCCATTTTGTAGAGTGTGTTTACATAATGCGCAACGATAACCTTGTTTTTTTGCGAGTCTCATTCTGTCTAGCGTATTTTCGCTATTGAAGACCTTACGGTCTCGCTTTTCCCAATACCCTTTTAGGTTCAACTGTTCTTATAGGCTACCATCACGTGTCGTTCTATTTTAAACCAGGCCATCTTCAACAATTGAATATTAGTAAGTGGACAGGTGAGAGTCCATTTATTATTTCCACCGTGGTTGGGTTTCTTAAAATAACGCTTAGTAATCCACTTCCACGACTTTTTTTGGTGTAATTGTTTAAGATGTTTGATTAGCTTAGAGAAAACATAATGGTCCATATAACTAAACGTCTTTTTGGAAACGACATGTTTCCAATACTGTCCGTAACCTCTAATGATAGGATTTAAGACACGTATAATTTCTTTTACTGGTCGTCCTCTCATCCTTGTGAACGTATCTTTGATCTTGTTTTTAGCTTTTTTAATACTATCTTTGCTAGGTTTAATGAATAACTTCTTTCCTTGTCCTATTTCGTATTGACGCAGCGAGAAGCCAAGAAAATCGAACCCATTATCGATATGTGTAATCCTAGTTTTATCGGTGCTGAGTGTAATTCCTCGTTTTTGTAAATAAGGAATTAGATTTTGATACATACTTTTAGCTTGTTCCTTCGTTTCGGTTACGATGACGAAGTCATCAGCGTAGAGAACACGTCCTACCTTACATTTAGGGTCGATTTTATATCCTCCTGTTGATTTGTATGTCTTTTTATAGACAATACCAATTTCTTCTTCCATACCGCATAAGGCGATATTAGCTAGAAGGGGAGACACAATTCCCCCTTGAGGGGTTCCCTCTGTCGTCGCACGAAGCATATCCTGCTCTATGTAGCCCATTTTAAGCCATTTTTTGATGAGAGTGTTTCCTGGAAACATAGATGTTTGTTTAATTATCCACTTATGTGTATTTAGTACTCTAAAACTAAGCCAGCATAGTCATTGAAAATCCGGCCAGTTTATAATAAACCCATGCAGACTATTTTGTAGGTTCATGGGGGGATTTGGGGAGATGATTACGCTGAAAAAGAAACAGGAGATTATATTACTGCACGTACGAGAAAGTTATTCTCAGAGAAAGATTGCCAGCTTAGTAGGCGTTAACCGAGAAACAGTAGGAAAGTATATTCGTGAGTATGAGACGAGGAAGAATAAATTACTGAGTGAAGATAAAAATGCGAATACTGGTGAACTTATTCAAGAAATTGTAGAGGCCCCAAGATACAAGAAACGTGATTCCAAGAAAAGAAAGCTATCTAAAGAGATTTTACATCGTATTCAAATGCATCTAGAAGAAAATGTGCAGAAAAAGCAACAGGGGTTAAGGAAGCAAATAAAAAAAAATGAGAAACGTATTTTTATATTCAATACAAAAGACGAAGTAATGAAAACAATGAACTAGTAAAGTCTATGTTTTTTACTTAAGCATCTATCATTTTGATAGATGCTTTTCTTTTTTATTGTAGAAACTGTTTTACAATATTTGATTTGAATTATATAATGAAATCACAACTTTATTTCCTTATAATAAACTTTATTTTCTTTATAGGAAAATAGTTAGATATGGTCATTAGTACCTTAGAATAAGTTGAATAATTTGATACTTTTTATGAAAAAGGTGATTTTTATGTATTTCGATCCTATCTTTTTTAAACCTATATTCAAAAATAGAATATGGGGAGGAACTAAACTTCGAGAGTTTGGCTATAATATCCCTTCTAATACAACTGGAGAATGTTGGGCATTTGCTGCCCATCAAAATGGGCAAAGTGTAGTTAGTAGCGGGGTCTTTGAAGGAAAGACTTTAGGAGAATTATGGAGCAAGCATAAAGAATTATTTGGTTATAAAGAAGGAGACAAATTTCCTTTATTAACTAAGTTATTAGATGCTAACCAAGATCTCTCTATTCAAGTACATCCTAATGATGAATATGCTTTGAAGTATGAGAATGGAGAGCTTGGAAAAACAGAATGCTGGTATATAGTGGGTTGTATTGAAGGTGCAGAGATAGTTTTTGGACATCATGCAAAAACTAAAGAAGAGTTTAAAATGATGATTGATGAAAATCGCTGGGATAATTTATTAAATAAAGTTCCTGTTAAAAAAGGTGATTTCTTTTTTGTTCCTAGTGGGACAATACATGCTATTGGTAAGGGAATACTAATTCTGGAAACGCAACAAAATTCGGATACTACTTATCGGGTTTATGATTATGATCGTTTAGATGGAGATGGGCATAAAAGAGAACTTCATATTCAAGAGTCAATTGACGTTAGTACTGTTCCTCATCTTGCTACGAAACAGGATATAAAAGTAGTAACTATGCCAGGTTTTAAAAAAACTACTTTTGTAGAATGTGAGTATTTTACTGTGGAAAAATGGGAAGTGCAAGGTGAAAGTGAACATAAACAAACAAAAGATTTCCTATTATGTAGTGTTATAGAAGGAAATGGAATATTAAAAACAAGAACCGGAGAATTCTCTTATCAAAAAGGTGAGCATTTTATACTTCCCAATAAAATTAATGATTTTATGTTATATGGGACAAATGAATTAATTGTTTCCTATATTAAATAAAATGTTTTATAAAATCTTATCCCAGTATCGTAAACTTGTTTGAGTAAAAAATAAAAAAACCTTCCAATTTCAAGTAGAAGGGAAGGTTTTTTGTTATGCCCATTTTAGTAGCCTGAAAAATGGTCTATTGAAGCAAGGTTATTAATTGTTCTCTTATTTTCCTTTTCTTTTTTTTACTTATAGGATATAATTTCCTAATAAGAAAAGGAGGTATTTTATGGAGAAATCTAAACCATATGGAACGGTACTTTTAAAAGCAGCAAAGATAATGGATTATCTTGCTGATAACTCTAATAAGCCATTGCAAGATATAGCTCAAGGAACAGGAATGACTAGTTCTACATCTCTAAAGATATTGGAAACTTTACTCTTAATCGGGTATGTTAATCGGGATAAAAATAAAACTTATCGTTTAGGATCAAAACTTATTCGTTATGCCAATCAATCTATTGACCGAATTGAGTTGGTGGAATTGAGTTTACCATATATAGAAAAACTGCAAAAGTCCATTGATGAAACGATACATCTCGGTGTTCTAGTGGATAATGAGATTTTATATATTAATAAACTTGAACCGTTAAATCAAACAATTAGGATGTCATCAAAAGTGGGTATTACAAGGCCTTTATATAGCTCAGCAATGGGAAAAGCTGTACTCGCAGAATTTGATGAAGTGGAGTATGCAAAATATATAGATAGTAATCCTTTAGTTCCCTATACCGAGAATACAATTACTAATCCTTTAAAGTTATCTACTGAATTACAGAAAGTTCGAGAAACTGGAATTGCATATGATGATGAAGAGATGGAAAAGGATATATTTTGTATAGGAGCTTCTTTGAAAAAAAGAGATAAAATTATAGGGGCCTTCAGTGTAAGTATACCTAAGTATCGAGTTACAGAAGAATTTAAAAATAAAATCATTCAGACTGTCGTCAAAACGAAACATGAGTTAGAACAAGCGTTAGCTCATAAAAAATCGTTTTGACGATTTTTTTTTGGAGAAAGAAATAACGTTTGCATTTTATTAAATGGGATGTATAATAAAAGTATAAATTTCCTTTTAATAAAATACATTTTCCAAATAAGAAAAGAGTGATGTTTTGAAAAAAGTGAATATTTTGCAACGCTTAATGAATGCTGGAGTAGTGGCTGTTATTCGTAGAAATGACAATGATGAAGCTATAAAGGCGAGTCATGCGGTAGTAAAAGGAGGTATAAAAGGGATTGAGTTAACATTTACTGTTCCAAAAGCGGATCAAGCAATTAGTCAACTAGTGAACACTTATAAGAATGATTCTGAAATTGTAGTTGGAGCTGGAACAGTTGTAGATGCTGTTACAGCACGTCTTGCTATTATGGCTGGTGCAGAATATATTGTTAGCCCAAGCTTTGATAAAGAAACGGCGGAAATTTGTAATTTATATCAAATTCCTTATCTTCCAGGCTGTATGACGATTACAGAAATGAAAGAGGCGTTAAAAGCTGGTGTAGATATTATTAAATTATTTCCAGGTAGTGCATATGGTCCAAGGATTGTGTCTGCTTTCAAAGCGCCCATGCCCCAATTAAATATAATGCCAACTGGTGGTGTCAGTTTAGAAAATATGGAGAATTGGTTTAAAGAAGGCGTTGTTACTGTTGGAGTTGGTGGCAATTTATTAGCTCCTGCAGCCCAAGGGGGTTTTGACAAAGTTACAGAGATGTCTGCCAAGTATATGGAAAAATTTCGTCAAATTAAAGGAGTTTAGGGATGGGAAAAGTGGTAACGGTAGGTGAAATTATACTTCGCCTTTCAACAGATGCTGGCATTCGCCTAGCACAGGCAGAGAATCTCCATTCACATTATGGTGGTGGTGAAGCTAATGTATCTATATCTCTAGCTAATTTTGGACATGAAGTTTATTTCGCCAGCAAAGTCCCCAAAAACGGGTTAGGCGAAGGAGTTAGCAAACACTTAAGTCGCTATGGTGTACATACTGATTTCCTATTAACAGGAGGCCAACGTTTGGGTACTTATTATATGGAATCTGGAATTGGTGAAAGGGCGTCAAATGTCATATATGATCGCGCAGGTTCTAGTTTTGCTGAAATGATTGACAATGAATGGGTAGATGAAAAGCTTTTTCAAGGTATTGATATTTTCCATATTTCGGGTATTACGCCTGCGTTATCTAATCATTGGAAAAAAAATACGATTAAATTAATTGAATCTGCAAAAGGATCTGGCTGTAAAATCAGCTTTGATATCAACTATCGAGGGAAATTATGGACACAACAAGAAGCAGGAGAGACAATAAAGTCCATCCTTCCTTATGTGGATTATTGCTCTGCAGGAAAACTAGATGCCTTGTACCTTTTACAAGTACCAGAATACACGGGAGATGGAGAAGAACTAATTTACTATTATAAAGAGATTCAGAAACGATTTCCTAATATCTCTATCTTGTATTCTACCAAACGAAAAGTATTGTCCGCTAGTTCTAATGAGTTGAATGGTACTTTATGGATGAACAAAGCCTATTACGAATCCAAAATCCATTCAATTGATCCAGTTGTTGACCGAGTAGGCGGGGGAGATGCCTTTTGCGGAGGCGTGCTTCACGGTATCTTAGAGAATAAAAGCCCACAGGAGATTATTAACTTTGCAACTGCAGCTTCTGCTTTAAAACATACCGTATATGGCGATTGTAATCAATTTAGCCTTTCTGAAGTCGAAAGCTTTTTATCAGTTGGTACTGGAAAAATAATTCGTTAGGAGAATGAAAATGAAAAAAATGGAAACGCGTTATACACATAGTCCAGAAGATATTCGCTATTATTCTACACAACAATTAAGGAAAGAATTTTTAGTGGAAAAAGTATTTGTTCCAGGAGAAATTAGTTTAACCTATACACACAATGATCGAATGATTTTCGGGGGAGTAACACCAACAGAAACTAGTTTGGAAGTTATTTTAAATAAAGAATTAGGCGTAGAATACTTTTTGGAACGCCGAGAACTAGGAGTAATTAATATCGGTGGACCAGGATATATAGAAATTGATGGTGAAAAGGAAGAGATGGAAAAACAGGACGGCTATTATATTGGAAAAGAAACTCGTCATGTTATTTTTTCATCAAAAAGTCCAGAAAATCCAGCAAAATTTTATATCAGTTCTGTACCTGCTCATCACAAATTTCCAAACGTTAAAATAAGTATTAAAAAAATCAAACCAATGGAAACTGGTGAAGCATTAACATTAAATGAGCGTAAAATCTATCAATACATCCATCCAAATATATGCGAAAGCTGTCAATTGCAAATGGGTTATACAATCCTAGAGCCAGGCAGTTCTTGGAACACTATGCCAAGTCATACACATGAACGGCGCATGGAGACTTATGTTTACTTTGATATGGAAGAAGATACGCGAGTTTTCCATATGATGGGCAAACCAGATGAAACAAAACACTTAGTAATTAATAACGAACAAGCAGCTATTTCACCTAGCTGGTCTATACATTCTGGAGTTGGTACAAGCAATTACTCATTTATCTGGGCAATGTGTGGTGAAAATATCACATATACAGACATGGATATGGTACCAATGAATAAATTGAGATGAGAGGAGAGAAAATAAAATGGCATTTAAAATGGATAAATTTCGCTTAGACGGAAAAGTGGCACTAGTTACTGGAGGAGTTTACGGGATTGGATTTGAAATTGCGTCTGCATTAGCAGAAGCTGGTGCAAAAATTGTATTTAATAGCATAAATCAAGAATCTGTTGACCAAGGTCTAGAAAATTATCAGGAAGCAGGTATTAATGCTAAAGGCTATGTTTGTGATGTAACAAATGAAGAAGCTGTTCAAGCAATGGTTAAACAAATCAAAAATGATGTTGGAGCAATTCATATTTTGGTTAATAATGCCGGGATTATTAAACGTACTCCGATGATTGAAATGTCTGCAGAAGATTTCCGCCAAGTGGTTGATGTTGATCTGAATGCTCCATTTATTGTTTCTAAAGCAGTTATTCCAGATATGATACAAAACGGCGGAGGTAAAATAATAAATATCTGTTCTATGATGAGTGAGTTAGGACGAGAAACAGTTAGTGCATATGCTGCGGCTAAGGGCGGACTAAAGATGTTGACTAAAAATATTGCGTCCGAATATGGAGAATACAATATTCAATGTAATGGAATTGGTCCTGGTTATATTGCTACTCCACAAACAGCCCCTCTGCGTGAAAAACAAGCAGATGGATCTCGTCATCCATTTGATCAATTTATTATTGCAAAAACACCTGCGGCCCGTTGGGGCGAGTCTGAAGATCTTGCCGGTTCAGCGGTATTTTTATCTTCTGAGGCGTCGAACTTTATCAATGGACATATACTTTATGTTGATGGTGGAATTTTAGCATATATCGGTAAGCAACCTTAATAACTTTAAATAAAGTGAGAAGAAGATACAGGGCGAATGTCTTGTATCTTTTTTCGGAAAAGTATTTAAAAGCCTATCAAGATATCAACTATTTACTATTATAAGATTATCAGGCTTCTTAAATTAAGGAAGCCTTTTTAAGTATTGAAAACATAAATCATATTATTACTTAACTGATATCTAACCTAAAAAGTAATAAATCTTTTTTCCTATAGTAGATTTTAATAAAACATAACTATATTACCATATTTACCTTTTTCCCTAAAGTAATTTTAATTCGGTACCGTCAATAATTTTTTGTAAATACGAATTTCCTTTTCTTGTAGACGTTATTCACTAGTTTGTTTTAAACATCATTTGTAGCTCTGAGCGAGCTTGATCAAAACCAATGTGACATCTTGTAGCAAAGCGCTGATTATACTGGTCAAATTGGGAAACGAGGAAGCGTTCAAGTGACTCTTCGTTTGGGAATTGTTCCTTACGCTTACTGTATTTCTTGATTTGTTTATTAAAAGATTCAATGAGGTTGGTCGAATAAATACTGCGCCAAATAGACTTAGGAAAGCTATAAAACGTGAACAAATAAGAGTTATTGAGCAATGGCTTTGTCACTTTTGGGTACTTTGACTTCCACTTTTCAGTAAACGAATGTAGGGCCTGTTGCCCATTTCAAGGCTTTCTGCACGGTACACAGATTTGAAGTCTTCACAGATTTCAGCTCGGTCGGATACACGAACTTTATGAGCAATCGTCCGTGAAAGATGGACGCAGCATGTTTGATAAGAAGAAGCTGGATAGATAGAAAAAACACTGTCTGAGATTCCTTTTAACCCGTCGGAAATAAACAACAGAATCTCCTCTGCGCCACGAGATTTGATGTCTTCTAAAAGTTCTTTCCAGACAAAGGCGGATTCGTTAGGAGCGATTGTATAGCCAAGTACTTCTTTTGAACCGTCTTCGCGAATGCCAACGGCAATATAGACAGCTTCTTTAGACACTGCATCCCGTTTTAAAGCAATATATGTAGCGTCTAAATAAACGCACGCATAGCGTGCACACAACGTTCGATCTCGGAATGCTTATACCTTTTCAGACATCACCTTTGTCATATTTGAAATGGTTTGAGGTGTGTAATGGTGACCATACATTCGCTCCATCAAATGAGCAATTTCAGCAGTCGTTACACCCTTTTGGAACATATGAATAACAAACGCTTCAAGCGTATCATTGGCTCTTTTATAAGGAGCCACCGTCTGTTGCTTAAAGTCGCCATTCCGATCACGAGGAATAACGAGATGAAGTTCTCCAAACTCTGTGTGCAGCGTCCGTTCGTACGAACCATTTCGTGAATTCCCGGTATTAAATCCAATACGATCATATTTTTCGTAGTCCAAAAAAGCTGTCAATTCGCTCGCTAAGAGCGTATTAACTGCAGTTTCTAAGTGAGAACGGAAAATTTCCGTCACAACTTCTTTTTGGACTAGAGCTTGAACAAGATCTGTTGTAAACTGATTCATAGGAAGACCTTCTTTCTTTGAATTGGTTGTGGTGACTTAATTCTACAAGAAAAGGTCTTCCTTTTTGTATTTATTCATTTACACAAGATATTTTACGCTCTCAAATTTAGACCTATTAATCAAGCTGGATAATGATGTATTTTAGTTACTTTGTAACTAAAAATATTTCATTTTCTAAATTATATATAAGATGAATCCGATTATATTGTTGACGTGTCAAAGGTATTAAAAGTGTTTTAGACGTAAGACGCTTTATTCGCTTAGTATATTAATAGGAAAAATAATATGTCAAAAATAAAACTTATTAAAAGACCGACAAAAATTGGCTTAGAATTTGCTTCTTTAAATAGTGTGATGGCGCTTACAATTCTGAGGAGGTGGAACAATCTTAAGATTGAGAAGTAAAAAAACAGAAAGAGGAAAGAAGGGAGTTAATATGAAGAAAATAATTATACCATTTGTTACTTTTTTAATAGTCATTGGTGTACAGCTAACAGGAGGAACTAAAGCAAACTCAATGGAAAATGAATTGAATGTCAATGAAAAAGTTGAATTGATTATTGAGGAGAAAGATGGATTTGTTCATCCAGGAATTAGTGTTGATCCAAAAAAATTAGAAAATACAAGAAAAGAGTTACTTCAAGGAAATGACCCATGGAAGAGTTATTACAAAGCGATGAAGGAAACCAAGTATGCATCTCTTATTTTTCAATCAGCAAACTTAAAAGATGGAACAATTGACACACCAAAGGATTCAACTTTCAAGAATTCCTCTAGAAATGTATATTTAAGCAATGATGCTTTCAGAGCTTATACCCAGGCAGTTTTGTATTATTTAACGGGGGAAAGTCAATATAGATATAATGCAATAAGGCTTGTTCGTATATGGGAGAATATGAATCCAAATGAATATGAATACTATGGTGATGCCCATATTCATGTTGGTACACCATTTTATTATATGGTTAGTGCTGCCGAACTGTTAAAATATACGACAGTCGTAAGTGATAAATACGATGACAATGAAAATGGTATCAAGGACTATAATCTCGCTTGGACAGATGAGGATACGAATAAATTAACGACGAATCTTATTGATCCAGTGATTGACAATTTTTTATATTCGAATTATCGATATTTTAATCAACATACATACCCAGTAATCGGGGCTATGGCTGGGTATATATTTAAGAATGACAAAGAAAGGTATAACGAGGCAGTTGAATGGGCAATGGTTAATGCAACAACGGAAAAACCAGATATTAATGGCTCTTTGAAAAATCAATTCCATTTAATTGCTAGTAGTCATCCTAATAATCCTACAGGGAAAACATATATTCAGCATCTGGAAATGGGACGGGATCAAGCACATGGATCTGGAGATGTTATTAATCTTACTGGTATAGCTCGGATATTAACACAACAAAAAACAAAGGTTGATCCTATAAATGGAACAGTTTCTAATGCAGCTAATGCCCAAACACCTTATATCTTTTTAGATAATCGTATACTTGACGGTGCAGAGCAACTATATAAATACATGGGAGGGTATACGATCCCATGGACTGAATTAGGAAATCACCAAGACTTTGGCGGGGCAGTCTCTGAGGCATATCGTGGTCGTACAGGTCTATATTTAAATATGAGCGAGCTGTATGATGCTTATAGATTCAGTGAAAATATGACAAAAGAGGAAATAGAGAAACGAGCACCACAAATAAGTTATATGGCAAAAAATTTAACATCACCTATTTTCTATAACGGAATTACTAAAACAAATTTTTGGGGAAGTTTTAGTGATAATAAAATGACAGAGATTGGTAGTGAGTATTGGTTATCTATCCCATCCGAAAGAAATGAGGATTCAGATCTATCTGTCCCGTCACAGATAATAGATAGCCCAGCTGTATCATTTGGTGAAAGAGCAGCTATGTTAGATAACAATTTAGCTTATTCTGTAAAAGAAGGGAATTCTACTTACATTCGAGTTAAGTCGGCTAAAACACAAAAAGAAATTAAAGAAACAAATTATGATACCTTATTTCCAAAAGATACTAAAACGATACGTGGAGGAAATCAGATAGCATTACCTTCTCTTATAAAGACAAGGGGAGATGGGAATGACTTCTTAACTTTACGCATACGCTCAACTGGAGAAGCTAAATTATTAATCAGCGGAAATAATTATTACGATGAAGCATACCAAGAAGTCTATATACCGAATACAAATGGAGAATGGGAAAATATCCCTTATACAACAAATGGTAAGAAGCAAATTTCTAGAACAGCTAGACAACTGGAGAATTTAGACTTTTATTCGGTTATTTCCGATACAGATGTTCAGGTGGACTTTGATAAGCTGGAATATATTGATAATGGTAATGTTCCTACATTTACAGAAAAAAATGATCAAACATTTTACCTTCTTAAAAATGTGCCGTTTGAAAGAGAACTGATCAATATGAGCGGAAGTACTAATAGTAATATAAGTCTCGTTAATCCTCCAAATGGAATGAGTATTAACCAAGACGGAACTATAAAATGGACGCCAGATCAAGAGACAAAAGAACCGATTAAGGTTACAGTATTGGTTGATAATGGCCAAGTGATGAACGCAATTACTATTCAATTAGTGGTATCAAGTAGTAAAGACCAAGCATATGAACATGTTATGTCCACATTTGATGAAGAGAAAGTCTATACTAGATTAAGCTACCAAAAATTTGAGGAAGCACAAGAAACAGTCGATAGCTTAATAAATGAAAATACAAATGATGTAGAATTCCAATTAGCTATTAATAACTTGGTAACTAGTATAAGTGGATTAGAGCTATTAAACCCAACACTTGCTGACGGAACCTTTGATTATTATGCTTATGATTCTATTATTTCGTCAGTAACGACAATAAGTATAGACAATATTAAGAAATTATTAGATTCTGATACAGCAAGTTTCAGTGGTGATTTAAAAGCCCCGATAATTTTTGATTTCGGACCTGAATACAGAATTGCTTCAAAATCTTTTTCTTTACAAGCTAGAAGAGGTTTTCCAAACAGAACACAGGGGACAAATGTTTATGGCTCCAATGATGGCGTTAATTGGACATTGTTAACAGAGAAAATGACTACAAAAACTGACGAACTGGAAAAAATCACAGTAAAAGCTGCATTAGTAGACGAAGCTTTTAGATATATTAAATTTCAAGTTGACTCTCCAGCAGCCTCAATCTCTTCTTATTCGGAAATTAGAATTGAGGGAACTAGAAAGGAGCAATAGCTATTCTTACTATTTAATTACTAAGAATAGAGTTGTTGATTATAGATAGAATCAATAAGTGATACTTTTTTCAATGAATCTTCGGTCTAGTTACTGAAGATTCATTTTGTTTTTAGTTTCAATTTTTACTTATTCTAAATAATTATGTGAATTTTAATTTATTAGATAGTAAACTACTGAAACACGACAGAATTCCCTTCTGGTTGAAAGTGTCGAAAAATAGATTATAATATAAAATGGAGGCGATTACATGTCGAAATCAAAAATTTTGAAAGCGCTAATATTACATACTGAAGAGCTCAATGCTATTGATCCTGTTGAAATGTTGACGGCCGAAGGAATATCGGAATATGTAGGAATACAAAGAAATACAGCAAGTCAATATTTAAATGAGTTAGTAAAAGAGAAGAGAGCACTAAAAGTAAAATCTAGGCCAGCCTATTTTTTTGATAGAGGAAATTTTTCCCAAAAGTTTTTCACTCCTAAAAAAGATATCTATGATAATTTTCAATTGCTGATTGATGAGCAGTATATAAATAAAATGGAAGCTGCACCAGATCCATTTGATTCATTCATTGGGGCCAACAATAGCTTGAAGCCAGCTATTGATCAGATTAAATCCTCTATATATTATCCAGGAACAGGTCTTCCCTTTATGCTATATGGGGATACAGGTGTC
This sequence comes from Priestia sp. 3CA3, assembly GCF_056836725.1. Classification (NCBI taxonomy): domain Bacteria; kingdom Bacillati; phylum Bacillota; class Bacilli; order Caryophanales; family Bacillaceae; genus Priestia; species Priestia sp. 3CA3. Next base: position 13,531 of record NZ_JBXENJ010000013.1, read on the forward strand.
GGAAAAAGCTTATTGGCTAAAATGACATTCGAATATTGCCAACAAAAAGGACTAGTAGATACAGGTGCATCCTTTTTGGAATTGAATTGTGCTCAATACTATCATAATCAGGAACTTTTAAGCAGTATCCTTTTTGGATATAGAAAAGGAGCGTTTACTGGAGCAAATGAAAATCACGTAGGACTTCTTGAGGCAGCAGATGGGGGTATATTATTTCTCGATGAATGCCATCGCCTAGGTCCTGAAAGTCAGGAAAAACTATTTACTTTTATTGATAAAGGCACATTTCAGCGAATAGGGGAAAATAATAAAGAACGTTCATCTAAAGTACGATTAATCTTTGCTACAACCGAGAATATTAAAGAGAATTTTCTAAGAACTTTTTTAAGACGAATTCCAATTACTATTAATATTCCTAATCTTGATCAAAGAACAAAGCAAGAACTCTCAGAATTCATTTACACGTTTCTAATTAAAGAAAGTAAAAAGTTGAATAAAAAGTTAGTAGTTACATCTTGGATAATGAACCGTCTGCTCTCTTTATCGTATGAGGATAATGTTGGTGAGTTAAAAAATATGATTAAACTAATATGTGCAAGTGCGTACAGCAGAAATCCGAATAAAGAGGTAATTGTTATTAATTCAGATTCTCTAGATAATAAACTTTTATCAAAATTTTTAAGTATTAAAGAAATAGATACAGTAGAAAATAAAGAGATTACTATTTTGCCTACTAGTTTAGTAAATGAATTTATTAATCAAACTAGTAACGAAACTCGTTTAATACGTAATATCTTTAAGATATATGATCGCTTGTTTGAGGAGTTTGAAAGAGGAAAACTTAATAAAGATTTCTTAATTCAGCAACTAGCTCGGGAAGCTAATACCATTATTGAGATATTGGTGAATAATGAGCAAAAAGAACAAAATTCTTCATTTTATTTTTTAAAGAATACAATTAAGGAATTGGTTGGCTTTCTAGAAAGTAATCATTTTGTAAAAATTAGTGGGAACTCAATTATTGCTTTAACCAATTATATGTATCAAAGAAGCCACTTTGCTATGGAATTTCCACTTATCGATAAAAACTTAGTCCATAAACTATATCAATTTACTGTTAAACAATTCTTAGTTGAAACTAAACTTTTGAATGCCTTATTGGAACTAATTGAAACAAAGTTGGATGTTACTCTGGAAGAGGAAGAGAAAGTCTTATTAGTATTATATCTAAAAAGCTTAAACCTGGAAATAAAACAGCCTGATATGCATGGAGTTATTTTAGCTCATGGTTTTTCTACAGCTAGCAGTATTGCTGACGTAGTAAACCGATTTTTAGATTTTCATGTTTTTGATGCTTTTGATATGCCTTTTAACGTGTCGATAGATAAGACTAGAGAATATATGGAAAGGTATTTAAGTACTCATGATTGTAGCAAGGGCTTAGTTGTTTTAGTGGATATGGGATCATTAACAGTTCTAAGCAAAACCCTAGTTGAATATACAAATGGTCCTATTTTGATGATTAACAATGTTACTACTCAACAAGCTTTAATTGTGGGTGAAATGCTGCGTAAAGAAATGGATATTGAAGTGATTGGGGAAAAGGTAACAACTGGATTACCTATGTCTTATGAAATTGCATACCCAGTTATGGAGAAGAACCCATTAATTATTACGGTTTGTCACACAGGATTAGGAGCAGCTCAACAATTGAAAACATTTATACAATCTAGTCTTCCTAAAGAAATCAACTTTAAGGTGGAAGCAGTTGATTACAATTATATAAAAAAGTATGGGAAAGACAATTCGTTATTTAAGCAATATGATGTTCAAGCCATAATAGGTACAGCTAATCCGGAAGTAGAAGGGATTAAATTTATTGCTTTAGAGGATTTAATATCCGGACAAGGGGAAGAACAAATCAATGAAATTTTCTCTGTTATAGAGGATGGGGAAGTGAGAAAATCTATAAATGATGCTCTTGTTAGAAATCTTTCTATTGAACGATTAGTTTCTGCTATAACAATATTAGATGTAAAGAGAGTAATTTCATATATAGATAACGTTATGGACGATTTAGAGAGACGGCTGTTAGTGAGATTATCAAACAGTAAAAAAGCAATTTTATATGTTCATATTGCAGGTCTTGTTGAACGCTCCATTAGAAATTCTGGTGGGTTAGAATATCGCTCCAAAAATAAGAATGAAAATAGCGAAATTCAAATTAAAATTATTTCACAAGCATTAGAACCCATTGAAATAGCTTATAACATAAAAATAAGTTTAGATGAATTAAATTATTTGTATGATATTGTTCTGGATGAGTAGAGAAAAAATTCTCTACTCTTTTTTAAGTTTGACGTTTATTGGCATGGGATTTGCTTAAATTAAAGTGACAAATTACATATTGGTCAGTGGGGGATATGAATGAAATTAGTTGCAGTTGATTTAGATGGCACACTTTTGAATTATCAAAAACAGGTATCTGAAAAAAATAAGAAAGCAATTCAAGAAGCATACAAAAGTGGGACTAAGATAGTTATAGCAACAGGAAGAAGCTTGGTATCTGCAAGAGATATATTTGACAATCTAGGTGTTGAGGGATATTTAATTGTTTTAAATGGTGCTTTAGTTAAGGAGGGAATGTCTAATAAAACCCTTTTCTTCAGTAGGCTGTCAAAAGAAGCATTAGTTAAATCATTAGAGGTTGGATATCAAGAAGGAGCAACAGTTATATTCAATACAGAAAATAGAAATTATCATATTCCTTATAGTGGAAACGAAGAATCAAAACAAGATTTTCTTAAGATGCGTGGTGATGTAGTTGAGATGGACTTTAAAAAAATGATGGAGATTCTTCAAAATGATACTCCAAAAATCATGAAAGCAGCTTTTACCAGTGAAGATAGTAAACGTTTAAAACGCATACAGAGACTAATGAATGAGGAAAACTTTCACCCTGTATTTTCAGATACCAATTTAATTGAAATGATGGATTATGGGGTTAGTAAAGGAAGCTCCTTATTAAGAATTTGCCAACAGTTAGATATTGATCCCAAAGATATTGTTGCGTTTGGAGACCAAGAAAATGATATGCAAATGATTCAACTAGCTGGACTAGGAATAGCGATGGGAAATGCAACAAATAAACTAAAGGGTGTTGCAGATGAAATTATTGGAATGAATAATGATTCAGCCGTTGGAGAAAAAATTATAAGCCTTTTATCGACACAAGTTTAAAAAGGCATAGATATGCTAGCTTGTATCGGTATTAATAACCTAAATTGCACTTTTCTATACTTTTTTAGTATTTATTTAATCTTAAATTAAAAAATGTCCGACAGAAGTTGGCATAAAAGTTGCTATATAAATTATGAATTCTATTTTCTAGTAGAAACTGTTTAGATGATGAATTATATAAGAGGTATTTCATACAGAATTAATATGGGTGTAACTATTTCGCTAAGGATAAACGGATTCTGATTACATTCAATAAATGATTAGAAAGTGTGGGAGAGTAATGATTAGCCAGGAAACAAAGCAATGGGCAGAGGAGATTTTCGGAAAGTTAGATTATAAATTAGGCGTTCAAGCAGAGCGTTTAGGTAACTTAATACCTTATGTTCCTGAAAACGGAAAGTATGTAGACATGGGCAAGAAGGATATTGTCTGGTGGACAAATGGATTTTGGGCTGGGACAATGTGGCAAATGTATCATGCTACTAATAAAGAAATCTATAAAAAAACGGCTGAATCAAATGAAGATAGATTAGATTCAGCCTTTGATAAATATACTGGATTACACCATGATGTTGGATTTATGTGGCTTCATACAGCTGTAGCAAATTATAGGCTTACAGGAAATGAGCGTTCAAAGGCAAGAGGATTGCATGCTGCTCACTTATTAGCAGGGAGATACAATCCAAGAGGGAAATTCATTCGTTCATGGAACAGAGACCGTGCAGGTTGGGTTATTATCGACAGCATGTTAAATATTCCGTTGCTTTATTGGGCTAAGGAAACAATACATGATCCTCGATTTGGATTCGTTGCAGAGGACCATGCGGACAAGGTGATGAACAACATTGTACGCCCCGATGGTTCTGTTAATCATATAGGAGTTTTTGATCCTTATACAGGAGAAATTTTAGATACTCCCGGCGGACAAGGCTTTGAATCGGGGTCCTCATGGTCTAGGGGGCAAGCCTGGGCAATATATGGATTTGCTTTAAGCTATCTACATACAGGTAAAGAGGTATATTTAGACACAGCTAAAAAAGTTGCTCATTATTTTATTACCAATGTAGCTAAGACAGACTATATTCCTCTTGTTGATTTTAGAGCCCCAGAAGAACCAGTTCAATGGGATACATCTGCAGGTGTTTGTGCAGCATGCGGATTTTTAGAAATTGCCAAACATGTAGGCAAACACGAAAAAGAGCTTTATATTACTGCAGCCGTCAATATTTTAAAATCAACTGAGCAAAAATATGCAAACTGGAACACAGAAGAGGACGGCATTATTGATTATGGAACTGGCTCTTATCATGACAAAGACAATACAGAAGTTCCAATCATTTATACAGATTATTATTTCGTGGAGGCAATTCTACGATTGCAAGAGTTAGACTTTTTAATCTGGTAAACGAAAGAAGAGCTATTCTATTCAATGGCTCTTTTTTTAAAAAGATGAGGATTAGTTCCAACTAGCTAAACAACAAATTGGGGTTCTTCAGTAAAATGAATGATCTAAAACTATAGAAGTATACATCTACGGGAATACCGAAGCTAATAAATTGTATAAAGAGAGTAAGGAGTTAAAACAATGATTCAATATCAAGAAGAACAACAACAACTGAATCTCTATACGGAAAACAACCAACTGTCCATTGGAGTTTTACCTAGTGGACACGTTGTACTATTGTATTTTGGAAAAAAAATAAGTTCGGACTCCCTTTCTTATATAACAGGTGAGATTAAAAGAGCCAGTTATTTAGCAGATACGGACAGTATAAAGGATTTTAAACTAGAACAACTCCCATTTATTTATCCTGCATATGGGAACCCAGATTTGCGTACACCAGCTTTCCAATTTACTTATGAGAATGGAAGTAGAATATCAGATTATCGTTATAAATTTCATCGTATTTATGACGGTAAAAAAAAGATACCTGGTTTACCTAGCACGAATACAGATACAAAATTATCGACATTAGAACTAGTATTGAAAGATGAGGTTACTAGTAATGAGATTATTTTATCAATTAGCTGTTTTGATGAATATGATATCTTCACACAGCATGTTGAAGTTTTTAACTACTCTCAAGAAAAAGTAAAGATAAATCAAATAATGACTGTTAATCTGGATTTTTTAACCGATAAGTTAGATTTAATTACGCTAAGTGGTGCATGGGGTAGAGAAGCACATATTCATCGTAACAAAATCCGCCAAGGGTATCAGGGGATAGATAGTAAACGAGGCGCAAGTGGCCATGGGCAAAATCCTTTTATAGCTTTAGTTGACCCATCTACCAATGAAAACAGTGGAAATGTATACAGTATGAACTTTATTTACAGTGGAAACTTTATTGCTAACGTAGAAGTGGATATGCACCAAAATACTCGAATGCAATTAGGAATTAATCCTTTTGATTTTGAATGGTGTCTATCTCCAGGTGAAGTGTTTTATACACCAGAAGCAGTATTAGTTTTTTCTAATGAAGGATTAAATGGGATGAGCCAGTTATACCATCGATTTTATTTAGATTGCTTAATGCAAAGCAATCATGCCAGAAAAGAACGTCCTGTTTTAATTAATAACTGGGAAGCAACTTATTTTGATTTTAATAAAGCAACTATTTTAAGTTTAGCCAAAGAAGCAAGTGATATTGGAATCGAATTGTTTGTTTTAGATGATGGATGGTTTGGAGAGCGCAATGGTGATAATTCATCACTAGGGGACTGGGTTCCAAATGAAAAGAAAATTGGCGGCTCACTCAAAAACTTAATTAAGGATGTTAATAAGCTAGGTCTCGATTTTGGTCTTTGGTTGGAACCCGAAATGATTTCGAGAAACAGTAATTTATTTAAAGAACATCCTGATTGGATTATCCAAGTTCCTGGTCGTGTTCCACAGCAAGTACGTAACCAACTAGTATTAGACTTGAGTCGAAAAGATGTACAAAACTTCTTAATTGAAACTATCGATAGGCTCCTTACAGAAAATAATATCACTTATTTGAAATGGGATATGAATCGGAATCTTACGGATATGGGAAGCCTCATACTAGAAACTGACTATCAAAAGGAATTGGGACATCGCTATATTCTTGGATTGTACTTTATATTAGAAACGTTACTTGCCAAACACCCAGATGTATTAATAGAAAGCTGTGCTGGTGGTGGTGGTCGTTTTGATCCTGGTATGCTATATTACACTCCACAAATTTGGACCAGTGATAATACCGATGCAATAGAACGTTTGGCAACACAAGAAGGTATTTCTCTCCTCTACCCTCCAGTTTCAATGAGTTGTCATGTATCAGCCGTTCCAAACCATCAAGTCGGTCGTATGACAACATTAAATACTAGAGGAATTGTCGCACAACAAGGGAATTTTGGTTATGAAATAAATTTACTTGATGCAACTATGGAAGATAAATATCAAATGAAATTACAAATAGAATTTTATAAGAAATATCGTAACACGTTTCAATTTGGACAACATTATCGACTTAATGTATATGATGAGCAAAATGAAAAAGCTTGGATAAAAATGGACGCAAAAAAAGTGATAGTAAGTCATGTATATCGACTCGCCAAAGTAAATACTGTACCCAAACGATTAAAGCTCCAAAATCTTGAGGAAACAGCATCATATCATCTAGAGGGAACGAAAAGAACATTTAAAGGTGACGAATTGATGGAGATTGGAATTGCGTTAGAAAAACCAACTCATGATTTTTATGCGTCACAATGGGTTTTTACAAAGGAAAAGTAGTTTCATATTGTCGAGGAATTAATAATGTTGACATTAAGATTAAAAAACAGTGAAGGCAAAACTTTAAGTGAAAGGTCTCGTGAAACAGAAACATATCTAGCCTTTAAAGAATATGCATACGAAAGCGGCTATTATATTGAGCTTGTTGTTGAAAAAGTACCCCAATTTTTGTGGATACAAGTAGATGAGGCGCTTGCTCCAAGTTTAATTTATTTAACGGAGAAAACTTGGAAGTATAAAGTAATTACAGAACCAACACTTAAAAGAGCGTTTTCCCCAAAAATATTTAGTGGAGAGCGTCACTACATTTCAGTGAAAAAAGCAACCAAACAAGATATTAACACATATAGAAATTTAGCTTTGAATCCTCACGATCAAAAAGACGCTTCTGGAGCCTATCTACATGCCTATGCCAATGTAGAAACTAGAAACGATTCAATTTTTTTGCACGAAATGCAATAGACGGAATACTAGCAAATGAAAATCATGGTTCTTTTCCTTATAAGTCTTGGGGAATTAATCAGCAAGAAGATGCTAGTGTAGTAAAGGCAGGTGATGACTATTATCTTGCTACCTCGACCTTTGAGTGGTGGCCAGGAGTAGAAATCTATCACTCTCCTGATTTAATAAATTGGGATTTAGTAGCGCAACCAATAAATAAAACTAGTCAAGCCAACCTGGTGGGGAATTATAATTCCGGCAGTTTATGGGCCCCTCATCTTAGCTACTCTGAAGGGAAGTTTTGGCTATTATATACAGATGTAAAAACTGGTACAGCTTTTAAGGATATAATTAACTACCTTATTTCCTGTGAGACTATAAGCGGTGAGTGGAGTGAACCTGTATTTGTAACTGCAAGTGGTTTTGACCCGGCTTTTTTCCATGATGATGATAGACGCCACTATATTTTGAATATGCTTTTTGATCATCGTTTAGATAAACAAAATTTTTCAGGTCTAGTTATTCAGGAATTTGATTTGAAAGAAATGAAGCTTATAGGAGAACGTAATCATTTTTATTATGAAACAGACTTAGGTGTCTGTGAAGGACCACAGATTCTAAAAAAAGATGGATGGTATTACTTGCTTTGTGCAGCAGGAGGTACAGGGTATAGTCATGCTTCTACTATTTGTCGAAGCAAAAACGTTATTGGACCTTACGAATTGTCGCCGTTTCATCCTTTTATTACAACAAAAACAGATCCATCTAATCCTTTGCAAAAAAGTGGTCATGCATCCTTTGTATCAATATCTGAAAGTGAGTGGTATATCGTCCACATATGTTCTCGTCCCCTAACCGAGCGTGGAAATTGTACTTTAGGTAGAGAGACTGCTTTACAAAAAATTGAATGGATCGATGGATGGCCGCGTTTGGTTAATGGAACTCCATATCCCGAAATGAAGGTACCAAAGCCTAGCATTGCTCTAGAAACTGTTCAGAATACAGACAATTCAACATTCTGTAATTTTGATACAGAAGTTTTACCAAATTACTTTAAAACTTTAAGACGCCCTGGATATTTACGTCTATATGGAGAGCAAAGTTTATCAAGTCTTCATCAACAATCTTTAGTAGCAAGAAGGTGGCAAAGTTTTAGATTCCGAGCGGAGACAGAGATAGAGTTTTCTCCGAAAAGTTTTCAACAACTTGCTGGGCTAGTATTATTTTATGATACGGATAATTGGATCTATTTACATATTTCCTATGATGAGGAAAGAAGAAAGAAATATATCCAACTTGAAACAGCTAAAATTAATCAATTCAGTTATCAAACAGATCGAATTCTCATTAGCCAACATGAAGAACCTATTAAATTAGCAGTAGAAGTTAACAAAGAAAAGAGTCAGTTTTATTATAACTTATCTAATGAATGGATTAAGATTGGAGAAGAGATAGTAGTTAGTCATTTAAGTGATGACTTTATAAAAGCTAATGGGAAATTGGCTTTTTCAGGTGCTATGGTGGGAATATGTGCTCAAGATATGGATAATCACACTTCTTACGCAGACTTTAAGTATTTCAATTATCAAGAACTATCACGAGATAAATTAAAAATATAAAAATAGTAAAATCCCATGCCTATTATATGTCATCGACACTTATTGGCATGGGATTTGCTTTATGTTAAGTGTGGTATACGCTTACATTAAGTAAGATGATAGAATATCAAATTAATGAGTTTTAGCTGACTTAATCTTAAAAGGAGGATAATATGAGGATAAAAATATTTCATTGTCTATTAGCAGTATTATTATTAGTAATGGGCTTTAGCTGGAAAGCAGAGCCTAAAGTTTCTGCAGAACAGATTCAAAACGATATAAGTGAGAAAGTGAATCTCATTATTGAAGAGAAGGATGGATTTATTCATCCAGGTATCAGTGTTGATCCAGAAAAATTAAAGGAAACAAGACAAGAATTAATAAAAGGGAACGATCCCTGGAAAAGCTATTATAACGCTATGAAAGAGACTAAATATGCTTCAAAAACATTTGAATCGGCGAACTTGAAAGCTGGAACAATAGATCAGCCTAAAGATGCCACTTTTCAAAAGGCATCTGCCAATGTTAATTTAAGCAACGATGGTTTTAGAGCGTACACACAGACAGTATTATATTATTTAACTGGTAATAGTCAGTATAGATACAATGCATTAAGATTGGTCCGTATTTGGGAAAACATGGACCCCAATAGTTTTAAGTATTATGCCGACTCCCATATACATGTTGGAACACCATTTTATTATATGATAAGTGCTGCGGAGCTACTGCGATATACTACAGTTTTAGATTCAACATACAATGACGAAAAATCAGGGATAAAGGATTATAATTTAAATTGGACAGAAGAGGATACTAATAAACTCACTAAAAATTTGATTGATCCAGTTATTGACACTTTATTATATACAAATTACAGATACTTGAATCAACATACCTATCCCGTAATTGGAGCTATGGCAGGATATATATTTAAAGATGACAAAAAACGATATGAAGAAGCAGTAGAGTGGGCAATGGTTAACTCCACAACGGAAAAACCAGAAATAAACGGTGCCCTTAGTAACCAATTTAAATTAATAGATAAGAATAACCCGTTAAATCCCACTGGTCAAGATTACGTTCAACATTTAGAGATGGGACGAGATCAAGCTCACGGGTCAGGTGACGTCATTAATTTTACGGGTATTGCACGAATTCTTACCCAACAAAAAACAAAAGTGGACCCTATCAACGGAACAGTTTCCATAGCTGAAAATGCAGTAACTCCTTATTCTTTTCTGGAAGAGCGAATATTAGAAGGTTCGGAAAAGCTTTATAGCTATATGGGAGGTTTTACTATACCTTGGACAGAGCTAGGGATTCAAGACTACGGTGGGAAAGTATCTGAGGCTTATCGTGGACGAACAGGTTTATACTATAGCATGAGTGAGCTTTATGATGCATATAGATATAAGGAAAATATGACAAAAGAAGAGTTAGAAAAACAGGCTCCACAAATTTCATATATGGCCAAAAACTTAACTTCACCTGTTTTTTATAACGGAACAGTTAAAACTAATTTTTGGGGATCTTTTAGTGATAATAAAATGACAGAAATAGGAGCTGAATATTGGTTATCTATACCAAAAGAGCGGAATTTAGACAGCGAGTTATCTATCCCTTCTCAAAATGTAAGCGATTCCTCTGTTTTGTTTAATGAGAGAGCTGCTCTATTAGACAAGAGCTTAAGTAAGACAATGAATACAGAGGATATATCCTATATACGTGTTAACTCGGCAAATAATCAAAGTGATATAAAAGAAACCAATTACAATAATCTTTATCCGAATGATAAAAATACAGTACGTGGAGGGAATCAAATAGCATTGCCTTCTTTAATAAAATCAGCTCAAGAAGAGAGTAAATATCTTTCATTGCGAATACGCTCAAATGGTAATGCAAAGTTATTAATTAGCAGCAATAATTATTTGGATGAAGCTTACCAAGAAGTAAGTATCCCAAATACTCACGGAGAATGGAAAAACATAGTATATACAACTAGTGATAAAAAACAAATATCCAGAACTGCTAGGCAATTAGATAATATGGACTTTTATTCTGTGATTGCAGATACAGATGTTCAAGTAGATTTTGACCGTCTACAATATGTTAATGGCAACGGCGGGTTAGCTACAGAAGTACCAGCATTCCATGATACTTTAAGTCATGATTACTATCTCCTTAAAAAGATACCTTTTGAGGAAAAAATTGAGGTTAATAGTAAAGATAAACTAGTTTACAGTCTAGAAAATGCTCCTGAAGGAATGACTATCGATAATAATGGGATTATTAAGTGGACACCTGATAAAAAGACCAAAGAACAAATTACTGTCACAGTGGTAGTAGATAATGGTAATGTAATAAATACTATCCAACTTAACTTTAATGTTTCCAATAATTCTAACCAAGCGTATAAGAATGTTCTATCTTTATATGATCAAAATCTGGAATACACACAAAAAAGTATTCTTGAAGTTTCTAAAATGAAGGAAGAAGTTGAGATATTATTGGAGAACAAGGATGAAGATATTGAGTTCTTATCAGCATTGAGTAAATTTGCAAAAAGTATACGAGAATTAGAGTTATTGAATCCACAATTGGAGGATGGTTCCTTTAATTACTATGCATATGACTCTATTTTATCTTCAGTAACAACCATGAATAGAGACAACGTAAAAAAATTAATAGATAATGATACAGCAACTTTTAGTGGAGATTTAAGAGCCCCAGTTATATTTGATTTTGGAGCAGAATATAAAATTTCTCCAAAATCTTTTTCTTTCCAAACAAGAAAAGGATTTGCTAATCGTTCGGAAGGATTAAATGTTTACGGGTCTAATGATGGGAGCGAATGGATATTACTATCAGATAGACCTACTACAAATACAGAAGAAATGGAACGAATACCTGTAAAGTCTTCATTGACCAATCAGTCTTTTAGATACTTCAAACTTCAAATAGATTATCCAGGTATACCAACAGATCCGGCATATCCAGGGATTTCGTCATTTGCAGAATTGAGAATAGACGGATCCCGTCAAGAAGTAGATAATTAATAGCTAAACAAACATAAACAACCATACTAATTTGAGTGTGGTTGTTTATGTTTGTTTTTAAATAGATGGTATAAGCCTATAAGCCGTAATTCTTTACAAAGAAAAGAATAGCAAAAAAATAGTTTGATTTCTTATAAGTGAATTTAAAATATTTGGCCAATTTTAAAATTGCTGCAAAGGATTGGTGACTTCGCCGGAAAATATAAATAAAGGGGATTAAAAATATTGTGTCGGAATTTTTCGTATTACTTATCTGAAATATTATTTTTTAACCGCCACAAGTTGGCACAGACATTGCTATTAATAATGTAAAAGATAAGGGAGAAGGTTTAAAATGACAAAGAAGGTATTTTTAGTTTCGCACAATAAATTGGCAGAGGGCTTAAAAAAATCTGCAGAAATGATATCTGGAAAACAAGATAATGTGTATGCATACTGCTTAATGGAGGATAATTCTCCTAATGGTTTAATTAAGGAACTTAGACAACAGATTAAAAAGGAAGATCAAGTCTTCTTGTTAGCAGACATTGTTGGGGGAAGTATGTATAACGAAGCAATGACTTTATTATCCTTACCCAATATTAAATTAATAGGAGGAATGAATTTATCTTTATTATTAAACATTATTTTACAAGAGGATATAACAGATGAACAGCTGCTAACTATTATACAGGAAGCAAAAGACGGTATAAGTTTAGCACAAATCCCATTAGTTGCTAGCAAACAAGGGGATTTTTTCAGGTGAAAATAATATAAAAGGTAAGATTCGATATATAATAACTTCTTTGACTCAAAAAACTAAAGTGCTTTTTGATTATAGAAATTCCGCCAGAAACACAAAAGAAGACGTTTGTGTCTAAAATAATATATAAGTTTTAGAAAACAATGTAATAATAAGGATAATTTAAATCCGACAGTAAGTTGGCACAAAAATTGCTTTATAAGATAGTGAAACAAAATATTAAGGGAGAATTAAAGAATGGAGAAAAAAATATTTTTAATTTCACACAGTGATTTTGCCAAGGGAATTAAAGGAGCATTAGAGATGATTACGGGGAAACAAGATAATCTTTTTGCGTATTGTTTAAAAGAAGATAATACGCCTAATGTTTTGATTGAGGATATTCGACAAAAAATTAACGAGAATGACCAAGTAATCCTGCTGGCAGATATTACTGGAGGAAGTATGTATAATGAAGCAATTTCTCTATTAGTTCTTCCAAATGTCAGGTTAATAGGAGGGATGAATTTATCATTATTGTTAAGTCTTATTTTAGAAGATAATTTAACAGACGAGAAATTAGAAAAGATTATACAAAGTGCAAAAGATGGAATTAAACCAGCTAATATAAGTAAGATTACTGAACAAGGTGATTTCTTTAAATAAGGGGGATAATTATTAATGAATAAGTTAATTAGAATAGATGAAAGATTAATCCATGGACAAGTGGCTTTTCTTTGGACTAAACATTTGAATTTAGACAGAATTTTAGTCGCGAATGACTCTGTAGCAAATAATGAAATTCAAAAAACTTCTTTAATCATGGCCGCAGGAGATAGGGTGAAAGCAAGTATTGTGAAGGTTAAAGAAGCTGTTGAAATCTTGAATGACGAACGAATTGATAAACTTAAAGTATTAGTATTGGTAAATAACCCTGAAGATGCCCTATACATTTGTGAGAATGCTACTAATATACCAAAAGTAAATGTTGGGAACTATGGAAGAGTGAATGGAAAGATAAAAGAAAAGAAAGCGGTTACGGATAACTTATATGTAGAAGATAATGATATAAATACTTTTAAGAAAATAATAGAGTTGAAGATTCCTTTGGAATATCAATTGGTACCTGATAATACACCGTTAGATTTAACTAGTAAATTTTAAAACATTATACAGATATAAAAGGGGGAGTAAGCAATGTTAGTAGAAGCTATACTTATAGCATTAGTAACTTATTTGACTAAGTTTTTTGCATTAAGTTTTGCCAATCTACAAATGCGTCCGATTATACTCGGGCCGATAGTAGGATTGGTTTTGGGGGATATTCAGCAAGGCATAATTATAGGAGCAGCATTAGAAGCTGTATTCTTGGGGATTTTTGGAGTTGGGGGGTCACTACCATCAGATACTGAAATGGGAGCAATCATCGGCACTTCTTTTGCCATCTTAATGAGCAAAGATGTTGGAGCAGCTGTAGCTCTAGCTGTGCCGGTTGGTTTAATTTCAGTATTTATTTATCAATTGATTAAAATAGTTTGGCATAATGCTGTAGTTTCTATAGTAGACAAAAGTATTGAAAATGGAAGTGATCGACGGTTTGAACAGATTCATATATTTGCTGTTTTTGTCTTTGGGATACCATATGCTATTATCTCATTTATTGCTATTTTTGTTGGTGTAGAACCAATAAATAACTTAATGAATAATTTGCCTCAAGTAGTTAATGATTTCTTAACTATTGCATCACGCTTATTGCCTGCTTTAGGTTTTGGTTTATTATTAAAGTCTCTTTGGGACAAAGAGATTATTGCGTTCTATTTCCTGGGTTTTGGATTAGCAGCATATTTAGGTTTAGATACGATGGGTATTGCTCTATTTGGATCAGTAGTGGCTGTTGTTTACGCAATGAATTATTTTAATAAACAAAAATTAGAACAAAAACTTCTATTAGCTGGTGAAAGTAGTTCTTTGCAGACAAATGAAAGCGCTAAAAATAATAATACAGTAGATGATTTCTTTAACTAGGATTAGGAGGGTAAATAATGGCTAACAAAATGAAAGCAAAAAATAATAATATAGCTCCCGAAGAAAAGAAAATATTAAAAAAGGTATTTTGGAGATCTTTAACACAATCTGCAGAAATGAATTATGTAAAAATGCAGGGTATAGGTTATGGATTTGCCAGCATTCCTTTTCTAAAACATATTTATAAAGATAATAAAGAGGAATATTACAAGGCCCTTGAAAGAAGTTCATCATACTTTAACACATATCCGGGTTTTGTTCCTTTTATTATGGGTGTAACCCTTTCAATGGAAAAAGAAAACTCAGTAAAAAAGATTGACAATATGGATGAAACTGTAAATGGGATTAAGGTGGGGTTAATGGGACCACTAGCCGGTCTTGGTGACTCTTTCTTTATGGGAACCTTAAGAGTAATAGTTACAGGTATATCTTTAAGTCTAGCAACTGCAGGGAATATATTAGGCCCAATAATATTTTTCTTACTTTTTCATATTCCATTCTTCTTTGTTAGATATTTCGGAACATTTATTGGTTATTCAGTAGGCGCAACTTATATTAAAACAGCAACAGAGAGCGGCTTATTAAAAGCAGTTACAAAAGGTGCCACTATATTGGGACTTATAATGGTAGGTGCGATGACTTTTTTGAATGTTCCCTTTACTTTAGGTTTTACTACGACTATTTCAGGTCAAGAATTTGTCCTTCAAGATATACTGGACAAAATTATGAAAGGTCTACTTCCGCTTTCACTAGTTTGGTACTGTACACACTTATTAAGAAAAGGAAAAAGTGGAAATTTTGTCTTAATGATTATTGTCGTTTTATCGGCAATATTAGCGGTTCTAGGCATTGCTGTTTAAGAGGTTAAGCCATGAATAAGAATGGTGAAAAGTGGTATACAAAATCTGGTGATGAAATACAGGCTCATGGCGGAATGATTTTAAAATTCAGTGAAAAATACTATTGATATGGAGAATATAAGGGAGCACCAAATGTTGAAAATACAACACGTGTAGACTTTATCGGAATATCGTGTTATGAATCGGAAAATTTGATTGATTGGGAGTATGTGGGATTAGTTTTACAAGCAGATTGTGAAACTAAGGAAAGTTATTTACATCCTTCTAAAGTAATTGAACATCCAAAAGTCCTTTATAATGAGAAGACAAAGAAATTTGTTATGTGGTTTCATTATGATACAGCAGATTATCTATATGGGGGAGCAGGAGTTGCAATATCTGATTGTCCCCAAGGACCATTTGAATTAACGAAGGTAATAAAACCAAATAGAAAAGATTGTCGTGATACGACTCTATTCAAAGAAAATGGAAAAGGTTATTTAATTCATAGTAGCGATTTTAATAAAATACTTTATATCTCTGAACTAACAGATGATTTTCTAGATGTAAGCGGCTTATATACTAAAATATTAGTAGATCAAGAAAGGGAGGCACCAGCAATCTTTAAAGCTAATAATTATTATTTTACCATTACATCTGGCTGCAGCGGTTGGTCTCCCAATGCTGCTTTATATTCTAGAACCTCTCATCTTTTTTCACCAGCTAAATTAATAGATAATCCGTGTGAAGGGCCTAATTATCGTAGTACATTTAATGGGCAAGGAACATTTGTCTTTGAAGATAAAGGGGAGTTATTCTTCATGGTAGATCATTGGGTTCCTAAAAATTTACGTGACTCTGGTTACAGTATCTTACCTATTAAAGTCACTAACCGAGAAATAATAGTATCTTGGACAGAAACTCCCTTTTCTAGAGACTAATTTTTAATTCAGAGACAAATCTCTCTATGTATATATGTTATGAAAGGAGTAAGAAGATGCGAATTGAACTGAATCTTGGACAGAAGCAAAGTCAGAAACTTATTATGACACAGTCATTACAACAATCTATTAAAATTCTTCGTTTTAGCAATGAAGAATTGAATGAATATCTTCTAGAGAAATCTTTAGAAAACCCATTTCTCAATGTGAATATAGTAAGTGATTTTATGAATGTTCCAGTTCGTTCTTCAAATCAAAATGCTTCTCACAGTCACGAATCTTTTGACATCAATCATATAAAAGACAAAAATATCTCATTGCGTGACTACCTAATAAGTCAAATTAATTTAGAATTTGATGATACATTTTTGAGGAAAATTATATTATATTTAACAGAATGCCTTGATGCAAATGGTTATCTAGATATAACTTTAGACGAAGCACAGCAACAAACTTCTGCTAGTATGGAAATACTAACTAAAGCACTTAGTTTATTGCAACAATTAGATCCCCCTGGGGTCGGAGCAAGGAATTTACAAGAAAGTTTACTGCTACAAGTACAACGAAAAGGAGAGAAATCTCCACCTTGTACATACGAAATATTAAAGGATAATTTTGACGATTTTGTTCATAAAAGATGGTTAAAAATTGCAGAGATTTATAGTTTTGAGCTAAACAAAATACAAAAAATTGCTGATTTCATACGAAATTTATCTCCTTATCCAGGTGGTAATTTCGGTGAAGTAGATAAAAATTATATTGTTCCAGATGTTATTGTACATATTGAAAATAATAATATTACCCTTTCATCTAATAAGTTGGGTAAACAAAAAATCATGTTTAGATCAAAGTACTTTGATAAGATTAGTAAATTAAAAGACAAAGAAGTACAAACCTATCTGAAAGAAAAGAAAGATGATTTTAATATTTTGCAAAAGAATATTATACAAAGAGATAATACTATTCTGCGGGTAAGTAACGAGATAGTGAATATTCAATATGAGTTTTTCTTAAGTCCTAGCAACCCATTAAAAGCTCTAAAATTAAAAGACATTGCTAAAAAATTAGAATTGCATGAATCTACAGTAAGTCGTGCAGTAAATGGTAAGTACCTGCAAACTAATTTTGGCGTTTTTGAATTAAAGTATTTTTTTAATGCAGGATTGGCACAAGCGAATATTAAGGAAGATATATCAACAGCAAAAATAAAACAAAGAATTATAGAGCTCGTAAAAGCGGAAAATAAAAAAAAGCCTTTATCTGACCAAAAAATAGTTGATGTAATTAAAAAGGAGGGTATTTTAATCTCAAGAAGGGCGATTGCAAAGTATAGGGAAGAATTAAATATACCGTGTTCTACTAATAGGAGAAGATATGATTAGGATAATTAGCGATGAGAGTAATTTGATGTGGTTAATTACCTTTGTTTGTACTTTTAATTTTAATTACTGTTACGATGGACATAGGTACCTAAGTTAATATAATGAGGAAAAATATTTTGTTTTCTATTTTTATTATTTTGAAAAAAAAGAAAATTTTAAGAAGAATAATGCCTGAATTCTATAAAATCACTATTTTGGGGGAAGGTGCAAAAAAACAAAATGTCTAAATTCTTGGTATATAAGGAGTTAGGCTTATTTTTATTAAATTAGTTGAGGTACTCTTGTTTTCTGGTAATTCCATCAGTATCCAAACCATGGAACTTTACTCATTAAAAGTTTGTGAATTTTATTTGAATCATTCAAATATCTCAATCCAAGAGTCCGTAGGGACTGGCATCAAGTTGCCCTTAGCAAACTCCATATCACTTGTTCAATAAAAGGTAACTCAAAGAGTCTTTAATAAAATATCTATAAACCTAAAATATAAAATTGAGAATATAGCTTGGATTAGCTACTAATCAGATTGGAGCATTTAATGAACTCGCTAAGTAAAAATACTGTATTAGAAACGAGGCCACTGAAAAACTTTCGTTTTTTAACCTCATATCAGTATGGCAAAACAAAAAGGAGACTTTCTGTTCATTCATGAACGGAAAGTCTCCTTTCTTTATGTAACTTTTCACTTTGTTTCTTTCAATAATGTCATAATTCGTTTTAAATTGACGGCAAATATGGTCATGGCTCCTTGCATTTCCATGCCTAAGAAACCCGAGGAATTTGCAATATCATACCCGTGTCTATGCTTGAGTTCACTATTTTTCGCTTCAATCTTATACCGTTCTTTCGTCTTCACTTTAAAATAGTCGCTATCTTGGAAGGTCTTTTGTTCCGTATGTTCTGGCGATTTTATTGTAACGGAATACGTTTTACTTTTAGCCCCCTCTTTATAACATCCTTCTTTAAAAGGACACACTTTACACTTCTGGATATCAAAGAAGTACGTAGGACTTTGACTGTTATTCGTATTCTTTTTGCCTATTCGTGCTTTTCGAATGGCCATATGTCCAGCTTTACATATATACATCCCTGCATCTTTATTAAATTCAAATTCGTCTTCAGCTTTTCTTGAACCGTGCGTAATGATTGGATGTAATGTTGATACGAATTTGATATCATTCAGGTTGGCGAATTGAATATTATCTTTCTGAGAGTAAGCAGTATCCCCAATAAGTGTATCAATTTTCATTTCTGTTTTATGACCCTTTTCAAACAATGGCTGAAGATATTTCCCATCACTTTTTTCACCAGTTGTTATCACTGCAGCCGTAATAATTCGTTCTTCACTCATTGCCAAATGAGTTTTGTATCCGAAGAAAGAGGAATCAGCTGTTTTATGACCCATTCTAGCATCAGGATCATTCGAAGCTTTAAGGTTTTCTTGGTGATCCATAACAATTTCATTTAGATGATTCAACTTTTCTTTTACTTTAGGGTATTCACAAAGGGCCTCTTCATATTCAACTACCTGAACAACTTTTTGGCAATAGTCAATTATATCAATTACCTCATCTGAGGTAGGCTTAGGTGGGAATTTCCCTTTCATATCTTCATCAATCTGGTAGACAGCTTTGCGTAGCAGTTTGGATTTATCCATTAAAAATTCTTGAGGAGATTTTTGATTAAAACGTGCTCTTGTATGAGTAGCATCAACGAAAATAGAACTACTTTTTATTAGCTCTTTCTCTAGTGCAATCCCCACCGTTTTTTGGATAAGCATATCAAGTAAATTTACATCCTTTAAGCGCAGTTTACGAAACTTCGTTAACGAACTAGGATTGATCACGTCTTCTTCAGGAGCCATATCTAAAAAATACTTAAAAGACATACCGTATTTTGAGCGTTCAACAACATCAACATCAGATAGGTCAAAAATAGATTTTAGCAATAAATATTTAAACATTCGAACAGGCGGCACTGCGTTGCGACCATTGTCGAGACAATACTTATCCTGTAATTCATCTAGAACAAATGAAAAATCAACTAGTTCGTTAACTTGACGAAGCATATTATCTTTGGGAACGACGATATCATAAATAGCCGTAAATGGACTAAGATTAAGAGATTGTTGAGTAGAAATAATCCGTAACACCACCTAAAGTTTATATAGGTATTATAAATGAAAATAGCGAAGGCTAGACAGCACTCCTCCACTTGTAGTTTATTTAAATAATGTAACGTTTATTTGTCTTCTCCTAATGCAAATGTTACTCCATTTTAATAAAGGGATAGGAAGCCATTTACTTTTTTGGCTCCAATCTATCCTTTTTCATCCTAATAGGTATAATCTCGATGTTTAGAAACACACTAACCACATAAAAACGAAAAGGATGCGCATAATGAATAGACTCATTCAACCTCTCCATGGATACATTTTAATGATTATATCAACAGGGTTTATGGTTCATGTTCTCATTTTGCCAAACATCTTAACGGCAGCTCAAAGGGATTCATGGATAAGTGTCATTATAAGTAGCTTTCCAATCCTCGTTGTCAGTGTTTTTGTTGCTTATATATCGGGGTTACTAAATAAACAACCATTATTTTCATTTTTGAAAACTCACTATAAGCCTTCAATTATAAGATGTATAGCTTATCTAATTGCTCTTCTTTTATTATCAGAAGCTTTTGTTACCATGAAACATACCTTATTTTGGGGGCAAGCAAACTACGCTAAAGATATACCAAGTTTCGTGATTGTTTTAGGTGGAACAATACTTTGCTACTATGCATCTTCAAAAGGAATAAAGTCAATTGCTATTCTAGGTCCGCCCTTCTTTGTCGTTGTTACGTTACTGGGTTTTTTTATAGGGATAAGCAATATTCCTAAAAAAGAATATCAGTTATTATTTCCTGTGTTCGAACAAGGACTTGAACCTTCTTTAACGGGAATGGTTTATGTATGTGCCGGTGTGTTTGAAATCTTATTCCTACTTTTTTTTCAAGGCTATTCTAAACAACCTTTTTCGTGGAAAGGAATTGTACTCTTGAGTTTCATATTAATTGGGTTGACATTAGGACCATTAATAGGAGCTATCACAGAGTTTGGTGCCGAAGAAGCTGCAAAAATACATAATCCGGCTTATGAGGAGTGGAAACTATTATCTATTGGAAGTTACATTACTAGGGTAGATTTTCTTTCTATCTTTCAATGGATGACAGGAGCTCTTATACGTATTAGTTTGTTTGTATTTTTCACTAATGAAATCCTTGATATGAGAAAAAAGAAACGCTCACTCTTAATTTTATATATCATGTTAATGATTGGCTGTCTAATCCATTGGAATCAAACAGACTTTACGCAATGGCTCTATAGTTACTATTTCCCTATTATAGCCGGTGTGTTGATTATCTATGGAGCGACTCTTCTTATTTTAATTAAATTGAAAAGTAGGTGAATATATTATGAAAGATTCTCATCTAGAAAACCTCTTAACAAAAGATGATCTGTGTTATTTGTTTAAACCTCTTTCTGACGTTCAAATTAGCCCGAAACACTTTACACTCAAAGGCATTAATCAAGAAATCCTATTAATTTATGCAAAAGGAATGGTGGATAGCCAACTTATTTATGAGTTTGTTTTACCTCGTATCTTGGATGTGTTTTCTCATGGTCAAACTTTAAACTTACAAAATCTTGGTCAGTTTCTTGAGGTCAAAGAAATCGAATACTCTTCAACCTTACGGGAGAACCTTTCATCAGCTATCTTTTCGGGTCAGCTTTTGCTATTCAACTGTGAAACAGGTAGGCTATATGCTGTCAATGTAGCCAAACTTCCTCAAAGAAGCGTAGACGAGTCAAATATGGAAGTATCTATTCGTGGTCCTCGAGATGGTTTTGTTGAAAGTATAGAAGTAAATATAGCTCTCATTCGTCAACGCTTAAAAACTGTATCTTTAGCAACTAAATCTTATACTTTAGGCACAAGAAGCAATACGACCGTTACACTGCTTTATATGAAAGACATCATAGATCCAGATATTTTAAAAACTATAAAGAGTAGACTAAACCAAATTAATACGGATGTCATCAACAGCAGTTATCAAGTAGAAGAATTGTTGTATGACCGTACATTTTCCTTCTTCCCATTATTAGATTACTCTGGGCGTCCAGACTATGTTGCCCAATCACTTAATCAAGGTCGATTTGCAATCTTAATAGATGGAAGCCCTAGCTGCTTAATTGGACCAGTAAATTTAGAGTTAATTATAAAAAGTCCTGAAGATAATCAACTTAGTTTTTTTTATGCGAGCATTTCTAGAACCTTAAGACTAAGCGCACTGGTAACGACCATTTTACTTCCAGGTTTTTGGACAGCACTAACGTCTTATCAACCGGACCAAATTCCATTTCCTCTATTGGCAACAGTCTCAGTGTCTCGACAAGGTCTACCTCTACCTGGACCTCTCGAGTTATTTATTATGCTTGTTTTTTTCGAGCTATTTAAAGAGGCGGGTATACGGTTGCCTAAGTCCGTAGGGCAAACTGTAGCAGTATTAGGTGGTCTCATTGTAGGAGATGCTGCGATTAGGGCAGGTCTTACCTCTCCTTCTACATTAGTAATAGGAGCTGTTACAGTCATTTCGAGTTACACATTAGTTAATCAAAATGTCGCAGGTAATATTTTAATTGTTCGCTTCTTTATTTTTGGTCTATCCTCTTTTTTAGGATTATATGGTTTCTTTATAGGCGTGTTCTTTATGTTCATCTATCTAGCTAGCTTAGAAAGTTTTGGGTATCCGTATATGGTTGGTTTTCAAGTACTTAACAGAGGAGATTTAATTAAAAGCTTTCTTAAATCACCTTTTAAGTTCTTGAAAGAGCGTAACCATGCTTATTCACCAGTAGATCCAGACCGACAAAAGGAGTAATAGAATGAAGCCAACAAAGACAATTATTATGCTCATTTTTTTATTGTCTCTCACTGGATGTTGGGGCATGAAGGAGATACAACATCAAATTTATGTTACAGCTGTAGGGTTGGACTTTAAGAAAAATAAATATTATGTTTACTTTCAAGCCATGAGCTTTTCAAATGTAGCTATGCAGGAAGGAGGGGCTTCTTCTGCTGAAGAACCACCTATCTTAATTGGCACTGGTAAAGGTGATACACTAGAAGAAGCTTTTGATAATATTCAAAAATCTTCTCCTTCCCCTTTATACTTTGGGCATATTAGCACCCTATTCTTTACTCCTTCTATGCTGAAACATCACCTAAATGAGTTCCTAGATTATGCAGGACGAACAGAAGTTATTCGTTATAACACAGGCATATTTAGTATTACAAAGGATATGAAAGAGGCCATGTCTTTAAATGGATTTTTCGGACGTGCCCCTGCTTTCTCATTTACATTTAATCCAGGCGAAGTTTTAGAAAATGATTCATTTGTTCCAACTATTACGTATCAAAACCTTATTCAACGATATGAACAGCCCGTAGGATCTATATTAATTCCTTCTTTAAAAGTAGATGAAAAGCAATGGAAAGAGGGAGAGAAGCCTAAACCAATTGTTAAAGTTTCAGGCGGATATCTTCTAGCTCATAAAAAGATTAAAGGGTGGTTGAGTACAAAAGAATTAGAAGGAATTAACTGGTTTAACACAGAAGCAATTCATCTATATTTAGTGGACAAATCAAGAAAAGTAGGGGTTAAAGTGAAAAATCCACATCTTAAAATAAACGTCTTGAAACATAGTCCAATACCTCAGTATGAAATTACGGTAAAAGTGCCTGTAACGATTCAGGAGAATACAAAGAATATCTCTCAAGAGAAGCTTAAGAATGTAGTGAAAAAGTTAGTCAAGCAACAGATTAATAAGACATTTCAGAAAGGAATAGATCTTGATGCGGACGCACTCAATCTGTCGGAGAAAACTTATCGCTTTAACCGTTACGAATGGAGTCTTCAAGAACTTAATGAACTAACTCCAAGTTCTATTAAAGCAATTGAGGTAAACGTGACCTTAGAAAAGTCTAGCGCTTATAAATGATAAGGTCAGGCTACTAGTACCTAAAACACTAGCAAATTTAGTGGGAACCTTAGTGCTGATACAACTGCATCTGTAAACGAATTGGTAGGTGGTGAAACCAACAAACGTTTTTTATAAATAACTGAACAATAACTTGGCGACGGATGAATGTAAAATGAAGATTCATTCTTGATTTTAGTGTTTATGACATTAATGTCTATAACTAAGAGTAATCTTTTCTATGTTTAGAAAAATATATAAGATGCTAATAAGTATCTACGATCTTGTTCATCCAATGAAAAAAATCCCTATTGATAGAGGGATCTTTTCGTTTTTTAATGTGAATATTTTATTAGATGTAGTACCTCATAAGAATAAAGGCAATTGGTTTACTCTTTATCACGCATTGAAAAAGTAACATAACGCTGAGTTAAAAATAAAGAAAAGATAAAAAAAACCTCAAATATATTTATGACAGCTGTACTTGGAAGGTTAAATGGTATAGCACTTCCCCCAACCATGAGTAATACTCCAATCATCATTATATTCCAGCCCATTTTACGGTATAGTGATATCCTAACAATAAGTAAAACGAATGCAACAATAATAACTATTAAAGGTGGACCAGAACCTCCTACAAGAGTAAAGCGAACAATACCATAATCTTGCATTATTTTTTGCTCTTTATTAATCGTTTGTACAATCTCGTAACTTATAAGAGCTAGTGTACTTATGAGGAAGATGATTTTGAATATAAGTTTCTTAGCCCATTGAAGATTGAAATGCTTAGCCACTCCATAAGCAAATAGTATAAGAGTAGGCGTAAATAAAGTATGAAATCAAAAACGAAACATACTAAGAAGGAAAAGGACATTACCTTCTCCAATAAATGAACCTATAGAAAGGATGACATTATCGTAAATTAAACCAGTTATTACAAGAGGTAGAAATGCCATATAAAAGGGTACTGGTCTTTTTTTAATAAGTTTTATGCTAAAAAGAAGCAGCACTAAGTAACAAATACTAAACAGAAAATAGAGTATCGTATCAATCATTTTTTTCTCCTTAATTATTTCAGCAAACACTAAGAGTTAATTATCATAATTCATTTCAATGTCACATTTAACAATTGACTCTTTTCATTGAGCAGTTGGTAACTTTTCCACTCATTGCGCGTACTATTTTTTACTTTTATCTTTTGAACTGGAATGTTTTTTGCCCTTAAAGCTTTGATTAAAAGATCTATAGTTAGGATTAAACTATTTAAAAGCTGAAGATATATTCAATGCAGTAGCTACTAAAATGGAAATTGCTCAGGCTGAAAATATAATAGGATTAAAATTTCCAGAGAGGTTTAAAGACCTTTTACTCGTGCACAATGGTCAAAAGAGTGAATGCATAGGAGTTATAGGAAATTGCGACTTGTTATCTCTCGACGAAATAGTACATGGTTGGCGGGTAATGAAGGAGAATTCTGGTGGAATCCTTTTTGGATTCCTGTAGTAACTAATACCACAGGATACTATATATGTATTGATTTAAATCCAGCTGAAGGTGGAAAAGTGGTCCAGATTATAACCTTTTGGCATGATTGGGAAGAATGTCAGGTTGTATCAGATAGTTTTGAGAAATGGTTTCATCAAATTGTAACATACCTTAAAAAATGGTACTTACAAGCTTGTTAAAGAAGATGGAGAACTTATGTTTAATAACTATGGCTTTATAGAAGAATAGAAAGCTTTTTACTTATTTCTGTTATATTTAGACGTACTATAAGTTGTTTTATGTCAACCATAAGAAGCCTAGAGTTAAAAGTCTATGCTTATATAATACAGTTCTAATTTTATTTAATTACTCATACATAAAACGAATTAGAAATCATGAGTATCAGACCATCCAAAAATAAATTAGACAATCAGCTCGAATCACTCTGCAAGAATAATTAGAGAAATTGAAGCTGTAATTAATAATCCATAATCCATCTACAGTAATAAATCCTGAATTAAAAAAGAGCAAACCATTATTAAGGATTTGCTCTTGATACTTTAATGAATTATAAATTAGGCTTTTTTAGCAATTAATTCATCTATTTCCAATGAATTTTTCACTACTTTCTTTACTGACTTTCTAAAGACTAACGTCATGAAGATTGCGAGAATAGCCGCACAGGCACAGAAGATAAAATATCCGTTATACCCACCGTTAGGTCCCAGTGCCTTAAACAATTCAATATTAACGAGAGGCATTAAAATATCTGGTAAATAACCTATAAAAGATACCACTCCAATCGCTAGACCGAGTACTTTTTCATCAATTTTACACTCTCCAAGAAGCGACCAGTAAAGACCTCTAACAATATAAATCATTAAGCCAACCATTACGACTTGGATTTTGAAGTACATGTGAGGCATCGTAATTGGTGCGGTCGATATCGCGATTAAAAAAGCAGCAGCTAAACCTAAGGCGATCATCAGGATATTGCTCCTCCCAAACTTATCCCCTAAAAACCCGCCTAAAACCCCGCCAATCGGCCGCATCCAAAGCATTAATACTGTTATTTCACCTACAGTTGCTGCATCAATTTTAATGTTCGTTTGTAAAAATCCGCCTTGATAATATACGGACCAGGTTACAATATAGGACATAAAGATGATGCCGCCTAACAGCCAGATAAACTTATTACTAAGGATTTGCTTAAAATCGTTCATATTTACTTTCTTACGCGTTTCGGCTGCTTTAGATATAAATTCTTTTTTTATAGAATTTTTGTCTTCTTTAACAAAAATTAAAATAAGCATGGAAACCAATATAAGTGCAGTGGAATACATGTAAACAACAAATTGTAAGGCTTCTTTTTTATTAGCCAATGCTGTATTGTCTCCTAATACATTCGTGAAAATAAATAGCGCTATACTTGCCAATATAGCTTCTACTAATCCACGACCCCCATCTAAAGCACCAAAAAATCTTCCTTCTTCTTCCTTTTTCGCAATTAATTTTACAAGTTTTAAATGAGCTGCCCAAAAGGTGAAGACGGAGAAAAATCCCCAAATTCCAAATATCACAAGAACCATTGAATAACTCGGAACTTGAGCAAACCATAGTCCAGTCAGTCCACAAATTAAGAGTGAAATGAATAAAAGTTTTTTGGCGGAAAATCTATCAGCAAGCCAGCCACTTGGAGAATAACCTACAAGATAAGCCACACCTAGAACTGAAAAAATCCCATTTAATTGTTTAAGTGATATTCCATAAACTTCTAAAATCGTTTCTTGATAATTTGTTTTTAAATAGATAAGTGGAAATATTGATCCTGCTGCTAAAATAATGAGGAAAAACTGAAAATACCTACTATAATTTTTCTCTGCCACAAAATCACTCTTTTCTTAAGCAAAAATGGGATAAGATTGCTTTAAAATTTCATCTGTATAAACTCTCACATTTTTCACGACAGTGTTGTTAATAGTATTGTAGAATACATGGTTTTTTGGGTTTGGAAAAAATGTTTGTTGAGTTTTAACCATTTTACTTGCAGCCTCATAAAAATCTTTGTAAACCGATAAATATTGGCAAACACATATGGCAGCTCCTAGACACGCACTACTGTTACCTATACGTCTATGAACTGGTAAACCAAAAAGATCAGCAATAATTTGCATAATGACATCACTCTTAGAGCCTCCGCCTATTACGACTAAATCGTTTAATGTCACATCTATTTCCTCTAACATATCGTCAATATTGTTTTTGATATTAAAAGAAATCGCTTCCAAAATTGAACGGTAAATATGGTATTTTGTATGGCGTTGATCAAATCCAATCATAATACCTTTTCGATAGGGCACGGAGGGTGTTGATAACCAGTCTAGGATGGTTATTAAGCCATCGCTACCCGCTGGAATATCTTGAGCTCTTAAATTCAAGTATTCTTCTTCTGATACACCAAATTTTGCAGCTTCTGTAACAAGCTCTTCTCCGATTAACTTTTTAAACCAACTCACTGTCCACATACCGCGTCTTATTCCGTTCGATTCATAAACATATTTAAATGGAATACATGCGAGCGTAGGAAAAAAATTAAGAGCATTTTCTTTATATTCATTTCTTAACAACATAGAAGAAATAAAAGTTCCAAGAGAAATCATGATTGTTCCTTCATCCTTTATCCCGGAACCCAAAGCCTCTACAGCTTTATCATTGGCTGTTGCCACTACTGGAGTATCTTGGTTAAATCCAAATTCGTGAACCAGTTCTTTTCGTATCGTTCCGAGCTTTTCACCTGGCTTTACAAGATCAAATACCATTTCTCTTTTCAGCCCACATGCTTCAAATAGTTCAGTATCTTGAGTCCAATCCAATGTTTTGCGGTCCAACGGCCAGTGAACTTCGTAATTCGAAGCTGTGTCCTTAAACTCGCCTGTCAAGCGAAAACCTATATAACCAGAAGTTGTCGTTACATACTTGACTTGATCATCAGAATGAACATATGGTTTATTAAGTCTAGAATCCATCCAGCTTATCACTGGATAAGCTAGATGGCCATTTTCTTTTAATAAAACTCGACAACACCTAATTGTACAAAGTCCAATCCCGGCAATGTCTTGAGGATTACCATTAAAATTGTCTAGGCAATCTTTAATCGCTCCATACACACTGTCCCATAAGTCATCATCGGGATGGATTACTATTCCTGGTTCAGGTGATAACGTTTCTTTTAATTTATAAGATCCAAAAGCAACTTCCGTTCCTTCAAAGTCATAAATTGCTACCTTTGTACTCTGTGAGCCATTATCAATTCCCATTACATATCTACTCATATAATCACCTTGTATTAACCTTTTATATATTTTAGACCATCTTCTTGAGGGAAAATGGTTCCGAAATTCATGATGCCATTAGGATCAAATGCTTCTTTCAATTTTTCTAACATATAGTAAGCAGAACCATGCTCTGCCTCAGTCCACTCGGTACGATATTTTCCAATACCATGGTGATGACACATAGAGCCACCAAGTTTCAGTGTTTCTTCAATAATAATAGAATGAATAGGGTGGTGATAAATTCTCATTTCATCTTCTGGCGCACAATTAATATTATAGTTATATACAAAGTACATATTTGTTCCATTTAGATAACTATGGGATGAGTGCCCACCAAGCATAGTTACATCTTCAATTCTATCGAATTCTTCCTTGACTCTTTTTATTACATTGTGATAAATCTTCGTGATATTTTCCCAATCAGCCGATACTTCTGTTGTAAAACCATCGTGCTTATGTTTGTCAACCATTGTTTGGAATTCATGATCTAACTGTTCCTGTGTCCAATTCAAGTTGTTAAACCAATTTTCAATTAATCGATCTTCTACTTTTTCAACGATTCCTTCTTGAAATTTAGAAACTGCTTCTTCAATCGCTTCATTCGTTGCCTTGACAATACCTTTTGGCCCTTCGGACATAAAAATCAACACACATTTGTCTTTATAGAAATGAGAGAAATGTTGTCTAGCATCCTCTTCAGAGTAGACGCGTGCCACCGATGGTCTAAATCCATTCGTGATAACTTCTCTTAAAACGTTGATACCTGTATCAACATCTTTTAATAAATAACCATGGAAAACGTTATTTTCAGGAGAATATTTAAAAATTTTCACCGTAACTTCTGTAATATAGCATAATGTTCCTTCATTACCGATAACAATGTGTCTGATATCTGGTCCTCCAGATCTTCTTGGAACATTTTTGATTTTAGAAATATGTCCATCTGGAAACACACATTCTAATCCTACAACCATATCTTCAATAGCACCATACAAGGTTGAGAATTGTCCAATACTTCTCGTCGCCAATAATCCACCAAATTGTGCTACTGGTTTTGACTGAGGAGAGTGACCTGTAGTGTAACCAATTTTACGTAGCTCATCTTCTAAAGTTTGTAGCTTTACTCCTGCTTGGACAGTGGCTTGCATATTGTATGGATCGATTTTAATAATTTTATTCATTCTTGATCCATCGATTACTATAGCGATATCTTTCCAGTTTTCAAGACCGCCTTCAGTAGCTGTTTTTCCACTTCGAGGAATAACATTGATCTTATTCTTATTGCAAAACTGCAGAAGTGACTGAACTTCTTCTGTAGTATGTGGGTATACAATTGCCATTGGCATTGGAACGTCAAGGACTTTTTTAGCCTTTGCGTATTTTTTATAACGATCTGCTGACGCATCATATAGCGCCTCATGATCAGTAATAATATGTTCTACTGAAATAATTGACTCTAATTCTTTCAATAATTTTTCTTTTACAATTGTAGTTTCTTCTTTTAATAAATTTTCATTAGCCATCTCAGCATTTCTCCTTTTATCCATTTCTTTTTTTGTGTTATCTTACTAAATATCCACCATCAACAGTCACTAGAGTACCATTTACATAATTTGAAGCGTCTGAAGCTAAAAATACAACGGTTCCCATTAAATCTAAAATATTACCCCATCTATTTGCGGGGATGTGATCTAAAATCCGTTGATTTGCTGCAGGATTAGATCGTGTCTCTGCTGTAACAGCAGTAGCAAAATATCCAGGCGCAATACCGTTAACTTGAATATTAAATTGAGCTAATTCATCACAATATGCCTTCGTAAATCCTGCTAAACCATGTTTAGTTGCAGCATATGCTGGTGACCACTGACCTCCAAGGTATGAAAACAAGGAGCAAGTATTAATGATTTTTCCGGCTCTTTGTGGGATCATAAACTTTGCCACTTCGTGAGCTAATTCAAAACCTGCCGTTAAATTGATAGCGACCATTTTATCCCAGTGAAGTCTAGTAAACTTAGTCACATCTGGTTCATTAATACAAATACCTGCATTATTCATCAGAATATCTATTCTTCCATAGATATTAATGCATTCTTCAGCAATTTTTTTACAAGCACCTTCTTGAGTAACATCTGTAATCATAAGATGGTACTGAACACCTTCTGCTTCAATCATTTTTTTCGTTTCGTTATTGT
Source organism: Priestia sp. 3CA3 (assembly GCF_056836725.1). Classification (NCBI taxonomy): domain Bacteria; kingdom Bacillati; phylum Bacillota; class Bacilli; order Caryophanales; family Bacillaceae; genus Priestia; species Priestia sp. 3CA3. The sequence goes on from NZ_JBXENJ010000013.1 coordinate 44,574, forward strand.
CATCAGCGATGCTAACTGCAAAAATATCTGCCCCTGCTTTCGCAAGTGCTAAAGCTAAGCCTTGCCCTATTCCAGAATTTCCTCCTGTTATAATGGCAGCTTTTCCTTTTAAGCTAAAAAAACCCATTGAGAAATCATTAATACTCACTTTTTCAGTATTCATATTTATGCCTTCCTTTTAACAATTTTTGATTTTCTAAGGTTATATTACATGATGAATTCTAAAATGTAAACGGATTCAATAGAAAATTTTCTTTATTTTTTTGTTTTTATTTTATTTATGGAAAATTTTCTGTTTTTAATTGACTGTTATATTCCAATGAATTAAAATATTTGTACTATATTAGAAAAGAGAGGTCTTATGATAAATATAAATTTAAATAAATTGAATCCACTAGAGCTTTCTGTTCACAATAAGCTTTCAAACATTATTAAAAGTAATGAGAATATAAAAATATTAGAAGCAGCCGATCGTTGTGATGTTTCTTCTTCAAAAGTGTCAAAACTTGTACGGAAACTAGGGTTCGAAAGTTTTAAACAGTACAAGCAATTTTTTAGTGGGGAACAAATCATTTCTGAAGATAAAAAAAAATCTACTGAGCTTGAAAGACTAAAAAATTATATAGAAAACTTTGACTCAGTTGTGATTGATAACTTTTTGACTATTTTTAAGCAGTACAATAAAATCGTTCTTTTTGGATTGGGACCATCTTTTATTTGTATGGAGTATTTTGCTTATAAACTCTCTCTTCTAGCAGATAAAAGCATCTCTGTAGCTCAAAGCGAAGATTATGCCCAACGGTTAGTTGACAAAGAAACTTTATTAATTGTTTTTTCTGTAACCGGTAAATTTTCTTCTTTTGAAAACCTTTTAAATACAGCAAAGTTTTGTGGAGCTGAAATGTTACTAATTTTAGAAGAATATAATACTTCTCTAACTGTAGAAGTTGATAACATATTTTATTTAACAAATTCTACTCAAGACGAAAGTCTATTACCATTTGAGAAAACTCGAACAGTATTCTTTATTTTTATAGAAGAAGTGATTGCAAAACTGATGTCAGAGCAACAGAAAAATAACTTATAAAGGATTAAGGAGTAGGGGAGAGAAAAATAAGCTCTTCCTAATTTTGTTCTAAATATTAGGTGTACTGATGCTTTTACTCTTACGTACATAGAATATCTATGATCTATATAAAGATTAGGCATGGAGTTTATAAATATGCACCAAATTTAGATAGAGGGTGCGACCTTATTGTAATCAATAAGTGGCTAATAAAGAGTCAATAGAGCCACTTATACCAGTTATTGATTTAAAAAGACTTTTTATCTACTTGTATTAAGAGATATAAAAACAGCCAAGCGCTTTTTTTAGAAAGCCTTGGCTGTTTTTTCATTTTACAATATTATTAATCCTTGCAATTAACAAAAATCTATTTAAATAGTTAACAGAAAAAAGACAATGCCTTACTCAATACCTATTACTCTATCTTATTTATCAACTTATTGTTCTTCCTGCATAAGATAGACTTCACTAGGAAACTCTAATCTTAGTATTAGTACCGATATCATAAAAAGAACATCGCTCCCAGCTCCCGGTAAAAAATAAAAGGTTGACTGATCGTTGATGAGTCAACCCAATTAAATTAAACTGTTTTCTTATTTTTAGGAATTAAATTATCTAAGTTGCCATTTTCACTGTTTCCACTTGCTTCACTTAAGGTAAGGGCTTTAGTTTCAGGTGCCCATGCAATTGAAACAATCGTTCCAATGACTAGTACAGCTGTAAGAGTAAGCATGGTAGGGCTCATCCCCAATTCCGAAATACTTATTGGTAGAAGAAAAGTTCCTACAGCTGAACCGAGTCTACTAATTGAAGTAGCTAAACCTACACCAGAAGATCTAATTTCTGTTGGAAAACTCTCGGCAGGAAATACTCCTACAAGGTTACTAACCGCAGACATTATTAAAGTAAATGCAGCAAAAATAACAATCATAAACATATTAGCATTATCAGGCAGAATACTTAGCAAAAACAAGGCAATACTTAGGAAAATAAAAGAGCTTATTAGAAAGCCTCTTCGAGAGTATTTTATAGTGAATAGAATTCCTAAAATTGCCCCCACTACTAATATACCGTTTAACAATAAATCAGTTCCAAAGTTTTCACTTAACCCCATCGTATTTAAAATATCTGGCAGAAAAGTATATATAGCAAAATAAGGAATAACCAAACAAACAAAAAACAGACAATTAAAGAGTGTACGTTTTCTTAAATTTTTACTGAACAAAGAAGAAAAGCTAGCATTATTTTTTATAGGAGTTTCATCGTCTAAAACTACATTTTTCCCTACATACTTCTTTACAATTTGACTTGCTTCATCAATTCGCCCTTTACTAATTAACCACCTTGGAGATTCTGGAGTTCCAATACGGAGTATTAAAATGATTAAAGCTGGAATAGCAGATGATACGAGCATCCATCTCCAAGCATCTGGTCCTGTTTTTAATAAATAGAATCCTATGATACTAGATGCAACGTAACCAAATGTCCATATTACACTAAAAGATCCAAGTAAAACTCCACGATATTTTCTTGGAGAAAATTCAGCAAGCATTGTATGCCCTACACTATAGTCTCCCCCTAATCCAATGCCAATTAAAATCCTTAATAACACTAGTTCCATCGCATTATCTGCAAAAAATTGAAAAAATGATGCTAGTGTAATGAGGATAAAGCTAAACACAAATATCTTCTGTCTTCCAATAAAATCTGAAATCCAACCAAGGATTAAGCTTCCTAAAAAAAGCCCTATTAACGCAGAGCTTCCCACCAATCCAACCCACAAAGGAGAGAGCCCCATCTCCGGTTTTAGAAGCGTCAGAGCAATACCAATAATGCCTAAAATATACCCATCTGTAAAGTGAGCGCCAAAAGTAAGACCAGCAATCTTTACATGAAACTTGTTAAGTGGAGCATCATCTAGCTTGACAGTTTTATTTTGATTCATAAATTAACCCCCAAGTAAAATCGTTAATTTTAAAGAGTTTCAGTTTATCTGTACATAAGGAATAGCAAAAATACAAATCTGACACAACACGGTAAGCGCTCTCATTCGGGCCCTGTTTTTGGAGCTGTAGAGGTTTAGTTCGTATAATGAACTTTATTTTCGCATTATGAAATATAAGAAGAATTATAATTAGTTGCCTGCTTAATTGTCAAACTTTTTTAAAAATATTTTATTTATTTACTTTAGGTCATTATTTTTGTGAATTACATAAAAATATAGCGATTAACTTAGATATTACCACATAATAAAAACAACACCTGTAAGGTGTTGTTGATTGAAGTCAAAAGAATTTACAGTTCTAATCGAGATTTTTCGATATACTTTTACAAGCTTCTACTAAACGATTTTTAACAGTTGACATCTTTTCTTCTGTAAAACGAAAACTAGGGCCACACACATTTAAAAATCCAACTAAATTTTGTTTCTTATCAATAATAGGGGCGCAAATTCCATTTTCATTCTCATCCAATTCCCCAAGGCAGAAGCTAATTCCGTTTTCTTTTATATCTTTAATTTCTTCTCTCAGTTTATTAGGGTCTGTAATAGTTGAGGCGGTAACTTTTACAAGTGGTTTCTTTAAAAAAATGTCCAACTCTTCTGTTGAAAAATAACTTAATAACATCTTTCCATTAGACGTGCAATGCAGTGGCAAATATGCATTTACATAATCAACTAATCTTATACTATGATTAGGATCGATTTGCTCGATGGTAAGAGTTGTAAAGTGTTTAGGTACACTAAGCAATACAGTTTCTTGAAATTCATCTCTTAGCTTTTCCATAACCCATCGAGAACGTCGTACAAGAGAATGATATTGTGGTGCAAGGTTAGCCATACGGATAGTTTCATATCCAATCTGATATCCTTTTGTAACAGGATCACGCTCAATTAGGTCATGGTTTTCTAAAGTTCCTACAAGGCGCCATACAGTTGTACGATTTAAATTTGTTTTTTCGATTAATTCGTTTATAGATATTGGATTTGAACTATCTGCTATTAATTTTAATAATATAATAGCCCGATCTACTGCTTGTACTGAAGGGTTTTCTTGTTTAATGATTTGATGGTTTTTTATATTATTATTATTTTCCATAATTAAATTATAACTTATAAACTATTCTAAAATCTAATATTTATTTCAATCTAAATAATCAGAAAAATTGTTGACATATAACCTTCCTTCATTTTATACTAATTTTGTTCATAATAAGAATATATAGTTCATAATATGAACAAATAGATGTGTGGATACATGAGTTAAAATTTATCTATTCACACAATTAGAAAGCGCTTACTTGTTTAATTGAAATATTTAATAGGCAGTAGAGAGTAGAGGCTGTACTGTCCGCATTAAAAATGATATATGTATATTTTTACCTTTTTAGGATGATGTTTGGGAGGTGTTTTTATAAAAGAATATGAAGTAATAGCGTATAGAGAAGAATATGACTCTTTTGGAATGCTAGAAGTTCCACTCAATGCACTGTATGGTGTACAAACAATGAGATCCGTCCAAAACTTGTCGTTTTCTGGACACCAATTAAGTCAATATCCTCAATACATAAAGTCGTTAGCATTGGTAAAGAAAGCAGCAGCACTCGCTAACATGGAGTCTCAAGAGATTGATGAACTAATAGGGAGTCTAATTAAAAAGGCATGCGATAAGCTAATTGGAGGAGAATATCAACAACATTTTATTGTAGATGTCTACCATGGTGGTGGTGGGATTGGTACAAATATGAACATTAACGAAGTAATAGCAAATTTAGCAAATGAATCTTTTGGAGAAAAAAGAGGAACTTATTGCCCTGTTCATCCCATTACTCATGTAAATGCTTCTCAATCTACTTCAGACGTATGTCACACATCAATGCGACTAGCAATTCTAAAACAGTATGAATTGCTGGATCCTGTACTAAAAGTTGTTGTTAATTTATTAAATCAAAAAGCAAAAGAATTTATGTCTATAAAGACTATTTCTAGAACTTGTCTTCAGGATGGGATGGAAGTACGACTAGGAGATACGTTTAGTGGATATGCTGCGGTTATTGAGAGGAGACATTTTAATCTTGAAAGGGTAGTAAATAATTTAAAACAAGTGAACTTAGGCGGAACAGTTATTGGATCTGGTACAGGTTCTTCAGAAAGCTATAGAAATATCATTTTAGAAAAGCTAACCGAGGTAACAGGTGTAGAATTTATTCATCGAAAAAATTTATATGATGCGGCTCAAAATATTGATGATTTAGTTGAGGTATCTCAGCAACTAGCTTTACTTGCAACGTGTTTAGTTAAGATTGCTAAAGACCTACGATTATTATCTTCAGGGCCAGAAGCAGGATTTTTTGAAATTTCTCTTCCTTCAGTCCAATCAGGGTCTTCATTTTTTCCTGGTAAAGTAAATCCTGTAATTCCAGAAACCTTGATACAGTGCTGTTTTCAAGTTTTGGGACACGACCGTGCTGTTCAGGCAACCTTGGAACACGGAGAATTAAATTTAAATATTTTTGAAAGCGCTACAGGGATAAATATTTTAGAAGAAATGAAGATACTTGAAAAAGCATTAAATTTATTTGCAGAAAAGTGTTTAAGAAATATTACAGCAAATGATGAACGATGTAACGAGTTATCTAATAGCTTTATACCGACAGTTGTTAATTTAAAAGAGAAATATGGTTATGAAGCTGTTTCTAAATTAATTAATGAAAAAAGTAAAAGTGAATTAAAATCATTAGCTTATGGTGGAGGCGATTAATTTGAAACAAGTCAGTGAGAGAAAATTTATAGGAATTAAACAACCTGAATTAGAATGGGCAAGGGAATGGTTAAAGAGTACAAAAAAATCATATATAAATGGTAAATGGATAGAAACTTCTAGCAGCTCTATCTTTGAATCTATTAATCCAGCTAATGGAGAAAAGATTGGAGATTTTTATGGTGCCGGAAAAGAAGAGGTCGATAAGGCAGTGGAAGCAGCACGTTTTGCTTTTAATCAGGGGCCATGGAGTAAGATGACACGTAAAAACCGAGCGAAGATTATGCATGAGATTAGTTCATTAATCTCAAAGCATCAAGCTGAGCTAGCTACCCTTGAAACTCTTGATAATGGAAAACTTTACACAGAATCTTATAACGATGATGTACAAGAAGCATCAGATATTTTTTCCTACTACGCTGGTTGGACAGACAAATACTATGGTGAAAATAACCCTGTAGAAGGTGATTTTCTAAGTATTACAACTAGAGATTCTATAGGTGTATGTGGACAGATTGTTCCATTTAATTATCCTATCGATATGGCTGCTTGGAAACTTGCCCCAGCGCTGGCTATGGGGAATACTGTGATTTTAAAGCCTGCTGATAAAACTTCTTTCTCAGCTATTCGTCTATTTGAAATTATCGACGAAGCAAAGATTTTACCACCCGGAGTTATCAATTTAGTTTTAGGAGATGGAAAGACCGGTTCGTATATTTCTCGCCATATGGGAATTGACAAAGTTACATTTACAGGTAGTACTCAAATTGGTAGACAGTTAGTACATGATTCAGCTGATTCTAACTTAAAACCTGTGTCATTAGAGCTTGGTGGAAAGTCAGCAAATATCTTATTTGATGATGCTCCAAATTTAGAGGAAGCAATCGATCGCTCTTTTTATGGTTTGTTTACTCATAAAGGAGAAAAATGCTCTGCACCTACTCGATTATTTGTACATCATAGCATTTACGATAAAACAGTTAATCGTCTTGGAGAACTGGCAGACAGCTATAAATTAGGCGATCCTTTTAATCCAGAAACTGATCAAGGTGCACAGGTTTCTAAAGAGCATATGGAGCGAATTTTAAATTATATTGAGAGTGGAAAACAGCAAGGCGCTCGCGTTGTCGCGGGAGGAAAACGAGATACGGATGGAGATAATATTAATGGTTATTTTGTCCGTCCTACTATTTTTGCTGAAGTTACCAATAGTATGAAAATCGCTCAAGAAGAAATTTTTGGTCCAGTACTCTGTGTCATTCCTTTTGATACAGAAGAGGAAGTTATTAAAATGGCAAATGACTCAATTTATGGACTTGGCGCTGGATTATGGACTAAGGATGTATCTAGGGCAAATCGAGTGGCTAAAAAATTAGAAGCTGGAATGGTATTTGTAAACAAATATGGTTGCTATGATTTTGCTAGTCCGTTTGGCGGATGGAAACAAAGTGGTTGGGGAAAAGAATTTGCTGTTCACTCACTTCAATCTTATACAAAACAAAAAGCCATTTGGTTTGCTTATTAATAATTTAGGGATAAAGGGGAAAAAATTATGAAAATGAAAGCAGCAGTTATGGTAGAGTTAGGGAAATCACTTGAAATACAAGAAGTTACTTTACAAGAACCAAAAGCAAATGAAGTTCTTGTTAAAATCGCTGCAACTGGTGTATGTCATAGTGATTTAAATGCACTAAACGATGAATCTACACCCTTACCTACAATTTTGGGACATGAAGGCGCTGGTATTGTCGAAGCAGTGGGCCCTAATGTAAAAGGACTAAAGATAGGTGATAAGGTTGCATTAAGTTGGGTCCCTTATTGCGGAACTTGCGAATTTTGTGTTACAGGCTCTGTTCACCTTTGTGAATCTGCTTTTGGCCCTATGTTTAATGGAACCCTACTTGATGGCACATCACGATTAAATAAAGATGGAAAAACAATCTACCATAACTCTCTGCTTTCAACATTTGCTGAGTATGCTGTAGTTCCTGAGCTTTCGTGTGTGAAAATCCCAGATGAAATGCCTCTAACACAAGCATCATTGATTGGTTGTGGAGTTGCAACTGGATATGGTGCAGCAGTTCATGCTGCTAAAGTTACTCCTGGATCCACTGTTGCTATATTTGGAATTGGTGGAGTTGGAGTAAATGCTATTCAAGGTGCACGTATCGCTGGAGCAGCCAAAATTATTGCATGTGATGTAAAAGAAGCTAATCTTGAAATTGCTAAAAAGTTTGGAGCAACGCATACAATCAACGTAGCCAGTGAAAACACAGAAGAACAGTTAAAAGCAATGTCAGATGGATACGGAGTACACTTTTCTATTGACTGTACTGGAAATACCATAGCAACTGAAAACGCATGGAAAGGAACTAGAAAGGGAGGAACAGTAGTAGCAGTAGGAGCATTTAATCCAAATAAGACCCTTAACCTTCCAGCTGGAGGATTTCACCGATTAGGCAAAGTTTTAAAAGGAAGCTTTTACGGTGATACTCAACCTTTTCGCGATTTCCCTGTTATCGCTAGACTTTATTTAGATGGGAAATTCAATTTGGATGATTTAATTTTAAATCGTATTCAATTAAACGCTATTAATGAAGCTTTTGAAGCATTTCATAATGATTGTTGTATTAACGTTGGCAGAACAGTTATTGAATTCCCATTAGAAAACAACTTTGATAATAAACGTACTATTGAATTTGTTACGATAGAAAACTCTTTTAAAAGAACTGATGATACTGAGCTTGTAGAAGCATAAATAGAAAAGCAAATCGTTAGTATAACGATTTGCTTTTCTATTTTAACAACAATATTTTAATACTAAAACTGTTATGATCAAGGACTCCTTGTAAGGCATTTTATACTAAACCTAACAGTTAGTTATCTTTAAGTTTCAATCTATCTCACAATTTTTGTACAGCGTACAATAACAATTCTTCCACATTCTTTTTGCCTAATTCCTTGGCTTTTTGCTGTAGTTCTTTCTTTAAATCGCTTGATACCTTTACGCGTAACACTTCTAAATCGCTATCAATATAAATACCACGACTGCGTTTGTTAATCTTCCCTGAGACAAGAACCGACTCTAATAGCTCAACAATTTCTTGTGCTGATTCCGTCAATAATACGGGTTTAATTTCAACGATAAATTGTTCTTTCTCTTCTTGTGGAGTAATTCTCATGTTGGTAGGGCTTAGGTACTGATAAAATAAATCCATGAGCTTATAAAGTTGTGACTTTGCATAGGCTGTTTGCTTAAAAGCAAACGTTGCATAGCCCTCTTTCGTAATCGTTTTTTTCGATTCAATTTTATAGGCTGCTTCATAGCCTCGATCAAGTAATTCTTCCACTGTTAACTCTTCATGTTGCTCTGTAATGGCTATAATTGGATCTTCCACCGAGATGATACGTGCAAACTGCTCTTTTTCTTCACCTTTTTTTACAAAAAGCTGAAATAAAGCCACATTTTGTTCAGCGTGATAGAAATGACGCTTACTCGGTTTGCGCCCAACTTCATGTGTACGCTTAAATTCTTCTAAATCTTCTTCATTGACAAAATAACAATTAATTCCTCGATATTCTTCTTGGAATGCTGGTAACAGCTCTTGCTTAATATATTTATTGACCGTTGTAACCGAGATATCAAGTTGCTGCGCTACCTCTTTTGTCGTAAGTCCAGGCTTCTTTAACTCTTCTTGTAAACGAACAACATCTTCGATATCAAATTCATAACGTCCTTCGATATGCCAGTCATCTTTGTTGATAGGGCTTAATTTTCCTTGTTGAATATATGTATAAATTGTTTTCTTTGATGAAATAACTAACATCTCCATCACATCTTCAATAGTAATAATTTTAACAGGATTATCAATCATTACATACACTCCTTTTCTTTCTATTTCATTCAATGATTAATTATAACATATATATTAGTAATTACAGTTTAAAAGTTTTTATGCATGATATGTAAATGATATAACTAACTTATAAAAATA
>NZ_JBXENJ010000014.1:0-54368 GCF_056836725.1 Priestia sp. 3CA3
ATAGCTTAGAAACCTTAATTAGTAAGTTTATTTTATATAGAATTATGAGGAGGGCTTACAAATAAATACTTATTTAGTTAATACGCCTGATGAAATGATTAATTATTGTTTACGTATTATTTTGTCAACAAATGGCTCAACCACCTTAGCATTAGAATCCTTAATCATGAACAAGGTTAGCTTAAATATTATTCATCAAGAGATAGTCACTTTCAATGATTTACCTTCTGATGTTAAAGTATTTTTTAAGAGTAAAGGTCCGTTTGTTAAAAGAATTACATCTTTAAATTTTGAGAACCGCACTCTTTCTGAAAATGTTGTCTATTTTGACATTTCAACTATAGATAAACCTATTCAAAACAGACTAAGTACCGAAAATATCCCAATTGGTAAAATGTTAAACAGTATGGAAAATAAAAGGGTCATTGTATCACACGGATTTAGGGAATATGATGAGTTAAGTAATAGCTATCTTCCTCATTCAATTTTAAAGTCTACGTATCCTTATAAGGAATATATTATTATTCGTAATGAAAATTGTTGGTTTCATATAACAGAAATATTTCATTCCAAAGAAATTGTTAACTGTATAGCAGATAAATAGAATATGATTGATCACTTTAAAGAAACATAATTAATTAAAGTAGCATCTTAATAAGAGAAGGCACCTTTATTAGGCGTCTTTTCTTATTCTAATTTATAACTGTTTTACCCCGTACAACAATAATTCCTCGATGCTTAGACAATAAAAAATATACCTCTCTTATGTACGTCACAGAAGTCTTGTATTTATCAGCAGGCACATATATCGTCGATTCCGACACATAGCAAACCTATCAAGATGTTTTAACCAAATAAGAGAACGAAAAGCATGGAAACATTTATATAGGAAAATTAATCTCATTTTAATAATTACAACATGTTTCTAAAAATAATGGTTCCTAGAATATATCTTATGTAAACTAGAAAAAGAAATAAGTCAAACCCTCCTCATTTCTGAGTTAGGGTTATAATTTTTATTTATGCATGTAACTGCTGATTAACCAATCTCTTTACTCTCTCATAAGCTTTGACCTCGCCTTGGTAAAAACATGCACTGTTCCAGTCTTCCCTTTTCTCCACACATCAGATTGCTCTATTAACTTATCAATGTGTTCAGTAAACTTCTTTCGTTCCATTCGATCACCTTCTTTTATCGAATTTAGAAATATTTTAAAGTTTTTTTGATAAGTAATATTTCTAGAATTTAGTGAGAATACCTGTTGGAATTTAATATAACCTCCAGGACTTTTAGGAATAAAAGAAATGACCCTTAGTAATGAAAGTAAATTCTTTTATTTTATTGCCTGTTTATGCTCATTTTAATGAGTCATTTTGGTTCTTTTTTGATTTTAGAAATATTACTTATGCTAATTTAAAAAGAAATAAAAAGAAGCCTCAGTCTTTAAAAAAGAAGGCTTCTTTTTAATGAATTTCTACTATATTACATCGTTTTTATTAAGATACAGATTTAAGTTCCTCTGTCAAAAGTAAAAAAGCTTGTTTATCCTTATTCTTTAAAGAATGGTCTATTTCCTTAAGGATCTTACTTCTTTTGAAGTCGTTAATCGTTTGAATCAAAAACAATTCAGCAAGCATTTCATCACATAAACTTGGATCAATGTTTTTAAGTGCATTATTTTCCATTAAAAATCAACCCCTTTATCTTTTCTTCTCTTTAAACATTATTAACCTTTTTGACGTCGTTTATGCGAGATTGATAGATAAAGTGAAATAATGAATATATTTACCCCGTGTATTGATAATCCTCTTGTTATTCTGATTGTTATTTCATACTTATAAACCCTAAAGCGCGCACAAAAACTGTGTTATTTATTTGTTGAAGGAGATTTATAAACTAACTTTTAAAAATATAGGTTCTGCCAGTCATGTTTAACAACGGCAAACCACTAGCTTGATCTATTTCCCTATCAGAAACGTTCGTAAAAGTGTATAGTTTTAGAAGACGTTCGTCATTTATTTTCAAACTTAATCGAACGATGAAAATGACAGGTTTTCTATATAAGAGAGAAGTTCGCAAACATATACTTTTACGGACTGTTTTTGACAAAATATAAGCATTGCCTTGCTCAAACCCAATCTTTATGGATGGGGGACTTAATTACGTTCTGAAAAACCATTAAAATGGTTAGAATAGTGTCTTTTGTTAGCCGGCTGTTTTGTTTCAACACGCTTTTCTATTTTCTCCATTTCCTGCTTATCCCCCGTTAATTCTTCCTTAATTTCTTTTAAGGTATAATCATTCTGAAAAGCTTCTCATGTTATCTCAATCCTCTGTTAGCTACTTTAAAAAGTATTTTTATCTAACTTTTCTTTTATTGTCATCATGGAAAACCAAATTTCATTAATCTCACTATCGGTTAGTCCATTAAACAATGTATTTATTTGTTGATCCGTCTGAATATTAATTTTATCTAGCAGATCCTCTCCTTTTGTTGTCAAGAAGAGAAAGTTTTTTCTATTGTCTGTTGCTGAACTTTTCTTCTTTATTAATTCTTCCTTCTCTAATTTGCGTAAAATTCTGCTCATATAGCTCCTATCAATATTAAGTTCTTGCACGAGATTATTCCCAATACACTCAGTCCTCTCTCTAATTTCAAATAGTATCCGTGCTTCAGTTAATGAATAATCTGTATCAAAAATTTTCGTATCAAATAAACCAAGTACCTTTGCATAAAATCGGTTAAATTGTCTGATATCACCAATAATTTCTTTATTCATACATTCTCCTTTTGTTGACTTTGTCCACATTTAAGATTAATATAACTATATTCTTAAAACGTGGACAAAGTCAACATATTAGGTGAGCCATTTTCACAAACCTTTAGCAATCCTTATTAAAATTTAATTGAAGGAGATCATATATGATAATTCGAGAAATAAAAAAGGAAGACAATGCAAAAGTAAAAGAAATCATACAGAATTCATTAAAATCACTTGGCCTGGCGATTCCTGGAACGGCTTATTTTGATCCTCAACTTAACGATTTTCACCAGTATTATACTAATTTAAAACATGCAAATTACTGGGTAGTAGAAATGGAGGATGAAGTTGTTGGAGGAATTGGTATAGCGCCGTTTAACGAACATGACAACGTTTGTGAATTACAAAAGCTATACCTAACCCCTAAAACACAAGGTTTAGGATTGGCAAAGAAGCTAATGGAAACAGCTTTGTCATTTGCTTCTAAACATTATGCAAAGTGCTACTTAGAAACACAGCATGAATTAAAAGCTGCATGTAAATTATATGAGAAATTTGGATTTGCACTCTTACCTGAACCACTATTAGGTTCCGAACATTCTGCTATGAATGCATGGTATATAAAACCTTTAAATTAATCATAAGAAAACGGCCTTTCTTAAAAATAACAACTTCTATTGAATCAAAATGTACATTCGTAATTTCTCCACAACCAAGGAAGTTTAATCAACAAAAGATGTGACGGAAAACCAGTTTCTACCCATCTTTATAAAAAAATTTAGTGGAATAGCTTTAACATTATAAACTCAAAAGAGGTATTGAACAAAAATCAAATCTATAAAAGCAGGTGAAGACGTAATGAAGACGTTACTATTTGTGACAGATTTATATTATGAAGCAAAAGGAAGAGACTATTATGAAGAGGATTTATTTCTAACTTCTAAACTTAGAGAAGCCTTTAATTTGGTCATCTGTCATCCTGAAGATATTGAAGCATTTGAAGATAATGCTGATTTAATTGTTTTCCGAAATGCAGGTCCAGTTGCAAATTTCAAAGGCAAATATGAAGCATTCCGCAACCGAATTGTCCGTAAACATTTAAACACATACAATTCGTTTAATGGAAAGGCCGATATGAACGGAAAAGAATATTTAATTGAACTTACAAATGCTCATTTTCCTGTTATTCCAACGATTGATACCCTTGATTCCCTAAATAAACTTCCTAGTGTAGACACGTATATCGTAAAGCCGAAAGATGGAGCAGATTCTATTGGAATGGAACTTGTTACAAAAGACGAATTGAGTGAAAAAGTTAGTTCAGAATCGAAAAATACGTTGGTACAACCATTTATCAATTTTGAATACGAAGTCTCATTTTATTTTATCGACAAAGAATTTCAGTATGCTCTTTATGCACCAGATAAAGATAAAAGATGGGAATTGAAAGAGTATGTAGCTACGGAAGAAGATTTAACCTTTGCTAAGCGTTTCATCAATTGGAATAATCTTGACTGGGGAATTCAGCGAGTTGATGCCTGTCGAAGCGAACAAGGGGAGCTTTTATTAGTCGAATTAGAAGATTTAAATCCCTACCTTTCCTTACTAGAATTATCCGAAGAAACACGTCAGAACTTTGTAGAAGCAATGAAAAGATCATTACAAAAAGCTCTTCAAATTTAAATTTTACTGTTCTTATAGAACTATACCAGTTAATATAAGCATCTTAGTTATTCCATTATAGAGCGTTTTAATTGAACAAGAGCCACAAAAAAAGCCTCTCTTTTAGAGTGACTTACATTATGACTATTTTTATGAGGACGAGCATATGAATAAAAGGTGCGCTTTTTATGCATCTATTTGTCACTCAGCCCGAGGCCAAACGTTGATAAATCAAGGATGTATAAAAAGCTGCATACCATATATATTTTTCTGCCTAAGAACCCTTACTCCCAAAAGGGTTCTCTTTTTGCGTGGGTTCCGGAAAGAGACATTATGTTAACTAAAAATGTATGGAATACACATTAGAAATAGCTAATAAAAACAGCACTGCCCTATTCAAATTGGATAGGGCAGTGCTGTTTTTATTACTTTTCACAAAGGATAATTATTTATATATAGCCTTACTATCGGGGACCTCACCCAATTTTGATTCTATGGCTTCATTTTTAACAATAAACAAATAAGCTATAAAACCCAAAATTGCTGATATTATTAACATATTAATGGAAGGGCCAAAACTTCCTCCTGATAAGTCGCGACTCCATCCCATGATATAGCTTGAGAATCCTCCCATAATATTTGTAAAACCCATTATACCAGCAGCACGTCCTGCTGTTTCAGGCGTTGATAGTTTTACAATAAACAAATTGGCTAGATGAAATGTACCACCTTGAGCCCCCATTGCAAGTCCCATAGAAATAGCTGCGATGACAGCATTGGATACTACAACTGAAACCGTTAAAAATAACGCAGTTAATAAGAAAAGAATCATAGCAAGCAGTCCAGGACGCCTAGTTTTATCTGCTAAAAATCCACCAATTAGGACAAAACCTAGAGCGAATAACCACGATAAAGAGGTAATGCCTGTCATAGCTTCTCTTTCAAAACCTTTTGATTCAACAAGGTATGTAGGTAACCAGATGCTAAGTCCAAAGAAAAGAAACGAAGACATTAAACTACCAAACCAGACTACCCAATATCGGTAATTCTTAGCGAAAAATAGTTTTGACTGTGACTTTTCTACTTGATCAACCTGTCTGATATAAGTAATTTCTTCTTTGCTAACACCTGGATGTTCTTCTGGATTATTACGAGTTAGAAAAAGAAACATTGGGATATTAATAAATAGATTAAAAGCAGCTAGAACAAAAAAGGCAGCTTGCCAATGAAAAGTAGAGATAACTACAGTAAGTAATATGGCACCTACTGCGGGGCCAAGGTAATTTCCAGTAATCCAGGAAGATTGAGCCCGACCAAGCTCTTTTTTATTAAACCAGGCTGAAATAAATTTCCCCGATATAGGAATCATCATACCTTCCCCTATACCTAAAATAACCCTACTGATTAAAAACATTTCATATGAAGAAGAGAGACCACCCATGATCATAGTAGCTGTCCATGCTAGTAAACCTAAAACGGCTGTTTTTCGAGCTCCTAGTTTGTCAATAAGAATCCCCCAAAAAATATTAGACAATGCATACGAAATCATGAAAATAAAAGAAATTAATCCTATTTTAGCATTTTTATCTGAGCCAGTTAGGCCAAGATCATTTAGAAATCCAGGGTCTGTTTGAACGACGGAAATCCCCACTTTATCAATCTGGCCGAAAAACCAAAAGAAAAAAATAGGAACTGCAATATACAACCACCTTTTTTGTCCTTGTAACATACTCTCTCCTCCTGCTTTATACAGCGAACTATGTTTTATATATCAAACTTAGCTTGCTGTATAATTTTATTGTCAGGTATTCTTAATAAATAGTATTAAAAAAGTTTTTTTGTTTAAGAGATGATGTTTTGTATACTAAATGCCAATTGTAATTAACAGAAGTATCTAGAGAAAATTCAGCAAATATAATTATTAAGCATAGTTTTATGTTGTTTTATTATGATATTAATTAAATAAGGAAGTACTATGCATTGGCTGCAGTTTAGCTTGAGGGTCTATATACGCTTTAGCATTGTTAACTGCCGTAGGACCTTCGCCAAATCCTGTTGCAATGAGTTTGACCTTTCCTTCGTAAGTGCAAATATCTCCTGCCGCGTAAATACCTTCAATATTCGTTTCCTGTTTAGAGTTTACTACAATAGCATTCTTCTCTATGTTCAATCCCCACTCCTTAATGGAACCGAGAGAAGAAACAAATCCATAGTTAACAATTAGATCATCTACATCAACTACTTCTTTTTCCTTTGTCTTAGTATGTTCTAAAAGAATTTGATTAATTTGATTAGACCCTAATAATTCAGAAGGCACATAAGGAGTCTTCACTTCAATAGAAGAATTTATTAATTGTTTTACACTATGTTCATGAGCCCGAAATTTATCTCTTCGATGTATTAATATCACTTTTTCGGCAATAGGCTCTAGCATAAGAGCCCAGTCAACAGCTGAATCTCCCCCACCTAAAATTGCTACTTTTTTTCCTCTAAATCTATTCATATCATTTACAAAATAATGTAAGTTATGATATTCAAAATGTGCTGCCTTTTCAATTTCCAACTTACGAGGTTGAAAAGCTCCGTTTCCTGCAGTAATAATAATAGATTTAGAAAAATGAAAATCAAGATTTGTAATAATCTTGAATACCCCGTCGGCTTGCTTCTCTATCTGCTCTACAGACTCTCCAAGACAGATAGCTGGCTCAAATATTTTCATCTGATTTTTTAGATTTTCTATTAAATCTTGGGCTCTTACTTTTGGGTATCCTGCTATATCGTATATAAATTTCTCTGGATACAAGGCTGTCAGTTGTCCCCCTAGTTGCGGAAGGCTCTCCAGAATTTTGACCTTTGCTTGTCTCATTCCTCCATAGAATGCTGTAAAAAGACCAACTGGTCCACCACCAATAATTGTGATATCAAAAACTCTATGTTCTTTAATCATAAATATCCACCCTCACTCTTAAATCTTTATAATAGTAATACTCAATAACGAACAGTTACTCCCTCAATCTATTTAGAAAAGTTCAGTTCAAAAGGTACTTGGGCCAATTTTATGGATTCTGTAGGACAACCTTCTACAGCATCTAATACATCATCTTCAAGTTCATTAGGGACGCTTGATCTACCTTTATTACTATCCAACGTAACAAACGCTATTCCTTCTTCATCATAGTCAAAGATATCGGGAGCAGTTGCACCGCAGGCTCCGCAGGCAATACATGTATCCTTATCTACAATTGTGTATTTGGGCATCCTACTTTTTCTCCTCTCAAAATTCATCTATACATCATGGGGAAAATAGGGGTGGTTTTTAATGTATCTTATTCTCGATTATTTCTTTCCAAAAAACTTTTAATGCTGGAATTAAAATCTTCCGGTCTTTCCTGGTAACATAAATGTCCACTTTCAGGAATAATAACTAGATGAGCATTCTGTAACTTAGTATAAATTGCCTTTGCCTCACTTAATGGAGTTACAGAATCTAATTCACCGCAAATTATGAGAACTGGAACTTCTATATTAGTTAATAGATCCATTTGATTTAAATGATAGAGTGAGTGTGTAACTGAGCGATATCCCATTGGTCTTACTTGTTTCATAATTGCAGTTACCCTTCTTTGAACATCTAAAGATGCATAGGGGGATAATAATGCACCTATTCGCTTTTCCGCAATCTCCTCGGGTGAAAGATTTTCAATTGAAAATAATCGATTTTTTAATTTTGATTCATTTTCTTCTAAAGTTAGAGCAGCAGCACCTCTAGTTGGATCAGCTAGTATAAGTTTTTTAACTTTATGCGGATAAAGTGTACAAAAATCTATTGCGATTGCTGCTCCCATTGAATGACCTAGAAGGTAGATTTTCTCTAAATTTAACTGTTTTAACATGCCATTTAAAACATGTGCGAAATCCTTAAAATAATTAAATTCCTCAGCTGGATCTGAACTCTTTCCATATCCAGGAGCATCCCATGCAATAACTGTATAATATTTTTTTAAATCTTTTATTTGTTCTGTCCATGATTGAGAATTATTGCTCATGCCATGCAATAATATTAAAGGTTCTCCTACCCCTTCTATTTCATAATGAATATTCAGGTCTTCAACTTGTACATAGGGCATAACATATTTCTCCTTTGAAATTTTTCGCATGTTATCTCTAAATAACCCTTTTAAAACGAAAACTAGGAATTTTAAGATGCCTAGCCCGTAAGTAACGATCGCCTCTATCAGTAAAGCATACGGTGAAAGTACAGAATCTTTTTAATAACTTAGACAAGGGGGTTATCTATATTTCCTTACGTTCAAGTAATTCAATAATTACCTTATATGTTGATCTTGTATCCATATATGCATATCGTCCTTTTCCATTAAAAAAGTTCCCTGTTTGAATGACCGGGTACCCCATTTCTTCTAACATTCTTATTTTTTCTTCCATGTTTTTAACAACAAACGAGATATGATGGACTCCTTCTCCTACATTTTCAAGGTGCGTCTTCCATGTACTTGGAGTATCACCAGGTTCAATCAGTTCGATTTGGATTAATGGAGTATTAATAAACATGTATCTTGATGTTCCTTCAGTAGCTTTTCCTTCATAAATTACATTTGTCACTTCAGATGGCCCCGAATTAATAATCTCTGGTTTTTTAACGCCTAGTAACTTGCAATAAGCATCAGCAGTTGCATTGAGATTTTTCACAACAAATGCAATCTGTTCCACCTTATTTGTTCCCAATAGAGGTTGCAAATTTTCATCTGCTACTTGTTCCCAATTTGTCTCTCTTGGTTCCGAACTTTCAAGGAGTTCAACTAAAGTTTTATAATCATTTAGTGTATCGACATATGCGTATCGACCATCCGTTAAGGTAAATTCACCTGTCTGCAATACTGCGTATCCGTTTTTTTTCATTACCGGAAGCTTTTTTTGAATGGCATCTACATCAAAAGCAATATGATGAATTCCCTCCCCCTGATTATCTAAAAATTCACGCATGGTTCCAGGGTTTTTATCCGGTTCAATCAGCTCAAATTGAACGGTAGGCGTATTTAGAAAAGCCAATTTAGACTGAGAGTTTGTAGATTCACCTTTAAAAACCACTTTTGATATAGAACTATCACCAGTAAGAAAAGGTTCAACTTTTTTAATGCCAAGTAATTTTGTAAAGGCTTCATTAGCGACCTCAATATCATTTACAACAAATGCAATCTGATTAATATTTCTATTACCTAATAGTGGTTTCATTATGTTAACGCAACCTCTTTCTGAAGCTTCTTTTAACTTCGTTTGTAGGTTAACCAAGACCTCGAACAGATAACCCACCATCACTCGAAATAACTTCTCCTGTGATAGCGCGTGATTCGTCGGATGCTAATAATACATAAGCAGCGACGTGATCTTCTGGCATCTGAGCAAGTTGGAGAGGATTTCGTTTTTTAATACTGCTCGCTTTTGTATCATTATCTACAACTTTAACAAACGGAAGTAATGGCGGAATGACAGAGAGCTCTGTAAGTGTTCCCCCTGGTGCTACCGCATTAATTCGAATTGTTGGGGCGAGTTCGAATGCCAGTTGGCGCATAAGCCCTATTTGAGCATGTTTACTCGCCGTATACCAAACACCTCCGCCATCAGGATAGAAGCTTGCACCCGAAACTGAAAAAATAATATTTCCGTTTGTCTTTTGTAACTCTGTAAGCGCTGCCTTTGCTCCAAAAAAAGATCCTTTTACATTGATATTAAGAAGGAAATCATATGCTTCTGAAAGAGCTTCAGGAGTAACATCCACAAATTTAGCAAATCCGTCAAATACACCGGCATTAGCAATAAAAATATCTAACTTTCCAAATTGATTAACAGTAGCTTTAACCGCGCCCTCATTGTCCTCATATTTACTTACATCCCCCTGGTAGGTAAGAATATTTTCACCAAATTCGGCTTTCATTCTTGCTAGCTTTTCTTTTGAACGCCCCATAATGCATACCTTTGCCCCTTCCCTTACAAAGCGTCTTGCCACAGCTTCGCCTATTCCAGACGCGCCACCTGTAATTAATGCTACTTTATGTTTTAAAATCATTTTACTCCCAGCCTCTCCTTTTGCTTTTAAACTTCTTTATACAAAGATGGCAAGATTTCTCGTATTTATTGTTGTTTGATCTACAATGAATACCCGTTTAGAAAGCTTCCAATGTCCATCCTCAAATATAAATTCATCATTGCGCTCACCTGAAATTAAATCGTGATGAATATCTGTGCTACGGCTTCGATAAATAAGTAAGTAACTCTTTACAACTGCTTGTGTTCCCTCTATAAAATCCATAACACGCACGTTACTAACAAATCGTCGAGTTCTAGAGGGTGGTATCTCTGCCCAAGCATAATCTGTTTTTAAACGTTCTACTCGAAGTTTTAGCAGTTCAATATCATCGTTAAATGTAAACATATCGGCTGAATAATCTGGACGCTCTGTTCCTTCTTTGTTAATTCGGACAGGCATTTGATAACGTAAACTTGAATGCATTAAATCAAACCATTCGTCAAATCGAATATCGTCAAGTAGTTGAGCCTCGGTATATAACCATTTCTCAAACTCATATTTTAAAATCATTTCTTCCATATTCATTTCTCTTCTTTCTCCTCTCTTTACTATGACCTTGCCATCAACTCCAACCAATATTTATAAAAATTACGCTGATTAGCTTCCGTAAATTTATCATCATACACTACACCTGGCCCAATAAATTCAACGGGATCACGGTGGAGTCCCATTGTGTAATTATAGGTAAGGTTCTTTTGAAAAGGCATGGGACCTTGCGCTGCTTCTGTAATATCAGTAAATACTTCTGTATCGTCTTGCTCAAAAATACCAGACGGGCTAAATGTTAAAATAAATGAATCTCTCGAACGATCCTTCCATTCTTGGGGAGCATTCTTTTCTACAAGCATCCATGCTATTACTTCCATTTTATTAACACCAATTGGACGCCACATTCTTAGTGAAGTATTAGAAATTAACTGATCCTTTATTTTTGTATGTGATATTAAAAAAGATAGATTTGGAAACACATTCCCAATCATGTTTTTTAAAGTTGATAATACCTGATATTGCTCTTCAGTTAGATTGCTTTTATATTCATCTTTTAGTTCCTCAGGGAAAGCAAAGTCAGGATTAGGTGTTCCAAGATTTAATCCATGTCCATTATTTGTATAAATTTGAAAACCTCGTTTGGAGTATGTAGCATTTGGCACCATGCCTAATTTTGCAATTGAACCATGAGTCACCATTGTATGATAGGAGTCACCCACGAAATTGTCAGATCCTATTTTCCAGTTAGAATTGACAATAAATCTTTGAGGAGCCCCAATTACCTCCATTTCTGCACGACCTACTAAAATATCTAAATACCATTTAAAATCACCTAGAAAATCTTCAAGAGGCTCTGCATTTTCATTCCATGTTCCAAATAAAAGCTCTTTATAAGATTCAAGTCGAACTTTATGAAGACCCATCTTCGAACGGTCAAGTTCTCCTCCATAAATATCTTTTTGAAGTGGAACTCCGACTAGATCACCTGTATTTTTAAAGTTAAATCCATGATAAGGACAGGTGAATAAGGATTTATTTCCTTTATCAGCACGACATAGCTTCATTCCTCTGTGTGTACACATGTTATAAAAAGCACGGATTTCTCCTTCGTTATCGCGGCTAATAATAACGGAATAGCCAGATAGTTCACGTATTATGAAGTCTCCAGTATTAGGTATTTCGGATTCATGCCCTAAAAAAACCCATGTTTTTAAAAACACTTTTTCATGTTCTAAATCGTAAACAGTTGGATCACCTAAAAGGTATGCTGGAACTATCCCCTCCTCCGGTTTAAGCGTTTCACATAAATAGTTCACTATTTCTTTTTTAGACATTTTTGCTAAAGATTTGTCAGCTTTAAGCATATTTGTACTCTCCTCTCTTCAGCTTAATTCAAATCATAAACCTACTTGCATAGGTTTATTCTTATTTTGTAACGTAGCTAGTAAACTTAACGCAGCTAAATAACTTGTTTTAGGATTATGAGGCATTGGATCATTTTCCACTTCTAGTTTAAGCTTTCCAAATGAACCTGACGCTTCAATGAGATGGGTGTTTTTCAGTACCGTTGGATCAGCAATAATCTTTACCTTTGTTTTTTTACACCCAAGTCCAGCTAAAGATAATACAACAGCAACATTAATGTTTCTTGGGAATTTCTTAATTGCTTCAGCAGCAGTACCCTCAAACAAAAGGTTTTCTTTCTTTAACAAAGTGTTTACCGGTAATGCACTTGGCGGCTTTCTAGTTGTAATTGATACATACTCAAGTTCGTCCAATGCTTTTGCTGATTTAATTAAATCGAGGCCTCCAATTGCACCAGAAGGAAGAAAGATATTAACATTATTTTTTGAACAAAGTTCCTGTATACTTTTTTCAAACGCAGAATCTGCCATTACCCCTATGCTACTTAATAATAAATCTTTTCCACTCTCTAATATTTTTAACGAGTATTCTTTAGCAGCTTCAATTGTTGCTGCTTCTATAATAAAATCTATATCGGAATGTAGAAATGTTTCAAAGTCTTGATATGAATTTGTTTCATACTTTTTTGCAAATTGAAGTGCGATTTCCTCGCGACGGGTATATATCGAAACAACTTTTCCGCCTGAGAGAAGGCCATCTTTATTTATTGCCTGAAGTAGAAATTCGCCTATGTTACCACAACCAATTAACCCTAATCTCATCTTGCTTCACCCTTCCTTAATCTGCAAAACCATATGAATCTGTAAATAACTCTAAACTACAATGTCGTGTTTCCCGAGAAACTCCACTTTCTTTTAAACCTGGGAAATCAAGAGCTAAATCACTAAAAACAGTATGGTTATTATGAAAAATAGCTCCTGCTTCAAGACGATCGGCCAGTTGAATAGCTAATTTTTCATTCTCTGTCCATACAGATGCCCTCAAACCAAATTCACTATCATTGGCCAGTTCCACTACTTCATCAATATCGGAAAATGATAGAACTGGGATGACTGGACCAAATTGTTCGGCTCGCACTAACTCACTGTCTTGATTAACTCCTGTTACAATTGATGGAAGAATATAGTAACCTTTTTCCCATGTTTCGGGGTCAAGTTGAATCCCAGAAGTGATCACATTAGCACCAGATTGAATTGTACGTTTGATTAAATTACTCACATACTCAAATTGAGCTCTATTGTTTAATGGTCCCATTGTTACATCTGGCTGAATCCCATCACCTACCACAACTCTTTCAAACTCTTTTTTTAGTTTTTTTACAAATTCCTCGTAACGTGATTCGTGTACATATACTCGTTTGATAGCTGAACATACTTGCCCTGAAGCTCTTAGAATTCCCATTCTCAGACGTTTAATTGCCTCTTCATTAAGGTTAGCATCTCCTAAAATAATTGCAGGATCATTGCCGCCTAGTTCCATATATACTTTCTGGAGGCGCTCTCCAGATTTTTTCATGATTTCTTTTCCAGTTTCTGTGCTTCCCACAAAGGCAATAGTACGGACACGGGAATCAGAGCATAGTACGTTACCAATCATTTTTCCAGAACCTGTTACAATGTTAATAACACCGGGTGGAAAGTATTCAGCTATTACTTTTAGGCAAGTCATAACAGTTAACGGACAATTTGTTGCAGGCTTTACAACTACTGTATTTCCAGCTAAAATTGCTGGTACAACTCGTTTAAATGTCAAAATCAGTGGCGAGTTCCATGGGGTTATAACTGCTGTTACACCTCTTGGCCTTCTTCTAACTTGTACGCTTTGATTACCAGGAAGGACTTCTGGTTTCCACCAGTTAATTAGCTCTGCGGCGCACTCTTCCATCACTTGAACACAGCGAAGCAAATCTTTTTTCGCTTCTATAAGCGTTTTTCCATTTTCTCGGACATATAATGTAACATTTTCTTCAATAATCTTTGCTAATGCATCAGCTGCATTATTCATATGAAGAGCTCGATCCTCTACACTAGTAAGAGACCACGTTTTATAAGAATCCGATGCAACACTTATTGCACTATCTACTATTTCCTTAGTACATAATGCCACTTCACCTACAACTTCTGAGATATTTGCTGGGTTAATAACATTAGCTGTTTCCTTGACTTCTATCCATTCTGCATTAATAAGATATTTTCCTGAAACACTGGGGTATGTCGAAATCATTATATATCCTCCCTTATAATTTCTTAGGTTTGAATGCTTCAGCAGCACCGGGAGGTCCGCCGAAAGGCTTAGCCATTGGCCCGACTGCCTCCATATCCACAACAATCATGGAAGGTTTACATTTTTCCTTTGCTGTTCTCAGTTCACTAATAAATTCATGGCCAGAACCTACTCTTACAGCATTAAAGTGCATTGATTCTGCAAGCTTCACAAAATCAGGACTTAATAAATCAACAGCGACTTGACGTCCATAGGCAGCCTCTTGAATATTACGAAGAACTCCATAACCTGAATCATCAAATAACACAATAATGATAGGTAACTGCTCTTCTGCAGCTGTGACCATCTCCCCGACATTAACCATAAATCCGCCATCTCCCGCCATCAGCACCACAGTTTTATCTTTACAACCTATTTGTGCACCAATGGCGGTTGGGAGCCCTTGGCCGATTCCACCACCAGACGCGTGGATAGAAGTTCTAGCCTCATAAATTTCAAACAGTCGGCTTCCCCAGACATTAGCTTGTACAGTTACATCACGTACCAAAATTGTGTCCCGCGGTAATATTTCTCTCATTCCATCTAGAATTTGTTCGTATGGTCCAAGAGTCCCGCGAAGTTGTGAACGTATTTTGCTTCTAAGATAACTAATCTCTTCTATATAAGAAGGGTGTACATTCGTTTTTTTGCCCTCAAGCTTTTCAACAAGACCTGTTAATATATCTTTGGCATCTCCAACTAATCCAACTGTAGCTTTATAATTACGATTAATCGCCTGCAAATCGGCGTCAATGGCAATATGATTATGGGGTACTGGCACTTTCCAGTTAGATGTTTCATTTCCTCTAAAACGAACGCCTACACTAATCAACAAGTCTGCTTTTTGCAAAAACTCCTTTGTAGATTCATAGGCAGCAAAATGTCCTATACATTGTTCATGATCTTCGGGAATTGATCCTTTTCCTGATTGACTTGTAATTACTGCTGCACCTATCTCTTTCGCTAATTTTTGTAACTCCTGAGAAGCACCAGCAGAAATAACGCCGCCACCTGCCCATATTACCGGACGTCGAGCATTTAGAATGGTGTTAATGGCTTGGTTCGAAATCATTATTGTTGTTTTTTGATTAGAAGCTACAGATTCAATTTCTTCAAGTGAAACATCGTCAATGATTGCTGATTGGAAGTCAATGGGGATTTCTAGTGATACTGGACCTGATGGTGCAGTTAAAGCATTTTTAATAGATTCTCTTACTATTGCAGCTGTTTGTTGAGGGTTTCTAAGTCTTATGGCACTTTTACATGCGCCTTTCATCATTGAAAGTTGATCTTTGCATTCATGTATATAACCTTTACCTGTTCCAATGTAGGGAGACGCAACCTCACCAGTAAGATGAAGAAGTGGAACACCGGCAGCCCAAGCTTCTACCAATGAGCCAGCTGCATTTCCTGCACCTGTTCCTGTACTTGTAATTACTACACCTAGTTTTCCAGTCGCACGTGCATAGCCATCTGCCATATTTACTGCACCACTTTCGCCACGTGAACAAACGAGCTGGATACTACCTTCTCGAAGAATGGCGTCATAGATAGGCATATTATGTATACTAACGATTCCGAAAGCAACTTCTACACCTGCTTGTACTAGCTCTTTTACAATGGCATCGGCAGTTGTAAATTGTAACTCCTCTTGTTTTTTCATTTTCGGTTCCTACCTTTGCTTAATAATATAATTAAAGTGCTTTACCAATTGCTCCTGCTGTTTCAATAGTAGACCCAGCTACATAGCTCGCTTTTTCTGAAGCAAGGAATACAATAACACTCGCAACTTCTTCAGCTTCGCCTACACGTCCAAGTGGGATATTTCTTTTTTTGGCAAGGTCTTTGTAATAATCTTCTGGATCCATATCTGGAGAATTTTTCAACCTTCTACGCTCCCATTGATCAGTACGTATTAAACCAAGACTCACTGAATTTACTAAAATATTGTCTAAAGCTAGTTCTTGAGATAAAGTCTTACTTAAGTTCAAAAGACCAGCCCTTGTAGCTGCTGTAGCTACCATGTGACGTTCAGGCTCTTTAGCAAGGGTTGCGTTTATATTAATAATTCTGCCTCCACCCCTTTTGACAAGATAAGGGTGTACAGCACGAATCGCGTAAATGATAGCAAAATACTTTAGTTGAATTTGTTCTTCCCATTGTTTATCCGTAATATCAAAGAAATATCCCATCACACTCTGTCCAGCTGCATTTACTAAAATATCAATGCCACCAAAGGTTTCAGCTGTAGACGTAATAAAGGCTTCAACATCCGACTTTAAAGTAACATCACAAGCCTTCAGGAGAACGCTTTCTTTTTTTGCTAATGAAAGTAAATGATCTTGGGCACTTTTCATTCGGTTCTCATTTCTTCCACAAATAGCGACTTTAGCCCCTTCTTTCAGAAACAATTCAGCTGTTTTTAGTCCAACACCTGAAGTTCCTCCCATAATGACAGCAACCTTTCCCCTCAGTCCTAAATCCATGTCTTCACTCCTTTTTTCTGGGATTTGTTCTGTAATCTATAAAATTATGAGGTAAAGAATTTTTTTATTTTTCCTTTATATCGGTTATTTTCCCTTTTTAGTGATGAGTTTTAACTGTATCTTCCTTACTTACCTCTACCCATCCAGGATCCGGTTCTCCGCCCATTGCCTGACGAGCTTCTGGTTTCGGTGGGCCTGCAATTCCCCATTGATCCATTAAATGGGGCACACGTTTCCATACTCGTGCCTTCCACTCAGACTCATCTTCAATTGTTTCAAGATAACATGTATACTCCATAACAAATTCACCTGGATCTTGGAAATAACAAAAAATATTGTTACCTGGTCCATGTCGTCCAGGTCCCCATAATTCCTCAAGTCCAGCTTTTCGAACATTGCTGATACCCCTCATTAATTCATCAACTGAATCAACTTCATAAGCGATATGATTAACCGATGCATGCTTATCTTGATTAAAAGCAATGGAGTGGTGCTTGCGATTGCACCTTAAAAAAGACATCTGATGTTCGCTCCAATCAGTAACCTTAAAGCCAAGTATATCCGTATAAAATTCGACAATCATGTCTAAGTTTTTTGTATTCATAACTACATGATTCAACTTTACAGGATCCACATTTTTATTATTCCAGATGGAAGTTTGGACCTCTACCCAAGCAGACAGCTCTATTACTCTATTCTCAGGATCAACAAACTGTAATCCGTAGCCAGACCCAGCTTCGTCTAAGTAGCCAGGTTGTTTAATAATTTTTACACCTTTTGACTGCAACACTGTTGCTGCATGATCTACTGCATTTTTATCAACCATTCCAAACGAAATATGGTGCAGACCACGTTTGTTTCCTCTATGAAGGCTTAGAATGTGATGTTCAGGTCCAGCTCCTCGAAAATATGCTATATCCTCCTGACCCTGAGAATCTACTTTATCTAGCCCCCAAGTTTTTTCATAAAACTCGACCTGCTCTTCAAAATTAGGAGTAATTAGACTAATATGTCTCAAATGAGTAATACCAAGCATTTTTTATCCTCCTACTATACATATAGGTTTTTTTCATTTCCTAATGATACTATCTAGAGGAGAAGGCTACATTTTATCAGGCAATGCAGCTATTCCTCCTCAGTTATATAAATTAATCTTTAATAATAGCTTCTCTTTCTTTGGATCGTTCTTTACGTAGTTCTTCAAGAGCACTTCCTTCTGGATATGTTGGTAAATTAGGTTTTATTGCTCCAAGCATAACTAACATGCGAGCTTCTTCTTTTCCATGGTTCCTAATTCCTCTGTATATTCCAGGAGGAGTGCTAATACAATCCCTGGCGTTTAATTTAATCTCATGAACCTCACTGTCACTGTCCTCCTGAAGTAATGCTGTAACCTCTCCTTCCAGGATAAAGAAAACTTCTTCTACATCATCATGAAGATGTAAAGGCCCTACGCATCCTGGAGGAAGTACCATTGTACTTAACGTGAAGTGCTCTCCAGTAATAACATTGGAATCATTATTTGCAGTAGCACCTCGCCCAATATATCTCATTTGAGCTCGTTTATAGGATGGATCAATTTCTTCCTGAAACTTCAATACATTCCAGTCGAGTGTGCGATCTTTTAGCCTTGCCACATACTTTTTTTCAAATTCGCTTACAGAAAACGTTTTTTGTGTCATTTTAAAATCCTCCCTTATTTTTTGTGATTGAATTACAGTTGTTTCGTATACGAAACAATGTTTCACTTATGAATTAATTTTAAGATTTAAAACACAAAAATGTCAAGAAAGAATTTAGAAAATTTTTAAAAGTTAATCATTTAGTCTTTTTTAAACAAGATTTATTTATAGGTAAACTGAAATAAAAAACCAACTAACTACCTCGATACATTACTATTTCCCAAATAAAAAAGTGTAGTTACTTCTGTTTAGAAGTAACTACACTTTCAAAAATTATAATGCTAATACATCTCATAATCTAAATATCTTCTGAAATAAAGTTTCTTGGAGTTAACCTTGCTCCTGTATAGCCCATATAGTCTGATAGTAGATTGGAAACTTCTAATAATTTTGGTAATGCAATCTTATCAATAAAATCCTCATGATAGGTTGATTCTGTCGCTACAACATTTAAAGCTGCAATAACCTTTCCAGTTCGATCAAAAATAGGTGCTGCCACAGAATTAATTCCTGGATGGAACTCTCCATTCGTTAGTGCGTAACCTTGTTTCTTAATAGAGTCTAGCTGCTTTTGGAACTCACCTGGCATTGTAAGAGTTTTGTCTGTGTAGGGCGTTAGACTTGAAACATGAAACATCTGCATTACTGTTTCTTTTGACTGGTAGGCAAGCAATAACTTCCCATTAGCTATTGCGTGAGCTGGCAGCCTCAAGCCGATATTTACATTAACAGCAGACACACCCCTAATTGGAGCACTTCCTACATAAACTACTTCTGTTCCATCTAAGATAGATAAATGACAAGATGCTCCAATTTCATCGCGTAAAGCTTCCATGTAGGGCTGAACGATTTCTGGAAACTTCAAACTATTTAAGTAGCTAAAACCCAATTCAAGAACTTTAGGTGTTAAATTATAACGCTTTGTATTCTTATCTTGAGATAAGTAACCCATATTTTCAAGCGTAAATAATAATCTGTATGGTACCGTTCTACTTACACCAAGGTGTTTTGCTATTTCTGAAAGTGATAAACTGGGTTGTTCCTCATTAAAGAGCTTGATAATTTCTAAGCCTCTGACCAATGAATTAGCACTGTATTTTTCATTCTCCTTACTTGCCATTTCAGTATTCCTCCCTTATATTCGTATTCTCAATTTCTTTGTATCGCTAGAGAGTATTCAGCGGAGGAGACTTTGATTTTCTTGTCTTATATTTATATAAAATAAAGAATTCGTATTCTTCTCCTGATTGTCGATAAGAAATTAACTACCTTTTCAATTAAATATTAAAAACCTAAAAAGTCTCATTTACTTATAATTAAAATAATTAAGTCTTCTCTCTATTAAAACATATTTGCGTATATAAAACTAATTAAGTAATGAGCATTTAGGGATAACAAAACTAAGAAAACTACCTTAATTTATTAATAAATTAGCTATTTAAAATTAGTTCACCCTGTAAGTTCTGCTACCACTGATAATAATTATATTTACAACTGTATTATAGATTTTTCCAAATTTTAATTCAATATAGATAAATAAAGATTAAAAATTACTAATAAACTTTAATAACATTTACTTTTCTATTTGCAATTAGGTGAGAATCTCTGTTGAATTAGGTAATAAAAAAGCATAAAAATAATTGACAGTCAATTCCTAATGATTTATTGTTAAATATACAAAACTAAGTTTTGTATATAAAACTAGTTAGTAGGAACTTTTAAAATAATTCTTACTGATTGACCTTTTATTTAGTCATGGTAAAGGAGTTGTAATGATGCTAATCGTATGCCAGAAACACGTTTTAAAGGTACTTCAAGTATTTAAATCTCCTCATGTAGCTAAAATTAAAAATTATAATTGTAAATGTGCATTTTGTAAGGAACCAGGGAAAATAAAAATTTTTAACGCTACTCCTTTTGATGCTAGAAAACTGTGTGAAAAGAATGTAAAGCCTGTAAATGGATAAGAACTTAACTATTACATTAAAACCTGAGTGTCTCTCTTGAAATTCCTTATTTTTTAAACAACTGTAAACGCTAGAATATAATGGTTCTTTCTCACTTTTGGTGAAGGCGGATGTCGCCATGTGTCAAAGATATGAGTTGTTTTTTTAGAAAAACAACCCTACCTATAATAATGGTATGAGCACTCGCTTTTTCAACAACTCATCACTTGCGCGACCATACATCATACGTTTTAACATCTTTACACGATGTATATGTCCTTCAGATAGCCCATTACTTAAAGGGTCAACACAAGCAGCCATTACTCCTTGTAAATCCTTTTCTATATAGCTTATAAACGTATTGAGAGCTGGAAATGAATACATTTTATATGTTTCAATCCATTCAGTTATACCTTTATTGCTACGTTTCCTAACGATGTCTTTAAAGCTACGTGTCAATTCAAATAATTGTGATATAAGTGGAAACTCTTTTAAACATGCCGAAGGCAATGATTTCAGCCAGTCACTATTCTTTTCACTCCATATTTTCCATAGTAAGGAATCTCTAGATAGGGTATGAGTTGTAGCACTGGCTCTGTATTCGTGGCGAATTCTTGAAACGGCTTCATTTAAAGTAGAGCGAGATCCTTTGTAGCCTATCTTTCTAAGTTCTGCCTCCATACGATTTGTTGTCCACCCAGATAAATTCCACTGACGTAACTGATGCAGAAAGGGATCTAATAGCTTTACACGACTAATAGGCTCTTTCTTCTTACGTCTTAAATCTTGATAGACCGTAGGACGAGAGATATTCATATGACGAGAAATCCAAGAGATGGATTTCCCTTTAACTTTCCACTCTTTTACTTCTAAGCTACGCTGCCAAACCTTTTCCGCATACAGGTTGCGTTGGATATCTGTCTTGCGGATAATTAGTGGTTCAGATATGTGATTCTTATATTCTGTTTTTCTCCATGTGGAAGGAAAAGATTGTTGTAAGGTCTCTTTAATTGCTGTAAATAACCCTTTCAGTATATGCCAACGGTCCGTAATCTGATAAGCATGAGGCAGTGCTTGAGAAATAGCTTTAGCGTATGTGGAAGAACCATCCCGAGTAACCGTTTGAATAGTAGGATGCTGTTCGAGCCATTTTACGACTGTTTCTTTATCTCTACCATTTAAGATAGCGATGGGTCTTCGGGTTTCTTGATTAATAATAATCGTACCGTAACGACAACGTTTCTTGAATGCAAAGTCGTCAATACCAATATGAACCGGCAGTTCATAAGAAGGCAGTTTTAATCTATGAAGGAGGCGTAAAAGTTTGTGATGACCGGTTACAATACCTAAGTGCTTAGATAGCCGAGATGCTACTTTGCAGCTCGTAGATAAGGCAATTGACTTCAACATCTCTTGTAAACGCTTTGTCTTTCTCTGATAGGTTCCTAACCACGTAAATCTTTCTGTGAAAATAGCCTGTGGGCAACTACATTTATCGCAAAAAAACTTACGCGTTTGTATTTGTACATAAGTTGATTTACCATGCGTCGGCACATCTTGAAGCGACCTAACATATCGGCTATGAATACGGTGAGATAGAGTATGACAAGAAGGACATATGCAAGAAGAACTTTTAGATTTTACGAGATACATATAAGACTGATCTTCTTTTATAACTCGTAAGCATTCTATATTAGTGAAAGAGGAAAAAGGCATGTTACAATTCGCTCCTTTTTATTTCACTATATCATCTATAAAGTACCTTCACCAAAAGTGAGAAAGAACCAATTCTACTTGACGTCTACAATTTTTCTCACCAACTAAACAGAAAGAGATTTCTCTCATTATCTATCTAACTTTATTCGCAGTAAAAAATCTTAAAAACACCTAAGGATAATAAGAAGTAAATAGGAGTTATACTTTTAAGCACTTAATGAATATGAAAAGCCTACTTGTATAAGGCCAAGTAGGCTTTTCTGCTGCGTTAAAGTCGATAAATTTACGCATTGTCCTCAAGAAAATTATAATATTTTCTACCTACATATCAAAAAAGTCATGTGCCTTTAAATTTGGATCTATTTTTCTTAAAGCTTTGAGTATTTTGGTCATAGTTCGCTGTGTAGGTGCATGTTCTATATTTCGCTTACAAAGCTCACTAACAGTGGATCTACTAACCTTTGAAGTGCTCGCTAACCATTGCTGCGAAATTCCTCTTTGATCTAACCATTTTCCTAATTTGCTACGTTGTTTACCTAACCCAAACATATATAATCACCTTTTTAACATCAGTCTTGTCCAAAAATCCGAAGTTTCATACATTTTTGAAGAAAATATCGGAATAGTGGACAAGTTATCGCTCATATCATTTACTAAGACGTCACTTTAAGACGTCAGGATAAACCATCAGGAATGGAGCGAATCAGATGACAAAAGAATTAGCAATCTCATTATTAAGTCGAAAAGACGTCTATTTAACGGTAGAGGGTAAACAGATATTAGAGGTCATTTTGAAAGAAAAAAGCGCGTATGAAGAAAAATAAGAAG
Source organism: Priestia sp. 3CA3 (assembly GCF_056836725.1). Classification (NCBI taxonomy): domain Bacteria; kingdom Bacillati; phylum Bacillota; class Bacilli; order Caryophanales; family Bacillaceae; genus Priestia; species Priestia sp. 3CA3. Next base: position 23,363 of record NZ_JBXENJ010000014.1, read on the forward strand.
GCTAAAAATCAAGTAGACACCTATCGACCAACTGTACGGTATCACTCTATTTATCGTACATATGTAGATAGCCTTTTTCAGGCTACCGAGTTAGACCGAAATCAAATTATAAGGTGTGCGCTCTTTACAGCAGCGCACAACCCTGTTTTCTTAGCATTGATGAATCAGTATAAAATGAGTGACGTCCCTCTTCCCTCCTCTCCATGGGAACCTTCTTCCCACCAGTTATGGATGGAACAAGAACCAAACACCGAAGAGAAAGGAGGAGGCAACCATGATATCCTTGAGCGAAAAGGAACGTCTACAAACGCTTTTACGTTACTTGGAGCATCAACAGATGGCCAACCAATGTCAGGAGCAACTATTCAACCCAACCAACAGTCCCCTAACCATGAAAAGGCAGCACGCATTACGAGACGTCAGCAACCGATTGAGAGACGAACAAGGGAGATTCCTACCTTACAATTATCAAACAATGGAGGAATTAGACTTGATTTTAGATGAAGAATTCGAGATACAACGAAAACTAAAAATAGATCCGATTGAAGGTTCTTATAATAGCTATGCGGTGAACGAAAAAGAAAAGAGGGACTGGAGTGGAAATATCTATTTAGCTTGTGTCGCAGCAATTTTAGCCATTGCCTTTTTCACCTGACGTCTTTTTAGAATAGTGTCGATATTTTGGTCATAAACATATAGCATGAATACAGTTAAGACCGCCTTATACAATGATACATAATGGGCGGTCTTTGTTCTAAATATGATTAAAAACGTTTGGAAAATGGAAATGATTTCAGTAACGACAGATAAGGAAATAGATATATATTAAATGTATCTATTTAGACTTGTGACATAGGAGGAATATAGATGGAAAATCTCCCTCGTTTTGAAGAATTAGTTTCTAATTTTGAGAAACGTTTAGATCGACATTTAAATGACAAAGAAAAAGAGTTACTGGTGTGGATAGTGAAAAAAGAAAGTAATAAGTATGTTCAATAATCTACAGTTAACCTCTTCATACTTCAAGAAACTTTCTGATATGTAGCTATCGTACTCATAGCCGATAGTTGATACACAGAAAAACCGCCTACACCTTAATGTTTAGGCGGTTTGAATAGTCCCCACTAGTAGATTAGAAATAGAGGGTATTCGGCATTGTTGATTAAGTATTAATCTACAAATGCTTGTTTATCTTCTATTTCATCAGGCTTTGCATATGTAACGTAAGTTCCTGCCATCATGTCATGAAGACTTCTTTTGTCCTTACGGAAAATCACCATGAACACACTCACAATTAGCGCAATACCTAATGTAATACCATAAACAATGCCAGCTACAAGAACTCTTAATAGCATTGCTCCAATTCCAAGTTTCTTTCCATTGACTTTGACAATTCTAACTCCAACAATTCGTTTCCCTATAGTATAGCCATACCATAATATAGGTACAGCAACCGCATAGATGAAACCTATGAGTGATGTAATGGGATCTTCACGATCAAAGTCTCCTATAATAAGAAAGCCAATAAGCCCTAAAGGAATACTTACAATAATGCCATCTAACAGATTTCCTAATAGGCGTATCCAAAATCCTGCTGGTTTTGTTACTTGATCCACTTTATATTTCTCCCCTTTTTGCAAATTAACACTTTATCTATCTAAATAGCTCCTCAGATGATGATAACATGATTGAAAAGGAAGGTAAAAAATATAAAATATTTTAAATTTATCCACTAATAATAAAATATATGCCTCTAGTATTGCTATTACTAAAGACATATTCATAGAAAAGAGATAAAAGATTAATTAGTTTTTTTTAGTTGTAAATTTCCCTTATTAAAGATAATAACGGCATTATAAGCTTCATATAAGGCATACACCGGGTAACAAAAAGCCATAAATACAATCATCGTTGGTATCTTTTCAACAACAGGGAAATGGCCGGACAAGAAACTTTTAACCGTAATTCCTAGGTAAACCAATAAAGGAATGATGAAGACAGCTAATAGCAATAACCATGGGATCATTTTGGTTTCCTTCAGTTTTTCTCGACAATACGGGCATTTCATTGTAAAAGGACTTGAAAAATCTTCGAAATGCTCAATTGTAATAGGCTTTTGACACCCTGGACAAGGTGTTGACTTTTTCATATAAGTTTCTCCTTTTTGAAATGTAAAAAAGGAGTTGAATATATAACATTGCTCTTTTAAAAAAAGCTTTAAATAAGTTTAGAGCTGTCTACTTTGGTAGGATCTACACGTTTCACATAGGTAGCTGCCATCGAATCGTGTAAACTTCGCTTATCCTGGCGGAAAACCACCATAAAAAAGCTAATGATAGCAACTATTCCTATTGTAAGACCACATATAAGACTTATGATGAAGGCACGTAAAACCATAGATTTGAAGCCTACATTTCGCTAAGGTTATAATTAAATCGTTTGTATACCTTGTTTTTGTGTTGGTGATTCGTTTTCATAATGTTGATGATGACATGTTGGTCACTTTTCCAATGCACATTCACATCATGAATCATAGAAGGTTGAATTCCTTGAAGCTCTTTATATTGGTTAAGAGTGCTTCCCGGTTGTCCGTAGTACATTCTAAGAGAATCAGCCTTTTGTTTTTGCTCATAATCAAAGTAATCAGTGGTTTGTTTATACATCTTTTTTACTTCAACAATATTTTGTTTATTATGAGATGTGCTGGTCGTAAGTGAGACGTTACGTATCATGTTTGGCTGTTGCTCGTTTTTATCCAAGAAGTAATTCATCATAAATACGAGAAAAATTACTCCAAAGGATAACATGATCCAAAGCCATTTTTTCATGTCGACACTTACTCTTTTATGATTGAAAATCAAAATGAGTAGATGATCTCATTGCAAAATAGCATTTTCTGCTATTTCGTATCCTTAGATAATAACATACTCAAAAACTCTTGAAAGTTATCAGCCACTTTTGATGTAGCTGGATCACATTCATATGATTCTTCGTAATCTAGGAAATCAACAGACGGATTGTTCTTATCATAGTGAAAGTTCAAACACAAATAATCTCCCCATGCTAGCTTCGCAATTGGAATTAATTCAGATCCAATGAGATCTTCATCATAAAAATTACGTCCTTGTTCTCCTAAAGAAGTTTCGCAGCAACCAATATCATACACACCATAAGGATGCTCATTAAAGTTTTTAATAATGCCTAAAAAACGTTCAATTTGACATCTCTTATTGATGACTGTTAGTGGTGTAGAATCTATTACTGTACATCCGTTATATTGTTTCAAGAATTCTTTATACGCATTGGGCAATTGGATGCGAAAAGAAGCTTCTATTTTTGCAATGTCTTGCTCCTCGGGTAATGGATAAATGACGCTTTCCTTCACCAATCTCATTTTTATCAGTCCCCTTGCAATAGGTCATCTTCAAGGAAATACATTATGACTTTTGGTATTCATACATAACTGGAACTTTATCCATTTTAACGGTTTTAGCTACAACATAACGACGGTAACCGTCTTTTAAGATATTCGATCCTTTTTCAATCGTCAATGGCTCATCTAAGCGTCCTGTACGTTTTACAAAATCAATGACCTTTTGGGTTTTTTCAGGATTTGGACGTGTCTTTAAGAATTCTTCAGGTACGATAATATCATCAAAGTTCAACAAATCCTGTGTCCCTTTAGGTTGGTTCGGTAGTGTATTCTTTTTAGGCTCAGCCTTTTTCTCTTCTGTAGGCTCTTGCTTTACTTCTGGCTGAACAGCTTTTGTTTCTTTCTTTTCTTCTTTTGCTGCAGGTTGAGAAGTAGTTACCGGTTTTTCTTCCTGTTTGGTAGCAGCAACTTCTTGTTGCGCTGCAGAAGCCTCTTGTTTGTCTTCTTTTTTATCGTTTGATTCATTGCCTTGTTTGTCTTCTTTGTCTTTCTTATTCGGGAGAACGGTAATCTGAAAACAGATTACACCTACTTCACCAGGGCATTCATCAATCGGAATGTCTAACGTTGGTTCTCCTTGAATTAAGATTTTTTCCTGCATAATACTTTTTTTCGTGAGACCTGTTTTGTTAAAAGCCTTCTTTGCAACAAATACCGTGTACGTAATAAACGTACTCTTCTTCAAGCCTTTAGGCGCAGATGGTGACCCTTTTTCACGCATATCAAAGGCAACATAGCGATCGTATTCTCGTAGTGGTCCTGTGGCTGATCCAGTTAACGTAATTTTATGTGGCATAATGTTCTCCTCCTGCGTAGATATAGATTTATTTATTATTTAGAACAGTGTTCTAAATAAACATATCCTAATAATAATTCAGCTTATAAGGGATTTCTTTACTTTTTACATCTTCTCCTATCGTACATATAAACAGAGACGATGCGCATACTTTGAGTGTGGACTTGTGGCTCAATAGCAGAGCAGCCAGTCGTATTACACTATACAACTTTGGTGTCTTGCGGGTTCAAATCCTGCCAAGTCCTCTCTTAAAACACTGAATACGTTAAAAATGGTGAAAGTCCTTGCTATGCTTTAACTATTTTTAAACATTAAGAAGCTGGTTCCTTTAATTTAGCATGTTGATGCAATAATTCTTGCTCCTCAGGTGTTAATGCTTGTCCTAAATCTTGTTTCAGTTCCGCCATTTCTAATGAACTGTACGTAGAGCAGTGTTCTTGCAGCAAGTATTCCTCTTCTGGTGTAAGTTCTTGCCCTAGGTCTTGCTTTAATTGAATCGTTTCAAGCTGTTGTTCTAAAGATATTTCTACTTTTTTTGTACCCTTCTCTTGATCCTGCTCAGCCTTTAACCAATCAGGAACGATTTCTTTACGGATAATATGTTTTGGTATAAACAATTTTGTTGATGACGCTTCTTTATGTATAACTTCCTCATGAGTTGGATATACTGATGAATAATCCTGATTTTTAGGATTCACCAACTGATAGAATTGGTTTTTTGCAATTTTATAGAGTAATTGGCACATATTATCTAAAGACAAAGACTTTCCTTTATGATTAGCTTCATGTACATATTTGTCTAATCCAATAATAGAGGTATACGCAATTTCATGTACTTGCCCTTTGGTAATATCAATCTCTGTATCTTGTTTGACCGTTTTTGCAGCATTTTGAATGCGAGCATAAAAGTCTCTTAATTGATGGCCATACTTACCTGCGTAGACTTGATTGACTTTCTTAGGAACACCTTTGATATAGGTAAATGACTGTGAAGCAGACATTAAATGATTATTTATATGATTTACAGGTAAATCAAGGTTAATAAAGGCACCAGGTGATTTATCAGTCTTTAAGCTTGGTGTATCAACGTTTTCTGCACTTTCTGGATACATCACAGGAAGCGTCACAGGAGTTGTCATTTCTTCTTGTTGGACCGTTTGTATACCTGTTGTATCATGGGCAAAAAAGATTTCATCGCAAATCCGATTAAAGTTCTTATGGCTTTTAAGAATAAATACATAGCTATCAGGGTGAGTACCTGTTGCATCCTCTTTAATGTAACGTGCTACAAGTATAAAAGGTGTCGCTTTTAACGAACGTACAAAACGAGAAACCGTACTTTTAGAAACTTTAAATTTCTTCATGAGTGTTTCAGAACGAATGGCTTGGATGCCTGTAGCCACTAGGTTATAGATGACATGATCAAGCATTTCCATTCTTTTTTTAGGAAATTCTTTATGTATAGCTGATTGGTTCTGTTTATAATGAGTACGGATAATTTCTAAAAACTCTTCTTTCTTTTTCCGAAGTGTGGATTTGTTCTTCCATAACCACTTAAACCGTCCGTTGAAGGTGTCTACATCTTTTAAATAGCAGGTCAATATTTTTGTCATTTGTTCATCTTCTCCTTTAAGGAACAAAAAAAGACACTGTTTCCCTGGAAAAAGGAAAACAATGTCGTGATTTTGATGAACTAAGCCCTTGAAATAGAGAGCTATTTCATATAAAATAAAACCATAAGTTTTATTTTATAGAAAAACTAAATCTATTAACAAGAGACTTCGACAAGTGTTTTCCCTACTGTAACTAGGGGGAACGGTTTAAGAGTGCTACCAACACTTCTTAAACAGTTGAAGTCTTTTTTCTATTCCGGTCATTTTTGTTAGTTTTATTATAGCGTTAATTAATCGCATAATTCAATAAAAATTAGTAATATATCTCAAAAGAATTCTTTTGAGCTGTTTTTCCTTAATAATAAATTTATTTTATCATACAATTCATTTTAAAGATTGAGGAGGGTCAAAAAAATAACCCTCCTCAATATATTAAAAATGTGTTATAATCAACGGATTTTATAACCAAGTTACAACATAACAATAAAAAGCTTCTACTATCTCGGGGACTGGCCCACTAGTAGAAGCTTTTTATTATTTACCTATTAATTTTTCCCACCATGTTTTTTTCTTTTCTAACTCTGCACTAGCAGAAGCTTCTTCAATCATCCTTTTACTTTCTGATAATCCTTTTCTTAACTCTCCTATTAACTCAGTATCTTTTCTATTTATCATTTGCTTTAATTCTTGATTGGTTTGGCTAACTTTCTGTAACTCTTCTACTAACTTTTGATTAAATTGCATCTGCTGTGTCATCTGTTGTTCTTGTTGTTGTAACATCTTTTTTATTTCACTTAGTTCATCGTTTATAGAGATAGAACCTTTTTCTTCTTGATTTTTGACTGTAATAGTTATAGGAAGTCCATCACTTGCCAAATTATCGTTTACATCTTCTTTTAGTAACCCCTCGCTATAGAGTTCACGGATTTTCTTTAATAGATCTAGCGATTCAATACTTATTTTATAACGTCTACCTTCTTTTTTGAAATTCAAAAACTGTTCATGGTTAATTAAATACCTTTTTAATGTTTCAGGAGGAATATTGGTATATTCAGATGCTTCTGGTACACCAATGAAGTTTGCACTTTCAGAATTATTCATGTAATCCACCACCATTTATTAGGGTTTTATGTACATTCACTCAGTTCACAGTCATTCATTTGCGAGTTTTACGGAAGTTCATCCGGTTCACAGTCATTCACTCACCTTATTTAATTATGTTCACTCAGTTCACGGTTATTTACCTGTTAGGTTTATATGTGTTCACTCAATTCACAGCCACCTATTCATTTAATTTTATATGATTTCGACAAAAAATCAACAATTCCTGTTTGGAGTTTGCTCATATATCTTATTTTATGAATTGTTATGACTTTAGTTTAACTCAAGTTCTACTTAAATGAGTGTTAGTGTGTTTTGTGGTGAATGTATGGTGAACTTGTAGTTGATTTAGTTGAACTTGTTCTTTGGTTGCTTGAAAAATAGCTATTAAGTCCAAAATAAGTTCTACTGAAGATGAACTTGTTGTTTTGAATGAAGACGATTTCTGCTCTAAAGAAATAGGGTGGGTTCTGAAATGAACTAATAACAGTCCATTATCTGTTTTTAGGATGGAATTAAGATAATTTCTATTCCAAATGTAGAGAATGTCTACTCAGTTAGTGGGACATTTAACATTAATTAAAGTGACAAAAATTCTTTTTTTGTAAAAGTTAGGTCTATAGACTATCACACGATTCAAAAATTGGTAAAAAAATAGTTTTATTTATCTTAATGTCAACAAAAAGAGATTAATTGGTTCTCGTATATCAGAAATAAAGGGATTGTTGATTCATGTAAATATAGTAGAGAGTTTGATATCATGAGAAATAATGTAAAAAAACAAAAATATAGAGAATCGACTGGGGGGGAGATATTAACTTGTTACTTTCAAAATTGATAGATTATTATGCTCTGCATGATTTGCATAAAGACCGTAGTAAAGAGAATCAATATCATATTGATTCTGCTCATGCACAAACGAATATAGATAGAGATGTTTTTTTTGAACTACCATCATCACTTGCAGATATTGATTTGAATATAACTTCTAAAGAAAATGGCTACAGCATAGGAGGATTTGGATTTGAAAGTTTGATACCTTCTGGGGATCATTCCAATGATTACGTAAGAGGTGAGTCTTTCTTAAATGAAGCTGAAAGTAAGCCTAATGTTATTTTTGTACATGGTTGGCGAATGAAAGGATTTGATCGGGTAAAGAAGATTTTTCATAATTCGATTATGAATAACTTAGGATGGAATATGTACTACTATACGCTTCCTTACCACTTGGAACGTCAGCCAGAGACATCACTTTATAGTGGTGAATTTATGGTTAGTGCCAACATTAATAGGACCGTTGAATCTACTAGACAAGCGATTGTTGATCTCAGGGCTTTGATCCAATGGATAAAAAATAACAAACAAGGTCCTGTAATTATAATAGGTGTTAGTCTCGGTGGCTTTATCTCAAATTTAGTTGCTACACTTGAGTCAGAAATTGATGCATTAGTTTCTATATTCTATTCTAATCGCCTTAGTTATTCAATATGGAATACGATTCCTGGTAGGTATATAAGAAGGGACTTAGAGTCTCATGGGGTTAATTACAACGATCTGGTGAAGTATTGGGAATTAACCGAGCCAAATCAAGCACCTCCAAAAATGAATAAAGAAAATATACTACTAATTTCTGCTAAACATGATCAGTACGTTCATATTCAAGATGCAGATCTGTTATGGGAGTCTTGGGGTAAACCTACACGTTGTGTCTATAATTGTGGACATGCAGGAATTGGACTTGAGTCAATAATTTGGACACAAAAAAGTTAAGTATTAAGCTGTTTTTTTTATTTGATCCTCAATCGCCTGAGGGGTTTGATAGCCGAGGATACTATGGATTCTGTTTCGGTTATACCATCCTTCTATAAACTGAAACATGGCTACTTTGGCAGCTGAATAATCTAGGTATTGCGTATGATAGACTTCCTCTTTTTTTAATATGGCATGAAACGACTCGATACAGGCATTATCATAAGGGCAGCCTTTCTGGCTGAAAGACTGTTCTATTTGATACTTGTGGACATGCTGAGTAAACTCACTACTTGTGTATTGTGAGCCAAGATCCGTATGAAGAAGTAAGCCCTTTCGGGGCTTTTGATTAGTGTAAGCGTTTTGAAGTGCTTCAATGACTAGTTCAGACGTCATTGAACGAGAAAAAGAATAGCCCACGATTTTTTTAGAATGTAAATCTAATACGGATGCTAAATAACACCAACCATCTTTTACTGTAGGAATGTATATAATATCTGCCACCCATTTTTCATTAATGGTCTGGGTAGAAAAATCTCATTTTAACAGATTCGTCAGTTGTATCACCTTTTCTTTTGACGGATAGGGACGGTATTTTTTCTTTGTAATTGAACGAATTCCTACTTGTTTCATTAAGCGCTGAACACGCTTTAGACTTAGATCACACCCGTTATTTACTAACACCTTATGAATTTTTGGAGCGCCATAACGCGCTTTACTTTTTACTTGAATTCGTTCGATTTCTTTCGTTAGCTTCCGATTTTCCTGTTCGCGGTTTGATACTGTCTTTTTGACCGAATGGTAGTAGCTACTTCTTGGAATCGTTAACAATTCGCACATTTTCTGAACACTGTATTGTTCTTTATATTTCTCGATAAAATGGTTGAGCTCTGCTTCCGTTACTTTTTCGCGAATATGGCCATAGCCTTTTTTAGAATGTCTAACTCTTGTTTTAACCGAAGGTTTTCCTTCTGGATCTCAGCTAATTCTTTGGGTGTTAGAGATCCTTCTTCTGAGCTGATAGGTGTAAGTGCTTTCACCCACTTATAGATTGTTACTTCTGATACGCCATATTCGCTGCTTAAATTTTTAACAGAGTTTCCTGCATGATATAAATCCACAATCGTTTTCTTAAACTCATCATTGTATGTTTTGTCTGCACGTTTACGTTCCATTTCGGACACATCCTCTCAAAAATCATTGTAAAGACTTAATTAAATGGTGCCCATGAAACTATACTACCTCCAAAAGATAATAATAAAAGACTCTTATTCTTAAGTAAGAGTCTTTTATTGATTGTAAGTAAAAAAATAACTATTCAAGTAACTTACGTAACTTGTTCATTCAAATGCTATAAAGCTTTATGTTCCGTTTTCACCAATACCTTAAAAACCAATTCAGGTATATTAGCATTATCATTTAATAATAAATGGGCAAATAAAAATTAGTGCAATGATATTGAAAAGAGGGGGGATTTTAATTCAGTGCTTTAAATACAAATAGATATTTCTTTATCTACGTGGCGTCAATTTGAATATACGGAGTAGATTTATGAAAATACTACAAAAATTTATTAGGTCAATAATTGCTACGTTTGCTGTGCTAGCTTTAACATTATCCCCTCTGTGTTTTAACTATATGAATAAAACCTCAGCTCATGGGGGGGGAAGAGGAATTTATTAAATTAGATACAGCTTTGAAGGGTACGGGAGCCACTGTTAAATCAAGTTTTTGGGATTTTTTTCAGATAAGATTACCATTAAAAAAGATAAAAAAATTATAAAAATAAAACCGGATTCCAGCAAAGCAGATGTTAACGGTAAAATAGTAAAGCTAGAAGCACCTATTACCTTAAAAGATGGAGAAACTTACGTATCTCCCAATTTCATTAATGAAGTTTTACCAGTAATGAATCCAACAGTTAAAGTGAAAAATAAAAGTCATCCACTAGACCCATTAACACCGGCAGAAACTAAAAAGACAGTCAGCGTGTTAAAAAAAGCAGGAAAATATAAAAAAACCCTTCGTTTTACTGAAATTACCTTAAAATCACCTGACAAGCAAGAGGTATGGAAATGGACGTTTGATAAAGACAAAAAAGAAAGATTTGTTAGAACAGCAGAATTTATCGCATTAGATGGTAAACAGGTCATTGAAGGTGAAGTAAATTTATCAACTAAAAAATTAGTTTTATGGAACAAAATTAGAGGCGTTCACGGGGCAGTTATGATAGAATACTTTGCAACTGTTCAAAAAGCAATCGAGTCAAGTTCTGATTTTAAAAAGGCACTAAAGAAACGTGGGATAAAAGATGTGAAAGAAGTTGTAGCTACGCCATTAACAGTAGGTTATTTTGATGGAGAAGAGGGTTTAAAGCATGATGAACGTTTATTGAAAGTAGTTTCCTACCTAGATAATGGCGACGGGAATTATTGGGCTCATCCAATCGAGAATTTAGTTGCAATTGTAGACTTAGAGAAGAAGAAAGTGACTAAAGTAGAAGATGAAGGGGTTATTCCAATTCCTATGAAATTAAATGCATATGATGGTAGAGATTATAAGGAAAAAGCAGATGTAAAACCTCTTAATATTACAGAGCCTGACTTAAAAAACTACACAATTAAGGGAAATACAATCCATTGGCAAAACTGGAATTTTCACTTGCGTTTAGACACCCGTGTAGGGCCAGTTTTATCCACTATGACCTATAATGATCACGGCACTAAAAGAAAAATTATGTATGAAGGCTCACTAGGCGGTATGATTGTTCCGTATGGTGATCCAGACGTCGGCTGGTATTTCAAATCCTATTTGGATGCAGGAGACTATGGAATGGGGGCATTAACATCTCCTCTTGAACGAGGAACAGATGTACCAGACAATGCTGTAATGCTTAATTCTACCATTGCAGATAATGAAGGAAAGCCTTATAACATAAAGAATTCTATGGCTATCTTTGAACAATACGCAGGTCCAGAATTCAGACATGCAGATTTTGCCACGTCTACACAGGAGAACCAAAGTCGTGAACGTCGCGAACTAGTAGTTCGTTGGGTTAGTACAATAGGAAACTATGATTACATTTTTGATTGGGTTCTACAGCAAAATGGAACGATTCAAATTGATGTAGGAGCATCGGGTATTGAAGCTGTAAAAGGCGTTAAATCTAAAACAATGCACGATGAGACTGCTAAAGATGACACTCGTTACGGTACATTACTTGATCAAAATATCGTGGGAACAACCCACCAACATATTTATAATTTTAGGCTTGATATGGATGTCGATGGAGAAAGAAATTCACTAATGGAAGTGAATCCAAAAGCAGCTAAAAACCAAGAGGAAGGACCTCGCAAGAGTGTTATTGTTACTGAACAAAAAACAGTAAAAACCGAGCAAGAGTCTATTTAAAAATTTGATCCTTCAACGATACGTCTATTAAGCAACTTTAACAAAGAAAACAAAGTCGGAAATCCTGTTTCATATCAAGTCATCCCTTTTGCAGGTGGAACTCACCCAATTGCTAAAGGAGCATTATTTAGTAAAGATGATTGGCTTATAAAGCGAGTAAACTCCATGGATAAACAATTATGGGTAACAAACTATAACCCTGATGAGCGTTATCCGGAAGGGAAATATCCTAACCGTAGTGAAAAGGATACCGGGCTAAGTGAATATACAGCTGATAATAGTTCAATCGATAATACAGACAATGTTGTATGGATGACAACAGGTGCAACTCATGTAGCACGCGCTGAAGAGTGGCCAATGATGCCTACAGAATGGTTACATGCAATGTTGAAGCCTTAGAATTTCTTTGATCGTACCCTAACCTTGGATTTGCCTAAAGGAGGCTAAAAGTAATTTAATGGAGCCCTTACATATATCATTGTAAGGGCTCCATTTCTATGCGAAAATAGTCTGAAAAAATGAAAATAATAAAATTTATATTGTTAATTTTTCTTTTTTGGCAATTATTAATATTATGGTTTTGATGCAAAAATGACTTTTGGAGAGTAGATGAAACATATATCAAAGTAAAAGTGAAATGAATGTACTTATACCATACAGTAGATTTAAAAAGGCATATCATTAACTTTTACCTAAGTGCATTAAGAGATAAACAAGCAGCTAAGCGTTTTTTAAGAAAGCATTGGCTTTTTTGTATGTTTCTAAACCTTTTGTAATTACAGTAGACAAGAACCAGGCCTGTCCTATAGCAATGCAGGAATTAAAAGAAGAAAAGAAGATGCCTCAAGGCATCAAACTGAGGCAAGTTAAATATCTCAACAATATTTTAGAACAGGTTCATCATTTTATTAAAAAACTGACATATCCGATGCTTGGATTCAAGCCTTTACGAACTGCAAAACGAATTATTGCAGGGATAGAGACTATAAACAAAATAAAAAAGGACAGACTCTTCAAGAGGAGAAGCCTGTCCCCAAAAAATCATTCATAGATTGTTTGGAATCGTTTCATAAACTAACAAATTAAAGAAACTGGGTTCTCTACGTTTATAGGAAATGATTTTGCACCAGAACTCTTTGGCTAATAAGACAAGATACCATTAAGAATGAACTCGTAACTATTTATAATTATGAAACGTATCTCTTAAGTGGCAAGCTAACTGGATCTTTAAAGAATCTTCAGGATCATCTAATCGCATGTCCAATTGTAATTCAATTTTTCTTAATCGTTGGTATATTGTGTTAATATGTACATGAAGTTGCTTAGCTGTGTTAATTGCTGACTTGTTGTTCTTAATGTAAAAAAGGAGAGTTTTCTCTAGATCATTATTTATTGCGTACTCTGTATATAATGGTGTGAATACTTCTTCCCAAAATTTCGAAATTTCGATTTCAGATTGTTGTAAGAATAAACGGTTTACTCCAATTCTATCATAAGATAAAATCCCCAATTTGTTTCGTTTTTGCATATAGTCAAGTGACTGGCCAGCCTCATCATATGTTTTTCTTACATTTTCAATGCCTTTGTACAAGTTACCTGTTCCTATTCTTAAACGAAGATTTTTATCATCTGTCCATTGTTTAATCATTATGCGAAATTCTTTTATAATATTAGGGAAAAAGTTCGAATCCTGCATGGAAATAAGAACTACTATTTTGTTATGAGAACCATAAATCATCAACGCTATATGTTTTAATCTTTTTTTTATTTGCAATATTAAGATATGAATGGTTACTTCTAACTTTTGAAGGTCATCATAATCAATTAATTCAAAGACAGCAACAAATAAAAAAGAGTTAAAATCTAAATTAAACTCTTTCCCTTTTGATTGAAGCCACTTAGGGTCTTGGCTTTGTACGATTTTATTAAAGACTTCTTGTGTTTTTTTATAATATAGCTCGGCTACTGTTAATTTTTTCCCTAACTCTAAAGCAAGGAGGATGCTACTTTGTTCAATTATAATTTGATCAAGATGAGAGAGTGACTCGTGTATAGGTATTATAAAGCATCCTAAGAAAACTGCACCGTTCGTGATAGGGTATAAATAATAGCTCTTATCATCATTGGAAATATCAATATATACAGGGCGATTTTTTTCCATAACAAACTGTTCAATTTCCAATGTGCTTAGGAACGGGATAAAGTCCCTGTCATTTGGAAACCATTGATTTTCTAAGTAATCATAGTAAAAAAATGGTTTTCTAAGCATGCGTTTAATTTCTGATAAAATGGCTTCTGGTCCTTCATTTTTTAAGGAAAGTTGTGTTAATTTTCCATGTACTTGATTTCTTTTAGTAAGAAATTCGTTGTTCTTTTTTAATTGTTCGCTTAATAGGGTAACTTCATCTAATTGAATCTTTAGTTCGAAATAAAGCTGGGCATTTCGAATGGCGATCGCTGCTTGAGAAGCAAATCCTTTTAGAAGGTGCAAGTGATAGTCTGTTAACTTTGTTTCTTTATAAAGCTGATGTACAATAAGAACGCCCATTCTTTTTTCTTCAATTTCAACCGGAACGCATACAGCACCTTTAATATCGGGCGTTTGAGATGCAGATAAGATATGTTGGAAATTCTCTCCTGATATGTGGTGATTACTCATACCATCATAAACTTCGTCTTTTGAATAATAAATTCGGGCTTTACCATCTTCGAATACTTTTCCTGTAATCGACTCACCAACCTTCACTTTAAATAACTCAATGTTCTTTTTGAACCCTACAGCTGCCTTCGGAACAAGTCTATCAATATTAGATTCATATAGTTGCAATATACCTGAATTAGTAGCAGGAATAACTTTTACTGCATTTTCTATAATTTTGATTAGTAATTCCTCTAGTTCCAAGGAGGACGTAATAGATTGAGTTCCAGCGATAAGATTATTTACCTCTAAATCTTTTGTACGAATTGATTCTTGCTGAGAGAGATGGTGATAGATAATATTCAAATACTCCATATTTAGATTAATTTCTACTTTATTTATTAAAATGAATATCTCGCAGTTTTTTAAATAGTCAAAATGAAAAAAAGTTTTGTTTCTTATACTATTCATTGAATTAAGACAGATAAAAGGTGGTTTTTTTTCTACGTCACTTTTTACTCCATCTTTATAATATTGATAACCCAATTGATAAGTACGAATCCACACTTCATAAGAATTAGTACATACCTGTTTCTCTAAGTAAGAGAGGAGAAGTTTTGTACTATCCATTTCATAAATCCTCCTTATTGTAAAAACCTACATCTAAGTAAAGTTTAAAAGTGAAAAACCTATATTGCAACATTTTTTCTGAAAATTTATACTTATCTGTAAATATATAATCAATTTAATCATCAAAGATTTCCATTAAGGTCTAAATATGAGTAGAGGAGTGCAAAAGAATGAAGGGAATTCATTTTTTAAGTTTTTTACCTTTTATAGGAATGCTTTGTTTTCTTCCAATTGTTAATCGAGTAGAACCTTATGTTTTAGGAATGCCGTTTCTCATGTTTTGGATTGTATTATGGGTTATTCTAACGTCTGTAATAATGGGAATTGTTTTTAAATTAGATCCATCTAATCAAGAAGGTGGCGATATCGAATGAATGCTTCACTTTTTACTCTTATGGGTTTTCTTACAATAGTTATTTATATGGGGATTAAAGCCAGGAAAGGAAAGAATATGGATCTTGAACAATGGACTGTAGGAGGTAGGGGATTTGGAACTATTTTTGTTTTTCTTTTAATGGCAGGAGAATCCTATACTACTTTTACCTTTCTTGGTGCAAGCTCCTGGGCATATGGAAAAGGCGGACCAGCACTTTATATTATTGCTTATTTAAGTCTAACTTACTGTGTTTTTTATTGGTTTTATCCCAGCATTTGGAGATATGCAAAAAAATATAATTTAGTATCCCAATCAGACTTCTTTGCAAGCAAGTATAAAAGCCCTTATTTAGGTATCTTAGCTGCAACAATTGGTGTTGTATCCATGATTCCTTATATTGTTCTTCAATTAAAGGGTTTAGGCATTATTGTTTCGGAAGCATCTTACGGTATGATTTCACCTACTGTTGCTGTTTGGATTGGAGTAGCAGTAGTTACTATTTATGTCATGATTTCAGGCATACATGGATCAGCTTGGACAGCTGTTATTAAGGATATTTTAATATTTTGTGTCGTTCTATTTATTGGTCTATATATTCCATTCCATTATTACGGTGGAATAGAGCCCATGTTTAGAGAAATTCAAACTTCAAATCCCGAATTCCTTACGTTACCTGATGAAGGACTGAGTATTTCCTGGTTTATCTCTACTGTCATCATTACAAGTATTGGTGGATTAATGTGGCCCCACTTGTTTGTAGCTACATATTCTGCATCAAGCTCAAAGGCTATTCGTAAAAACGCAGTTATTACCCCCTTGTACACCTTAATGTTATTGTTCATCTTTTTTGTTGGATTTGCAGCTATTAAACAAGTACCAAATCTCAAAGGAGTTAATACCGACCTTGCTTTACTTCGCTTGTCAATTCAAACATTTGATCCTTGGTTTGTGGGTGTAATCGGAGCAGCTGGTTTGTTAACAGCCTTAGTTCCAGGTTCTATGCTTTTAATGGCTGCAGCTACTTCACTCTCAAAAAATGTATATAAAGTTTGTGTGCCGTCAGCTACAGATCGGCAGATTTCCAATCTTGCTAAGATGCTAGTCCCTGTTCTTTCACTTATTTGTGTGTATTTTACACTAAATGGCGGAAATTCAATTGTAACTCTTCTTCTTATGGCCTATAACTTCATTACTCAGTTATTTCCTCCAATTCTCTTTAGTATATTTAGAAATAATGTTGTTACAAAACAGGGCGCAGCATTAGGCATGATAGGTGGAATTGCTACTGTTGCCTATATGACTCTAACCAATGTAACCATAGGTACATTGTTTCCTCTACTGCCGCAGGTATTAAAAGACTTAAATGTAGGTGTTGTCGCTTTAGTTATAAACATAATTCTAATGACAACTGTTAGTTTATTCACAAAAAAATCAATAGCTGATTCAAAGGTAACAAGTTCTCAATCTATTTGAAAAGGAGATGTACAGTATGATTGAAAATTTGTTTAAGAGTTTAGAAGAATTCTATCCAAGGCTCGTGCAACTACGTAGAGATTTTCACATGTATCCGGAGCTATCATTTCATGAAAAAGAAACACCTAATAAAATTGCTAATCTTTTAAGAGGTTTTGGTTTGGTAGTAAGGGAAAATGTCGGAGGTAGAGGGGTAGTAGGAATTTTAAGAGGAGGTAAGCCTGGAAAGACAGTAGCTTTTCGAGCTGACTTCGATGCTTTGCCTATTCAAGATCAAAAAAATGTTGCGTATAAGTCTCGTATTCCTGGTGTAATGCATGCTTGCGGTCATGATATTCATACGGCAGCTTTGCTTGGTGTCGCAAAAGTATTAAGTGAAGTAAAAGATGAGATCGAGGGAGATGTTGTATTTATTTATCAATTCGCAGAAGAAGTTATTCCTGGAGGTGCTAAGCCAATGATTGAAGATGGATGCCTTCAAGGAGTTGATGTAATTTATGGGGCTCATGTGGCTTCTCATCTTCCGTTTGGCACAGTAGGCGTGAACGAAGGGTACCTAATGGCAGCCGGTGATAAGTTTGAAATTGATATTATTGGAAAAGGGGGCCACGGTGCTACACCAGAACTAACGATAGATGCTGTCATAGTTGGTAGCCAACTTACTTTAAATCTCCAACAGATCGTAAGTAGACACGTCGATCCACTCAAACCAGCTGTTCTCACAGTTGGTTCACTTAATAGTGGTGATGCTTATAATGTCATTGCGAATTCAGCAAAAATTAGAGGAACGGTTCGAACATTTAGCGAGGACGTACAGTGTTTAATTGAGAAAGCAATCCGGCGAATCACAAATTCAACCTGCGAAGGTGCTGGAGCTACTGGGGTTTACACCTACCAAAGAGGATATCCTGCTTTGTGGAATCATCCAGAAGAAACAAAAAGAGTTGAATTATCTGCTAAAAAGGTCGTAGGGGAACAGAATGTAAAGAAGGTAATGCCACAAATGGGAATGGAAGACTTTTCTTACTACTTAAAGGAAGTGCCTGGCTGTTTCTTCTGGGTAGGAGGGAGAAATCTAGACATGGAAGCAGTTTATCCTCATCATCACCCAAATTTCGATGTGGATGAACGATCTATGTTAATTATCGGAAAATTATTTATTGCCACGTTTTTAAATGAGGTTTCAACTAAAACGATAAAATGAACTTCTGAAGAAAGTCATGTGTAGATAAAAAGGAGGAAGAGTAAATGAAGAATATCATTGAAAAAAAGGTGGAAGTATTGCCAATAGAAAAGCAGGAGATAAAAGAAAAGATAAAGAATGCGCTTAGAGATTTAACAGGATTAGTTGGTGTATCTGGATCAGAGCAGGATGTTGTAAAATATTTAAAGAATAGCTTATTACCTTATGCTGATGAAGTAAACATTGATGCTTATGGAAATGTTATTGCTGTTAAAAATGGACGTACACCAGGGCCAAAATTAATGATATCCAGCCATTCCGATGAAGTAGGCTTCTGTGTTAAAAATATTTTGCAGGATGGGTTTATTATGTTCGATAAGATAGGAGGGATTTCTGACCAGTTGCTATTAGGAAGGAAGGTGTGGGTAACCAGAAATAAGCTACCAGGCATCATTGGAATTAAAGCAGGACATATGCAAACTCCAGAGGAGAGTACCCGAGTTAAAACAACTCGAGAATGCTATATTGATGTAGGGGTCTCATCCAGAGAAGATGTAGAACGGATGGGCATCAAGATTGGAGATCCAATTGTTTTTCAGAGTGATTTTATGGAAATGGATAATAAAGATTTAGTATGTACAAAATCGGTGGACAACCGCATACACTGTGCTATTTTAATTGAACTATTTAAAGAATTAAAAAGTATGGATTTTTCAGGAACTTTATTTGGAGTTATTACCGTTCAGGAAGAAGTTGGACTTCGAGGCGCTATGATGGTGGCAAATTCAATTGAACCAGATTATGCGATCGTGTTAGACACCATTCCAGCTGGTGATACACCTGACATTCAAACAGAAAAGGCCTTGCCGGTATATTTGGGTAAAGGACCAGTGTGTCCGATAGCCGATGGCGTCAGAGGCAATATGAATTTTCAATACATTCATCCTAAGGTAAGGGAAATAATCGAAGAGCAGGCCCTAGCAGCCAGTGTCCCTTTACAAGTCCTTACACTCATTGGGGACGGATATACAACTGACGCAGCAAGCTTGAGCTCATCAAACAAAGGTATACCAGTAGGCATTTTATCAACTCCTCGCAGATACTCACATTCACCTGTAGAATTAGTTAACCTTAATGATGCAGAAGGGTTATTAAGAATTGTAAAGGGTATTGTGAATCAAAACGGTAAGAAGGATTTGAGCTTTATCTAATTTAAGGGAGAGAAAGTTACAAACAAATCTTGCTTTCACATTGATTAAGTAAGAGACAGATGGAACTAATTAATAAAGTATTAGGAAAAATAATTAAAGAGAAAGGATCGCTTTAATGAAAAGATCTCATCGTGTCGAGATTTTGAGCAGAGGGCTTTTATTATCAAACTATAAATAAAGAGATAATAATTAGGTAATAGTTATTATTTACTACCTTAAATAAAAAGGTTTCAAACGTGGAAAAGCGAAAGATGTAGAAACCAAAATAAGCCAGATGCGCAAAGTTGCGCAAGGATAGGAGGAATATAAGACATGAGTACTACGTTTGATAAACTCTTGTCGATGAAAAATCTACGCGACGTTCAAAAAACAGAAATTTTGATGCAGATGGAACAAGCTTTAATGAATAAAGATAAAGAAACTCTTTTACGATTAAGTAAACAGCTCCGAAGCATTACGTAGAATGTCCTATGTAATAACATTAAGGTGGACTTGTCAATATTCACTAGATATTAAGTTAAGCTATTATAATAAATAGTCTTTTTCATATCCAATAGGGAAAGGTAACACAAAGAAGGTGCATTCTTATGGTATTGTAATAGAGCTTTATATATTTAAATGCTTCTTTCCATGCTTGTTTTGGTGTTATAAATTTGGCACCATGAATGAGCTCTCTTTTTATGTATATTTCATTCATTTTTAGTTAACATAAAACGTATTATCGGAAGGGATTTATTGTAAAAAAACTTCTTGAAAGTTATAGTTGTATTATTGGTTTTTACATAATTATCTGATAACAACGAAAGGACATTGATAAAAATGAAAATTAGTAAAGAAAGTGCAGAACATTATATATGGGGAGACAAATGTGATGGATGGCGTTTGGTAAATCAAAATGATTTAAGTGTAATTCACGAACAGATGCCACCTAATACCTCCGAAGTACGTCATTATCATACAAAATCTCGCCAATTTTTCTTTGTATTAAATGGTACTGCTACACTAGAGGTAGATGGACAATTAGAAAATATAGCACCCCTTGAAGGTGTAGAAGTTCCTCCTCATGTTCCTCATCAAATGATGAACAAATCTAATGAAAACGTTGAATTTCTTGTTATTTCTCAACCAACAACCAAAGAAGATAGAATACCAGTTTAATTCTAAATCTATTTGTTAACTAAGAGTGAATATCATATACAAAACCAGTTTACATAATCACTCTTTCCGGAAGACATCAAAAAAGAGAACCCTTATGGAAGTAAGGGTTCTTCAAGGGTCACTTTTATAGAATATGCAGTTTTTTATACATCGTTGATATGACGGAATTCTCCTTACAGGTAGTTGAAGAGATGATGCATAAAAAACACACCTTTTATTCATATGCTCGTACAGAAAAATATAGTCCGTAAGGTAAAAAATGTGTTATTATATGTCTGCACATGCATTTTATAGTAAAAAGCCACCTGTCCTGCAAATACTGGGTGGCTTTTTATTTTGTTGTTGTACATAAGGAACTTTACTAAGCCTACAGATAAAATTGAGTTTAATGTTTAGAAGGAGTATGAATATGAGCAAGTATGATGAAATAGATTTTGAAGAGATTGCGCTTGAAATGCAAAAGCAAGTTGAACAGGACCCTCACAACGTAAAGCTAAGAAATGAGCTTGCTATAGTGCTTATGGAGACAAATGAATATGAAGAAGCATTTTTTCAACTACAAACTGCTGCTAAAATTAAACCTTCTGTTCAAACCCTTTATAATTTAGCCTATTTTTATTTTACAGAAGGAAAACCAATTATAGAGGCTACGAGTAATACTAAAGAAACACAAGGTTTTGAAGAAGAGGCAGAAGAAGAATCCATGTCTTATACATGGGAAATGGCAGATAAAGAAGCATTTGATATAGTGGAAGATTTATTGAAAAATAAACCTGGGCATTATTTTATCTATAACTTAATGGGTGAGATGTACATAAAAAAAGAAAAGTATGAAGAAGCCATAAATGTATTAAAAAAAGGGATCCACTTAACACCTTCACTAGAAAATCTAAATAATCTTGGGTTATGTTACTACAAAAAAGGAATGTTACCTGAAGCTGCTGAATGTTTTCATAAAGCGCACCCACTACGATCCTGTAACAATTATAGTTTGTTTCCGTTACTTAGCTATGGAATTTGTCTAGCACAACTAGGAAGGGGATCAGAAGCAAGAAAAGTTGCAAAAGAATTACTTTTTTTGAGTGAAAAAGAGGAAGAAGCATTGGAAGCTGATATAGCTGAAATATATTATATTCTGGGGGATTATGAGGAATTTGTTGATATCTACTCTAAGTTAGATTGGGATTTTTATTCAGAAGCATTTCTTCCAACTTATTTTTACTCGTTATGGAAGCTTTCAAAAATAAAAGAAATCGAAGACATTGCTTCTAAAACTATTCAAAGAAAAGAAAAAGAGATAAAGGAAGTCATTCAAGATCCAGATGAGGAAGAAGATTTTAAAGATGAATACGAAGAAGAAACAATGGAAGAGATTACTTTCATTAAAAATGCAGTTAGAGAAATTTATAAGGGGAAAGCTCCTATTATAGATTATAAGCCTCAAGTAGAAACCAGATGTTATTTGTACGGCTGTTTTAGACATACAAATTCAAACCCTAACTATTTTTCTATATAAGATGCAGCAAATTTTTGAGGTCAAATAAGAAAAATTACTGTTTTTTTTGCAGGTTCTTTTATATGGGAAGGAGGTTTTATATGAGCGAAATTTGGATTCAACAAGAGCAGTTAAATGTGGAGTTTGATGAAATGGTGGGGCACTATGTTCAATTGGAAGGACCTATTGATTCTGTTTACTTTATATCTGAAACAATGGAAAGTGTTGACGATAGGGATGAACAAAGGGAATTCTTACGCAATTTCTTAATTGGGCAGGATAGGTATCCTTTATATCTTACATTCCTTTGTGATGATATGATGGCAGAGGAGTTTGAAGAGGAATTTAACCAATTAGGTATAGAATATAGGTATGAATTATTAGAGGAAAAACAAGCCTACTATACATTTTTTAAACGGGTTACCTATCACCCTCGACGCTTTACTTTACCAATTAAAGACGCGCGTACATTATCCTTAGTATTAGAACATACCTTTTATCTTGCTAATATGAACGAATTTTATTCACTTTCTTATTCTGAAAATTTAAGTTTTGAGCTCAAGAGAGTTAAGGAATGGGGCAGGTGGAAAAATGTATCTATCCCTATCTTTAAGACAGAAGAAGATACTACATTCATAACTATTTTCCATGATGGAGCAGGTTTTTTCTTGTTTTCAAACGAGGATAGATATTCATCCATACAAAAAGTGTGCTCAACCTTCCCAGAAGGATCAAGAGTAGTACAAATTAATGACCAATTAATAGATTAAGATGATAAAACACGCGTGAATTTTTATCTTATTACTGAATTAAACCAAATTGATGATTTTGTATATAAACTAGAAGGATTAATTAAGGGGATTACAGATAATCTAGAAAGTATATCCGAAGTAAAATTATAAAGTTTATGGACATTAGATTGAAGAAGGTGAAGTTTTGAAAAAAGAATTTTATCAGGGAGATAGTTTTTGGAGCGTCGATAGTGAATATAAGCGTATAGATTATCCGATAAATGATGAAATCATAAAGCAAGCTGAAGTTATTTTAGGTGTTAAGTTACCTAGTTCATTATTGGATTTAATGAAAGTAAGAAATGGTGGGGGATTAAACTATCCATACTTTATGTTACCCGATGGAGATACCGAAAGTATTCCTTATGGAGGAAGAGCAAGCATTAATGCAATTGACCCTATACATTTTGAAAACGATGATGTAAGTATCTTATCTTCCAAAGAACTATTAGAAGAAGTCAAGCTCACCGGTGAATTTGTAGTTTTGTGGACGGATTTTCACTATTGGGTCGTGTTGGATTATCGTAATAGATCACAAGATCCTACTGTTATGTACATCGCAGAAAACTTCTCAGGTTTAACACACGATACTACAGAATGGGAGTATATCAAAATAGCAGATACTTTCGATGATTTTCTAAAGCAATTATTTCGTGTACCTCCACTAGATCCAAAGCAATTAAAAAGTAGTTATAGCCGCAAACAATGATTAAGCTAAACCAGTTTTTTAGAGACTACATTTTTTTGCTATAATCCTATTTTCATTGGTTTAGTATATATTGTTTAACCCCTACAGTATATAATGCAGTATATCGTTTACTTTTAATGTAATTCATGGAGGGAATTTTGTATAAATTAAAGTGCATTCCATTTTTTGTGTTTATTATTTTGTTCCTGCAAGGCTGCGAAGACTCATTAAATAAAAAAAGTAGTCGTGAACAAGAAGAAACTACCTTAATAGAAGATATAGATATAGAGAAAGAGGAAGAGGAAGAGACCATGACAACCGTCTATGATAAAGCTAAATGGCATTATGAAGGGGATTTCCCGAGTAACTTGAGTGAAAAACAGGCATTCGTTCATACTGGAATGTATCTCGGTTGGATTATTGAAGAAAACTTATATAGCAAAGAATTTGAGGAAGAGGCTGCGCAGGATATTATAAAGTTTAAACAAAAGAATATGACCGGAACTGAAATATATATGGAATGGGATGGCGTCTTTGCCAGCGATATGCTGAATGCGGAAGGAAGGGCCTTTACAAAAGATTACTTTGATTTCGATAAAGGAACTTATTTAGATGATTATGAAGCTATATTTCCTCATATAAAATCCCTTTATGAGGTAGAAGATACGTGGAATAATTATGAGGCTATTAATACAAAGATTAATGAGCGTTTTGATACTTGGAAGCATACAAACGAAGAAAATAAAGGTGATAAGTTATTTACGGTTGATTCATATATAGGTTCATTAAAGAAAACACTTGAACAAAATGAAGATAAGTTAATTAACAATATCAAAAAAGTACATACTTTTCATTATTATAAGGGCATTGATTTACTGGACTTTGAAATCTTCATTCAGCCATTTGATTTGTCTATTATGATGTTTTCTATGGACAATGAAGCGAACGAAGTTTTCTATGAAGGAAACGATCGTGCCATTTTTTCAGGTAGTTATGAGCTACTTGAAGGGTTTGAATACTATGAGCTAGCCGACGAGCATTCAGATGAGTTTTGGGATTTTTATGAACAAAATGAAGAAGAAATATCTGCTGCTGAGAAAGAATTGATTTCAAACTGGTTTATTTCTTGTTGGAATAAAGCTGCCGATGGTGGAATAAAGCTGCCTGCTTATCTAGACTTTCATGATGATATAGAATCTTTTGATTTAAAAAAGAACAAATGGATCGATAGTGAAGACAAATGGTCTGACGAAAATAGAAACTAAATTCATTGTACACGTGAAAAGAAGCCAAACTATCGTAATGGCTTCTTTTTTATATCAATAATGACATTCTGAAAAATATAAAATTATACATTTTATTTACATAAAAATAATGATTTTATTCAATATGAATCAAGAATATATTTCTTCCAACCTTTTAAAACAATCTCTTCTTCAGTTGGTTCTGAGATTTCTATATCCTCATCAAAGATTGTAGTAGCTATACTACTCTTCACAGTATCAAGAGGATGTTCCCATCTTGATTCACATTCATCACATACTACAAAAAGTTCCTTAGTCTTTATATCTTTACAAATTTCTACCCATCCTTGATCGCACAAGGAACACCAGGCTACTTTATGGGTATGTTTTTGCATCGTTACTCATCCTTTATGTAATTAATAACCTTGATAGTAATATTAATCTTTTAAACTTTATAATTAACATTATTGGTTTTAATAATCAATCTAAAATCATTTGCATAATAAAGAAAAGTTCGTAAAGGTATACATTTTTTGTTAACATAAAACGGCTTACCAGAACAAAACCTCCTGGTTCTAAATAAAATTCTTCAATATGGCTAAGACTGAAAATATTTACAGTAAGAGGGTGGACATAATAAGTTTAGATCGATGGTTGCTAGTAGCTTCTTTATTATTTGGTATATTTTTATTGTGGAAGTTTACCCCTAGAGAAAGAGCAAGAGAGGCTTGGGTTATAGGACTATTTCTTCAAAGTATTACGTGGGTTTCTGGACTTTTCGTGGTAGAAATGAGGTGGATTAGCTATCCAGTAGCATTATTCTCACGGACAAATGAGGTGAATAGAGCTAGTTTTAGCTTTGAATTTTTCTTATTTCCTGTAGTAGCTATTTTATTTAGCTTAAATTATCCTTCTCAACAACCATTATGGTTCAGGTTTCTTTACTATACGGTTATCATTGTTTTCTTTACACTTATGGAAGTTTTGTTGGAATGGAAAACAAACCTTGTTCAGTATCATGAGTGGAGATGGTATTGGACTTTTATTACAGTATGGATTTCCTTATTTTTAAAATCATCAATATTACATATACTTTAGAAAAAAGTGGTTAAAAGGGTGAAATATGAAAAAAGAAATTATAATTTTAATTTGTTCATGGATAGTAGTAATCAGCCTGTATTTATGGAAAATTCCTGCACCTTTAAAAGGAAGAGCTCAAATGGCATTCTTGTTTGGTCAAGCTATTGCATGGATATCTGTCTTTTTATCTGTCTATTTTAAACGAGTAAAATTTCCATTCAGAGAATTTCCCTATGCAACAAACCTAAGATTTTCCCTTCACTATCTAATCTATCCGGCTTTTGCTATGTTCTTTGAAGTAACATATCCATCTTCAAGTAGCCGAACAAAAGTTATTTTCCACTATACTCTATTTGTTATTATAGCTAATCAATACGCTTTTTTTATTGGACACTATACGGAACTGGCAAGACCACTTAAAAACGAGCTTTTGAATATTCCTATTTTCGCTTTTTTATTATTTGTTGCGCATCAATTTAATAAATGGTTTCAAAAAGGGATGAAAGAAACAAATACTTAACTACATTTCTATGTCTACAATGTCCAAACTCAGTCAACATATTTTTTTAATAAGTAATTGTTCTTGAAAATAATACATATTATTTTTGCTCCTTGAACGAACGACATAAGACTCCGTTAGGCATCTACGGACTTTTTTATTCAGATTTTAAACAGAAAACTTCCTTAATGGATTGGGGAAGTTTTTCTGTTTTTAAGTTGTATACGATATACAACGTGAGTATTAGTATATTTATAAAAGGTTCTAATTCTTCTTTAAAATGACCTATGGTTTTAAATTTTTGAAAATATAAATCCAAAAAATTAAGTTAGTAAAAATTTTAAAAACTATATCCAAATATAGTTATATATGGTATAAAAGACTATAAAACTTTTTGGGGGTTCATATTATGGAAAAAAACAACGGTAAGTCAATTATTTCAATTATTTTAGGAGTCTTGGCGATGATTATACCTTATATTGGTATAATCATTGGAATTGCAGGTCTTATATTTTCTATTCAAAGTACCAAAGAAATAAAAAGTACTCAAGAAAAAGGAAAGGGATATGCAATTACAGGAGGAATCTTTAGTGTAATAGGAATATGTATGCAAGCTGTATTAATTTTCTTTGCTATTTTAGGATATACAGCAGTGTTCTTTTAATATATGCCTTACTTTTGGGTAATGTTAGACTATTAAATTAACCATAATAAAATATAATGTCAAAATTATATATTTACAAAAGGTAGCATAAATGTTATTTTTAACATATTCCGGAATAGTTCTAAAGTTGTACATATAAGGATTTTTTGTAAAAAAATAATCTGAAATACCTGTTCAACTAAAAGTACTTTTAATTAGAAAGAGATTAAATATTATATGAACTACTTATTGCTTAGCTTGTTTGTGTTTGTTTACTTATGTCTAAGGTTAAAAGGTTATAATTTATTAAAAAGTTTTTCTTTAATTGTAGTTTTGTCTGTATTATTTGTTATTCCCTTTAGCAGTAAAGTTATAGTGGATTATGGATGGCATGTAAAATATATGGAATACAAAAAATTGCATCAGTATTCTACAGGGAAAACACAAAAAATAGCACTTATAGACAGTGGGATATCAAAGTTTCAAACGGAAAATAATAATGAATTAAATGTTACTAACTTAGACAATGAGTATGATGAAGTCGGACATGGGACAATGATGTATTCACTTATTAAAGGATATAGAAATGAAATTTTAGGTATTGCTCCGAAAGTTGAAGTAATATCTCTTAAAGTAGTAGACTCAGAAGGTTTAATCAAACCTTCTACAATGGCAGATGCTATTCAAAAATCTATTGACTTGCATTGTACAATTATAAATTTGAGTCTAGGAAGCTATAAGTATAACCAAGATGTGTCTAATATGATTGACAAGGCTACAAAACAAGGAATAACTGTAGTAGCTGCGTCTGGTGATTATTCAACTAATGATTTGATGTTTCCAGCAAGTAAAAAAAATGTAATTTCTGTTGGATCAATTTCAAAAGACGGATCGGTATCTAACTTTACTAATAACCCAAGTAACACAATTCTTAACGTACCTGGTGATCAAATTAAAAGTATTAATCAATTTGGACATATTGAATATACATCCGGGACCTCCCAATCTACAGCATTATTGTCAGGTTTCATAGCCTTATTAAAAGATTACGCGTCTCAAAGAGATGTATTATTGTCTAATGAAACCATAATCGAATTATTAAGCTCAAATAATGGAAATTATTCAACAATTTTTTCTAAAATAGTTAATACCAAATGACAGGAGTTTTTATATTGAATAAAAAAAGGTTTCTTACAGGTGTAACTACATTAACTTTAGCTTTTGGAGTATTAAATAGTATTCCTGCAAGTGCTGCTAGCTCGGATAAAGAAGAATTCATTCAAAATTCGCCGATTGAGACTGAACAAGAGCTGATGGAAACATTAAAAGAAGTTAATGAAAATCCAGAAGTTGCAGATTTGAATCATGATGACAAAATAGAGATTACAGAATCTATTTTTGAAAATGCTACTGAGGAAGCGAAAGAAGGATATGAAGAGGAGATTATGGAAGAGCTACAAGAAGGTTCTGAAGGTCTCGACTCAGAGGAATTACAGAAAACAGGATACACATCAAATGAGATTACCTTATCTGATGGTAGTGATGTTAAATTCGAAGCTAGTGATGTTTCTGAAGATGATGACTATGTACTGCAAGGACAATCATTATCCCCTTATAGAAAAGAGACTAAAGGCTATGGAAGCAGACGCTATACAGCAACAATTACGTTTACTTCATTTGGAGCAAAAGCTGGTAAAATATCTTTAGCTAATCATTATTCAGTTGGAGACTATGGTTTAAAAATGAGATATACGTCAAAAAGCCCTACAGAAAGTTATTTAAGTGTATTTGACATAACTTCTGCAAGTACAGAAGTTACAGATAGTACTGCTTCAAAAGCTGGACAAGATATCAACGGTTATGGAGATTACAGTGTTAAAGGCGGAGCAGGCTTATTCAGTGGAACGAAATATTTTGAAATTAGAAGTACAATTAAACTTGTAAGCTTAAATAAAACTAAAAAGACAGCATATGTTGATCAACGTTATAGCTTTTTAGATTAATAAGGATAAGCATTAAATTCAATAAGATTTATATATAATAAATAATTCAGGTGCAAAAAATCTTATTAAAAAGACTTGCTTTAGATATAAGTAAATTAATTCTTGAAAAGGATTAATTTACTTTTTTTGTTTTGGTTAAAGCAAAAAAGCTTAAAAGAACCTTTAGCTTTATTCCTTCAACATTTTGAGGAACATCAAATATCTTGTCCGCAAAAGTATACGTTTGCGGAATGTGTGTTTGTATAAAAAAATTATCATTCTCGGCGTTCGTTTAAAATTGAAAACAATTTATGAACGTTCTTTAAAATGCATGTAGTTTTACGAACTTTAGCAAAGTAATAGATTGAAAAGTCTACTTCCTATAATCAAATTTATGGTAACTGAAAAAAAGGCCTGTGTCTAAGTAGATACAGGCCTTTTTTTAACCCATATAGTTTAAAAATGGCAATTCGTATTCTTATCAGCTTATGTATAAAAGCTACCATGTCAGATATAACGCATATGTAACTAGGTTTGTATGTCTATGGATAGTTGGTATAAAATTCTTTTTCTCCATAATAGATATCTATACATTTCCTTTTACAATTCACACTATTAACCCTTATTATGGAATTAAACTCAAAATAAGGTGGGAGATGCTGGTATGAGAGCTAAGATTGAGAAAGCGAACCATGTAGTGATGTTTGAAACACCTGGTGAGTTTTATGCACATGAAGTGACTCAAGATCCTAAAGTGGGTTTCTTTGCTTGCCCCTCTTGTGGAGTGAAAGTTTATCATAAACAAGATCATTTCTTCTCACGTGAACATGAGCGTACGTGTACTTATGTACAA
Organism: Priestia sp. 3CA3; assembly: GCF_056836725.1. Lineage (NCBI taxonomy): Bacteria > Bacillati > Bacillota > Bacilli > Caryophanales > Bacillaceae > Priestia > Priestia sp. 3CA3. Next base: position 53,410 of record NZ_JBXENJ010000014.1, read on the forward strand.
GAGAAACCTAAGAAAAAGTTCTAAACCTGTATCTTAAAACCTAGTTTGCAAAATTAATATTGGTCGATTTATACATTTATAGTATAATACGAAAGTTGTACTTATGACCATATAAAAGGAGAGTCAGCATGAAGGGACTAAGTACGTTAAGAAAGATAAATACAGTGGGGCGTATAGTAATTCCCATTGAGCTAAGAAAGCTAATGTATATAGGTAAAGATGATGAAGTAGAGATTTTACTGGAAGATGACCATATAGAAATAAAAAAATACAAATAATCTAATCAATGTCTAACCACTGGTGAGATAACATCCCAAAACCGTAGATATGCAGATAACGTGGTTCTAAGTCCGTTAGGTGCAAAAATTTTATATAATGAAATAAAAGATAAGCAAAAAACCTTTGAAGATTAGATTCAAAGGTTTTTATTAAATTATTTTTTATGTTGTATACTCTCTAACCAGTTTTGGACAGAAGATCCCAAGCTAGTTGCTCCTACCTTTAGTTCATCCATAATATAAGAAATTAAATTGTGTAAACTGTACTCTTCCTTATAAGGGTTATTTTTATTGATGAATTTTAACACCTCTTTTAGCTCCTTTATTCTCCCTTGGTCCAATTCTTCTTCTAAATGCCTAGTCATGTACTCATCAACAAAATCTGAATTTCTTATACTGGCTTCAATTAAGAAAGATGCTGCTAATGCAGGAGAGCAATCCAAAGCATAAGCTAAGCGTTTCAGGATATCATACGTTTCTCCATGCCCATCTTTTAAGCGTGTGGAGACACGCTCTTTCTCAATATTTTTGTATAAGTGTCTAATTGGCTCATTGGACATATCCCCCATATACACAGTGCTGCCAAAGCTAAATCCTCTTCTAAAATAATTTGATAGGTAGTCCATTACTTTTGAAGAAGAAAGGCCTGATATACAAATTGACTCAACTACACTTTTCACG
>NZ_JBXENJ010000015.1:0-49063 GCF_056836725.1 Priestia sp. 3CA3
ACTATCTTATCAAGTTATCAACGTAATGTCAACAACTTTTTTTATTTCTTTTTGTTGTTTTCGCTTATCTGCGTTAGCAACAGATATAAATATACCAAATCGTTTTCATAAAAACAAGAGGTAAATTAAAAGTTTAAATTTTCTAATATTAATACCTAAAAAAGATGGCCGTAGCCATCTCTTTTTTTAGCGTTGACGCATATGTGGGAATAATAGTACATCACGGATTGACGGTGCATTTGTTAGTAACATAACAAGGCGGTCAATACCGATTCCTAGACCACCTGTAGGTGGCATACCGTATTCTAATGCCTCAATGAAGTCATCATCCATCTCATGTGCTTCATCGTTTCCTTGTTCTTTCTCTTTCAACTGAGCTTCAAAGCGCTCACGTTGGTCAATTGGATCATTTAGCTCTGTAAATGCGTTCGCGTGTTCACGCGCCACGATAAACAGCTCAAAACGGTCAGTAAAACGCGGATCTTCCGCATTTTTCTTAGCAAGTGGAGAGATTTCTACAGGATGTCCGTAAATGAACGTCGGTTGAATTAACTGCTCTTCTACTTTTTGTTCAAAGAATTCATTTACAATATGTCCATATTGCATATGTTCAGTGATTTCTACCCCGTGTTCTTTTGCTAAAGCACGAGCTTCTTCAACAGATGTTTCTCCCCAGAAGTCTACGCCCGTATATTGTTTAATAGCATCGACCATATGAAGTCTTGTCCATTCTGGCGTTAGGTCTACCTCTTGATCACCATACTGAATCTTTGTTGTGCCAAGTACTTCTTGCGCAATGTGTGCAATTAAGTTCTCTGTTAAAGCCATGATATCTTTGTAGTCCGCATACGCTTCGTACAATTCGATCATTGTAAATTCAGGATTGTGACGTGTAGATACACCTTCATTACGGAATACACGGCCAATTTCATATACTTTTTCTAATCCACCTACGATTAAACGTTTTAAATGAAGTTCAATCGCAATACGCATATAAAGTTCCATATCAAGCGCATTGTGGTGTGTCACAAACGGACGAGCTGCTGCTCCACCTGCGATTGAATGCATCATCGGTGTTTCAACTTCTAAGTATCCGTGATTATCTAAGTAACGGCGCATCGATTGAATAATGCGGCTTCTTGAGATAAATGTTTGTTTACTTTCTGGGTTTGTAATTAAATCTAAGTAACGTTGACGATAGCGCTGTTCAATATCTTTTAAACCATGATATTTATCTGGAAGTGGACGAAGCGCTTTTGTTAGTAACGTGAAATCTTTTACTTTAATAGAAAGTTCGCCAACTTTTGTTTTGAATAAAACACCTTCAACCCCTACCAAGTCACCGATATCTACGCTGCTGAAGATTTCGTACTGTTCTTCGCCAATTGCATCTTTACGTACATAAAGCTGAATTTGTCCTGTTAAATCTTGAACGTGAGCGAAACCTGCTTTTCCTTTTCCACGCTTTGTCATAATACGACCAGCTAGTGACACAGGCACTTCATTTTCTTCTAACTGTTCTTTTGTTAACTCGTCATACTCACTAATTAATTGCTGTGATGTATGTGTACGTTCAAAACGTTGACCAAACGGATCAATACCCTGATCTCGTAGGTTGCTCATTTTTTCGCGACGAACGAGAAATTGATCATTTAATTCTTCATGACTCATCGTTTACTCATCTCCATCGTATAATTAAGTTTTCCGAAACAGAAAAAAGGCCAGCATGTTTACTGGCAACTACTACGTTTCTTTAAAATTATTATAGGTTCAGTCGTTTCTCTATGTCAAATCGCTTTATTCTTGCTTCGCTTCTCTTTTTCTTCGATTTCTCTAACAAGCTACCGAATAAACCAACAACCTGCGAACCCAAACCTTAAAGTTTTCACTGTGAACTCTACTTTACGCCAATATAAAAATGAATCAACTAATAAGATTCATTTTTACTTATGTAAATCATTCCTATTATTTTCGAACATATCTAGTATATCAGTTGTTTGCTCTCGAAATAATTTTACATCTTTTAAATCCGATAACCGTTTTGTGATGGTTTCAACTTTTTCTTCTGCTACAGGGAGAATAAGAGATGGAGCTAGTTCGTTCAGAGGAACCATCACAAACGCCCGTTCAAACATTCGGGGATGAGGGACGTTCAGCCTATCCGTATGAATGATTTCATTACTATAAAGTAAGATATCCAAATCAAGGGTTCTAGGTCCCCATACAATCTCTCTTTTTCGACCTGCCGCTTGTTCAATGGCTTGCAAACAATCTAAAAGTTGCTCTGACGAATACGTTGTTTGTATTTTTACTACCATGTTTAAAAAGCTTGCTTGATTCGTATACCCGACCGGGGCCGTTTCATAAACAGATGAAACAGCCACTACCTTAACCTCAGAATGTTTCATCAAGCCAGTAACTCCCGACTTCAAATGTTCCATTCGATTTTCAATATTTGATCCTAATGCAATATATGCTTCTGTTGTCATTCAACGGCTCCTTTTAATTTCAATAGCTACCGATTGATAATAACCGGGAATTGGCGGATCAGGCTTATATACCTTTACTGTACAAGCCTGCACGAGTTCGTAATTAGCAAGCAATTCAGATGCAATCGTTTCGGCCACCGTTTCAACTAACTTGAACGTGCGCTTCTCTACAACTTCCTGGCATGTTTGGTATAAATCTGCATAGCTCACCGAGTATTCTAAATTGTCCGTAGTACCAGCTTGTTTTAAATCTAGTTCTACAGTTAAATCCACGTGAAAACGCTGCCCTAATTTATTTTCTTCTGGAAATACACCATGATATCCATAGAAACGCATATCATTCACATAAATTTTATCCATCTTTAGCCTCTCCTTTCGCTTTTATACATGTAGCTCGCGTCGACTCATTAGCGACATCGTGTAAGAGCGATACTCTTTTTGCAACTGAGCTGTTAACGTATGGTCTCCGACTGAAAACTTCTTATCCTTTATACTTCGAAGAGGTACGATTTCTTGAATGGAATTTGTAACGAAAGCTTCATCACTCTCCAAAAGCTGTTCCGCCGTAAATAAACCTTCTACAACTTCTATGTTTTTCTTTTTTAAAAGCGTAAAGATAAACTGTCTCGTAATTCCATTTAAGATACCTGTTTCAAGAGACGGTGTATATACACAATCATCTTTTACAAAAAATAAATTGGACACAATACCTTCGGCTAAGAACCCTTCTTTTGTTAAAAAAATACCCTCTTTATTTAAGTCTGAACCAACTTCTCGCTTAGCCAGTACATTGTTTAAATAATGATGAGACTTCAACCTCACGGTTCCTTCGGGCGTATTTCGCTTTGTCTCAAGAATAAGCCCCTCTTTTACAAGGGGGCTCGATGGATGAGGCATTGATTTCATGTATACAATTGTAGATGGCTTGTCGTATTCTTCCACTTGCAGTCCAATTCCGCCATTTCCTGCTGAAACATTTAATCGAACATACGCATTTCTCTCATTGTTTTTCATTAACAGACTATTAATAATTGCCAACACGTCCTGTGTGGAGTAGTCCCATACAATATTTAATTCACGTAAGCTGCTACGCAGTCGATCCAGATGGTCTTCCACTAAAAATGGATGACCATCATAAACTCGTAGCGTTTCAAATAGCCCTAGACCATACATATATCCGTGATCAAACGGAGAAATAGTGGCTTCAGACGCAGGCTTTACTTCACCATTGACGTATATATACATATCATTACACTCGCTTTTTTTCGTAAGTTTCAATAAAATTCTTCAGCATTTCTTTACCATAAGAAGTCATGATAGATTCAGGGTGGAACTGTACCCCTTCAATAGGTAATGATTTATGGCGAATCGCCATAATTTCATCTTCTGCTGTCCACGCTGAAATCTCAAAGCAATCCGGCAGTGAACTTTTTTCTACAATCAAAGAATGATATCGAGTTGCCGTGAACGGATTATCAAGACCTTTAAAGATAGTACGGCCATCATGATGCATTTCAGATGTTTTACCGTGCATTAATTTATCCGCACGAATCACATTCCCTCCAAAAGCTTGCCCAATCGACTGATGCCCTAAGCATACGCCGAATATTGGAATCTTACCTGCAAAATACTCGATGGCTTCTAAACTGATTCCCGCTTCGTTAGGACTACAAGGTCCCGGGGAGATCATCAAGAAATCTGGATTTAGCACTTCAATTTCAGAAAGTGTAATTTCATCATTTCTTTTTACAAGAAGCTCATGCCCTAGCTCACCTAAATACTGTACTAAATTAAACGTAAAAGAATCATAATTATCAATCATTAATATCATCTTTACTCACCCTCACTCAGCTCATTTTCGCTCTGCTCTTTTGCTTTCCATAGTGCAATTGCTTTTTTCAGTGATTCTTTGTATTCGTGTTTCGGATTTGAATCAATTACAACACCCGCACCAGCCTGCACATAAGCTTGGCCGTCTTGAATAATCATAGTGCGAATCGCAATATTTAATTCCATATCTCCATTAAACCCAATCCAACCAATCGATCCTGTATAAATTCCTCGCCTTACAGGTTCAAGTTCTTCAATGATTTCCATTGTACGAACTTTAGGCGCTCCAGTAATCGTTCCTCCAGGAAAAACCGCATCTACAATATCTACAAAATCTTTATTGCGCGCGAGCTTGCCTTTTACATTAGACACAATATGCATCACATGTGAATACTTTTCAATAACCATAAACTCGTCAACATGAACGGTACCATAGTCGCTTACTCTACCAAGGTCATTACGCTCCAAATCAACAAGCATCACATGCTCTGCACGCTCTTTTTCGTTATGAATAAGCTCATCCGCTAACTGTTGGTCTTCTTGATCATCCTTACCGCGAGAGCGCGTTCCCGCAATTGGTCTCGTACTGATTTCGTCACCGGCTTTTTTCACTAATAGTTCTGGTGAACAGCTCACAATGTGAAATTCTTCTGTCTGCATATAAGACATATAAGGAGACGGGTTGATTTTTCGTACCTGTTCGTAGATATGCATAGGATGAGTTTGAAGCTGTTGAGACTGTCGAACAGATAAGTTCACTTGAAACACATCGCCTTGACCGATGTACTCATGTACGCGAGTTGTGGCATCTGAAAAAGCAGCTTCAGACATTGAAACCTCACTCTTTTCGGCAACACGATGAATACGCTCATATGAGAGCCCTTCAGCACTTGCCTCCATCCAGTCCTTTTTGTATTGATCAATACGCTTATGTGCCTGCTCTTTACAATCTGCTTCATCGTTAACGATAATCCAGAGCTTTTCCTTTTCTTGATCGTATACAAATACGTCATCGAAAATAAGGAAATAAACGTCCGGCGTTTTCAATGAATCTTCAGCAAGATCAGGTATGGTTTCTACATAGCGGATATAATCATAGCTAATAAAGCCAATTGCTCCACCTTGAAAAGGAGGAAGATCTGGATTCACCTCTGCTTCAAACTTCTTCATCCAGTCTCGCATAAGATGAAGCGGATTACCTTTTTGAACAGTAGCTTGGCCATCCGTTTTGATATGAAGCTCGTTTTGTTCGCCTCGCAAAATGGCTACAGGTTTTAATCCCATCATTTGAAACTTTCCGCCTCGACCGCTTTCAAGCAGGATATGATTCGGTTCCTCTTTTGACAACTCTTGATATTTTTTGAACCATTGGTTTTTAGAGATAGAAATAGATTCGCCCCAAGTCATTCTTTGCTGCATTTGTTCACTCTCCTAAAAATAAATCACCTGCTTTCATTTTACATGATTCTCAGATGAAAAAAAACAGCTTCGTATAGAAGCTGTTCTTTTATGGTTTTTATGCTTGTGTTTGTTCCTCGAATTGGAACAATGGAGTACTTAAGTAACGCTCACCGTTACTTGGAATAATCGCTAACACTTTTTTACCTTTTCCTAGCTGTTTTGCAGCTTTTAACGCAGCATAAATCGCAGCCCCAGAAGAGATACCTACTAGTACGCCTTCTGTTTTTGCTACTTTACGTGCATATTCAAAAGCTTGGTCGTTTTGAACAGCGACAACTTCGTCATATACTTCCGTGTTAAGCGTATCCGGAACAAAGTTTGCACCGATTCCTTGAATTTTATGAGGTCCTGGTTGACCACCACTTAAGATCGGAGAATCAGCTGGCTCTACCGCATAAATTTTGATGTTTGGATACTTTTCTTTTAATACTTCGCCAGCACCTGTAATAGTACCGCCAGTACCAATACCTGCCACAAATCCATCTAGCTGATCGCCAAACTGCTCGATGATCTCTTTAGCCGTTGTTTGACGGTGCACTTCTGGGTTAGCTTCATTTTGGAACTGCTGAGGAATAAAGTAGCCGTGCTCTTTTGCAAGCTCAGTTGCTTTATTAACCGCACCTTTCATTCCTTCTGGACCTGGTGTTAACACTAACTCTGCACCGTACGCACGAAGCAGATTACGACGCTCAATACTCATCGTTTCAGGCATTGTTAAAATAGCACGGTATCCTTTTGCTGCAGCTACCATTGCTAAGCCAATTCCTGTGTTACCGCTTGTTGGTTCAATGATGGTGTCTCCAGGCTTCAATACACCTTTTGCTTCAGCATCTTCGATCATTGCTAATGCGATACGATCTTTTACGCTGCTTCCTGGGTTCATAAATTCTAATTTTAAATATACATCCGCCATATCTTCTTCAACTAGACGGTTTAGTTTTACGATTGGTGTTTGACCAATTAACTCTGTAATTGAATTTGCAATACGTGCCATATGACCACTCCTAATACCAACTAATTTTATTGATTTTGTATACAATTTATCAGATGTTTTCTAAATTGTCAATCATTTTGTCTTTCCATTTACCTATTTTTGTTATATTTTTAGATCAATATATACATAAATAGGACTTAACACTTATAAAAAAAGGCGTTCATTTATAAAATGACGCCTTTAAAGAATCTTTTATTTCATTTAAATTGCTTGTTCTTTCATTTCTTCTAGCTGCTTTTTATCAAAACGATAGGTTTCATTACAAAAATGACACTGTGCTTCAGCTTGGCCGTCTTCTTCAATCATCGATTGAATCTCTTCTTTTCCTAAGCTGATAATGGCATTAGCAATTCTTTCTTCTGAGCACTGACATTTGAACTCTACAGGCATTGTCTCTAGAAACTTTACGTTTTCTTTTCCAAGAACTTCTTCTAAGATTTCCTCAGGAGAAAGACCTTTTTGGATCAGTTTTGAAATGGGTTCAATCGTTTGTAAACGTTGTTCAATAGCTGTAATCGTTTGATCATCTGTTCCTGGCATAAGCTGAATGATAAATCCACCCGCAGCTAAGATTGTGTTATCAGGGTTAACAAGTACACCTACACCTACTGAAGATGGAACTTGCTCAGATGTCACGAAATAATACGTGAAATCCTCTCCTAATTCTCCCGATACGATAGGTACTTGTCCATTAAATTGATCACGCATCCCGATATCTTTTACAACACTCAGCGTACCATCTGTACCTACAGCACGTGCTACATCTAATTTTCCATGCTGATTTAAATCGAAGTGCGTTTGCGGGTTCGTTACATATCCACGCACTTCACCCTTGGCATTGCTGTCTACTAAGATAACACCAATTGGGCCGCGGCCTTCAATTTTAATTGTTAGCTTTTGCTCACCTTTTAGCATAGCCCCCATCATAACTCCCGCAGTCATTGAACGTCCCAATGCTGCAGAGGCTGTAGGCCATGTATAGTGACGGCGCTGCGCTTCTCCAACTGTATCCGTTGTTTTTACCGCATAAGCGCGAACTTGACTATTGTAAGCTAGTGCTTTTACTAAATAGTCGCCCATAATATACACCTCTTACTCCATATTTTTTGTATAGATTATTTGTAATCCTTTTAAAGTCAAAAATGGATCCACAATATCAATAATATCCGACTCTTTAGCAATCAATGTTGCGAGTCCTCCAGTAGCAATAACTTTAGGATTTACTGTTGCTTGCTCTTTCATTCTTGCTACAATTCCTTCTACTTGTCCAACGTATCCATATAAAATACCTGCTTGCATCGCAGATACTGTATTTTTCCCAACAATGCTATTTGGTCGCGCAATTTCAATACGCGGAAGCTTAGATGCTCTTGAATAAAGAGCTTCTGTCGAAATATTAATACCAGGGGCAATTGCACCACCCATATATTGCTTATTTTCATCAATGTAGCAATATGTGGTTGCGGTACCAAAATCAACGATAATTAAAGGGCTTCCGTACAGCTGAATTCCAGCAACAGCATTGACAATACGGTCTGCTCCCACTTCACGTGGATTTTCATATTTAATATTTAAACCCGTCTTAATTCCAGGACCAACAACAAGCGGCTTTAAATGAAAATACTTTTGACACATTCTCTCCAATGCAAACATAATAGGAGGAACAACAGAGGAAATAATAATACCATGAATATCTTTAAAAGATAAACTAACGTGCTCAAGCAAGGCTTTGATTGTCATGCCATACTCGTCTTCTGTTTTATTACGGCTTGTTTCTACACGCCAATGGTACTTTAATTCATCTCCATCGTATACACCTAATACCGTATTGGTATTTCCAACATCTAATACAAAAATCATTTCAATCACCACTTTATTTAAATTCAGTATTCACACTGAAACCATCATACCATAACTGGTAAATAGACGTGTATATTCTAGATAAAATAGGAATATAATGACACAATTCTCTAGTGGATATCCTACTTATCCACTATATATATGAAAAACTTTTTGCCAAACCTAACTTCTACCAAATAAAAAAGATCAGTGGAGATTGTCTCCACTGATCTTTTTTGATCTTATGCTTTTGGCTCTTCATCGTCTGTCTTTGTTTGGATGTTTACTTTAACATCTTCATCTGTTACGTGACTAGAACGGTCTGGAAGAGTTCCATGATCTACTAAGTGGTTGATCTGCTCAGCGTCTAACGTTTCTACTTCTAACAATGTTTGAGCTACAAGCTCTAACTTGTCACGGTTTTCCGTTAAGATCTGCTTCGCACGCTCATAGCTTTCTTTAATGAAACGTTGGATTTCATTATCAATTTCATGAGCAATCGCATCACTGTAGTTTTGTTCACTGTGTAAATCACGACCTAAGAATACTTGGCCTTGTTGTGATTGACCGAATTGCATTGGTCCTAACTTTTCACTCATACCGTATTCTGTTACCATTTTACGAGCGATGCTTGTTGCACGCTGGAAGTCATTGTGAGCACCTGTACTCACTTCGCCGAAAATAATTTCCTCAGCTACGCGACCACCAAGCAATCCAACAATTTTATCCAGCAGCTCTGGCTTCGTCATAAAGTAGCGATCTTCTTTTGGTAACATAACAGCATATCCACCAGCTTGCCCACGTGGAACAATGGTTACTTTATGTACCATATCAGCTTCGTCTAATACGACACCGATAATTGTATGTCCTGCTTCATGATAAGCAACAATATTGCGTTCTTTTTTAGAAATAACTCGACTTTTCTTAGCTGGACCTGCAATTACGCGGTCTGTTGCTTCGTCAATATCGACCATTTCAATTTTCTTTTTGTCCTGTCTAGCAGCTACTAAGGCAGCTTCGTTTAACAAGTTTTCTAAATCTGCACCTGAGAAACCTGGCGTACGCATAGCAATTGCTTTTAAGTTTACTGATTCATCTAAAGGCTTATTGCGAGCATGTACTTTAAGCACTGCTTCACGGCCATTTACATCTGGACGATCTACCGTAATTTGACGGTCGAAGCGGCCTGGACGTAATAACGCTGGATCTAAAATATCCGGGCGGTTTGTTGCTGCAATAATAATGATACCTTCGTTAGCACCAAAACCATCCATCTCAACAAGCAACTGGTTCAATGTTTGTTCACGCTCATCGTGTCCACCACCAAGACCTGCGCCACGTTGACGACCTACAGCATCGATTTCATCAATAAAGATAATACATGGAGCATTCTTCTTCGCATTTTCGAATAAATCACGAACACGAGAAGCACCGACCCCAACAAACATTTCAACAAAGTCCGAACCACTGATAGAGAAGAAAGGAACGCCTGCTTCACCAGCAACAGCTCTTGCTAATAATGTTTTACCAGTACCAGGAGGTCCCACAAGTAAGACACCCTTCGGAATTCTTGCACCTAGCTCTGCGAATTTACGAGGATCTTTTAAGAACTCAACAACTTCCACAAGTTCTTGCTTTTCTTCGTCTGCACCAGCTACGTCTTTAAATTTAACCTTTTTCTTTTCTTCGCTGTAAAGCTTAGCCTTACTCTTACCGAAGTTCATAACACGACTTCCGCCGCCCTGAGCTTGGTTCAGTAAGAAGAAGAATAGGATGAAAATAATAACAAACGGAATGATTGACGTAAAGAACGTTACCCAGCCGCTTGTTTCATCAGCAGGTTTAAAATCAACTTCTACTTGATTATTTTCTGAAGCAGCGTCAATACGATCAAGTGCTTTGTCACCATCTACGATGTAAGTTTGGAACGTTTGATCCTTTTTATAAGAATCTAACTTTCCTTGCACAACATACACGCCTCTTTCAGGCTTCATAGAGAGTGATTTCACATCACCTTTGTCTAAGTGTTGAACAAATGTATCGTATCTCATTGGTTCTGCTTTTTGATTAGAGCCACTAAAGAAGCTTACCACGCCAATAATGACTAAAAATATAAGTAAATAAAAGATGGTATTACGGAAGATCCGATTCATTTCTTACCTCCTCCCACGATAAACAAATACTGTATTCAATACTAACATAGAACATTTATCCTATCCAATAAATTGCACTTGGATATGTGCTTCTTAATTGCTGTATACTTGCGGTTTAAGAACCCCAATATACGGCAGGTTACGATATTTTTCTTGATAATCCAATCCATACCCTACTACGAACGCATCAGGTACTTCAAATCCAACGTAATCTGCTTTAATAGCTGCTTTACGACCTGTTGGTTTGTCTAAGAGTGTGACAATCTTAATTGACTTAGCTTTACGGTACTTGAATAACTCTACAAGATAGCTAAGTGTTAAGCCGCTGTCGATAATATCCTCTAAGATAAGAATGTCTCGACCTTCAACTGATGTATCTAAATCTTTTAGGATTTTTACTTCACCAGAAGAAACCATCGCATTGCCATAACTTGATACATCCATAAAATCCATTTCTAAATATGTATCAACACGCTTAATTAGATCAGACATAAAAGGCATAGCGCCTTTTAGTACACCGATTACCAAAGGAAAACGGTCAGCGTATTCCTCAGATAATAGCTTACCCAATTCTTTTACTTTCTGTTGTATTTCTTGTTCTGAAATCAAAATTTCTTGAATATCCTGCTTCATTCCTTACTTGCCTCCTAGAAGTTTTCGCTACTTATAGTATAAAATAACATATCTGGACTTATGTGTATGCAGTTCATAAGCAGATTTTTTCAAACCAGGTAGCCACAAAATAGTTCCTTGGCTATCTTCCACTACCGGCCAATGATCTCTGAAGTGTAAAGGGATTTTTTCATCGATAAAAATATCCTTTACTTTTTTATGTCCCTTCATGCCCTTTACTCGCATTTTATCGCCATTTTTTCGTGTCCTTACCTTTAATGATTGTAAATCGTGAGCTTCATCTAAAAGAAAAACATCGTTTCCTTTTATATCTTCGACTTTATTATGTATTTCACAAATAAGCTGGTGACCATTTGGAAGCTCAACGACCCCTGGAATCGGAACAATAAATTCATATGGCTCGATGTTCCCCTCATTAAAGGTGAAAAGACAGTCGTTGTAAGATCGGATAATGCGTAAACCATTTGGAAAGTCAAGCGTCCCAGACGGTTTTTCACTTTCACAAAATCCTACTAACGTGTCAACATGCGCTGAGGAAAGGGTTGGAGGAATTTCTTTATAGAGATAGTTTAATATTAGTTGAATACCACGCCTTTGTAAAGGCTTGCGTATCCTTAGAAAACAATCTCTATCAATGAGAATTTCATTTTGCAATTTCTTTCTCATTACTTTATTCATCACATCGGTCGTTAATTCCTCTAAGTATGCTTGATCTTCATGCAAGTTCTCGCTAAATTGTTGAAATTTTTCATGTACAGCGACGTTTTCTTGCTTTAAAAATGGCAAAACGTAATGACGAAACCGATTTCTCGTGTACGAGTCTTTCTCATTACTCGGATCAATTCGAGGTGTAAGCCCATGTAGCTTACAGTAGCGATTGATTTCTTCTTTCGTTACGGCTAGGAAAGGCCTAATAATAAATCCATGCCCATATGGCCGCTTGGGCTGCATCCCTGCGTATCCATTCATCGTACTACCTCGAACCATTCGCATTAACATCGTTTCAATCTGATCATCTCCGTGATGTCCTAATGCAAGAAGGTTTGCTTTGTGCTTCTTCATAACATGAGTAAAAAATGCATAGCGGCATTCTCTGGCAGCTACTTGAGAAGATAGCTTTCTTTCCTTCTGATAGGCAGTAACATCAATCTGCTTCGCCTCACATTTAATATTCAATTGTTTGCAGTAGTTCTGCACATATTCCATGTCTTGCTGTGACTCTTGGCCCCGGAACATATGATCAACATGAGCAGCAATAATCGTAAGAGATTTTTGCTCTTTCAGACTCCATAAGAAATGCAGCAGCGCTAAAGAATCAGGACCACCAGAAATACCTACAACCACCGTAGAGCCTGCGGATAATAACTGATGTTTTGTCATAAAATTGTTCACTTGCTTTTCCATAGGAATGACTCATCCTTATAATGTACACGCAATAATGTATCATTAATTTACTTTATACGAATGACTATAAGGAAAGTTTCACAATTTCTCCAAACTTTATAGCACTTGAATAAATAGATACAAAATATAAATCAACATTACAGACGTACAAAGTAGTAGCGTCTCTAACACGTGAGAACGCTTCTTCTTTACTTTAACACGAGGGGCAGACGGTTGACGAACGTTTTGAGGCTTTGTTCCTCTACTTTTTGCCCCTCTTCTTTTTTCGACCGATAACACCTCTGTTTTCATTTCTTTAGCTGACTTATACTTTCCCGTAACCGCTTGATACAAAACGTCTCCGAAAGGTTCCAACTGCTTTGTTGTTAATATAAATTGTTTTAATTGTTCAGCCGGTTTGTCTGTTTTATTAATTCGCTTGCCATAAGCCGCGTGAATCAAAACCATAGATACGGCAAACAAATCATAGGTCGGTTCTGCTTTTCGGGAGCCAAGCCCCCAGTGCGCTCGATCATAAAAGTCGGTAAATTCTTTTATTGACCGCCCTTGCAGAGTTGTTCCTCCCACGTCGATCCATCGAACTTTTACGGGGTTAGATGTTACGACCAGGTTTTCGGGTTTTAAATCGCCAAATACCCACCCTTCTTCATGAAGGTTTTCTAAGTCTGTTAAGAGCTGACTTGCAAACACTTGCAACCATTCTGTCCCTCTTGTTGAGATAAAAGAAAGGAGAGGCTGCCCTTTCACATACTCCATTACATAGAAAGAAAGAGCTTGAGAACCATAGCTCCAATCATCTACATCAAGTAAACGCGGTCCTAGCACTTTGTCTTTGACTTGAGACAACTTTTTTAATACATTCACTTCTGCTGTAACGGACATGTTGGAAAAGCTTATTTTTAACGCCGCTAGCGTTCCGTTTACTAATTGGACTAAGTAGACAACTCCAGTTGCTCCCACGCCTAATTTCTCAAGAATTTTATAATGGACGTGATGCCATTTCCCTTGAATTTCTGTTCCCGGAGATAGGTTACATACCTGATTCTTCAATGTATTGTTCATTATTTTTTAACAACCCTCTCAATGAGCGCTTTTTGGTGAAATAATGAGTAGCCTCTTTGATAGCCGGTCCAGTAGGCGTAATACCTCCTGCTGTTAGTTTTGGGAAAATCGTTGAAAGCGACTCTAATCTTGGATTCCAGTCCATTAGCTTCTCTACATCTTTCTTTTTCCCAGGAAATAAAAAGATTGAAAATTGATTGTGCCCCATGCGAGCATTCAAGCTTAACGATAAATCTAACAGCGACTCCTTTACAGTAGGGAGCTTATTTTTCATACTTCCGCTCATGTCAACTAAAATAAGAATCTCTAAGTCAACCGTTTCCCCAAGTTCATCAACCACTTCCATGATTTCTCCTCGCTTCTCAGGGGATAACTCTTCTAATCTTGAATTAGAGGAACCTAGAATTTGCTGAAGTTCTTTATTTACAACGCCTTGAAGTGTTTGCGTCATTGCCTGCCTTGTAACCATTTGAACAGTTTGAGACAGCTGTTTTACGTAAACAATTTGACTCACGCCACCGCCTGACATGGCAATGCCTTCTATTTCATTCGTGCTTTGCTCATCAATTGTATCCTCTTCCATCACACCAATAACGTTTACACTAATTCCTTGTTCTTTAGCTAGTGCAGCCATTGCTACCGGATCTTCACCTGTATTTGAACCACCGTCCGTAATGACCAACATCTGTTTCAATGTACCTTTTTTCATAAAAAAATCCCCTCCTCATTATCAGTATTAACATGATAGACGAGGAGGAGATAAAATATACTTCTATCTAACTATTGTGCTTTTTTACGATAAGCGTAAGAAGGAATCGATGACCATTTCGGGGTATTGTGCTGAAGTTTTGCCACAACTACCGTCATATCATCTTCAATTAAACCTGATTTTGTTCGAATAACTTCTTCCATAATTAAGTCTGCAATTTCTTGTGGATCGTTTGTTTGAAGCTCGCCAATTTTTCGCTTCATCCACATTTCGTAGTTCTCAACGTGTTTCGGTCCTTCAAATACACCGTCACTCATCATAATTAACAAGTCTTCCGCCTTCATTTGTTCATTCACAACATCCACTTCAAATTCTTCAATAATGCCCATTGGCAAATTGCTTGCCTGTATTTTAATAACCTTATCTCCGCGTTTGATGAAGCTTGGCGTAGAACCGATTTTCAAGAAGTTTACATTGGCATCTTGTAAATCAATCATCGCTAAATCTAAGGTCGAAAAGATCTCATCGTTTGTACGCAGGGATAAAATAGAGTTAATCGATTTAATTGCAATTGTCTCTTCTATTCCTGTTTGTAAAATTTGTTTTAACAGCTGAAGCGTTTCGCTGCTTTCATAGTGGGCACGCTCTCCATTTCCCATGCCATCACTAATAGCTAGTGCATATTTACCGGCGTTTAGCTCAATCATGGAATAGCTGTCACCGGATACAAACCCTCCGCCTTTAGCAGCATGTGCTACGCCTGTATCAACAACGTATGCTTTTGTACAGCCAAACGAAACGTGGCAATAGCCTTGAGGATATTTAGCACATTCTTCGTTCTTTACTACAATACTTTCACCTAAAATATCCGTAAGCATTGGCGCAATAATTTTCTCGCATTCTCCTCTTCCGTGACAATATGGCACCCACATTTCAATATCTACATTTCCAGGTTCTAAGCTATAAATTTCAATTTGATTGATTTCCATCCCAAAGTTACGAAGAGCTTCTAAAATCTGTTCTTCTTGTACATTTAAATTTTCGCGCTCTCGCTTAATTTCTTTTGCAAAATTCCCCATGACTTCAGAGACACCGTGAAGCTGTTCTGCTACAATCCTTCTACTTTCTTGAATTTGTGCTTTTAAGTGCTGATTGGCTTTAAAATACGTAAGTTCATGCTCAATCACATCGATGACTTTTTTCGATTTCACGCAATGTTTGTCCATTTCTCGAATTAGCCTTGGATTTTGTTCAAGAGTGCCATTATCAACTTCAAGCATAATTTCCTTCATATATTCATAGGTTGTATCAAACTGCTGTGCCCAGCATTGTTCTTTTTTAAAACAAAATTGGCACGTCCTTTCGGTAACGCTGCTTAAGAAATAATCAACTTCTTTATCAGCGCTTGGCTTTTCATCGTAAAATCCATTTTGCGTAAAGCTTTTGGAAAGTGCTTGAAAAACATTTGAAAACTGTTCTACGCGATTTGCTGTTACATCTCGGATCTTACGCACGTACTGCTGTTGTTCAAGCATATTTTCAGATGTCCCTGGTACTAGTTTACTTAAGTTTTTCAAAACAAAAGATGGGGTTAATAAAAATAGGACAACGGCCGTCAGTGATTCATACAAATTAGTCGTCAATCCTTGATCTGCCTGAGCATATAGGCCAATTAGCAATGAACCAACAACCAGCCCTAGAGCTGCCCCTAGCTTTTTACCGTCTTTTAAAAGTCCTCCAAGCAAGCCAGAAAAAGCGAGTAAACTCATTTCGTACAAACTAGAAACATTCGCGAAACTTAAAATTAAACCGGTTACGACCCCGACCGTAGCTCCTATCGTAGGGCCAGATACAAACGCAAAAACTAGTACTAAGTAACGAGATAATATATGTTCAGCCGAAAGGCCGTAAATCATCCACCCTATT
The DNA here is from genome assembly GCF_056836725.1 of Priestia sp. 3CA3. Lineage (NCBI taxonomy): Bacteria > Bacillati > Bacillota > Bacilli > Caryophanales > Bacillaceae > Priestia > Priestia sp. 3CA3. Next base: position 16,501 of record NZ_JBXENJ010000015.1, read on the forward strand.
GTCCCTGTCATAACAGATGCCAACAAAATAATAAGAGAAATCACTTCTTCTGTTTTTAATGATTGTTTTCGCTTTCGATATGAAATTAAAGGCACGCTTTGTAGGAAAATCATTGTTAAGATAAAGCTCAACCCTGCTTCTACTGCCACAAATGTAAAATCATACATGGTGAATTCCTTGGTAAATACATAAAAAATAGTTAGTTTTGTAAGTAACATCGCGCTAAATACAGTGAACGGCAGTTTCTTTAACGGATCCATTGTCAGTATGCCGCTAAATCGATGAATTAGTAAGAAAACAAATAGTGTAGCAAATACGGTACCTCCATTTTGAATGGAAACACTAAATGCCCCTGCCAATACGGCTAAACTTGCTAACGGTGCTTTTTCTTTCTTTATAGCCATTACGGCTGCAAAGAATGGCAAAGCAAATGGCATGATTTTCATTAAAATTAACGCTCGTCCTAATAAGAAACCTACGACTAGCAGCAATAATCCCCATTGAAATAACACCTTTTCCGTTTTCATACCCGCCTTTGTAAATACACGGGACATTTCTAATCTAGTTCGGTTAAATACCGCCTCTGTTGTTGGACTTGCAAAATCTCTTTCCGTCTTTTGCATTCTCCCACCACCCGCTAATTATACTTATTCGTTATTATATCGCGGCGAAAGGTGAAATTTTGTCAAACGGACTAGCAAAATACCTATAATCGTTCGACTATTTTCTAGTATTATATTGAAAACTATACAAAAAGATGTACAATCTTACATGGAGATTTAAAAAATATGAGAGATACTGTTCGCCCCAGAGAAAGCCTATGCTCATCATTCTTTTTTAAAAGCAAATAAAAGTCTATAAAAATAACAAAAAAGTTATTGACAATAACCCTGCTTTTTTATATTATTATAAATGTCTTTTAGAGAACGTATAATGGCGGTGTAGCTCAGCTGGCTAGAGCGTACGGTTCATACCCGTGAGGTCGGGGGTTCGATCCCCTCCGCCGCTACTCGAATAACGGCCCGTTGGTCAAGCGGTTAAGACACCGCCCTTTCACGGCGGTAACACGGGTTCGAATCCCGTACGGGTCATCAAAAAGCATGTACAACAAGTACATGCTTTTTTTTCTACTCTTTTTTACATATAAAAAAAGCACCTTTTAGATAAAAGGTACTTTCCAAAAACTCGCTATCTATTTGATATAAGCAGCAAGTTAACCGCGTTTTGCACCGCGTCCACCGCGTTTTGATTCGGTATGGCGTTTTAGGGAAGATAAACGTTCTTCACTGTCTTTTAAGAAACGATTCATTTTTTGTTCGAATGTTTCTTTTGTACGGAAATCATTACCGCCACCACGATTGTTATTACGTTGTGGGCGTGAATCACGTGGACGGTCTGAGCGTGGCGCTCTTGCAGGACGCTCTGGTCTTTCTGGACGTTCTGGTTTGTCTACCGCTTTCTTAATTGAAAGACCAATTTTACCATCTTTCTCAACGTTAATTACTTTGACTTCAACTTCGTCGCCCACTTTTAAATGGTCGTTAATGTCCTTTACGTAATTATCAGCTACTTCACTGATATGAACCAAGCCTGTTGAACCTCCTGGTAACTCAACAAAAGCTCCAAAGTTCGTAATACCTGTTACCTTTCCCTGTAACTTGCTGCCTACTTCGATTGACATAAAAAAAATGCTCCTCCTTAAATGATAAAAGAAATCAATTTATTATATTATACAAAAAGCAAAAATACACTGTCAACGAACCATACGTTTAGTCTTTTTTTACATTAAAGATAATTTCCCCGTCTTCTGATAAAAAATAATCTCTGCGGGCAATCTTTTTAATATAATCATCGTCATTTAACTTGACGATTTCACCTTTTAACTGTTTTTGCTTGCTTTGTAATTTTGTCAGCTGCTGTTCTAATTTTACCTTCTCAGCTTTTTTGTTCTCAATAGCTGAGGTTTGCGTAATTAAAGCTGATACCATCAATCCACCAATGATTAAGGCCAACACTCCGAAAACAGTCAAACGCCTAATTAAACCGATACGCTTTCGATCTGTATTTTGTTTAATTTGTTCTTGTTTATGGCTATAATCAGTATTTAACTTCGCGACCTTTTTTTTTCGTACCGCACTCATTGAATTAGTCGTCCCCCTTGTTTTTTAAAGTGTTCACCCATGCAACGACTCTCATTATCATATTCTTTGCACGATTGTAAATTCCTTCTATATACCGAAAACCCATATGTAAAAATCGTTTTACAGGTTTAGGCATCATTCTCCAAAATACGAAAAGAACCCACCTAGTCGGTAAGTAAATAAGCTTTAGACAGAATACGAGCAGCTTATGAACAGCTCGGTAGATCCCTAAAGCGACTACAAGTAGAATATGAATAAAGAAGCGGATAGGCTTGACCAAAAAAATATTACTAAGCGTTAAAACACCTCGATATAAACTTAATACGCTCGAGACAGTAAATGTTAATACTTTTAAATACAGTGATTGAAATAAGCTTTGATACGCGGCAAAGCCGCAAAACAAAGCAAGAAACGCATACAAACGCAGTTCTCCTTCATTCACTAAAAACAACACATAAAAAATGAGAAGAGCTTGCACCATCCAAAACAATACGTCATTTACAAATACAAACCATGGGCGTGATTTAGAGCGATTAACAAAGTAACGATAAGTATCGAGAGAAGCACCTAAACCGCTTCCCATCGATACCATCGCAAGCATTGTATAGAGCTGAATGTTTAAACTCATCGAAACAACTTACTAAAGAATCCTTTAGCCTTCTCCGATTGGTTCTCATCTAAGTAAACTATATCAAAGATTTTTCCTTTTATCGATACAATTCCTTGATCAACGTCTAAATTTTTCATTTGCAGATTTTGCCCTCTAACTGACAAGAAACCCATCACTGTTTCAAGTAAAAATTCCTCATTGTCAAAGCTCTCTACCTGCTTCACACCCGTGATATCTAAGAGACGCCGACCCTTCATCACTAAATCATGATTTGGAGTATGGTCTTTGTTTGAATTGCTTGTTTCATAAAATTGGCTCATATCTTCATCCCCACCTCATTCATTAAGAGCATTCGCTCTTGTTATCTGTTGTTTAAAACATATGAATGAGAAAGGTGATTTAGAACAAGCCTTCATCAGTTATACTTCAGATGAAATACGCTCTTCTTTGACAATTGAGTACAAATTAGCTGCTTCTTCTTTTTTAGCTGCTTCTTGAAGAGCCTCTATTTTAACGGTAATTTTCTTCGTGCCAAATGTGATGGCTAATTCATCTCCTACTTTCACATTTGTGCTTGCTTTTGCAACGATACCATTAATCGTAATACGGCCCTTGTCTGATACTTCTTTTGCCAATGTACGGCGCTTAATTAAACGTGATACTTTTAAAAATTTATCTAACCTCATAATTCCCTCACCTTTCTGTTTTACAAACCTGTTTTTTTGGCTTCTTCCCAAAATTCATCTAACTCTTTTAACGAAAAAGATTCAAATGGTTTTTCAGAAGCTCTCACTTTTTCTTCAATATATTGAAATCGATTTAAAAATTTTGTATTCGTTTTAGCTAATGCAGCTTCAGAGTCGATTTTATAAAATCTTGCAATATTCACTAAAGCAAATAAAATATCTCCAAATTCATCGCTCATTTTTTCTTTATCAGCATGCTGTACTTCATCTTGGAATTCAGCAAGTTCTTCCTGTACTTTTTCCCACATAGGTTCAACTTCTGACCAATCGAAACCAACTTTTGCAGCTTGTTTTTGGTATCCGTGCGCTTTCATTAAAGAAGGCATAGCCCTAGGTACAGAAGCTAACAGAGAAGAAGGCTCCTCTCCTTTTTCTTCTTTTTTGATTTCATCCCAATTTTTTAAGACCTCATCTGCAGCATTCACGCTCACTTCCCCAAATACATGCGGATGGCGTCTTACCATTTTCTCTGAAACACTGCGAATGACGTCATCAATTGAAAACATTCCTTCATCTTCACCGATTTGTGCATGAAGCAATACCTGCAGCAATACATCACCGAGCTCTTCAATCATATTATCGTCATCTTGACGGTCAATTGCATCTAATAACTCATAAGACTCTTCTAGCAAATAGCGCTTGAGCGATTCATGCGTTTGTTTTTGATCCCAAGGACATCCGTTTGGCCCTCTGAGCGTGGCAATAATCCTTCTGAATGAGTCAAATTGATGGTATAAAACCGTTTCGTCCGCTACTGGAGGGACATAAATAGTCGTTAAGTTATTGAGCGACATTTCTCTATCTAATTCATACAGCTTGACCGGCTGGATTTTTTCTTCACTGCTTCCCGCTGCCGTTACAATGTAAACGAGGTAATCATCAGGAACGTGTTCCATCAGCGTTAGTTTTACCTCTGAAGCAACGAACTGATCGTACACTTGAGCAATTAGAACATGACCCGTTAACTCTATTTCGCTTCGCTTTAAGTCTGTTCCGTCTAGCAGCTGAAATCCTTCAATAGGATCGATCTTTAGTGCGCCAAAAATTGGATCTAAGAAGCTTTGTCCCCCTTTAATTTCAACAGGAATGCTGCGTTCTTTTCCTTTTTGTAAAAGTAATTGAACCGTACGTTCTGCCACTAAAGGATGCCCGGGAACGGCATACACCACTTCTTCTACTGAAGCTTTATCGATTAAATCATTTGATATATGTTCATATACCTCTTCAAATCCATCATAAGATTCGTATACGTCATCATAGGATACGTACGTCAAGCCTTCACTTTCTAATTCTTTGATTACAGGATGTTCTTTTGTGCGCATATAAATATGCTTTTCCTGCTGCAGCAAGCGATAGATGCCTACGGGTAGCTGCTCTAAATCGCCTGCTCCTAAACCAATAACTGTTACTTTACCTGTCATTGCTTCACCTTCTTATTTATTTTTTAATACGTATTTAGCTAAAACACTTCCCATTGGAAGTAAACGTAATTCCTCTTCGGTAAAAATATGTTGTTTCATAATGATAAACAAATAAAACAAACCGCCTATTAAAACACCAGATCCTGTTTCAACCACTTGTTTGCTTGTATCTAAACCATTAGACCATACAAAGTGATATAAACAAAATAAATAGCTTTGTAAAAGAATGACCATTGCTATGCCCGTTATAAAAATACCTCCACTCGCCTTTTTCGGAACGAGCGATACAGCTAGCTTTTTATACAGACAAAATAGATTGATTGCTGCAACAATAGCGAATCCAGCTGAGGAAGCAATGGCTGCTCCTATGGTTTGAAAATCTGGTATTAGCCAAAGATTCAATATCAGTTTAACCGTCATGCCAGCGATGACGGCTATTACAGGTGCGAAAACAGCTCCCATCCCCTGAAGCACAGCTCCAGCAGTTGCTGCTACGGTTGTAAATATAACTAACAAGCTCAAAATTTGTAAAACGTCCGTTCCGTCGGAGTTACTATATAAAAGCATATTAATGGGTTTCATCAGCGCAATCAAGCCAAAGGCTGCTCCAACTCCGACTACAAGCGATAGTCGGAGAGACAGCTGAACTTTTTCAAGCACAAATGACAAGTTCTTTTTCGCAATGGCTGAAGAAATAACGGGTACAAGTGAAAGTGAAAAAGCTGTACCTACTACTGTACCTAATTGAATCAACGGAAGTCCACGGTCATAAATACCTTTTGAAACTTTTGCTGCCTGTTCAGCCATGCCATGCGCCGTCAGACCGGAATATAATGTAAAGGAATCAATAAGCTGAATAAACAGCAGACCCATAGCGCTGATACAAATTAATAAACCTTGAATAATAAGGATTTTCACTACTTTTTTGATGTCTGCTTTTTTTATGCGTTGAAATACTCCCTTAGAATTTGTCTTTGTTCTAAAAACAAATAAACATAAAATAATAAGAGATGTTATACCGCCTGTTATGGAACCAAAAATAGCTCCTGCTCCTGCAGTATAAGGACCATACCCATGGTGGATAAAGAAAATAGATAGGCACAAAATAGTCCCTACTCGAACAATTTGTTCTGCGATTTGAGACAACGCAGTAGGAAACATATTATATAATCCTTGATAATAACCACGAATGACAGCAATAAACGGAATAAGTAAAAACGAAAATGAAATAATTTGAATGAGAAGCGTTAACTGACGATCTCCCATCCACTCGGCAATCGTTTCTGCAAAGATATATTGGAGGGAAAACATTATGCAGCCTACTACAAACAAAAAAGCAAATGAAACTTGAAGTATTCCTCGGATTTCCTTTCTCCGATTTGTTGCCACATAATCGGCTACTAACTTTGAAATAATTACAGGGAAACCGTATGTACCTAGCTGTAGCGCAATTCCATATAGCGGATAAACTTGCTGATAGATATAAAACCCTATATCTCCCGCAATATGGTGATATGGAATACGGTAAGTAGCACTTAAGATTTTCGTAAATAAACCTGCGAGCGTTAAAATAATCGCGCCGTTAAAAATAGAATAGAGCTTTGATTGTTTCTGCATTCCTACACCTTTCACCTGCAGCTTGTAATTATGTGAACAATGCTTTTTATGAGCCGCTAACTGTAGAAGAATAGCGCTTTGTTCTTATAAAACATCCTGCACTTTCCAATAAATAAAATACCGTACCATTATATCATGTTCTCTTTATTTCTAAGGTAAGACAGCATGAAAAAAGGTAGCAGAAACTGCTACCTTTTCAGTAAATAATGTAAAATAAAGATAATTACGCTTACTGCTCCATTTGACGAGATAAGAAGCTAGCTGCCGTTTCGGCTGCTTTATGCTCTACTTCACCAAGAGACTTCTCTTTTGAGAAGATGACAACAGCTCCAATCGGATCTCCATTTGCAATAATCGGACCGATTGTGTAAGAAGAAATATTTTCTTCGTATCCATCGACAAATTCAAGGTTTTTCCCATCAGTTACTAAAGAAGAACTGCGGCTTTCCATAACAGATTCTACTAAAGAACTAATGTTTTTATTTAAGTATTCTTTTTTAGAGCTTCCTGCTACCGCAATAAATACATCGCGGTCACAAATAAGTACAGGATGACCTAAGCTATCGTATAGCGCTTCGCCATACTCTTTTGCAAAATCTCCTAATTCACTAATTGGCGAATATTTCTTTAAAATAACTTCTCCATCGCGATCGACGAAAATCTCTAGCGGGTCTCCCTCTCGGATGCGAAGTGTTCTTCTAATTTCTTTTGGAATCACAACGCGACCCAAATCATCAATACGACGAACAATACCTGTTGCTTTCATTCATTGAAGCCTCTCTTTCATATGATGATTAAAATAGTTGGTGAATATCACTGATGGCTATATGATAAAAGGTTCACCTTTGTTGAGGTTAGTATTCTTCACTCTACAACTTCTATTCACCAACCATCTCTTTTTTTGTTAAAAAGTGTGCTTTTATTAAAAAAATGTCCAAAAAACCGCCAAAACATGGGGATTTGGACATTTTTATTTCGGCTATATAAAAAGAAGGCTCAAAAATGAGCCTTCTTTTTAATTCGTAACTTGTTCTTTTTTAACAGTGGCTACTCCTTTTACTAACTGATACACAATATTGAGCCATTCTTTTTGAGCAAGTCCTTTTACGTTAACCACTAATTTTACTTTCTTGCCTTCCATACCTAAGCTGACCATTCTGCCAAATTGATCACCTAGCATGAATAATTTTTGGCCGTCTATCGTTGAGCTCGCTTCTTCAGAAAGCAGAATAGAAATTTCTTGTTTTGACTGAAGAATAGATTCTACTAGGTTCTGCGTTGCATATACTTTTGTTTCAGCTACTTTAAACAAATACTCAACCTCAGCCGGATACTCCCCAAAACGATCAATCATTTCATCTTGCAATTCTTGAATATCCTCTAGCGCTTCAATTCCTCTAAAGCGCTTATACATCTCAATTTTCAAGCGGCCGTCTGTAATGTACTGATCAGGGATATACGCGTCTAAGTCCAGATTCATTTCCACATTAAATTTCACACTTTCTCCGTCAGACCCGCGTCTTTCCTCTATCGCTTCTTTAAGCATTTGTGAGTAGAGATCGAAACCGACAGAATCGATAAATCCATGCTGCTGAGCACCCAGGAGGTTTCCGGCGCCACGTATTGAAAGATCACGCATAGCAATTTTAAAACCAGAACCTAATTCGGTGAATTCTTTAATAGCTTGCAGACGCTTTTCAGCTACTTCTGTCAGTACTTTGTCTTTATGATACGTAAAGTACGCATATGCCACGCGATTTGAACGACCTACGCGTCCTCTTAATTGATACAGTTGTGATAATCCCATCTTATCAGCATTGTTGACAATGAGCGTATTTACATTTGGAATATCTACTCCTGTTTCGATAATAGTTGTACTCACAATCACGTCATATTCGCCTTCTAAAAAGCTTAAGATAACTGCTTCGAGTTCTGTTTCATTCATTTTTCCATGGGCATACGTTACCCTAGCATCAGGCACGAGCATCGAAATTTCTTCTGCTTTTCGTTCAATATCTTCTACGCGATTATATAAAAAGTAAACTTGGCCATCACGCGCTAACTCACGCTCAATCGCTTCACGAACTAGAACCGGATTATACTCCACTACATATGTTTGAACCGGAAAACGATTTTCAGGCGGCGTTTCAATAACAGACAAATCCCTTACGCCCAACATAGACATATGTAATGTTCGTGGAATAGGTGTTGCTGTAAGTGTAAGGACATCAACGTTTGCTTTCATTTGCTTGATTTTTTCCTTGTGCGTTACACCAAAACGTTGCTCTTCATCGATAACTAACAACCCTAAATCCTTATAAATCACATCTTTAGATAGTAAACGATGTGTACCAATCACTACATCTACGGTCCCGTTTTTTAGCCCTTTAATTGTTTCCTGCTGCTGTTTACGGCTGCGAAAGCGGCTCAATAGACCAATATTAATTGGGTAGTCTTGAAAACGCTCACGGATGGTTTCATAATGCTGCTGAGCTAAAATAGTGGTTGGCACTAAAATAGCCACTTGTTTTCCATCTGTCACAGCTTTAAACGCAGCACGAATGGCTACTTCTGTTTTTCCGTATCCAACGTCTCCACAAAGCAGACGATCCATTGGTCTTTCATGTTCCATATCCTTTTTAATTTCTTGTACAGAACGAAGCTGATCTTCGGTTTCTTGATAAGGGAAAGCTGTTTCAAATTCTCTCTGTAAATCGCCATCCGGGGAAAATGCATAACCTTTACTTGCTTCGCGCTCTGCATACAGTTTAATTAAGTCATCAGCGATGTCTTGAACAGAAGACTCAACTTTTCGTTTCACTTTCTTCCAGTCATTTCCGCCAAGTTTATATACTTTCGGCTCTTTCCCTTCAGAGCCTACATATTTTTGTACTTGATCAATCTGTTCAACAGGAACGTACAGCTTGTCAGAGCCTTCATATTTGATATGGATATAATCTTTATGATTACCGTTAATCTCTAACGTTTCCATTCCTAAATAACGGCCAATACCGTGGTTCACGTGAACGACATAGTCACCTACGTTTAACTCTGAATAGCTTTTAATACGCTCTGCATTGGAAAGCTTTTGACGACGCTTTGATTTCTTGATCCGCTTTTTAAACAATTCTTCCTCGGTTAAAACTGCTAATTTTTGCATCGGCAGTTCAAAGCCCATTTGTAAATCGCCTTCAATAATTTGAACAAGACCTGGCACAAGCTGACCATTTCCATCTAAAATAGATGAATCAATATCATAATCTGCTAGCACACCTTCGAGTTTTTTTACGCGCTCCTTATCTGCTCCTAAGAGGACTACCGTATAATTAGCATTTTTCCAACGTTCAATTTCACTTTTTAATAAGTTCATTTGACCGTAAAACTGCTGCATCTGCTTACATGAAATATTAATAATATTTTGCGGACTCGTATACGATACGTGCTTCAAAAATAACGATAAGTATAAAAACTGATGTTTTGCTCGCTGAATAAGAGATGGGAGCTTATGAGATAATTGAACATCTCGAACAATTTGCCCCTGTCCTAATAATTCTGTTATCCATTCAGCTTCCTCTGTTTCAAGCTGATCAGACGTCTCTTGAATTCGAGTTGTTTCATCAAAGATGACAAGGCCACCTTCTGGTAAATAATCTAGTAAACTAGCAGGCGATTCGTAAAAGAATGATAAATACTTGAACATATTTTCAAGAAGTTGACCTTGACGCAGCTGTTCAATTTCACCTTTAATATTTTCTGTTAAGGTAGCTTTTAGCGCTGCGTTTTTCACTTGCTGCAGCGTCGAAGCCAGCTGTGCTTCTAGTTCTTCAATTCCTTGGGCCACTTCATTTTGGTTCACAATGATTTCCGTAGCAGGGCCGATTGAAATTTCTTTTAACTGTTCTTGAGAGCGTTGATCCTCAATTGTAAAAGTACGAATGGAATCGATCTCGGTATCAAATAGTTCAATTCGGACAGGTAGCTCTTCTGTTAACGGATAAATATCAATGATTCCTCCGCGCACACTAAACTCACCCGGAGCTGAAACCATCGATGCCCGCTCATAACCCAACTCAACTAACCTTTTTAAATAATGATCAACGTCGATGTCAATTCCCATTTGAAACGGCAGCTGCGTTTGCTCCCATCTTGCTTTAGGAGGCAGCAGCTTTCGAATTCCTGCAAGCGGCGTTACAACTACTCCACCTGTATGTTGACTCCAATAATTGAGTACTTCAATTCGCTGAGCCTTTAATTCTGGACTTGCAATCCCCACTTCTGTAGCAACTAAATCGTTAACAGGGTATAAGAAAACGTCTTTTTCCGGTAAAAGGTGCAAAAGGTCTTCATACACTTTTTGGGCTTGATATAAATTATGAGTCACTACTAATAAGGGGTATTTTTTATCCTCATTTAAGAGTGCCATTAATACAGATCGAGCTGAACCGGAAATTCCCGTTACTAACTGTTCTTTCAAACCTTCTTCTAAACTGCTGACAACAGCTCCAATTTCTTTATTTTCTTCAAATTGCTGTCTAATCCCTCGCAAAGGAATTCCCTCCTCCCATGATATGTCTAAACTAAACAGAAAAACGCTTTGGTTTGAGACCAAAGCTTTTTATTGTATAAATGTTTCGTACTGATGATAGTCTGGATTTCGTTCTAGCGCTTCTTGACAGTCTTCACAAATAATTTTAACCACGATGTCTCCACTATTATGGTAGTGAATAAAGTCTTGTCGTTCATCTGCGGTCAGGTGATTAAAACCGAGTGCTTCTGTATTGTGAGCTGTCTTTTCTATCATACCGACTTTTGCGCCACAATGTCTACAGAAATAATGAATAGACATACAAATCCTCCCAAATCTTTTAGTGTTAGTATGGACGATTGAGAGAAATTTTATTCTGCTTAATTATAGCGATTCATTACTTCTAAGAACGTTTGACCTAAAAAGTCTTCACTCGCGTGCACAGACGTTTTCATCGCTTCTTCCATATGAACCATTTCATCTTCTGTAAAGCGCCCTAGTACATAGTCAACTACTTTCATACCGTTTTTCGGACGATCAATCCCAATACGAATTCGGTTAAACTCTTGGGTTTTTAAATGCTGAATAATTGATTTTATTCCGTTATGGCCGCCTGGACTTCCTTTTGTACGCAATCTTACTTTTCCGCACGGCAAATCTAAGTCATCGTAAATAACAAGCAAGTCTTCGACGTCTATATCAAAATAGTCCATTAACGGGCGAATACTTTCTCCTGATAAATTCATATATGTTAGAGGCTTTAATAATATGACTTTTTCTCCTCTTATTATACCTGTTCCATATATTCCGTTAAACTTTGTTTTATCTAATGAAATCATAAACTGTTCGGCAATTTTATCAATTGCCATAAATCCTATGTTATGACGAGTACGGTCATATTCTTTTCCAGGATTCCCTAAACCAACGATTAATTTCAAAATAGATACTCCTTTCCACTCTATGTAAGTTGTACATAATAGGTAAATGTCTTTAATGTTTTACATTAATATATAGTATCACTTTTATTATAATCAATTCACACAAAAAGACGTAACCTTTTGGTTACGTCTTTTTATATTATTCTTCGCTATCTTTTTCTTTTGTTGCTTCAACGTCGCCTTCAGCATCCTGAACTTCGCCGCTATCCGGCTCTTCTTCCTGTTGAGGAGGTAGTACAGAAGCAACTGTATCTTCTGCATCATGCGTAATTTCTAGCTTTTTATCTACCTTAATATCCCCTACTGTAATTGTATCGTTAATTCCCAAATCTGATACATCTACATCAATAGATGATGGGATATCTTGCGGCAAGCCTTTTAATGAAATTTCATATAGAGACTGCTGTAATACGCCGCCTTCTTTTGTTCCTTTTGCTTCTCCTACTAGAGATAAAGAAACTTCAGTATCAATTTCTTTCTTCATGTCGACCACTTGGAAATCGGCGTGGACAATTTCGTTTTTTAATGGATCGGTTTGAATATCATGTAACATTACGGAATATTTTTGCTTGTCCACTTGTAATGTTAACACTCCATTGCGTCCTGCTTCACGAATAGTCTTAATAAAATCAGCACTGTTTAAGTAAATAGGCGTGGATTCTGTTTTATTTCCGTAAACAACCGCTGGGAAGTTTCCTTCGTCGCGAATTTTTCTATTTGTAGAATTTTTGAAATCCGTTCTTTTATTTGCTTGAATTGAAATACTCATTTTATTCACCTTCCAGTATGTTTTCTACTTAAAATGTACCCTTTTTAGAAGGCTGCTAAACATAAAACTCGTTTCAATCAGCAATATATCTTTGCTCATCCCGTCCAAATCCCTTTAAAACCAAGGATTAGCCCATTTAATTTTTTTCAAAAAAACCTCTTTCCAAATGGAAAGAGGTTCTGTTTATCAATCAAATAACGTACTAACTGATTGCTCTTCGTGAACACGAATAATCGCTTCACCAATTAACGGAGCTACTGAAAGTTCTGTTACTTTACCAATTTTCTTATCTTCTGTTAAAGCAATAGAGTTTGTTACAGCTAGCTCTTTGATTGTAGAGTTTTGAATACGCTCAATCGCAGGGCCTGAAAGAACTGGGTGTGTACAACAAGCATATACTTCTTTTGCACCTGCTTCAATTAATGCACTTGCACCAATTGTAATTGTACCAGCTGTATCAATCATGTCATCAATCAAGATTGCTGTTTTCCCTTCCACTTGTCCAACAATGTTCATAACTTCTGCTACGTTTGGACGTGGGCGACGTTTGTCAATGATAGCGATCGGCGCTTTTAGACGTTCCGCTAAACGGCGAGCACGCGTTACGCCACCGTGGTCCGGAGATACAACAACAACGTCATCAAGGTTTTTACTCTTGAAGTATTCACCTAAAATTGGAACACCTACTAAATGGTCAATTGGAATATCGAAGAAACCTTGAATTTGAGGAGCATGTAAATCTAATGTGATAATACGAGTAGCTCCCGCTTTTTCAATGATATTTGCTGCTAATTTGGCAGTGATTGGTTCACGTGCACGAGCTTTACGATCCTGACGAGCATAGCCATAGTAAGGCATAACGATGTTAATTGTTTTAGCTGATGCACGTTTTAATGCATCAATCATAATTAATAATTCCATTAAGTGTTCGTTAACTGGAGCACTTGTTGATTGAATGATAAATACATCACAACCACGGATACTTTCTTCAATGTTAATTTGAATTTCACCGTCACTGAAACGATCAACCGAACATTTACCTAATTCCACACCAATTACTTTTGCGATCTCTTCAGCTAAAGCCTTGTTTGAATTTAGCGTAAATAACTTTAAATTTTCATCAGCATATACATTTGACATTTTATTGTGAAACCTCCGTCAGGATTTTTTATTAATATCAAGCTTTTCAGCATAGTTTTCTTTATTTACTTGTTTCGCACGAGCAATTGATAATGCTTTTCCTGGCACATTATCCGTTACGGTTGAACCAGCTGCAACATAGGCGCCTTCACCAATTGTTACAGGTGCAATTAAGTTTGAGTTACATCCTACGAATGCCCCATCTTCAATCTTTGTTAAAAATTTATTTTTCCCATCGTAGTTAACTGTAATAGATCCGCACCCTAAGTTTACACCTTTTCCGACCTCTGCGTCTCCAATATAACTTAAATGAGAAGCTTTGCTACCTTTGCCAAAAGATGCTTTTTTAATTTCTACAAAGTTTCCTACGCGCACTTCATCTCCAATTAATGATTGAGGACGAATATGTGCAAATGGGCCAATTGTGACTTCGTGACCAATTTCACTATCGTGAGCAACAGAATGGCGAATAGAAGTATTATTACCTATTTTGCAGTCTTTAATTTCACTGTTAGGTCCTACTTCACAGTTCTCTCCAATTACAACTGTTCCTTGAATAACCGTACCAGGATAAATAACCGTATCTCTGCCAATGACAGCATCTGCTGAAATGTACGTGTTAGAAGGATCCACAATCGTCACTCCATTTAACATATGCTGCTTGTTGATACGCTTTTTCATTGTTTCTTCTGCTTGAGACAGAGCAAATCGATCATTAACGCCCAATGTTTCAGCAAAATCGGATGTTTGATATGCAGAAATAATTTGACCTTCATTTTTTAGAATTTCGATAACATCAGGTAAATAGTACTCTCCCTGTACATTATCATTTGAAACTTTTGAAAGTGTCTCAAATAATTTCTCATTATCAAAACAGTACGTACCAGTATTAATTTCCTGTACAAGACGCTCTTGTTCTGTGGCATCTTTATGCTCAACAATCTTTTCAACAGAGCCTTGTTCATTTCGAATGATGCGTCCATATCCTGTTGGATCTTCTGCATGAGCCGTTAAAATAGTTGCCATTGCATTTGTTGCTTCATGATGCTTTAATAAAGATTCAATTGTTTCAGCTGTAATAAGCGGAGTATCTCCACATACAACAATTGTCGTACCTTTTTCATGTGCAAGTAAAGATTCTGCTTGCATTACTGCATGAGCTGTTCCTAACTGCTCTTCTTGTAAAGCAAATAAGCTTTTATCTCCAACATGTGATTTCACTTTTTCGGCACCGTGACCTACAACTGTAATTAAATTTGTTAAATCTAAGCGTGATAACTGATCAATTACGTGTTGCACCATCGGTTTGCCACACACAGGGTGTAACACTTTATATAAAGATGACTTCATACGTGTACCCTGACCAGCTGCCAATATGACTGCATATCTTTTTGACATAACAGGCCTCCAATTTTACCTTTTTATCCATTAAGAATATTATATCAAAAATGACAGCATTTCAAGGAATCATTTATAAGTCATGAATTTTATTTTTTGGTAATGCTAAAGTTTTACAAAGGTGTGAAATTATATAAGCGGTAATCAAAAAGAAAAGAGCCTACTTTTCAGTAGACTCTTAATGTATCATATGTTTACGAAGCACCCGCTTCTTCGAATTCAACTTCTACCTCACCTAAACGATGATATTCTGCTAAAACAGCATCTTGAATCTTTCCGCGAGTATTTGAATTGATTGGATGTGCAATATCACGGAACTCACCATCCGGTGTACGTTTACTTGGCATGGCTACAAATAAGCCATTATTACCATCAATCACACGAATATCATGAACAACAAATTCACCATCTAATGTGATTGAAGCAATCGCTCTCATACGTCCTTCAGTGTTCACGCGGCGTAATCTTACGTCAGTTACTTCCATCTTGTTCACCACCTTTTTCTATGCGAAGCTTTACATACTTAATTCCACAGAATTTTGTGTTTTCCTGCTATTCAGAAAAAATTTTTAGAAAATTTTCGCAAAAAAAGTGAACAATTGGAAGTTACTTGCTTTTTGTTAGAAATTTGTTAATTTAATTACCCTTTAACAAGCGCAATAACTTCAATTTCAACAAGTACATCTTTAGGTAGTCTCGCTACTTCTACACACGAACGTGCTGGCTTATGGTCGCCGAAGTAGTCACCATAGACTTCATTTAATGCTGCGAAGTCGTTCATATCTTTAATGAACACGGTTGCCTTTACAACTGTATTTAGAGAAGCTCCTGCTTCTTCAAGAACTGCTTTTAGATTTTCAAATACTTGAGTAGCTTGTACTTGAACATCGCCTTCGACCAACGTACCATCTGGACGAAGTGGAATTTGACCTGAACTGTAAAACAAGTTATTCACAACAATTCCCTGTGAATATGGACCAATAGCTTGCGGTGCATTTTTTGTTTGAACCTGTAACATATGTTCCTCTCCCTTACTTGATCAAATATATTTTAAGTAATTGCCTTCCTGTACACGAATTTGTTTATCTTTAATATTTACATCTGTTAATTGTACAAGAGACACATACTCATCCACTAAACGTTCTTCAATATCTTCTGATTCTACTAAAACTCCAATACCAGCAACAGTTGCATCAAACTCTTCAAGCAAACTAACCATTCCATTTACCGTACCGCCGGCTTTCATGAAGTCATCAATGATGAGTACATTTGACCCCACCGCTAAACTTCTCTTAGCTAACAGCATCGTTTGAATGCGCTTAGATGAACCTGACACGTAGTTAATACTAACGGTCGATCCTTCAGTTACTTTACTGTCTCTGCGCACAATAACAACGGGCACGTCTAAATACTGAGCAACCGCATACGCAATAGGAATACCTTTTGTTGCTACAGTCATCACAACATCGATTTTGCGGTTAGCAAAAAGCGATGCATACAAGCGACCGATTTTATTCACAACGCGGGGGTTCCCTAAAATATCAGTTAAATATAAATATCCACCTGGCAATAAACGCTCAGGTTTTTCAATCAACCCACATAATTCTTGAACAAGCTGACCGGCTTCTTCATTCGTCATCTTTGGAATGAATTTAACTCCGCCGGCAGCCCCTGGTAGCGTAACCAAAGTTCCGATACCCTGCTGTTCAAAAGTTTGTTTAATAATCGCCATATCTTCGCTAATAGATGATTTTGCGGAATCATATTTATCTGCAAAATACGTAAGAGGGATAAGGCGCTGAGGGTTTTGAATGAAATAGTTGGTCATATCAATTAATCGTCCACTACGTCGAAACTTCATAACATCCTCCTGAAAATCCGAATATTGTAATGTAAATATAACATTAACATACGGATTTATTCAAGCGTTATTCGTTCACCTAGTAACCTAACTGCATAAACTTTATCACAAAAGCCACGTAATCCATTATAAATGCGATGCATACGTGAATCATGCTGTACAAGTCCAAATACAGTTGGCCCACTGCCACTCATGAGTACAGCATCGGCGCCAAAACGCTTTATTTGTTCTTTAATGAGAGCTACTTCCGGATGCATTTTCAGCGTTACTGCTTCCAATACATTTCCGACAAGGCTACACATTTGATCATAATTTCCTGAATGTATGGCGTGAACCATCTCATCTACTTTAGGATGATCCATTTCCTCAATTTTTAAGTTTCGATATACATCTGCTGTAGAAACACCTATTTCAGGCTTAGCCAAAATCACCCAGCAGCTTGGAGGTGCCTCAATATGCTCTACAATCTCTCCGCGCCCTGTAGCAAGAGCTGTCCCTCCGTACACGCAAAAAGATACGTCAGAGCCAATCTCAGCCCCTATTTCTGCAAGTGTGTCTAATGATAACCCTAATTCCCATAACGTATTTAAACCGCGTAATGTAGCAGCCGCGTCACTGCTGCCTCCAGCTAATCCAGCAGCTACTGGAATATGTTTATCAATTAATATATTTACACCTTTTGAAATGTTATAACGCCGCTTCAAAATCTGCGCTGCCTGATAAGCAAGATTTCGCTGGTCATCTGGAACAAAGCGATTATGAGAATAAATAACAATTCGTCCATCTTCACGATCAGAAAGTTCAATTCTGTCCGCTAAATCAATTGTTGTCATAATCATCTTAACTTCATGGTAACCATCTGGGCGTTTATGTAACACATCAAGTGACAAATTTATTTTAGCCGGTGCTTTCACCATTAATTTCAACTTACTTCACCTACTTCATCTTATCGAGTTTAACGCTATTTTATCATAAAATGAACAAGATATAGCTGTTCATTTAAACATCTTTGTTTAATCCTCTGTTTTATCTTTCATTTTGGGACAAAAAAACCGAAGCGGTTATACACTTCGGTTTTCCTCATTTCACTTTAAATAATCGCATAAGCATTGATTTTCACTATTGCCTTAGCTGCTGCTGTGCAAGCTCCACTGCTCGCTTCACCATATTGCCTGCGTCTTTTGCCCGAATAGCGCCCCAACCTTCTGCTTGTACAGTATCGTAAAAACCAAGTTCTTTAGCCAGTTCTTCTTTCAGCTTCGATGACATAATCCCTCTACGCCTTGACATTGCACATGGCTCCTTTACGTATAAAATGAAATTTCAACCTGAATCTCCTCGCTCTTTATACATGAAAATGCGAGGACGATATGTATAGTATATATAAAAAATAATGTATATATAATTTGAAAAAAAGACCAATAAAAAAGCAGTAAACCAATGTCCACTGCTCATCACCACTTGCTATATTGCCTATGTCATTCTTAGAAAAATTTTAGTTGCACTGTTTCCGTTAACACATCTGCGTAACTATACGAAACGCGCTCCAAAGAGTTTTCCTCTTGATCTAATTCAACGATAAAAACAGATGGGTACGTTTCTGTTAATACACCTGAACGTTCTACTGTTTTTCTACGACCACCGTTTGCTTTTAAAGTTAATCGTTGGCCTAGGTGCAAATCCAGCGCTTGCTTAATATCAGACAAAGTTTTCGCCATATTGGTCCACCTCACTATGTATAGTGTAACACATGTTAGAAAAATAGTCAAAAACATAAAATTATAACAATCTATCTCTAATTGTGTCAATAAATAATTTTCAACATGAATCTACATTTCGCTGTTAGTATGCTCGTTTTTTAACGAAATATGTATATCTTTAGCAAATATTGAAAATGATTTTGTGAAATTCAGCGTATACTTTGGCTTCATACGAAAAAACAACTGGTTGCACATCATGCGTGTACATGCTGTAACCAGTTGTTTTTATTTCTACTCATCGCTTTCATAAGGCATGCCCGTGCGAAGCAGCCCTTTTGTTTCTACTCCTCCTAAACCTTTAGCACCCGTTAATGTATTACGTAAGACGTCCCATACATTAATACGATCCGTGAAAGGAGTAAAACTTAGTTTTGCTACTACATACACGGGGTCAAGCGCATGAATATTTACACGCGAAGGTGAACTAGCAAAGTTTGCTCCAGCTTGAATCAATAATTCAAAATGCGATTGACAGGCACCTGCAAAAATCACCAGCTGATCTAAATTACCAACTCTTTTTCTTGCTTCTTGGACTGTTCGAATATAGTGCTTGGAATGTCTATAAGCAAGAAGATCATCCTTATTTCCTTTTCCTTTGGAATAAGCATCATGCCCTGTCAGCACCAGAATATCAGGCCTTACATCCTCAATTAACTTTCCAACTTTCTCCGGCATCTCTGACTCTACGCAATGAACACCATAAACAGGAACACCAATTTTTTCATAAACCAACAAACATTTACGTAAATAATTAGGGTCTCCGTCTACGTGCAGGACCTTTCCAGGAATTTGAAACAAGCGATGTGAATGGCTGTATCCATTAGTCATACTATATTCAGTTTTCTCTCGAACGAGCCGATAATCCTGTTGAATAAGCTCCAAGGATCTTTCTAAAAGTTCTTCTTCTTGTTTTTTTCTTTGATCCTGTTCTTTAGCATCCACAACCTCTAAATCTGTACAAGGAGCGTCGGCAATCAACCGAACGTCTTCTCCTATTAAAGTCGCATATTTCCCCGCTTCGCTGTCATTAATAGCTATAACACGAAAAAGCAAATCTCTTTGATAAGAAGGTCGTGTAACTATATCACCAATTTTGATGTTCATATGCTTCACTCCGTCTTTGCTACTTCAAAAATAAATTCTCTTCATAGCCTATGACTTCATGATAAAAATGTGATGATTTAGCGAAATGATTTTAAAAGTTGGTCACTTAACGCTCCGAATTCTTGAATAGACAGCGTTTCGCCTCTTCTTTTCGGATCAATTTCAGCAGTTGCAAGTGCTTGCTCAATGTCCGCTTTTTTCTGTTTCCCATTTGGCAAGTTGTTCACTAGATTGTTTAAAATGGTTTTTCGGCGCTGTCCAAAACTTGCTCGTACAACTTGGAAGAAGAATGCTTCATCTTGTACTTCTACCGCTGGCTTCGGTCTTCTCAGCAGCCGAATAACAGCTGAATCTACATTAGGCTGCGGATTAAATACTGTTTTAGGCACAATCATAACCGTCTCAGCCTCTGTATAGTATTGAATCGCAATAGAAAGTGAACCGTACTCCTTTGTTCCCGGTTTAGCTGCTATACGGTCGGCAACTTCTTTTTGAAGCATAACAACGATTCCCCGTACCGGAATTTGCTCTTCTAATAATTTCATCAAAATGGGTGTCGTCACGTAATACGGTAAATTCGCAACGACCATTAAATCTTCTATGTTTTCGAATTCTTGTTCGAGCGTCTCTTTTAAATCCGCTTTTAACACATCTTGATGAATAACTTTTGCATTTGGGTAAGGAGAAAGAGTGTCGGCTAAAATCGGAAGCAGACGCTGGTCGATTTCAAATGCCAGTACTTTTTTTGCGCGCTTTGCTAGCTGTTCAGTTAACGCTCCGATACCGGGTCCAATTTCAATTGCTCCCGTTTCTTCTGTTATTTCTGCATGATCAACAATGCGATGTAAAATGTTCGTATCAATTAAAAAATTTTGTCCCAAACTCTTTTTAAATGTAAAACCGTATTTCTTTAAAATTTCCTTGGTTCGATTAGGCGTTGCAATATCTTTTAACACGATTCCTTTTCCTCCTTATTTATCTGCTCAACAGCTTTGATAAACTCCTCTTTTGAAATTTGGAACATCTGTAATCGTTTATGAAGCTGCTTTCCATTGGCATAGCCTATTTTTAATAACTTTCCTATTCTTTCACGTCGAGACTTGGCTTTACTATCTCCTACCAAACGAGCTACGATTAAATCCTCTTGAGAAATCTCCATATCTGCTTCTACCCACTCTTGCTTTACATCTTTTAGTGCTTTTTGAATAGACGCAATAGAAGCATGTTCAACTCCAATACCTTTGCCGTTTTTAGGGCGAGCCTCTTCTTTATCTAAAAATGCATGTTTACATCCTGGAACACGTTCTGAAACAATATTTCGAATTCGCTGTCCTGGATAATCTGGATCTGTAAAAATAATTACGCCTCTTGTTTTTTGAGCTAATTTTACTTTTTCAATGGTTTCTTCATTTACAGCTGATCCATTTGTCTCGATAGTATCCGCATCCACTGCACGTTTAATCGCTACGGTATCGTCCCGACCTTCTACTACAATAATTTCTTTAATCTTCATTTCTTCCTCCAAAACATTCAGTTTTGTTCATTTGCTTTTCAGTAAAAATGAAATGCTCGTTACTCACATCATTTTTCTTCTATGAAATCAACGTTTTATCTTATTATCAACTAAATTAAAAAGCATCTATCTGTTATTTTAACTGAAAAAGGCAGAGGATAACATTCTCCTCTGCGCCTATCTTTACTTTAACACGAAAATGATTGTTATATGAGAAAAAGTTTTAATCATTAATGCCAAATAGCTTTTTAGCGTTAGCTGTTGTAATATCAGCCAACTCTTCATACGTTATGCCTTTTAACTCTGCAATTTGCTCCGCTACGTATGACACATAACCAGGTTCATTGCGCTTGCCGCGGAATGGATGAGGAGTTAGATAAGGACAGTCTGTTTCAATTAATAGTTTATCTAAAGGAAGTTCTGCAGCAACTTCTTTTGGTTTTTTTGCATTTTTAAAAGTAACAGGTCCACCAAAAGAAATATACATATTCATATCCATACACTGCTTCGCTACTTCAATACTGCCCGTGAAGCAATGCATAATCCCGCCTACTTCCTCTACGTGCTCTTCTTTTAAAATGGTTACCACGTCTTCGGTGGCATCACGATTATGAATAATGATAGGTAAATTCACTTTGCGCGCTAAGCGAATTTGACGGCGAAATACGTCCTTTTGAACCTCTTTAGGTGATTTATCCCAATGATAGTCTAATCCCATCTCTCCTAAAGCCACAACTTTCGGATGCTGAGCTAACTCTTCAATCCAAGCTAAATGCTCATCCGTCATATCAATTGCATCTACTGGATGCCAGCCTACACTAGCATAGATAAAGTCGTACGTTTCAGCTATTTGAATAGCTTTTTTAATGGTAGGTTCATCAAATCCAACAACCACCATGTTTTGAACACCTTTTTCTAACGCGCGATTAATTACTTCTTGCAAATCGTCTTCATACTGTTCTGCGTTTAAATGAACATGTGTATCAAATAACATCTAATCGATCCTTTCCATGAATAAAAGGGGGTCCTCGCATGTTACACGTGAAACACCCCTTTTAACTATACTTATTTTATCTTCGTGCCGTTTGCTAAGTTTTGATCTACGCTTGCTAGTGAAAGACCATTCTCATCTTCACCGGCTAAAATCATTCCTTGTGATAGTTCGCCGCGCAATTTTACAGGTTTTAAGTTGGTTACACAAATTACTTTGCGACCTACTAATTCTTCAGGCTTATAAAACTTGGCAATACCTGATACAACTTGGCGTTTTTCATAGCCAAGATCAAGCTGCAGCTTTAATAGTTTATCTGCCTTCTTAACTGGTTCTACTTGCGTAACTTGCGCTACACGAAGCTCTACTTTCATGAAATCATCAATCGTAATCTCTTCAGAAGGCTCTTCCTTCACAACAGGTTTTTCTTCCTTCGGAGCACTTCCTTGCATCTGCTCTTTAATAAACGCTACCTCTTCTTCTCGATCTAGACGAGGGAACATTGGCTCACCTTTTTCTACCTTTGTGCCTTCTTTAAGCATATTAAAGCGCGTCGTGCTTTCCCACGTTTTTAACACATCTTCTTTTACACCGATCTGAGCAAAAATTTTCTCAGGTGTACGTGTTAAGAATGGCTGTAGTAATACCGCAATGTGACGAATTGATTCAGCTAGATGTGTCATAACGGAAGCAAGTTCTGCACGCTTATTCTCATCTTTTGCTAACGCCCAAGGTTGCGTTTCATCAATGTATTTATTCGTGCGGCTTACATATTGCCAGATAGAAGCAAGAGCCACTGAAAACTCCATATCCTCCATCGCTTCTTCATATTTATTCACTGTATCTTTTTGAGCTTGTACGATAAGTGCATCAAACTCTGTTACATTTCCTTCATAAGTCGGAATAACACCATCAAAATACTTATTAATCATCGCCACTGTACGGTTAACTAGGTTGCCAAGGTCATTTGCTAAGTCAAAGTTAATACGTTCAACAAACGCTTCTGGTGTGAATACACCGTCTGAACCGAATGGAACTTCACGAAGCAAGTAGTAACGAAGGGCATCTAACCCATAGCGGTCAATCAATGTCACTGGGTCTACTACATTACCTTTTGACTTCGACATCTTTCCATCTTTCATTAATAACCAGCCGTGAGCAAATACTTTCTTAGGAAGTGGCAAATCAAGTGCCATCAACATGATTGGCCAATAAATGGTATGGAAACGTACGATTTCTTTTCCTACTAAATGTACGTTAGCCGGCCAGTATTTTCGATAGTTTTCATCATTCTCAGTATCATACCCAAGAGAGGTGATATAGTTAGAAAGCGCATCAATCCATACGTAAATAACGTGTTTTGGGTTACCTGGAACTTTTACCCCCCAATCAAACGTCGTACGAGAAACAGCTAAGTCTTCAAGACCCGGCTTAATAAAATTATTGATCATTTCGTTTTTACGAGACTCCGGTTGAATAAATGAAGGGTTCTCTTCATAAAAAGCTAGTAAACGATCTACGTATTTCCCCATTTTAAAGAAATAGGACTCTTCTCGAACGAGCTCTACAGGGTGTCCGCTATCCGGGCTTTTCCCACCTACAACTTTTCCATTTTCAACGATTGGATCTACTAGTTGATGCTCTGTATAGTACGTCTCATCGGGAACTGAATACCAACCTTCATACTCATCAAGATAAATATCACCTTGTTCTAAAAGGCGCGCGAAAATCTTTTCCACGATTTCTTTATGTCTTGGTTCTGTTGTACGGATAAAATCGTCATACGAAATATCCATCTTATCCCACAGCTCTTTGATTCCAGAGACAATATCATCTACGTATTGCTGAGGTGTCACGTTTTTCTCTTCTGCTTTTCGCTGAATTTTTTGACCATGTTCATCCGTACCTGTTAAATAACGTACGTCAAACCCTCTCAAACGTTTATAACGAGCCATTGCATCTCCCGCTACCGTCGTGTATGCGTGCCCTATATGTAATTTACCACTCGGATAATAAATCGGCGTAGTAATGTAAAATGTATTATTTCCATCTGCCATGTTCATAACCTCCAACATTCCATTTCAACATTTTGATTTATATGGATGTAATCATATAAACCCTGTCTTCTTATTCTACTATCTATCATACTATTTTACATGATAATTTCAAAACATTCTCTTCCTATATACACGGGAATATGACGGATTCACTTCATTTTTAAATAATCGTTATTTTCCCAAAAAATAATCCTGTTAATTGTATCAGCTTCGCCCTATTTTTATATAAAATATACCCCCATTCAAAAAGTCACTTTGATAAAAACGACAAATAGGTCTAATTTTGTCGTTTTATGTCGAATTATATTTACCCTATCTTCAAAATAGTTAATATCAAGCTATTTAGGCGATTAATCTTTTTTCCAATGAAACCCCTTGTCATTCCTTGACTGACGGTCACAATTAGCTTCTAAACGAGTCGGGGAAAAAAATTTTTCCCAGCTACATTTTTTTACATATAAAATGATTGACTAGTTTTGGAAACGCTGGTATTATGAAAGTACGTTGAAATTGTCGAATAATGACGAAAGTAATAACATAGAAAAATGATCATTGAGAGGAGAACGATTAACATGAAATCTACAGGTATTGTTCGTAAAGTTGATGAATTAGGACGCGTAGTAATTCCAATTGAATTACGTCGTACATTAGGAATTGCAGAGAAAGATGCTCTAGAAATCTATGTAGATGAAGAGCGCATCATCTTAAAAAAATATAAACCAAACATGACTTGCCAAGTAACAGGTGAAGTATCTGATGATAACATTCAACTTGCTAGCGGCAAATTAATTCTAAGCCGTGAAGGTGCAGAACAAATCATGAAAGAACTTCAAGATTCTTTACAAGCTTCTAAATAAAACGAAAAGCTGTCTATGATAGACAGCTTTTTTTAATGTACGTGATATTCACTATAAATGTCTCGTTTTGATACATCTCGGTCTTTTGCCACTTGCTTAATCGCTTCTTTGTTTGAAAGTCCTTCTTCTACATAGTGATCAACGTGCTCGATAATGGTGAGCTGTTCCCACCATAGATTACTTTCATCTGGCGCTTCTTCATTTGTCCCTTCAAGAATTAAGCAGAATTCCCCTCTAATATCTGTGGCATTTGTCCATTCAATTGCTTCTAATACGCTTCCTCTTAAAAATTCTTCATAGCGTTTGGTTAACTCTCTACATAACACAATAGATCGGTTCCCTAAAATTTCTTCTATACTCTTTAGCGTTTCTTTTAATCGATGAGGGGCTTCATAAAATATCATGCTTTCTTTAATATACTGAAGCTCTTGAAGCTGTTCTTTACGCTGTTTTTTATTTCTGTTTAAAAATCCATAGAAATAAAACTGCCCTGTAGGTAGACCAGAAGCAATTAAAGCTGTTAATGCTGCGTTAGGCCCCGGCAGCGGAACAACCGTATATCCTTCTTTAACGGCAGCTACCACTAACTCATAACCAGGATCTGAAATACAGGGCATACCCGCGTCGCTTACTAAAGCAATATTTTTTTCACTGTCCAAGTCGCTTAACAGCTGTTCACTTTTTGTATGTTTATTATGTTCATGATAACTTGTAATAGGCGTATCGATTTCAAAGTGGTTACATAGTTTTTTCGTTTGTCTCGTATCTTCTGCGGCAATATAATCAACTTCTTTTAAAATTCGAATCGCACGAAATGTCATATCCTCTAAGTTTCCAATAGGAGTGGGAACTAAATATAAAACGCCTCGTTCATTCGATACATCATAACTTTTTTGTGATTTCATTCTGCTTTTCTTGCTCCCTTCGAATGTAAGCCTGTTTTTGCACTCTGCTTAACTGTTTGAACCAATACTCTTTTTGCATAGCTTCTGTTTTAGAAGTAAACACCTCATGCCAAATTAATGAAACAGGCCTTCTTGCTCTCGTATATTTTGCCCCTTTCCCTTCATTATGGACAGAAATACGTTTTTGCAAATTATTCGTGTAACCAGCGTAATACGTACAGTCCTTGCATTCAACTACATAAAAATAATGATTATTCTGTTCCATATAAAATCCTTTTTAATTCGTCCGTGTATTCATCATTATCTTGGTAGACCACCAGCGGAGGAAGAATCTTTAAATCTGGACTTCCATCCTTCGTACCTTCAATTAAAAGTGTATTTGCTTCTTTCCCATCTTTAGGATAGACAAACTGAAGTCTCTTTGGCTCTAAACGGTATTGCCTCATTAACGTAACGATATCTAATAGTCTCCCTGGACGGTGAACCAATGCTACTTTTCCGCCTTGCTTAACTAGTTGACTACTGGCTCTAATCACATCTTCCAACGAACAATGAATTTCGTGGCGAGCGATTGCAAAGTGTTCGTTTTCATTTATTTCTTCTTTATTGGATGTGGTGAAATAAGGAGGATTACATGTTACAACATCATATTTTCCATAACCCAGTTCTTGAGGTGCATTTTTTAAATCACCATGTATCATTTTAATCTGCCCATCCAGCTGATTATACGCAATACTTCTTTGTGCCATACTATGTAGCCGCTCTTGAATTTCTACACCAATGATTTTTCCCTTTGTTCGTTTAGATAAAAACAGTGGGATTACACCGTTTCCTGAACATAAATCAACCAAGTTGCCTTTACGAATTGGGACATAAGCAAAGTGAGATAAAAGCACAGCATCCAATGAAAAGGAAAAGACAGATGGACTTTGAATAATGCGCATTTCCTCATCGGCTAATAGATAATCTAAACGTTCATCTCCATATAACTCAACCATAATCGTTCTTCTCCTTGTACATCTATTATTTACATCTTTTACTCATAAAAAGAACCTCTCCAAAAGGGAGAGGTGTTGTTACTTTTTATTTAAAAATGACAAGCAAAACAAACAGTCTCCATCTTTACGCACACTTCCATAATGAATGTTACAAATATGAAAACCCTCTTGGTAAAGGCGAGCCAAATTGTCATATCCTTCTCCGATATCAATTTGTTTTTGCTCTTTTGTTTGAGCGCTTGCTTTTGAATGTCTATTTTTCAGCTTCGTTTCGAAGTTTGTCTGGTCAAGGCGACGGCGCAAATGATCATTTTCTATTTGCAGATGATGATTTTCTTCAATTAGCTCAGCAAGATGCTCTTTCAACTCACCTAACTGCTTATATAAATGACCAATTTGTTCCTCCATGTTTGTCACCGAATCAAAAATCTCTTTTTTATCCACCTTTGCCCACCTCGTTAATCTGTGGCTTGAAACGAAACAGCACCTTCATTATTGATCTCATCCAGAGTATACTCTAAAATTTGTTCGTGATCTGACAGTTCCACTTGAATAATTCTTTCCAAAATATTCAAACCTACTACACGTCCTGAACCATCTGAAGTTTTAATTGTTGAGCCTATATCAGGAAGCTGTTCTTTTGCCGTTTCATACTCATCATTTTCATATTTTAAACAACACATCAAACGTCCGCATAAACCAGAAATTTTCGTTGGATTAAGCGATAGGTTTTGGTCTTTGGCCATCTTAATAGAAACCGGCTCAAAATCACCTAAAAACGTTGAGCAACATAGCATACGTCCACAAGGACCTATCCCGCCCAACAGTTTTGCCTCGTCTCGTACACCAATTTGACGAAGCTCAATTCGCGTACGGAAAATAGCAGCTAAATCTTTAACTAGCTCTCTAAAATCAATACGGCCGTCTGCTGTAAAATAAAAAATGACTTTATTACGATCAAACGTATATTCTACATCTACTAACTTCATATCTAAATCGTGTGATTGAATTTTTTGCACGCATACGTCATACGCTTCTCTAGCAGCTTGTTTATTTTCATCCACAATCAGCCTGTCTTTTTGTTCAGCAATGCGGATTACTTTTTTCAAAGGAAGCACGACATCATGTTCACTTACTTGCTTTTTGTTAATAACCACTCTGCCAAATTCAACACCACGAACTGTTTCTACAATAACAAACTCACCATCTGGAATTGTAAGTTCTCCAGGGTCAAAATAATATATTTTTCCCGCTTTTTTAAAGCGAACGCCTACTACATCATACAAGCTTTTATCCCTCCTGCAAATCCAACACCAGCTGTTCCATTAATAACTGTAGATTCATATTTGAATTTAATTTATTTTTGGCCTTCAAGATAACCTCTAAGCGATAAATCGCTTTTTCCTGCGTTGTCTGAAGAGCTTGCTGTTTTAATTCTTCTATTTTATGACGATAGACGATTTTAGACTCTTGTCCAACTTGCAGCGTCAACAAATCACGGTAAAGAAGCATCAATAAAGTTAAACCAATATGAGCTTGTTCTTTTTCTTTAAAATGTGTTACCCACTTTTCATGAATAAAAAGAAGAGCTTGTTGAGGTCTCGTTGTTAACACTTCATATAATTGTATCACTAACTTTATTGCAAGTCCAAACCATTCATCTTTACTTAATTCAATTGCTTCATCAATGCTGTTTGTTAAATTAGACAAGATGGACGCATCTACTGCGGAAAGGCCATTTTCTACTAGTTTTTCAGCTAACTGTTCTGGTGTAAGAGATCGAAATGATATTACTTGGCAACGTGAGATAATCGTATCTAATAAGCGCTGTATATTTTCTGTTAATAAAATTGCATAAGTTCCGTTGCCAGGCTCTTCTAAAAATTTCAGTAAACTATTTGCTGCGCTTACTGTCATTTTATCAACATGATTCACAATATATAACTTTTTATTAGATTCAACACCGGTTTTTGTGAATTCTGATTGCAAGAATTGAATTTGCTCTTTTTTAATCGATAAACCAGCTGGCTCAATAAAGTGAATATCTGGATGATTACCTGAATCAATTCGCCGGCAGTTACTGCACTCATGGCATGGCCTATGATTAACTGGATTTTGGCAAAACAGTGCTTTAGCAAACAAAAAACTAATTTGTTTTTTACCTGTTCCTTTGCTTCCTTCAAATAAATAAGCATGAGCAACTCGCTCTTTAAGTAAGCTGTTTTGCAAAATCTTTAATACGTTCGGCTGAAGAGCTTCAAGCTGTTCCCATGTATTTCCCATTCAATCATCACTTTCTATTTAAAATCTTCTCTCTTAAAATTGATGAAATTGATCTACTGGTAGTACGAATACTGTAGCTCCGCCCACTTCAACTTCAACAGGATACGGAATGTATGAATCTGCATTACCACCCATCGGTGCCACAGGAGAAATCATCTGTCTGCGGTTTTCACATTGGCCCTTAATAATATCAAGTACTTCATCTACTTTATGATCATCTGTACCAATCATAATTGTTGTATTCCCTGATTTTAAAAATCCGCCCGTACTTGATAATTTGGTTGAACGAAATCCTCTTTCTACAAGTGCATTTAAAAGCTTTGAGCTATCTGAATCTTGAATAACGGCCATTACTAATTTCATGAATAACACCTCATTTTACTTTATTGTTAAGAATAGTATAGCAAGAATAACAATCATCTGTATTTATTTTAAAATCAATTGTATCTGTTTATAAACTTCTTCACAGACCTTTTCAATGGATTGATTTGCATCAATTCGGCGAATACGCTCTGGAAATTGACTCAAAAGAGATAGATATCCATCTCGTACTTTGTAATGAAAGTCTAAGGATTCTAAATCTAATCGATTAATCTCATCTTTTCGACCTTTATTAATTCTTTCTAATCCTACCTCAGGCTCAATATCAAAATATAAAGTGGCCTGTGGCATCGTTTGCTTAATAGCAAATTGATTGATAGCAAAAATATCTTCTACACCTATCCCCCGCGCATTTCCTTGATAAGCAAGTGAGCTATCAATAAAACGGTCACATAATACTATATTCCCTTTATTTAGCTCAGGAATCACTTTTTCTACAAGATGTTGTCTCCTAGCCGCAGCGTAAAGAAGTGCTTCTGTTCTGGCATCCATTTCCGTGTTAGATGGATTTAAGATGATTTCACGAATTTGTTCAGCAATTCGTATGCCTCCAGGCTCTCTTGTTAATACAATGTTATAGCCATCTTGTATTAATTTTTGTTGAACCATATGGATGATGGTCGTCTTACCAGCACCCTCTGGCCCTTCGAATGTAATAAACGTTCCTGACATGTATAAATTCCTTTCTCTATTTAAATACTTCTATCTTTCCTTCTTCCATACAAGAGCCGCCTTGAATATGACCATTTAACCTTTGAATATGCAAAATATAGTCAATATGATTGCTCGTAATCGTTTCTCCCTCCATTAAAATAGGAATTCCAGGAGGATATGGAATAATAGATTGTGCGCTTACACACCCAATCGCTTCTTCAAACGAACACATATGCTTTGTCCTTAATTTTCTTTCTTCCATAGACAGGAGAACCGTTGCCCTTGAAAAACGAAATGGTTTGATTAGTGGTTTTTCATACGACTTACGCTGTATATTTGCTACTGCTTGTCTAACCCGCTTAATTGTATCATTAAAGTCCCAACTGCTGCTTAACGGTAGAACAAACAATACATAGTTAACGTCAGCTAGTTCTGTATAAATATCTTGTTTTTCCAGTTCCTTTTGCAAATCATATCCTGTTGCCGCTGAACAAGTCAATGTCATTTTCAAAAGGTCGGTAGCAGTTTGATCTGTTTCCACATTAATAGTTGAAAGTGTATCAATCTTATTAATCTTTTCAACAAACGAATGAATATTGTCAGTCATTCTATCGATATCATGCTGTGTAAACTGCTGCAGATAATACCGTGCCAAATCGAGAGAAGCCATAATAGGGTATGAAGGACTGCTTGACTGAAGTACTTGTAGGTAATGGCGCACCGCTTGCTTATTCACTAATGTTCCCTGCATATGTAAATAAGAACCCATTGTCATAGCTGGTAGCGTTTTATGTGCTGACTGAACGACAAGGTCAGCTCCATACGTAACAGCTGACGACGGAAAAGGATTGCCTAAAATAAAATGGGCTCCATGAGCTTCATCAATAACTATAGGAATATTGTAGCTATGAATAAAGTCAATGGTCTCCTTTAAATCTCGTGCCACCCCGTAGTAAGTAGGATTTGTTAATACAAATGCTTTTATATCCTCAGAACGCTCTAAAGCCGCTTTAATTGTTTTAATGGATACACCTGTACTAAGATGTGTTTTTGAATCTATTTCAGGAGCTAAAAAAATAGGTGATGCCTTTGATAAAGTAATAGCATTAAAAATAGATTTATGAGAATCTCTTTGAACAGCAATTTTATCTCCTTCTTGACAAAGAGATAAAATTGCTGAGAGGTTGCCTACAGTAGAACCATTAACTAAAAAAAAGCTTTCATCTACTCCATACAACTTTGCCGTTAACTCTTGTGCTTCTTTAATAACAGATTCTGCTTCATGTAAATCATCTAATCCGCTAATTTCCGTTAGATCGTATTGCAAAAAATCTGCGTAAGAAGACTGAATATGTGAAGGGAGAATTTGACCATTTTTATGGCCGGGCACGTGGTAAGAGAGTGACCTCTTTTCGCTATGCCTTACTAAACGGTTATATAAAGGTAAATATGTATCCATACATCCATTCCTTACTTTTTGTAAATATAACATTGTTAACTTGATAAAAGAATATGTAAGCATTTTTCCTATCAAAATTCATTTTTCTTTCATTATAACAAACTTAGATGATTTTTTTGAGCCATATAAAGAAGCCCTTATAAAAAAGGACTTTTAGTAAGAAAACGCTCCTGATATTCTCTTTAATTGATTTACTAACAATTGATAACGAAAATGAGATGAATCCACCTCTACAATCTCTACCTCGCAGTGTTGGCATATAAAGCTGGAAAACACCTCAATACCCTTTGTATGCTGTTCATGACAAACGGAACATGTTTTAATTTGTTTTTCCATTACTCTCCACCTCCACTAAATAAGTATCGACAAGATGTAACTTCTTTATGCAGTTCATTTACCCCATTTTATGTAGATAGCTTATACTTTGTGAATAAT
>NZ_JBXENJ010000016.1:0-48608 GCF_056836725.1 Priestia sp. 3CA3
TAGGGGGAATACGTTATTAGTCTGGCCAGATTTATAGATTCATATACATATATCCTTAAAGATAAATGTTGTAATGGAGTGATTTTTTTAAAATAACCTTATATACGTTTTGTTATTCGTTGAGTAAATACTAAATTATTTTAGTTATTATTAAGGTTTCACTATTTACTCTAACTGACGACAAATACGCAGATTTCCCTCGTTAAATGTATGTATAAATGGTTTTCTTGGATGATATAGCTAACATGTCCATAACATCTTCAATGGTAATGATTTTACTGGGATATCAATCATACAACACATTCCTTTTCTTTCTATTATCTAATAATTTATTATATTATAGTAATACAAAGTTACAGATTAAAAGTTTTTATAGTAGCTGTGTAAAAGGTATAACTAACTTATAAAAAGTTAAGTTCTATCATTTACTCTTAGTGACGACAAATTGTGGGTTTTTCTACAAGATAGGTAAATATTAATATGTATTTTAAGATGGTAATTTACTAATTACCTCATAACATTTCATCCATATGTAAAGGTACTAACAAAATGTAAAACAAACAGAATTCTTCCTCTTAATATAGAACTTGTTGATTTTATACACATCATTGAATGAAAAAGGAGGTATTCATATATTTCAAAATAAACAAAATAAAAAGCGAACCTTTAGATAAAGTTCGCCTTCCCTTTTAGCCTTTAGGTGGATAAGGGTCATTACCATAACTATCTTTAGCTCTAATTTTCCCATTTTTCCCATGAATAACAACCTCTTGACCCTGATTCTTAGCAATCTTTTTAGCAGCGTCAATTGCTTCTTTTTGAGTATCGTGTATTGATGTTGCTTTTGAATTGCCAGCACCTTTTACCTGCCAACCTCCATCTTTACGGGGAGTTACATGTTGATCAGCCATTTATATCACCTTCTTAATTTTTACATTATTCGTCAATATATAAGACTATTCCTTCTCTAAAATTTATAACATTTTCAATTTTCAGTCAAATATATTCATTTTCAAAGAGGGGAAATGTCATAACTCGTCGTATTGTTAGACGGGGAGGTGATAAAATGAGTATATTTAATGCTATAGAAAAGAAGCTTAATCTTTTAGATACTGAATCTAAAGATGCACTTATATCAAATATTGTATTAGTTATAGACCAAGTTAAAACACCAGCTACTAAAGATTCGTATACTAAGTCAGAAGCTTATGATCGTATTCTTGAAGAATTAAAAGAATACCGTGTAATTGAATAATTAAAATTGATACATATGCAATTAGGGGCGGTGGTCAAAATATGAGTACGGCAGGACGTTGGGGATTATCTGACCTAGGCAGGGGCCGTAAGCCAAGTGCGTTAGATCCAAGTGGAATTAGCCCATTGAAAAGACCAGGTGCTATTGACCCAAGCGATATATAGAAATTAAAGAGGTGCGTATATGGCATATACCTTTGAAGAATTTAAGGGAAAAGTAAATGATCGGAATTTTTACGGAAGACGAAAGTATTTTTCTATTGTAGAAGATATTCAAAAGCTTTATGATGAATCGAAAATTAAGTTCTTTTATCCTAAAAACCTTATAAATGATAAAGAAAAGGAATTATATATTTTCTTCGAAGATGGATATGTGCTTGTACAAGTAAATGAGCAATCCCAAACCCAAAATAAGTATGAGCATTTCTATTGTAGGCCTGTATCCAAAACAATAGTTACATCAGAATATGGAGAAAATGAAGAATTAGAAATTAAATTTAATAACGATCATACTCTCGTATTCAATAGTCTTGCTGATTCTGATAGGGATTGGCGAGCGCAATATGCGGATTGTATTAAGGAATTATATAAAATAATTTAAGTAGAGAGCATCCAGACAATCGGATGCTTTTTTTGTTTTCTATCCCCAATCTAAAGATCAAACATGGGTGTTTCAAGCTAGTAGGATGTCAGATTTCCTTGAAAAGAACTTTTGTTTAATCTTTTTAAAAGAAAAAAATGAAGGCTAGAATATACATGATTTTATGCATTATAAAAAGTGCTACCCTCACATGGATTGCCCTTGAAATGTTGATAAATCAACAAATATATATAAACGTATGTATAGTAAATTTTTGGATGTTTTCAAAACCTTGATATATAAGGGTTCGAAAAATGGTTCCTGGAATAATGGTCATGTTAACTAAAAATGGATAATATATACATATTAAAAAGAAACCAACTATCTTCGTACAAAGATAGTTGGTTTCTACTAATAGTCTTACACATTAACATTGACTTATCCCTAAAATATTTACATTTCTGCCTCATTATCATCTGAGTAAAGTTCACACCATACATTTTTTCCAATACTGGTCATGCTCATAAATAACATTACTATAATTGGCGCTAGATATACCGCAGAAGCTCCTATGGAAGCAGCAATAGCTGCAGATACTCCTGATACTACTGTAGTATGTAGTGGCTTTATTTCACCTATAAATTTTTGTCGTTCCTCTGAGTATTTTTCATGACCACAAATAAAGTTATGAAATTCCTTTTTTACTTTATCTACAAATATGCTTTTTTTAGATCCGGCACCAAACGGCGCTGTGTGAGATGTATTTAAATTAAGATAAAGAGCAGTTGCCTCATCTAAATCCCCATGAGTATTCTCTACTAATCTAGAGACGAGATTTCTTTGATAATTAGGAAGAGCATTTAACCATTCTTCAGGTGATTCAAATAATTGATCTAATTCATTATTCATAGTCCATTAACTCCCTTATATATTCAGCTGAAATAATATGTGTAGCAGGGTGGAATGTTAATGGATCTAACCCACCAATAAGAATTCCACCATTCCCATTGTTAGGTACATATGACCCTACAAGTATGCCAATTAAATTAAGATTTACACTATTAAATACAGGGCTCCCTGATTGTCCTTTTCTAGATTGAATATTAATTACAGCGTGTTTTAATTTTTCACCACCATTTTCTAATAAAATCTTAGCACCAACATGAGTATGTTGTTGAGTTAATACCCGTTTGCCAAAATTCAAGTCTGGAAATCCAAACATAGTTACACTATCGCCTACATTTACCCCTTCAAGTGATGAAATATTAATATTCGAACTATAATCTTCATTTGTATTTACTTTTAAAATGCATAGGTCATGTAATGGATTAATAGCTACCATTCTTACATTAACATAACGGGCTTCTACTATCGAAGTATCTTGATATTCAGATAATCCATTAGTTTGAGGCATTAAAATAACTAAATTACTATCATCATTACCTGTAGTATGTGCTGCTGTAACAAAATGCCCTGACTTATTTAGCAAAGTGGCGGTCCCCAATAATTCACTTCCATTAGGAGTTACCCTTGCTACTGTTAGTACTACTCTGGTTATATCTTCAAATCTATTCATAATTAAATCTCCCCCTTTCCAGTAATAAATTTAACTTTACTATACATTTCCAAAAACATCCTCCAAAAACAGATATTTTGAATCTTTTCTGCATGAAAACACTGCATAAAAAAGACGTTTTTATGCAGTGTTTTTATAATAATTCGTTTGCTAATGCAGCCCTTTTTATAAGGTATATAGTAGGTGAAATATCATTAATAATAGAGATTAATGGTTATTATGGCATACTAGATATTTAACTATCCTTCAAAATATATATAGACATAAAATAATATTTATTGTCAGAAATGAAGCTCCTTTTGTACTTTATGGATCTTTTACTAAAATTCATTAATTAAAGGGGTTTTAATGATGAAAAAAAATATATCTAAAAAAAGCATTTTTAAACAAATTTTAAGTATATTTTAGTAAAATTGAATTAGATAGTTATTCATATAAAAATATAGGAATATAATGGATTTAATAGGGGACGTCGATAATTCTGTAAAAATAAAAATTTTTATTATTAAATTCAATGCGACTATATTTTTCATCGTTTAAGAAAGCTGTTAATTCGCTCACTAATAGCGTATTAACTGTACATTATTAGTGAAAACAAAAAATTCTCGTCATATCTTCTTTTTAGGCTGAAGCTTGAATAGAATCTGTTGTAAACTGATCTAGAGGAAGACTCTCTTTCTTTGAATTGGTGGTGGTGACTTAATTCTAGGAGAAAAAGTCTTTCTTTTTTTATTCATTTATACAAAATATTTTATGATCTTGTAGGGCATTTAGACAACTAGCAAAGAAAAAGGCATGTTTATAGGAGAATTATGAAAATAAGATTCATATAATTTATGTATATTTAAACCCTTATCATATTTATTGTATTTCAAAAGAGAGGATTAATTATTATGAAATTTAAAGCTGTAGTTGCTACAACACATATTGATAAACATCAGGTGAGAATAACCAAGGAAGCTTTAGAACAAGCTGGAAAAGATATTAGAGTTAGTGGTGCAGTGCCTGCTATAAAAATTGAGCATGACAATATTATTCCTCCTATTGGAAAAGTAATTGATGGATGGGTAGAAAAGAGAGAGGATGGCGAATATCAATTAGTTGTAGTTCAAGAAGTATTTAATAAGATTTCTGAAGTGAATCTACCTGATAGTTCAATAGCATATTGTGAGTCATCAGAAAGTGACAGCAGACCTTTTGTAGTAGAGAAAGAAGGTGATTTTTCAAAAGACCTAAAGATATCTGTTGATCTTGTGAATTTTGAAAAAAAGGAAGAATATGAAAAATTTATATATGAGATTAAACAGATAGGAGATTTTGATTCCGAAATTATTGGTAGAAAATCTTTCATTCCGGATCCTGAAATGATCATCGCCATTTCTAAATTAGTGTTAGTTACTTCTATTGGGAAAAAGGTTGTTGACAAATTAGGCGATAAAGCGATAGATACTGTACTGGACGATATAGTACCTAAAGCTTATCAGGTTATTAAAAAAGCAGTTTATTTAATGGCTCAGTATGCTATTCCAAAGAATAGGCCTATTACTTACATTTTTTTAATACCAGGTGATTTTAATATTAAATTAGCAGTGAGAACTAATGATCCGAATATAGCAATGACGGCAATTCTTCAAGAAAATATAGCTGAAGTCCTAGAAAAGGCGGAGGAGTTTAATGAAAATTTCGATGCTAGTGAAATCCAATTTTTATTTAATGATAAAGGAGAATGGGAATTCAATTTTCTATTAACCAATAAAGGGGAAGTTATAGGAACACCTGCAAGTTTTGATAAAAGAGAAAAAAGATTTCAATTATTACAAAAACAATCCCGAAATAAAGAATAAGGTTCTAATATAAAGATAAATTACAAACACAGGACGTGAGTTCATGTTAAATTTAAGGACTAGAATAGAGATAAGACATTAGCTGTAAGTGACTTAACACCTTTTTTTCAATACCTAAATTAAGGAGTATCAGAATAAAAAAGAAAAGATACATAGAAATATAAAAGGAATAGAGGGAAACGATGAGCCGGTGGAAAAATATAAGCGCTGAAACATTTGGAAGAAAAAGGGAACTTTATATATGGGAAAAAGAAAAATTGGAAAGTTCGGATTTTGAATTTATAGGGGCCTATGCATTATATGGTTATTACAATGATATCCTTTATACTGGAATAACCAAAAGTCGGGATGTTGGTTTAAGGCTAAGAGAGCATATTAAAGATACAAATGTAAGGGCTTCAGGATATTTATGTAAGGAACTGGTTCATTCTACAGGTAATTTTTCCGGAATAAATACAGGTTATGAAAAATACGTATATCGTATGGAAACATATGAGTTTAAGAAAGTGAATGCTCATATGTGGTACGAGCAATTTATGATTACAGAGCATAATCCTCCTTGTAATATGGAAGGAAGGACAAATTTAGTTGCTACTGATAATTTGGACAAGTGGAAGGAGTGGGATATTAAAAGAAAAGAGTATTTTACAACTAAGCTTCCAATTAATAAATGGAGTCTATATGAAAAAACGGCAGCAGAGAGAAAAAGAAAGATTGAAGAGATCGTATTAATGGAAGTTGCAAAGAAAATGGGATACGAGTTTCCATATTTCTTTGCTAATGATAATCCGATTGCTAATTTCAAGAGTAGAAACTATCCAAATGAACGGGAGTTTGTACAAGAACTCATTAAACAATGGAAAAACAAAGGAGTAGAATACACTTCAAAACAGATCTATCAATTAGCAAGGCAAATTGGATTGAGTGCTAATATGTATGAAAGAAAAAGATTAAATTTTGAGTCAAAAACAATTAATAATCTAATTCCTTAAATTATACCCTGAGTCAAGGTCTCGATTGTCTTACTGACTAAGCTCATAATTGGATTCTACCTCTTCCTTTAATACTGCAGTGTTTGATAGTATGAATACGGTAAAAAACAGTTTACATAATAAATATTTGTAGTATGCGAAGAAATACCTACTTGGTACTCAAGAGGTATTTTTTATGCATACACTCCAACCTTTATAAAATAGCATCAAGTGTAGTTTTCAATAAGAAGAGAAAAAGGTAAAACTTAAATATATAAATTAATTTTATGAGTCAGAATGTTTAATAAATTATATTTTTCTTATGCGGTCTAATTTTTATTTTATGAAGAAAATATTTCTTATTAACTATATAAATAGTTCTAAAGATGTATAATTAAAATTATAAGAGAGAATATATTTTTTTGAAATTTCTGGTGGAAGACGTATAAGTGTCGGTATGAAACGTTTTATTGAAGAAATAAATAATAGTGATTCAGCGCCTTTTTTGTTCTTGGGTTCTTAATTTCAAGAAGGTATATAAAAATACTTAAATGAGAGGGAAGGTACGGTTTGACTACAATATGTGTAAGATTAAGGTAGCTATAAACAAAATAAATTAAAAGTTACTCTTATAAATAAAATAAATTTAATTACTTATCTAATTTGTTTGTGCTTTATAACTTAATCTCGATTATATAAATCTATATTTAATTAACATGAAAAAGGCGTGAGTTAGTATGACTAGTAAAATTTTCGATGAAGTTTTAGATAAACATATTAAAGTGTTTGTTGAGGACTTTTGTTTTAGATCAATTGAATTATTTAAGCCCTCCCCAGAAGATAGGATTTTTCATAACGGAGAGTTCGGTATGCACCGTGAACAATTAGTCCGTACTTTTTTGAGAAAGCTTATTCCTACTAATTTAGAAATAGGTACTGGGTTTATCATTAATGATAAATCTGATGTGAGTACTCAGTGTGACGTCATTGTATATGATAAAATTAACACACCTCTTCAAGACGAAATTCCTTTCTTTCCAATTGAAACTGTTGTTGCAATTGGTGAAGTAAAATCCACTCTTGATACAAATAAATTAAAAGATGCCTTAAAAAAACTAGCAAAAATCAAAGAATTTAGAGCAACAGTTAGTATTCCAACTGTTTTGCGGAGAGAATGTCCAATAGATGCGCCTAATTTAACAAGAATTTATATATTTAAAATGGCTGATCTAATAAGAGAACATTCAGGCTTTTCTGCAGAGGATGAGTTTTGGGGATTACCTCTTCCCAAGTATAGTGCTGGATTTGTCGGTGGCCTGGAATCGTCAATCCAAGCAATGCGTGATTTTGTTATTAGTAAACCCTTCGATGAAGATACAACAAATAAATTGTTAATAATAATTAAAAAGTTAAAATACATATGCAGATTGCCAAATATATCAAATTATAATATTGAACATTATCACTTTGATCATATAACCTCATTCTTAATATGTGATAAAATTGATTTGAAAATGAATGGAAAAATGGAGGATTTACCCACTATTATAAATGACTGGTATGATGAATTAGATATTAAAGTCGAGCACCGGCATAATATGATTCTTAGCTTAAAAGATGGGCTACTATTATACTACGATCCAATTGATATAGATACAAAGGAGCCTAAATTTAAATCTTATCCTAAGGTGTGGAACGAACCATTAGATAATTTATTTTTTCCTTGCTTTGATCCATTAACACAGGTTATCGAAATAATAAATACTGAAATCTCCAATAAAAGAAAGGGACCAAAACCTAAAAAACCTAGAGATTTAAATGATGTACTTGCTCAGTTAGTTGATGGAATTAATATAAAAATTAAGGAAAAGATTCTTAAAGATGCTAAAGAAGCTGATATAGCTGTAGTCTTTCAAATTATTGACAATTTAATACATACATATATTAATGATTCTACATTTGATGATGAAAGTGAAAAGTTAAATTTGTATATTGAATTATCAAACCTTGCTTATAATCTTTTTCAAAGCATTCTACCAAAATATGAAAAGCAGGAACATTTAAGAATTTTCGCACACTACATTTGGTTGAATAGCGTTGATACTACTGTTCTACATACTGAAACTGCTATGTATATGTCTAGAATTAATTTACGGGAAAAGACATACCACTTACAAAAAAACATGATGACTTAAAAGATTAGACTATAATATTTAAAGTTCTCTGTTATTTTGGAGGAAGTAGTGCCCTCTGTTGTCTTAACGCATTTATTTGCATGTTTATCATTATTATTTTTCAACATGATAAGTAATTAATAGCAATAATTTTAATAAAATAATGAAAAAGCCCTTTTAAAAAATAAAAAGGGCTTTTTCACATACTACTATCTATAAGACATGTCAGTTTTTAAGTATTCCAACTGGTTGTTGAATAATTCTCTTTGTAAGCTCATTGCTAATTTTTTGAGCACGACAATCAAAAAACGCATCGTAATCATCATCCCATATACCGTAGATATTAAGGTCATCAATCAAATGTGTTTTCATTGTCTGAATTAGATCTTTATTTTCCTGTTTAAAAGCTGTCATATACTTTGAAGGTGCTTGCGCACGTATTCTTCTTTTATTTAGAAAATCATCAACAATTGTTATATTTGCGATGTGATTAATATAAAATTCGTCTTCGCCTTGTTTTTTTAGATAGGCACGTGGGAAAAAGTGGTGATAATTCCGACTATTTGCCTGCTTAAGCCAATCATTATTCATTCTGACAATTGAATTATCGTTGAATGATTTTGGCTCTTGGTATGCCATTAAACATAAAATGGCTTTAATAAAGCTACGATTAGCACTAAACCCTCCATTATTAATGATAAAATCTTTACTCGTGTCAACTTGAAATTCATACCTGGGTAGTTCGCTGTTTAGAATTAGATCAATCTTTTTAATATCTTGAGCTAACTTTGTTTCGGTTGAGCTTGAGTAGCGCTCTGACAATGACACCCGCCAGAAAAAATCATCTAAATAATTCTTAATATCATTAACAGGTTTATCTGGGTGATTATAAAAAAAGTAAGAAAAGGGTACAATTAATGCGTTATAAGGTAAAATTTTTGAAACAGGAATGCGATAGTAATTTCTAAAATATTCAACCGACCTCTCAATTGCATCTACTACATCATCCCAAATATCAATAAACCTCTGTTTATCTAGTTTTAATATATTTTTTCTAGTGCATTCCCTAACTAGAATTACTGAAATGGTCTGTAAAACTGTAATGTCAGGTATGGTTTCATAACCCACTTGTTCTAGCCGTGCTATTAATTGCTCATATTTTTGGGATAAATCGAATTTCTGGCTATCGTCAAATGTTTTAGCTACCATAATTTCAAAAACTGTAAGACTTTTCCCACCAACGTTTAGACGGGTAAATACTTCTGTTGCAATGTCTATAGATGCTCCTCTCAGTAAAATAGTAGAGAAACGGTATGTTTGTAACCTGTTTTTATATTCCTCTAATTTTTGATACATCGTTTTAGGGTACTCCATTAGAACAGGAATTCCCCCATGAAGTAAATTACGTAATGAAATTACTTCTGTGGCATTTCGGTCTTCAATATTTGTAATAATAATAGAATCTTCATCATTCGCCACCAAGTCTACATAAATTTCCGAAAAATCGTCTGATCCTTTTTCCCTCTGAACTTGTAAACCTTTTAAACTAGCATATAAGCTAGTCATTCTTTGTTGTCCATCTAAAACGTATTGAACCATTGATCCTACAGGTGTATCTGGTAAGTCAGCTCCACCGATATTACGAACAGAGCGAAGTTTTTCTTGAGATTCCCATAAAATAAATGTTCCAATTGGATAACCTTTAATAATACTGTCAATTAACTTAGCCGATTCTTCTATAGACCAAACAAAATCCCTTTGAAATTGAGGTATTTTTATAATACCTTTGTCTATATCATTAATTAATGTAGAGAAGGTGATTGAATGTGGTTCTGGTGAATACATATCGTTTCATCCTTTTAAAATAAGTTATTTCTTTCTATTTTACAGGAAATTAAAAAATATTTATACAAATCCAATACTGTCTAACATATACAAATTGTATAATTTCAAGGAGTTAGTAGGAAGTGCATTTAAGGTCATGTTTGAGGGGATAATCCTTTTTAAACAAATTTATTATATAAAAAAGAGTAATATAATTTTATTTTTAATAAAATTATTTACGCCGATATGGTTCTTACTTCCATAATCAGCCTTCCTCCTCCTAGACCTAAGCCTGTGTGAGCTATAAATTGATACACTACGGTGCTATTTTTTATTTATAGAAAAAAACCTAGATAAATCATCTCGCCTTCATTGATGTTTAACCAGGTTTTTTTATTATTCTTTGAGTTGCTTATCTTATGACGATGTATCGTTTGTTCAAGAAATTAATATGGGGTTTATTTCATAGGCTTTATTTTTTTATCAATATGTTCTATTTCTTCTTCTGTAAAACCATATTTTTTGTATAGTTGCTGATCTATTTCCTCAATTGTGTTAGACCAATTAATATCAGACCTATTTGAGAAATTTTGTAAAGGTATAAATCTATAAGTTAATTTAGTTCCATGTTGACTTGATTTGGCAATGCTATGAAGAAATCGCGAAAACTTTGTTTTTAAATAAATCGATAAATTTTTGGCACGTTCTTCATCTAAATCTAAATCTGCACCAATAACAACAAAAGTTTCCGTACAAATAGTTCTTGGTTTACCGATTATTGTATTAAAGTTGTCGTCTTTCAACTCAGTTCCGATGTTATTTGATTCAGCAGTATATACTTTCCATTTATCTATCCATTCTAACCTACTAGGAACTTCGGAACGCTCAACATATCCAACTGCGCCTTTTAAGCCATAACATTTGATTGGATCGAGTAGTCCATGATTTGTACTTCTAAACTTTTTATCCTTAACAAAAAAACCTCTAAAACCAAATGCTTTTGCAGAAGATACGTAATTCATCATTGTGTTATTAAGTTTAATTTCTTTATCCGTGTCATCACCATGAACCTTATATAGTAATTTTAAAGCTATGCTATCTCGAATAAAAATATCAACACCGGGAACTTTCATAGCTCTCATTACATCGGAAATGACCGTATTATTCTCGTGAGTGACCACTCTAATTTGATTTTGAGAATTTTCGTAACTATTATCTATTAAAAAATAGCACACTCCTCCACGAATATTTGTATTAGGGAAGATATCTTCAGGAGTTAACCAATCATGTAACTCTGTGAGGTGAGGGTCATTTAACATTTCTTCGCGGAAGTCATCTAATCCCTTACCTCCAACATACCATCGACTTGGAGTAATCATGGAGATATATTTAGGGTTCATAACTTTAGCTGCACGAACAAAGTTTTGATAAATAGGTCTTGCACTCACTTGTGCACCACCGTCTATCTCTTGATAAGGAGGGTTTCCTATAATGACATCAAATTTCAAATCTTTCTCTCCTTTGTAATTAAACATAGATTGAACAATTCTAAGAATCTCAGCTCTGTTATTTTTAACATCTTCCATTATCGATTTATAATAGATGACATTAGTATCCCAGGAATTATATCCACGTAATGTTCTTATAGTAATGGATTTTGCCATAGGTGTTTTTGCAATGACAAAAATATTATCTTTTAATGTTTCGGCCCAAAGTTTAAAGTGTGTATCACGATCTAGTACCTCGTAATATTTAGTTTCACGCCATACACGAACTTTTTCTCTATATATGTTATAACAAGCTAATAATGGATATAATCCTGATTTAGAATTTATTTCAAGAACCTTTGAATGTGTATTTGCTAAGGAATTTCTTGTAATGTTGCTTTTTACCTCTAGTCTCGTATTTTCACCATTGTGTAAAGCGTATTCGAAGTTTTCATCGAAGAAGGATTCTCCACCTAGTGTATTGACTAGATGTCTATTCACAACTTTCCATGGAGTTAATACAGTTTCTTTATCTGGATTTTTAAACGTTGAGAAAATATCTGCAATTTTCATTACTCGCTCTCTAACAGTATCAGCTTTATC
Source organism: Priestia sp. 3CA3 (assembly GCF_056836725.1). Taxonomy (NCBI): domain Bacteria; kingdom Bacillati; phylum Bacillota; class Bacilli; order Caryophanales; family Bacillaceae; genus Priestia; species Priestia sp. 3CA3. The sequence goes on from NZ_JBXENJ010000016.1 coordinate 12,314, forward strand.
TGCTACTTTTACCTTGCGGCGAATTTTCAGTCCTGCCTCCACAAAAACTTCAGCATCGTAGTACTTTATAAATTTTTTAAACATATCTTTTGTAACACCTTGAGGCATGAACTCTTTCCAAGATTCATCATCCACGATATCTACAAAGTTACGGATAGTTATTTCTTTTTCCATATCAATGGTTGCGCCATAAATCATCATTGGAATACGAATGCTAATCCCTCTAAGGATACTGATCATTGTTTTACGCTGCTTGCGAAGTTCTTGCATTTTTTCAAGCAAAGCTTGTTCTTCTGGCGTTCGTTGTTTCTTAGGTTTTTTTTGAGTCTCTTCAGCCTTTTCCCATTCTTCATCATTAAAACCTTGATTATTTACTGTTACATCTAAAGGTTTTTTTTCTTGCTTTGAGGTACCGATAATTTCTTTCAGATTATTAAAGTCTTGAATATCAACTTCATCTAATTTTAGTAATTCATCATTATATAAATTCATATCATCAAAGCCAGTTGTAACTACTCGATCAATGGCAGCTTTTTTTAGTTGACGTAACATATGTTCTACATTAATAGCAGCCATTTTGCTTTCATCAATACTAATAACTGAGCAATAATTTAGAAATGTGTTCATTGCCTCTTTTTGGGAAGGTGAATTTAAACTCCCTGCTTTTATATTTAAACTAGCAGCTTGTGCAACCATTTTTAGTGTTCTGTCTGGTGCAAAATCAAATACGTAACAATCGGTTTTTATTTTCCCACCGATATTTGCAGGAGTTTGGACACGAAAAGCTGTTTGTAAATATGTAGCTGGAGATGATGTGTTAGAAAGCATCAAGACACCAGTCCATGCAGGAACACTAACCCCTGTCGTTAATTTACCACAAGTAATAGTAATAGTATAAGCGTTATCAGGGTCATCACCAATTGCTTTTTTCACTTTGGCTAAGGCGTCTATATTTTCTGAATCATTACCACCTGAGCCTGCAACATTTACGATGTCAAAATTCCCAAATATAGCATGTTCTTTCATTAGTTCACTAAGTGCTCTAGCTTCTGAAACACCTGGGACTAACCATAATGTATTTTTAAGATTATCTCGATAGTATTCTGTAGAGAATGGGAAATTTGTTTTGTTGTTTTCAAACTGTCCTTTATGAGATATTAAGTCTAAGAATTTTAAAACATCTTCTTCATGAATAAATTTTCCTCTTTTTGAAATATGGGGATCATCATTACTATAAGTTCTGAAAAATTCTCTAAAGTTAAAAGCCTTATCTTCAATATCAATATATTTCTGTCCATTAAATTCTTTGTCTAATTGGTATGTAAAGATAGACAATTTAGGAAGACTTGCATAAGGATTAGAATCCCCAAAATTATTGATTTCCCATTCATATTTGGCTTTTTGTTCCATGACATAATCCCAGGTATAAATATCTTCCTCATCCTGGTAATCTTCAAATATATTAAAAGGAGTTCCAGAAAGTGCAAGCGTAAATGTTCGTTCAATATGTTTATGAACATTTCTAGCTAGTTCGGTCTTATTACCTTCGTGAGCTTCATCAATAATAACACAATCCCATGTCGTTTCAAAAATGTGATTATTTTTATTGAATTCGCCACCGATCAACGAGGAACCGCGTAAATCCTGCATAGAAGCGAAGTAGATAAATGGATTTTTCATACTATGTAGAACTTCAATTGTTTCTCCTTTTACTTTTGAACCATAACCATAATTAGATTCTACAAAGATTTTATGAAAATCTTCAAACCATCCTTCTGATACAACAGGTCTATGTGTGATAATAAGCGTTTTTTTAAATTCTGCACGTCTAATTAGTTCAAGGGCACTTACAGTTTTACCAAATCGCATTTTTGCGTTCCACAACATTCTTTCTTTGCCTTTTTGAATTAAATCTAAAGTTGATTTTATAGCCTCTTCTTGTTCAGGACGAAACGTAATTGTAGTTTTATTTTCAGTAATAGGTGCATGTCCTAAAGATCGTTTTCCATGCTTTACAGCTTCAATGGCTGAAATAGCAGTCTTTAAATCGATATTAAACCACTCTCTGCCTCTGCTCCCTTCAGTGGGGCTTATTCCTGAACGCTTCAAAACACTATGCACATCGTTGTCTCTAAAAGGAGCCCCTTTATAAGTGATTGCTAAATCAAAGTATAATAGCTCGTAATCAATATCTGCTGTTTTAGTGTACTGGTCAATCCTAGATTTGGCGCTTTTTTCTATACTGTCTTTGTCGTATGGATTTCCTTCAAACGTTGTTTCTCCGATTTTTAATCTACCTTTATGTGTTTCACTAGGAATTGTAAAGATATAGATAAGTTTGTGCTTAAAAGCTCGATAGTTCTCATTCATTTATTTCTCCATCCTCCACAACAATTGCGTTAATTAAATCTCTATATGAGGTTTTTTCAAACACCCTAATTGGCTTGGCAAATGTAACATAAGTATCAAAGTCAAATAAGTCATTTTCTAGATCTGAATCAAATAGACTTAATTGTAATGGCTCATTAGCCTTTAACATCTTTTCATAATAAAATCGATCCTCTTGTTCTTTAACAATATCCTGATATAAATATTCAACCCTTTTTATTTCTTTTGTTTCATAATCTATTTCCCATTCCGAAATTTTCCCTAATTTATTTGAATAAACTATATTTCCACAGTTGTCTCGAACTAATTCATTATTGTTAAAAATCGGTATTTTGTATGTTAGGGCATCCATATTGATTATATTTATGTTTATAACATGTTCTATTAACTTAAAGAATTCAATCCCAGTACCCAGCTTATACCGATGGATAAAGTAATACTCAACTAAATTAAGTAAGCGAGATTTGCTAATTTCCACATTATCTTTTAGTAATTCCAACCCGTAAATGTTAGTAATACCAACTATCGCGAAAAATTCTCGATCTTTTGTATCACTGTAATTATTAAATATTAATGTTAATTTTCTATTCAGTATTTCCAGTAGAAATGCTCCTTCACCAGAGCTATTTTCTAAATAGCGACTACTTATTTTTGTACCATCAGCTGGAATTAAATCTAGCATTTCATTAACTAACCAACTTGGAGTCAACACTTCACCATGATCTAGTACTCGATTTTTAGATTTTATTTGATTAATATCCATAAATTAAACACCTTGTTTCTCTTAATTAAACACCTTGATGCATTTCTTCTCTAGTTAGTACAGAACGTCTGTTAATTACGGACTATTGTTCATACCATAATTTTTCTTTTATACAGAAATAGAAGGCTTTTTATTCTCCTCTTTTAACTTCAAAATACAACTTAAGACATCTAACCTCTCTTTATCACACTGTTGACGAATATTAGCTATAAATTGTCCATCTTTCCCCATTTTAGCCTCATTTATTTCATATAACTTTTGGGTTAATTCTATCATGTATGACTCTTTATGCTCATCTCTCCAGTAGTTGTCTATTAATTCATTGTTAGACGCTGCCAAATCTTCTGTGTTCTTTGAAGTAGCTTAATTTCTGTGATAATTCCAACTCTAAATTTAGACTTTTTTATACTTTATTTTTATTTTATATGTAGTTCTTTAGTAACACAACATTTTGGCGGTGAAATTTTATAAGCCATTTTTGATTTTAAAAAGAAAGGTTACGTGTTTATTCAAACAGCTTGATATTAATGTTATTTATACTTTATTTTTAATGGCAGAAGAAATCATTGTAGACAATTTTCTAATGTACATAAAAAAGCAGTCAAATAAAATATTTTGACTGCTTTTTAGCAAAATTGAACAACTAGATTTTTAATTATATCATATTTTCCTTTAACGAATCATTCTTCTACTTCGAATAGGTCTTCTATTGATAATCCCAGAGCTTTAGCAATACTAAACAAATGCCAATCTAAATGTTGTTCGTTTTTGTCGAAACGAGAAATGCTTGCCTGTGGGATTCCTGTCATTTCTGACAATTGTCCTTGTGTAAGACCTCTTTTTTTTAGTAGCTCTCGCAATCTGGGCTTTATAGTTACCATTTTCATTCCTCCAACTTGATTTCAATTCATTATACAATAGTGAATTAATTTTGTTAAACTTATTTACAATCCTCAATCCACTATCGTATAATGGATTATAGTGAAAGGTTAATTTTATGAGGTTTCAAAAATGAAGATGAAAGAAAGTTATTATCGCTTAGTTTTACGCCATTTTCTGAAATACCCTAACGCAATGTTAAGCACTATGAATGATGATGATTGCGAAGAAGAATACAAAAAAATCGTTAGTAATGCTGCTTGGAATGAAAATTTTCACGTGTGAATAATTACGAAGTTTTACTACATTTTTAAATTCTAAATGTGTAGTAAAACCCAAAAAGGAGCTGGTTTTATGAAGGTTAAAACAACAGAGCCAGGGTATCTTGCAAAACAAAAATCAAAAGGAAAAACGTATTTGTTTATTAAAAAAACCTATCGTGAAGGAAAAAAAGTGAAGAGTAAATCATTATATAGTTTAGGAGCCATGCCGGAGGCTCTAGAACGTCTTTATTGGCTTCGCGATCATCCAGACTATTTTCCAAAGGATTTGGAGAAAGCAGGATTTACACTTGCTCATATATATAAGTGGGTTTTAGCTATTGAAATAAGACAAAAAGAGAATGGATCCCCTTTCGATGTGTTTAATTAATCTTCATACAAATAAAAAAGCCACTTTAAATACTAAGTGGCTTTTAGCTACGTTAAAATCGTCAAAAGGTAGCAACCTTACTGCGGTACCTGCATAGTATCTAAAGGCTATCTACTTCGTCATTAATCAGTCTCTACCTCGGTAGTGTTACCGCGTTAATACAGGCTTTATGAGCGTATTAGAGCTGATTTTAGAATTTGTAAGAAAAATGATTTGGAGAGGCGGAAAGGTGGAAAGGCAAATTAGGGAGTAAACTGATGTGTAGAGCAATGAATGTAAATGTGAGATAATTCAGAATATAGGGGGAAATCGCAGGATGGGAGATTAAAAGGATGGGCATTCGAAAAACAGAAATCGAACTCAAAAAATTGGTCTGTGTCTTTGATGGTCTGGAAGAGAAATTACATATTAAAAAAGAAGAAGAATATTACGGATTTGAGACTGCTGACGCAAGGGGTTACAACGTTTTTTCGGATATGAAAGTGGATAGGGATGTTTTATCTAATTGGATAGGAACGTATCCAAAGGCTTATTTTGAGATAGTTGACAATAACACATAGGTGATTGGGTTGGGAAAGTAGTAAAAATATAATCAACACATGTAAAGGAGAAGTAGCAATGTCATTCCACACGTTTGTAGAACACGTTCGAGATCCATACTTTCGCGGTGAGGTTGATCATACGGCTGATTTCGCTAAAATGCTAGATGAATGTTCAGCTGAGGATTTAGTTAAAAGAGCACAGCAACATGTAACAAATTTATTGGCAGCTCAAAGAGAATTGTTTTCTATCAAGATGTATGCCGCAATTGAGGAATACTTACATAATGACATTTTCTTGTTGCTTAGTCTGGTTGCTGATGCTTTGCACAATATGCCTCAGCATTTGACAAACTCGGATAAAGAAGAATTAAAAGTTGAGTTGCTACGATTTTATCAACTAAAGGAATTAATTCTAAATTATATAAGCGAGTTTGCGGAAAATAAGAACGTTAAAATTGTATTTGAAGGACTATAAAACCAAAGCATCTGATTAAAAGTTAGGTGTTTTTTGTATGTTGAAGTTGGTATGTCAACACTAAGCTAGACAGTTTTTTTGGTTTCTCATTTTGGATTCAACCGGACTCATATAATCAAGCGTGTCATGAATTAGCACGTAATTAAACTAATGGACATAGTCCTGGAGCTCCTTTGTTAATCCTTCTAAGTTAGTAAAATGTCGTCCTTTCACAAATCCCGTTTTGATACTTTTAAAAGTCGCTTCAGCGACGGCATTGTCATATGGACAGCCTTTCATGCTTAATGATCGGCTAATCATAAACTATAAGATACTCCAAATAAAGTAAAAAAGATTCATCAAAAAAACAGAATGAATAATATTTTACATATCCCAAAAATCACTATAATCTACTATTGGATCATGCTTTTTGAGAAATTTAATAATCTTTTTAGCGTTTTTAAGGCTAGGCTCGTACCCCTTCGGGTCACATAAACGACTAATCGTACTTTTGCTAACTCCACTTTCTTCAGCTATTTCCTGTTGAGTAATCGAATTTTTATCAAGATATTTACCAAATCGTGATCGCTTCTTTCCTAAACCTAACCAGTTCATATAAAACACCTTCCGTTATGTAATTAGTATTCATTATGTCCAACCCTCCTACTTTTAAAACATTTTCCAATCCATAGGAATAGTGGACAAGCCATAGCACATATCATTTAGTAAGACGTCAGCAAAAGACGTCCCTAAAAACAGCATGAATGGAGCGAATACACATGACTAAAGAATTGGCTATCTCTTTATTAAATTCAAAACGTGTCTATCTGACGTTAGAAGGAAAACAAATGTTAGAGTTCATAATAAAAGAAAAAAAGGCTTAGAAAGGAAAATGAGAAGTTGGAAAACCATATTCAAAACTCCTGCATAGATGTTAGTGGAGTTATTCCTTTTAGAGGTTATTCTATATAAGGAGGTGTGTTTCAATGTACAGACCCACTGTCCGTTACGATGATATCTATCGTACATATGTAGATGATTTATTTAAAGCCACCAAGTTAGATCGAAATCAGATTCTTCGCTGTGCTTTATTTGCAGCTGCCTATAATCATCAATTTTTAACCTTGATGAAACACTATAAAAAAGATGACGTCCCTCTTCCCTCCCCTCCATGGAGCCATTCCTCACACCAATTATGGTTGGAGCAAGAAGCAAATAGAGAAGAGAATGGAGGAAGTGAGCTTGATTACATTGAACGAAAAAGAGCGTCTTCAAACATTACTGAGATATCTGGAGTACCAGGAGTTAGCCGATCAATACCAGGAACAGCTTTTTCATCGAAACCCCAACATTCTTCCAACCGTGAGACGTCACAGCAAAATAGACGTCAGCAACCGATTGAGAGACGAGCAAGGACGCTTCCTGCCGTCCAATTATCAAATAATGGAGGAATCCGAATTGACTTTCGATAAGGAGCAAGATATGCAGCGCAAATTAAAAGTAAAACCAATTGCTGACTCTTACAATAGCTATGTAATTGAAGAGAAAGAAAAACGAGATTGGAGTGGGAACATTTATTTAGGGTGTGTAGCAGCGATTTTGGCCATTGCGTTTTTTAACTGACGTCTTTTAGAATAATGTCGATATTTTTGTCATAATCATATAGCATGAATACAGTTAAGACCGCCTTATACACTGATACGTAATGGGCGGTCTTTGTTCTAGATATTCGTATTTTAATAGAAAAAAGCCTTGTTCTTATAAAAACAAGGCTTTTTTCTATTGTGCACAACGGGATAAGATCGTTTTAGTATACCACTTTTTGAAAATGTTTTTTAGCTGTTATAAAACTATTCCTTTATTATATTAAAAGTAAAAATTCCTAAAAGGCAATTACAGGTTTTTCACTACTCGCTCCTGCAACTTAAGATTTTACTTTTTTAAAACTCTTACTTACCTAATAATCTTTGAAACCAACCTTTCTTCATAGGTTGTTCTTCATGCTGGCTTACTGCAGCTAGCTTTTTACCTTCTAACATCTCGCGCATAGCAGTAGTAAGATTTTCATTTCTTTCTTGCAATGTATGTTCTATATAAGTATTTTGCTTATTAAGCTGTTCTGCTAAGTTCATAAGTATTTCATCACGTTTTTTATCACGCTCCTCTAACTGATCAAGGCGTTCTCTCATCCTTCTCATTTCATCAGCTAATATGGAATCAGCGCTGATTTCTGGAACAGGCTTAAATGCTTCTCCTCCAGTGTCAAGGTATAAAGCTATCTCTTTAAGTGTATACTCTTGATCTCGGTTTAGATGTTTAATTAATTGAAATCTTTCTAACCCCTCTTTTTTAAAAATACGATATCCATTTTTCTTTTTGGTGAAAGGAATATAACCTTCAAGTTCTTTTAACCAATTACGTATGGTATGTGGCTCTTCTTCTAAAATTTCAGATATATCCTTTATAATGTATTCACGTTCATCATTTTGTCCTTCAAACTCTTGATTCTCAACTTGATTATCATCAGTATTCATGTTTTTACCTCTCTTTCTATCAATATAACTATACAGCTTATGTAAACCTGATTATCAGCACTATAATAGTTGAAACCTAATTTTAAACTTATAAAAAACTATTACGTTAAAAGCATAATATATCCTCTTTTTAAATTCAAAAGCTTTTTATTCGTTTTTCTGTAAAGATGTTTATCTTAGATGATAATACATATGTTGAAAGGTTGAAAGTGCCTATAATAAGCTTTGAAAATGCTGTTGGAATAGGATTAAATAAGCGAAAAACCATTTAAGTTTAACTTAAGTTAAACTTAAATTTAAAATTCAGCTATTTTTTATTATCAAATCAATTAGTTGAACTTATAAGGTGATTATGCTGATATATAGCTTTTCCGAAAAAATTTTAGTTGAACTTGTTAAGGTATAAACCTATGTAGTTATGAAATTACCAACCTTAAGTCAACCTTTAGTTCAACTAAAGGTTGACTTAAGGTTGGTAATTTTAAGTATATTTAGATTTTCAAGAAATAATAAAATCCAATATGGGTAATAACGAAGTATTTTGTTTTAGGAACGACAAAACGCGTAAAATCTTAAAAGATCTTACGCGTTTTGAACATAGTCTACATAGACTATAACATTAAAGGTGTAACTCTATAACATAATATTCGATAAACAATACACTAGTATTATAGCATATTTTAAGAGAGTAAGGTATTAAAATCCAATGAAAGATATGGTTGTTTGGACGCTTAATTATTAGATAATTTAGAATAAAATGGTTACGTTTTTTTAATTTATACTTGTAAAGTGGTTAAGTTTAGCAGTATCATAGAAGTACAACTAAATGAACGGAAAAAAAGCAAAAAGCTCAAGCGATTAGAATCGGACGGCAATCCTATCTAATCGTTCACCGTAACTTCCCTACGGTAAACTGCTGCTCAAGCTTTTCACTCAATGTACGTATTCAACGTACATAATGTATTTTCCTACTTGGAATTTTACTACAAGTAGGAAATATAATCAAGATATTATGAGTGATTAATTTGAACAGATAACGCTAAATTTATAGGGTTTCTCTATACATAAAAGCGTCGTTTACCATTTAACGGTAAACGACGCTTTTTGTGTTTCCGAGTAAATGGAGGGACACGTGTAATGAGAAACCTTGCGCAACAAATCTATGGAAACCAGTTGACAGAATATTCTAAAAAACAAACACAAAAGCAAAAAAACGGTTATAGCAGCTGTTTAGGCTGGGTATTCGTATCAAAAGATTTTACAAAAGAAACAACAAAAGCTGTTCGTACATATGGTTCGTTGTTTAATGTCAGCAAAGACTATACATACTTCACGCCAAATACGTTTTATCGCAATGATCTACGTCGTTTAAGTACGCTACGTTGGATTAATGCGATGTCTATTGATATTGATGCAAAGAACGGTGAGAACGAGGGGATGACTCTTCCGGATATGCAAGAGTTGATTACACAAGCAGGACTTCCAATGCCTTCTTTAATCGTTCAAACGCCTTCTAAAGGGTTTCATGTTCATTGGTTTTTAGAACAGTCAAAACGGGCTTCGGACAAGTTAAATGCTCATTATAGCCGTATTCAAACATGCATCGCTGAGATGTTAAAAGGGGACGTAAATGCGATTGGTCCTGAGCGATTATTCCGTTTACCAACTGATGAAAATACGGTCTTTCATTCACAAGAACGTGTATCTTTTGATGAGCTATGTGAATGGTTCCAACTGGTTCAAGAACAAGATCAACAAGACGTACATACATACAAAAAAGGATTCTGCAAAGGCTATGAATCTCTTTTAAAACATCCTGCTGTCCAAAAGATCCTAGAAGGTGTAAATAAAGGTCAACGTGATACGGCTTGCTACACACTTGCTCTTGCTTACAAGGCAGCTGGATACGATGAAAAAACAGCAGAACAATACTTACATAACTGGAATCAAAAAAATACACCTCAAATGCGTCAAATTGAGGTTAAACGAAAAGTTAAGAGTGCCTATAATGGTCGTTTTCATGCTCCATCTGCGAAAAAAATTCGCGATTTATCGGGCATGCTATTTAGCTATGTCATTTGGGAAGAAGCGAAACCACGTGAAGAACGTACATATAGCCACATTCAAGAATGGGAAGGGGACGTATTAGCATTTATTCGTGCTCATGGAGGACGTATATTAGGATCACAACGTGATCTTGCTGAGCAAATTACTTCAAGTGTGAATGCTGACAAGAAAATCCCTTATGCTACGTTTAAGAAAGTGATTGCTAGATTGGAAGAGCAAGAAATCCTTTCGAAAAAGGTCTCTGGCAAAGGAAGAGGGGCTTCAACAGAGTTATGTATCATTGACGAAATAAAAGCTCATAGAGCTCAATCTGAAGCCTCAAAAAAAGAACAAGACACTGCTCCTAAAAATAATGGGCTCAACTCAAATACAATTAAAGATACGGTGGTGGGTGGGATGGCTCTATTGCTTTATCAGTGTAACGAGGTTGCTCGTTCTTCTGAATATAGTATCTTAAATTTACCGCCTACGTATTCTAGTACTCTACAGCATGCACCTCTTCCCGGGAATGTTCCTTCCGCCTTCTCGAGCGCGTTGTTTAACCGGGGTTTTACAGATGGTCGTTTTATCTTTAGGGCCTGGGGGAAGGTTCAATTAGCCTTTAAAGAGTTTGCTATTTCTTATCGTTCTATTTCGTCTACTCCGCATTATGTACGTTTATCCGTGGAGGCTGTTGGCTTAACGGTTCAGAAAAAGGGTTCTGTGATTGCAGGAGATTTCCAAGGAGAAGATGGTTTCTTTAAGTACCTTTATGGGGTGATGAAAGGGCTGTTCAAGAAGCATCGATCTGCTCAATTGACTCAATTTGTGGAAGAGATTGAGCGTTTAAGTGATGTCATGTTGTCTCATGTAGGTATGGAGTTAGGAGATACATTGAAGAAAACGCATGTAGTGGATCGAGAACTGCAGGTTGCTAAATTAAGAGAGATAGAACGTGAAGAATCGGCTCGCCAAAGACGCAAGCATTATGTTAATCATGCTGCTTTTGATCTTACTTCAAGTTTGAACCAATTCAAACTTTTCATGAAAACAGATGATTAATGTTCACAAAAAAAGCATCGAGAAAAGATCTGAAATCCTTTCTCGATGCTACTCACAAACGTAACTATTCTCCTTACAGAATAATCACTGTCATTGTATAAAAATGATGAACAAAAGGCAATTGTAACTTTTGTTTTGCCAATGTCTGATTAAAGTTTGAAGTGGTATATGACTCAGTATGATAGCTCATACATAATGGACTAAATGTGCGCATGTTTCACAACAAATATGCATTAGGATGAAAGTAATAAAAATAGGAGGTTTTATTACAGTTTTGTTAAAAAATGTGACCTTAAAGGGCTATGTAGTAAAACTTTTACTAGGTATTAGGTTGTTTTCTTTGGAAATCCCTTGAAGCACGTGTGGGGAAGGAATATCATGGAAGTAAGCAATAAACATCCTACTTTTTTCAAGATACTTTCCCTGAGGTAACATTGATTACGTTAGTAATCATGTACCGATGGGAGAAGTCCTACTAGTACTCCTATTTTTATTTGTATTCGTTATTCGTATTGGCGGCGGGCGCACCTAGCGTCAACCCAACATGGCCTTACACATGCTGGCAACCATACGAACCTATACACTTCACCCTAGAAACGTACTTCACTACAACTCGGAAACAAACACCCTATGAACCTTGTTCCTCGAAAACTTCATAGCTCTTTTCCTTCCTCTCTTCACAAGGAGGGGAAACCAAATGAAACAAAAACCATCTAAAAAACAATCGACCATCTTTGACGATATCCTGGATCAACTACTTGAAAATCCACGGCAGGGGGGAGCGATTGCTGTTTTTGGTTTGGCTGGCATTGGTATTTGGAAGAAAGAATGGCTTTTGTCGCTTCTCCCGTACCGTCCAGAAGTCGTTCAGCATTGGCTCACACTCTTTATTCACAGCATTCAATTACTAGTGGCCTTGCTGCTGTTATTTCTCGTAATTCGATGGATATGTGCTGTCTTTCGCATTCAACGACAGTTTGAGTATGTTCAAATGCTGCCGCATGCAGATGATGGCGTGTCGAAAGAAATGTTAGGACAATTAATGAGACGGATCCATGGAACAAAACGTAGGTGGATTGAACGGATCTTTCTTGGAAAGGAACGCTTTTCATTTCTTATTCACCACGTAGTAGATGAATCTGCAGGTATTCAATACCGTTTCTATATGGGGGCTGAAAAGAATCAGTTAGAAGCCATTAAGTCCAATTTTCAGAGTGTCTATCCAAATTTAACGTTCTTTCCGGCGGATGACTTAGAATTTCCAGAAAAGAAGGCCGTGGGTGGACGACTAAAATTAAAAAGCAATAATTTGAAAAAGTCACTGCCTCTTTCACGGTATAAGTCAGATCAACTACCTGGGATCATTTCACATATGAAGCCTGGTACATGGTTACAGGTAGGATTTACGCCTAATGATGGGTGGAAGCTTCGCAAAGCCATCCAGAAGCTTGAAAAGGACTTAAAAGGGGATAGACCTCTCAGAGATCAGTCGGCATTTGATAAAGAGGAATTAGTAGGCCTAAAACATCGTTATTCAGGGAATGAAGTAGCCTTTGACTGTACAGTGTCCATGGCTTCTGAATATTATCCCGGTGTACCTGTCGTAAAAAGTATGGCCAACGCGATTAATTCCGTTTTACATCATGTGAATGAATTGAAGTACAAGAAGTGGAAAAAGGCGGTTCAATGGTATCCCACTATGAGTCCGTATCGGATGACATGGACGGGTGGAGAGCTTGCGAACCTTCTTCATTTGCCACACTTTGATGAACGAACAATTATGCAAAAGCTCGCAAAAGAGGTCCCACATTCGAAACGTGGTGAAGAACTTCTTCCAGACCATCTTTTGAGCCATGAAGAAGGGTCTGTCGATTTTGGAGTACAATATCACCCGTTTGTCAAAGATCGTATGATCAGGATTTTAATGAGTGTTCTTCAGAAGCATTGGTCCTTGCTTGGCGTAACGGGTTCTGGGAAATCAACGCTACTCAATAATGTGTTGATGAGTTATGTTCATCAATTTATTAAGCAAGGTATGGAAAACAAACCATCACCTGGCTTTTCCTTTGGTGATCCTGCCAGAAACACAGCCATGATTTTATTAAATCAAATGCTAAAAGCTGAACATGATGGAGCATCTATTAATTGGGATAAAGTTCATTGGATCTCTTTTAAAGATACGGAATATCCACCAGCTTTAAATTTGCTTCATCGTTTTCCAGGTGAATCACCTGAACGAGTCACACAAATCGTCATGCGGATTATCGGTGAAAACTTCCAAGTGGCGAAACAAACGGAACGTCTTTTGGTGAATTGTATTAAAACACTTGTATTAGACGTAGAAGGCCAACATACGATTTTGGGTGTAAAACCATTAGTAAATGATTTTACGTTCAGACAACGGATTTTGAGCCGTCTGGAGAACAATATTGAAGCGTATGACGTGTTAGATTTTTGGGAGAATGAAGCAGAAGATTTAATTGATGCTAGTCGCATTGCATTATTTAATCGTTTAGATACCTTTTCAGCCAATCCATTATTACGTCGAATGTTTGGCCAAAAAGAGTTTACTCTTCCTATTCGAGAATGGATGGATGAAGGACATATTATCTTTTATGACTTTAGTGGATTAAGCGAAGAAGAAACAGGATTAATTGGTGGGTTTCTCACCTACTTGTATTATCGAGTGGCGGATACAAGAACACCTAATCCTTTAATGCATCAGTTCGTGTTTGATGAAGCTGCCAGACTAGAGAAAATGACGATTCTGCCTCGTATCATTGCGGAACAACGTCAAAAAGGGTTGTCGCTGGGAATTGGTACACAGTCCATGCATCAACTGGACCAAGAGCTTAAAAATGCCCTAACAGAAGTTCAAGGAAATTTCTTTGTTTGTCGACAAGGTGCTGAAGGTGCAGCCGCAGCCAGTAAAATGTTCAGTGTCCAAGGCACCAAAAAAGATCAACCTCTTTTTTCGGAATCATATTTTCGAAACTTGCCTGATTTAGTCACGGTTATTCGTACGCAGGATAATGTGAATGGTGTGGATGAAATTGTGCAATGTGTGGCCAAGTTACCTCCACTAGATCGGTATATGCCGAATGGAAAAAAAGCACGATACAAACATGCAACCGAAGAAGCAAAGGCTGATGCTTGGACCAAAGCCAAAGTAAAAGAGTTGTCATCAAAAAATGGCCATCATCAATCTGAAGTTGATGTGATGATTCGGGCTTACTTACAAGGGGAGACCTATGAACCGAAACAAGTGAAGAAATTACAGCCTAAGAAACCGAAGGCCCCGTTACAAGCACAGCCAGAGGCGCCGGTTTCCTTAGAAAAGAAAACGGATTCAAACGTTGAGTCACCAAAAGGCATTACTGCATCATCTGTTAATGAAATTGAACCAAGTTCAAAAGAAGGCGTAAAGCAAGAGAATGAACATGAAAAAGATTCTTTTGCAACGATTACCCTTTCAAAAAAACAGAGAAAACAGCGAGAACAGGAACAACCAGTAATACGTACACCGTTCAAGCCGATGCTTACCCTTTCATGGGAGAATCCTATTCATAAAGAAGAAGACCAAGGAATGAGCGAAACGGCGGCAGCTGTCGAGCCTGTTTTAGAGGAAAAAGAACAAGTTCCAGAAATGGATTCTACATCGATGGAACCTGACGTGAGACCTTCAAAGGAAAAAATAGAAGATTTACCAATGGAACCACAGCCCATTGTGTCACTACGAAAGAAAAAACCTTCAGAAAAGAATGAGTAGAGATGGCAGGAAAAGAGTGGAGTAAGCGTTTTACTATAAACAGAGATAGAAAAATAGGTTAATGGCTCACGAACGTAACGTTTCTCTTACAGACAAAGGAGAGAGGGGAAACAACATGAAAAAATATATCACACTGAATGAACAAGACACGGATTTACTTATTAAGTTACATGACTTCATCTACATTGATTCAAATTTTATTGTTGATCACATTTTAACGAATTACGCAGACCGAAAATATGTGATGCAGCGCTTGCGATTGCTAGAGGAATCAAAGTACCTTAAGAGCTTTACTGTTCCCATGCCAGGCTATGAAAAGCCAGGCAATCTATATACACTCGATGCATTTGGCGTAGAGAACGTACAGGAATTGCAAGGGTTCTCGAAATGGCAGAAAAAATGGTCAACAGATGTACCTGCCTGGTATCAACATCAGTTGATGTTAAATCGTTTAGTTTTATCCTACAGAAAACAGGCAGAAGAAGTAGGGCTAGCTGTTAAGGAATGGATTCCAGAAGCAAGAGGAACCTTCCAATATGGAAAGAGCAAGTCAGAGGTCATCAAACCGGACGGCGTATTAGTTGTGGGAGAAGCAGATAGCGAGCAAAATATTGGCTTGTTTATTGAGCTGGAACGTAGTGTAGCCAAACGACAAAATACCATTCAAAAGATACAAAGGTATAACGACTTTTTGAAACGTGGAAAAGAAACACTCGAAAAATATGATCTTTATGTGGGCTTTGAAGAACCTGTTTTAGATTGGCGAGTCTTGTTTGTCGCTGGAAATCAAACAAACACGAAAAAGACCATGCGCGATATCTTAAGCATTCCAACTCAAGAACGGTCACATATCAAGATTCCCGTTTTGACAGCAAACATTGAAGACGTACAAAAAGATGCCTTTGGAGATATTTATCACTATATATTCAGTGAATCAATAGAGGTAAAAAGAGGGTTGTAAGGAGGGGACGTCTAGTGGTTCGTAGTTTATTTAAAACCCTTCTATACATCGCTGGAATTTGTCTCGTAGGAAGTTTCATCCTACGGACATTCCCAGAAGCGAACGTACTTTGGGAGACAGGGAAAGAACAGTTTTCGGTTTTTTATAACCAAAGTGTAGCAAGTTATGGCGTGACAGGTACACTCATCATCATAGCGATTGTAGCCTTCTTGTTCTTTGGTAAAAAGTAAGGAGGAATGACGATGAAGAAATGGCAGAAGAAAAAGAAGCCTGTTTCTACTGACCCTTCACAGGTGCCAAAAGAAAAAGGAAAAGAAAAAGTCGGTTCATCCAAGAAATATATGCCGAACTTACTAAAGAGAGATGAAAAAGAAAAGCAACAAGAACAACGGATGATTAAGCGAGCAACAATGAAACGCTCAACAGCAGCCATTATAGGAAGAGCCATTGTGATTCTAAGTCTAGTGATTATAGCTTTAGGAGTCTTTAGTGCCTTTCGCCACAACCTGGCCATTAGTGATCTAGAAGACAAAGTGTCAGCCCAACAACAAGGTACGAGTGAAGGAAAAAGTCGAAATAATCAAAATATTAAAGCTGTCGAGTACTTCACAACTCAATTTATGCGTCAGTACACGAGCATTGAGCCAGGAGAGGATAAACAGAAAGCAAGGGAAGAGGCTTTGCAGAACTTTTTAGCAACCGGTCTAGATAAAGATGCTGGAATTGATTATGCCAATCTCTCTAGTAGTCAGCGTTATGACAGTAGTGACGTCGTTTCGATTACACAAAAAGATGCCCACATTTCAGATGTATCCATAAAAGTTCAGGTCACAGCAACAAAAGAAGTGGAGAAGAAATCGAAAGACAAAGATGGAAAAGAGAAAGTGGAGAAAACGAAAGAAGAGAAGCCGGCTACCGTTTACTATCTAGTCAGAGTTTACGAAGGTAAAAACGGCTATAGCGTCATTGATCTGCCACAACCGTATATGCCAAAAGAAAATCAACGCGTCACGGTTTCCGAGAATGAACAAAGCAAAAACACGGATTCAGTTGTCAATCATGAGGTTCAAAGCTTTCTAGAATCGTTCTTCAAAACCTATACAGCAAAAGATCGACGTGATGAAACTAAGTTCTTCTTTAAAGATTCGAAAAAAGCGCAGTCGTTAAATGGATTAATGAACTATAAATCTTTAAACAAGGTATCGGTCTATGAAGAGAAATCTTCTAAAGGAAGGTATATTGTCAGATGTTCAGTCAAGTTAGAACAGCCAGATACAGGCATTCAAAGTAACCATAGCTACGAATTTAATGTTCAAACGGATGGGCAAGACAAGTTTGAGATTTTAAATATGAAACCTGTCTCATATGACATTCAATAAGTAAACCATTGGAGGGATTCAGTATGCTTACAAGCTTCTTACACACATTTATGATAGGCGACATTAATTTGCAAGGTGTTAGTAGTCAAGGAGACACCAATGTAATGGGTGTTTTACAAACCGTGTTCATTTGGGTGGTGCTATTTGCGATCATCGGTTCGTTGGTCATGAAAAAATATCGTGGTGCTCTTATGGTTGTGGTCTTCGGCGGGGTAATTGGTGTTTTCATCTATGGTCCAAGTAACATCGTGTCGCTAGGTGATTCCCTTTTAAAATTCTTTGGGCTTTCAACCTAAGGAGGTCTATGCATGAGACGTGTTACCGGCTATTGTACAAACAAAATTTTTGCTATTCCAAATATCGTAAGAGGGCTAGCTGGGGGAAGGGAAAGCATTTCGCTTCCCTTTTCTGTTACCGTTACTCAAATTATTGTGATCTTTATCTTCTTTCTTCTTAGTCTTCTTCTCGTTGTTCCTTTAACTCCTCTGATCCCTAATAAAATTGCACGCGTCATTGTTGTTTGTATGGCGGCGCCCATGTTCTTTGGTTATCTCATTGGCTCTCAGACAAAAGAAAACATGAATATTATTCGCTATTGGCAAGTGAAGTTCAAAACGTTCATGGAGCCAAAGGAGCTC
The DNA here is from genome assembly GCF_056836725.1 of Priestia sp. 3CA3. Classification (NCBI taxonomy): domain Bacteria; kingdom Bacillati; phylum Bacillota; class Bacilli; order Caryophanales; family Bacillaceae; genus Priestia; species Priestia sp. 3CA3. The sequence continues at coordinate 30,380 of NZ_JBXENJ010000016.1, forward strand.
TTTCGATTTGAAGAAGTGGAGCAAGCCAAAAAAATCACGTATAAGCGCAAGATTCCTATTTATCGAAAATGATGTAAGGAGTAGTGATGGAAATGGATATTCAAAACGACATTATAGCTGTTTGGCGAAACACCGTCATAACAAGGGATTCACGAGATCAAGGCTGGTTTAAATTTAGTGGATTTCATACGAGTTTTGATTCAGAAGCCCAGTTGATGGCTCACTTCTCAGAGTTGAAGCGCTTATTTAAAGAAATTAAGCGAGAAATTCAATGCATCGTTGTACCAACACGTCAATCCATTGATGATGTTCAAGAAAAATATGCATCTATGATTCGTGGGAACTTGCGAATCGTAGCAAGCTCTCATATCCAGTCGGTTTTTAATTATCTTAAAACGAGTGATGAATTAGGCGCAGAAGAGCGTCGCTATGACTTTTATATTGGCATTGAATTAGGTAAAAGCACCCTAGATGACGAGGCAGAGGATATGACGTACAAGGAAATGTATCAAGCCTTAAAAGATTGGGTGTCTTCCAAATTTGCCAAAATCCGTGGAGATAGTCATGTTCATTTAACCGAAGATCGCTTACGAAGAATTTATCGTGCCAATCGAGAGGTCACACGATTGCTTGAAGGATTACCCTTTGCCTTTACGCCTGTTACACCAGAAGGAATGACAAAATTAATTCCATGGATATTTAATATAGGATTACGGTTCCCACCTAATTGGCAGAACTGGGAAGATCGTTTTACTCCTATCTTCAATAAAAAAGGAGAACTGATTGCTCGTATACAGACAGAAGAAGATGTACTTAATCTTCAATTAACGGGCATCGAAAACCCGCGTTCACGTCGATATTTAACGCTGCATCAAACCGATGCGAAAGGCTACAATCATCAGACCCACGTGGCGTTCTTGCATATGGTCGGCATGCCGGAAGAGATTCATTTTCCTGAAACTCGATGGCTAGAAGCCTTACGTTCTCTGCCCTTTGCGGTAGGCGTTAATTTGAAGATGAGCTATCAAGATGCGGATCAACGGTTGCGCAAGTTGCGTCGCAAGAAATCTAATTTAGAAGATCAAGCCAACCATTTAAATACCTTTGGAGAAGATGCCGGATCCAATGTGTATCAAGGGATTTTACATGCTGAAAGCATTATCTCCAATGTAGAAAAGGAACGAGAGGGTGGCTATTTAATGAGTGCTATTTTCTCGGTTAGTTCTTCTGATAAAGATGAATTAATGCAACGAGTGAACGACCTTATTGATGAATACGCTGGAATGGGCATTACCTTGCAAAACACATATGGCCTTCAATTACGCAGTCTGCTTGAATGTTTACCAGGTTCAAGGCGCTACGTAACGGAGTTTATCCAAGACGTAGACATTAATGCCGTCACAGCTAGCTTCTTTGGAAATCGACAAGAATTAGGTGATGAATACGGCTACTATGCAGGCAGAACGTTAAGTGGTACGGCTGTTTATGTCTTACCTGGACTCGCCGCATCAGGCGCGGCTCTCACACAGTCGCTTGTCACGGTCTATACAGGAAAAACGGGTTCCGGTAAATCCATGGCTGCCAATCGAGATATTTACGAGACAGCATTGAGTGGAGGGAAGGTATTGCTGCTAGATCCAAAATCGGAACGCAAGGACATCTGTAAATGGGATGAAAAATTAACGGAATTGGGAAGCGAGCTCAACTTTATCTCTTTTTCTACCAAAGATGAAGATGCTGGAAAGCTAGATCCGTTCCTCTTGTTCGATAATCGAGCCGAAGCCGTGGAGGTTTCAAGAGAGATTATTTATTACTTGTTAAATATCAATATTCGAAATGATAGCGTTAAAAGTTCGATTGTCACCAAAGCCGTTAAGCGTGTTGGTCAATTGGCAGAGCCATCTATTCGATTTGTAAAAGATGAGTTGCGCGACTTAGTTCAAGAGAACAATACGTTACCAGAAGACCACCGTCCACTGGCATTAGAGTTAGCTTCGATTTTAGAAGAATTTGAAGATGTGTCCCTCGCCCGTTTGATTTTTGGAAAGCGTATGAATGATGAAAACGTCTTGAATTATGCCAATCAATTCAATGTGCTGCAAGTTGATAATTTACAGCTACCCAAAAAGAGCACATCTGCAGAGGAATACACAGAAGCGAATATTGTGTCAGTCGCTATATTGTTTAGTCTAACAGCCTACATGATGAAGTTTTTACGGATGTTCCAGAATGAATTAACGGTTGTGGCGATTGATGAAGCGTGGAACTTCTTCCAAAACCCAGCAGGTGAACGTTTAATTGATCGTTTATTCCGTGAAGGACGGTCCTTATTTTCACCGATTTACTTAATGACCCAAAATTTAATGGATATTCCAAGCAGTATGCGTGGTCAAATTGGGACGGCCTACTGTTTCCGTACCGATATACCAGAGGAAATCGAAACGATTCAAGAGTTTATGAAACTAGAAGATAGTGCTGGGTTAGAAGATATGATGCCTAAAATGCAGTCGGGTTATTGTTTATATCGTGACCTGCATCAACGAACAGGTGTCATGCAGGTTCGTATTTTACAGGAGCATCTATTTGATGCCTTTGACACATCTGTAGACGTAAGAGAGCTTGCAAACCAAGTGTAGAAGGTTTCACCCTTCGTTTACATACAAAACGGAGGGATCGCTTTTTAAGAGGTTTAGAGAAAGGGAGACTAAATATGAAAAAGATACTTGCCTTTATTTCGACTATTGCGATCGTTGGTATGCTTGCAAGTTGTGGGAATGATGAAGCTACTACAGAGCCAAAACCAAAAACATGCGAACAAATTGAGCCTTGTAAAACAGCTTTACAGTACGCCACATACGTAGAGCAAGGCGCAGAAGATAAAGTTTATGAAATGGAAGACCAAACGGGAGAGCACAAAAGTTATGACAGTTTGGAAGAAGCTAAAGCAGATATTAATGACGATTATAAACAATATCAAAATCAAAAAATTAAGCATTATGGAGTAGTGGAGTATGTCCTTAATCCAGATGAAAAATATATCTATAAATTCAAATATAAAGATTTCCGTACTGAAGAAACAAAAAATATAACAGTAGGTATTACTAAAAAACAAAATCAGTATTTTGCAAATGAATACTACAGTGGAGCAACTAAACAAGATGTAACAGTAAATGGGGATATAGCAAAACATAAAAGATACTATTCAATAGGTATAGATAAGCAAATGAAAGAAGACTTTACTCCAGACTTAATTGAGCAATATTGAGAAAAAAGGAGGAACAAGCAGTGAAAAACAGTCTTCATATAAAAATAATGATGGCGCTGTTTATATTATGTTTTTTATGTCCTTTCTCATCAGTCTCAGCAGCTGCACCAAATGTCATGGATGAATTAATGCCCAAAAGTGATTTACCACAAACAAATGCACCTTTACTTCGACACAATGAAGTACCTCTGGAAAACTACGACATTGATGTGTATGTAAAAGATGATGACGATAAAGGTTGGTTTGATTCCATTAATATTTTTAAAGTAGATGAAAAAGTTTATAACAACATCGCAGCCTTTCAACAACAAATCTTAAGTGGCATTTGGTACGGATATTTAGTAGTTGTGAATTTCGGTATTTTCTTAATGGAGCAAGCGTTCACTTTTGACATCATCGACAGCATGCTTTCATACATTACTGGATTTATTTCAGAAACGGGTGGAACGTATGGAATCGGTCAATTTATGGGCTTTATGATGATTATGGTGGCTGGATGGCTGGTCTATTCTTTTGCTCAAAAGAAATATCGCGCTACCGTTTCAGGGCTCTTTATGGCAGCGCTCTTATCTGCGGTTTTCACTGTTTATGTACAAAACAGTGATCAGCTACTAGGTCAGTTAAATCAAGCTCGTAACTATATATCAGGTGCTGTTTTAACTTCTTCTACTTACTCATTAGGTGATGGGAATGAGGAAGCCATAAGAGAAGAAATGATTGCAGATAGACAACGAGATCAAGCTACACAAAGCTATAAGGACACATCATCTGTAAGGTATGGTGTATCAAGAATACGGAACTTAATGCACGATTTATTGATTGTAAAACCGTACTTGTTACTAGAGTTTGGTACAACAAATTACGGTGTTATTGGTGGGGGAAAAGGTGATAATGCTTCACCAGCACAAATAAAAGAGGGGAAAGAAGCAGTCAAAAAATTATTAAATAAAAAGCCAGGAAGTGACGAGCGAAAAAAAATAGTTAAGAAGAATGCTGAAAACTCTCTTTTTGCTCCAGAACATACAAATAAACGAATTGTTCTATCTCTCTTAATTTGGGTTCCGGCACTTGTCATATTAGCAATGGTAGGCTATTTAGCCACATTCATTCAGATATATGGAGTAGGTTTCTTACTAACAGCCATTACAGGGGTATTTGTTTTATTTCTTAGCATCTTTCCAACGTTTCAACGGTTCGCCAAGCAATTTGTTGGGAAGTTAGTAGGGTTCTTGGCTATGTGTATCGGACTGACAGTTTTACTCATTTTATTATTTAGTTTTGTTAATATCACCTACAAAGTCGCTAGTGAGAATAATTGGGCCTATGCTCAAACGATTGTAGCCGTTCTGATTGTGGTTGCAGCCATATTTGCTCTTCAAAAACAGCTTTTCGGGTATAAGATTTATTCAGAAAAGAAACAACAAATCCAACAAGCGTGGAGACAAAAAGTTGATGCCATTAAATTCCGAGATGCGCAACGTCAATATGCACATGTAGAGCCATTTTATACAGGGGATAATGTACATTCACGTTCAAGATCTGGCCAAAGGGGAACAACAGACGCAAGAGCTAGAGAACAGATGGAAAAAGCAATGGAACGACAAAGTAATAAACCGACTTTGCGAAGAAACAAACCTATCGATAGCAATGGGAACGTGATTGAAGATGCACCAAAACGAAATGTAATGCCGTTTAAAAAACGACAAGATAAAGAACGGAAAAATAATTTATCGTCTGAAAATGGTGTAATTCCTAATCCTCACAAAAAGGGTCAGGCATCAAATCATAATCAAGCTGTGTCTAATCAGATTGATAGGCAACAGAAAAAACAAGAGCATGCACCATTAAAGGCACAGCCTGAAGGACCTCAACAAGAGGGTGTAAAAGAAAATGTACCTACTTCTGGGAAACAAAATGAACAAGTCATGAAAAAAATAAGACAACAAGAAAAACAAGAAAACTCACCATTGAAAGCACAGCCGCAGCAAACATCAAGTTCCTCTCAATCAAGTAAAGTTGTAGAGCAAATGAGACGACAAGAAGCGCGTTCAGGAAATCAGCAAGCGCCTATTCAACGTTCTCACCGTTTAGTTCCAGCCAGTGGAGACGTCTCAACGAAACAATTCAATCAAGAAAATGCACCGTTAAAAGCACAACCTAAACCACCACAAACAGACAAAACAAATCAGCAATTTCATAAACAAATGAGGCAACAGCAGGCACAACATGAAATTCAGCAAGGAAAAGAAGAAGCGTCTGCTGCGAATGATTCAAACGGAATTCATATAGACCGTTCTAAAGAAATTGAACAAATGAGGCGACAGTCTCAACAAGATTAAAGGGAGGGCTTTTCATGAGTGTTCAACAAAAGAAAATGCTTGTATTTCTAAGTGTGGTTGTCTTTTTGGGCATTATGATTAGTTCCTTTCTTTCAAAGGAAGAGCCTGCTTCTTCGCAAGGGGAGAAGCAAGCTCCTTCTTCTGAGTCCATTCAAAAAGAAGAGACGTCATCTACACAAAATAACGAGAATCCATATGATCAAACACAACGAAATACAAAAGAAGACTTACAGAGTACGAAAGAAATCGCAAAAGAGTTTGTCAAAGCCTTTGCTAGTTTTAATGCTAAGAACCCTTCAGAACATATTGAAAAAGCTAAGCCTTATATGTCAGAGGACATGTATGAAAATTATAAGGAACAAAAAGAACGAGGTACGCTTACTTATGATAAGGTTGTCCCGAAAAACCTTGAAACCACAGAGGTTTCAAATAATAATACAGATGTTATTCAATGGAATGTCATTATGCAAGGGGACGTGTACGACGTAAATGGAAACGCTGAACCGGAGGAAGATTGGTATTTAGTCACACTTGAAAAGCAAGAAGCCGGATATAAGGTGGTGGGTGTTCGTGTCAACGTATCGAATTAAGCCCATCCATAAATTAAATCACTCTGCCAAACGAAAGTCTAAAATTTTACTAGCTATTGTGGCAGCTTTACTAGCATTAGGCGTCGTCATAAGTGTGATGGCTATGGTGAGTGTGTTTGGTATTCTTTTACCAGATCAGGAAGACGTAGCAGAATTAGATGGTACAGCTGTAGATTTCGGAGATATTCAAATATCCAAGGTTGGGGAAGGCCAGATACCGAAAGAATATATTCCTATTTATAAAGCAGCAGGTGAAAAATACAATATCCCCTGGACACTCATTGCCGCAATTCATCGTGTCGAAACGAACTTTGGCCAAGACTTAAATACCTCTTCAGTTGGGGCCATTGGACATACTCAGTTCATGGTAAAAACATGGGTGGGATGGTCTTTTCCAGGGGGAACTAGGCTCGGTGACGCCTCTATTCCTAAAGAAACTCTAATGAATCCAGCTGCTATATCAAAGTACGGCGGTTTTGGAGTTGATGGCGATGGGGACGGAAATGCTGATCCCTATAATGTAACGGATGCCATGTATTCAACAGCGAATTATTTGGCTGCAAATGGTGGGGCTTCTGGAAACTATCAAAAAGCTGTGTTTGCTTACAACCACGCCTCATGGTATGTTTCGCGAGTCATGGGATTTATGAAGGAATACACAAATGGTTCTGTTGAAGCTGTTTCCATTAAAGGTGGTTCGGCAAAGGGTTCAGAGGCTATCGAAAAAGCCATTAAAGTGGGATCATCTATCGTTGGAAAAAGCCCTTATGTATGGGGCGGTGGACGAAATCAAGGAGATATTAACGCACGTAAATTTGATTGTAGTTCGTATGTTAGATGGGCCTATAGTTCAGCAGGGGTAGATTTAGGGCTGGTAAGTGCTACGACAACAGACACCTTAGTCAAACTTGGTAAAGTCGTAAAGGCAAGTGAAATGAAGCGTGGAGACGTCATTTTCTTTGATACGTATAAGATAAATGGACATGTTGGAATATACCTGGGCGATGGGAAGTTTCTTAATGACAGTAGTTCACAAGGAGTATCAGTGGGGGATTTAAATACAAAGTACTGGAAAGATCGATTTAATGGAAATGTGCGGCGTGTAGCTTAATAAAAAGGGGGTAAGTGCATGGAAAAAGAACAAGTGGAAGACATAAAAGCCATTGTAATTAGGAATGTCAAAGGCGTTTGGAGCGATTATTGGCTACCTATTACGGCGTTCGTTGTGTTGATTGTATCGTGTCAGCTGTTTAATTTAACCCATAGTGGATTCTTTTATCCTCTTATGTTCGTTTCGGGATGGATTGTTGTGATGTTTGCCTTGAAATTTAAGAGTGAGAGTTCAGTATTCTCCTTGAAAAAACTTACAAAACACATGCAGCAAGATACCTCATATGAAATGTATACCGTGTTACGCGTCTATACCAATGACTCAGACTTTCAAGAATATATGCACATACAGGAGTATTTTGATAGTCAGCATGTCCAAATGGAAAATCGAGTGATTGATCATCATCAAGATATTGAATCACAAATCATGTTCATCCGAAAACCGGAGTTTGCGTATTGCTATCACTTGTTAATGGATCAAAAAAACGAAATGTATTTTATTGGTGAATATGTGTAAAAAGAGGTCCATTCTCTTAAATAAATAGAAAAAAGGGTGTTGCTGAGAAGTGCTGTGACAAACTTAACTTCTGTTTTGTTGATGATAGTGAATTTAATTAGAAATTTAGTGTTTCTTACATTAATCCTCTAATAGAGTAGTTAGTTTATTAGAAAAAAGGTGTTTATAGATTAAAAATATAAATAGGATTGGGGAAAACTCTTATGTCAAATTCCATTATTATAGCATTAATCATAACAAGTTTAATTTTTATTGTAGCTACTGCAATTGGTAAGGCTAACAGAAAAATAGAAAGTGAAGCCATTAAAAAAAGACCTGCGATGGTAAAGACGTTTATTGCTCAAAAAGAATTGTTACTAGAAAAAACAAATCAACTGTTAAAGCAAAGCCGTCTTCTTATGCTTCTAGCTCTAGTTGCAAGTGTTTTTTTCAAATATGTAACTCCTTTTCCTTTCCTTGCTCCTTTGTTTTTTGTTGCTACTTATGCATTTCTAGTGATGTATATCCTTACAGCGATAATAAGAAGTAGCTTAACAAAACGTATTGAGGACCTAAAGGGTTACTCCAGTAGAAGAAAAAAAGTAAATTAATAAGTAAGTCATAAAATAGTTTTTGTAACTTAATTGGAAATAGGCTTACAATTAGAAAGTCTAAAGTGATTTTTTAGATGTGGGAAAGATATAATAGAGGGAGGATTATGGTTAAATTGTTTTGGACATGGTTGGAGCCAAAAACAAAGCAAACAACCTTGAGGCTGTTGATTACTAAAAATTAAAATATTAATTATTTGATGAATCATTCAAAGGAAAAAGGAGTTATCAATTTACTTTTAAATTCCTTAAAAAGAAGCAAGCTATTAAATATATGACAAACGTCAATAAAAATGATGGACTTACTGAGTTTCAGGGTGCATACGAAACACCATTGAATAAATAAAAGTCATATACTTTGTATAAAAAGAATAATGAAAGTTTTAAAAACTGTAGATCCTAGTTCAAAAGAAGGAAACTTCTTCAAAACATAAAAGGCACATATGTTGTGCCTCTTATGTTTTAATTTGCATTTCAAATAGCCACATATTCGTAAACTAAAAGATACTATAAAACCAATTCTAAAACCAAAGTAAATTAACAAGATAAGTAGTTTCTTATTTGCGTTACAAAATCAAGAAATCTGTCTTTATACTCAGGGTAGAGAAAAGTTGTAAAGTTCAATATAGAAGAAGTCAATAGGGATCTTAAAAACTAAGTTATTTTCATCATTTAAACTCTCTGAAAAAAGAAATGGGAATATAAAATCCATAGATCTGTTTCTTTTGTTCTAAAATATAAATTACTTATTTGAAATAGAATGATTAGAAACGTTTAGTTTGTAAATTATTTATTAATTCATCTAAAACCTTTACTGTCTCAATTTTATCTTCAGGGAGATTATTAAGTATGGTTTTTGCTTTTTTTACTAAGTTTCCAAATCCTGTGAATTCTAACGTAGCCATTATGAGTTTAGCTCGATCAATCATGTTTGGAATTGCAGCCTGTAAGGCAAATCTTCTTACTTTAGTAGATTCGAGTTCTTTAAAATATGGCTTCTTATCTATTTTATTAATTTCTATGATTTTATCGTTATATACTTGTAGATCTTTATCATCTAGATACATAAGAACTTTAGAAAGTAATTCTTGTTCATCTTCAGTACTTTGAAATTTAAGGAATGATAATAAACCCGTTCCATATTGGTTAAGTCCACTTAGAGAGTTTTCTTCAACCTCTATGGACAATCTAATATTATTTACATCCCTATTTATAGATTCTTGTTCATCATTTGTGACCTCTATATCCAAATACTGCTTAGCATACCTAACAAAGCTGTCAGTTCTATATATATAGAATTGTTGTTTTGTCTCTTGCATAAATTCTTGAATTAGTAGAGGATGAGGTCTCTTAATATTGGTACCTTCTTTTTCCCACCAATCTTCTTTTTTATCTTCTGTAATAAAAATTACTGGAACAGATTCATCTTTTGCCTTAATATGATCAATTATTTGTTTCCATACAATTAAATCACCATATAATCTTTCGTACTTTAAATTTCCGAATACTCTAGAGCCAAGTTTTTTCTTTTTTTCTATATCTCCAAATCCGGGTGGAATATTATGTTCATATCTATACTCTCCCTCTTTTTCTATTTGGATAATTTCTTGTTGGTCATAAGGTTGACCAACAATATTTTCTAATAAATTGTATATCTTATCCTTTGTGACATTAGGATCAGGAAGGCTATCTATTTCCTCTTTAATAAGTTGCTGTGCTTTTTCATTAGTAGCTTTTAAATCATCTAATATAAACCTAAACCTATCAGTAGTAATATAGGAATGTTGACTCTTTACTGTGTCAAATATTTTTTGAATTTCTCCTTCAATTTTTGAAATCTTTTCTTTTAATAAAGTATAACCTTCTCTCGGTTTATTTAAATTATTTTCGTAATTAAAAAAATATTCTAAGGCCACTTGATGAGGAATCCATAATCTTCCCTCTTTTTTTAGATCTGTAAGTATCTCAAACAACTTAGTAGTATTCTCTTTAGAGGTAAATTTATAGAAATTGACTAATATATTTGTATCTACTACAAATATTGCTTCATTCCACAATTCTTGATAATCTTCTTCACTATAATCTATTAAACCCGCGAACATGTTTTTCAAATAAATACTCCCTTATATCTGCTAATTTTTAAATGTAAGAAGTAAACCTAGGAATATAATACCATACAAATATGTTTTTAATGATTTTTTAGAGTTATAATATGATTTATATAGAAAATACTTCAAAAAAAAAGAAAAGCCTTATAACGGAATAACAAATATTTAAGGCAATCTTAGAAGAATTACCTAGTAGATCTAATGATTTATTCACTTATATCTATTGAATAGTTACCTTTAAGGAGTGAAGATAAAAATGGAAGTTGAATTACCATGGGAAGCAGATCAAAAACAGAAAGACGTCATAGAATTTTTTAAAAAAGTTCAAGAGTTATTAAATCAGTACTCTAACGTTAAAATTAAACCTTCTTATAATAATAATGAAGGCAAAATTGGTATTAACTTAAAAGTAAGTACTGGTGTAAATCTTCCAAAATTTATTATAGAAGAATTTGCAATGCAACCTCTCTACAGAGCGTTTGATTTAATATTCAAACACTTTAAAACAGACGATACAATTAATTATGACATACTTCAAACTATTACAAGAGACGTATCACTTTCTTTTATATTTGAAAAATACTTGGAAGCAGATAAATCAACGCAATATAGCTATATTAAAATGGTCAATGAACTAAAAAATATTGGTGCAAAAACTTATGAAAACTCTCCAGTAAATATTGGGGTTATTTATTGTGAAAATGATCTAGATAAAGAAGATCTTAAATTACTTGATGTTGATATTATTTCTTTATCTAAAAAAAAGCCACTTCAACGCTTTTTTTTAGAGGAAAAACCCTTGTTAAAGTTAATAGACAATCAATCACTCATTATTGTAGTCGATAATCAATTCGACGTTTTTGCGATTTTAAGAAAGAAATCTGAAGGGAAAAGTTTATCTTATTTACTAGAATCGCAATTCAACAGTTGGGCTATTAATGAGATGAATAAGCATATTTTACAAGAAATAACCGATAATATAGCTAAAAGATATATGAAGAAAGGAGATCCAATTCCACTAACTAACACAGCAGAGCAGATCATAGAGAAAATACTGACAACATCTAATAGTATTGAATCTAAAAGACCTCCTAGCTATATTTATTTTGCAGTTAGGGATAAAGAAATTAACATTTTCACAAAACAAAAATTTGTGATTTCGTATGCAAATGGAGATTGGCAGTTAAAACATTATAATTTTATGTTGGGAATAATTATGAAATCTGTATTTGTAAATAATATAGTTCAGTTAATTCGGTTTAATCATCAAAATTCAGAAAAACTGATAGGTGAATTAACGGAAGCAGTAATGAAGCTCTATAATATAATTAAAATAATTTCTCAGAATAATAAAAGCTCTATTTTTATTATTTCTCTGGATACAGATCACTTTAATTCTCTTTCATATTCTAACGCTAGACAAATATTAAAAGAAAATGGTTTTAAGCAAAATAATTTAAATCAAGATTATATGAATGTAATTAAAGATGGTAAAAATCATTCAAATATTAAAGATTTGGATCAGTATTTAATTCAATCTCTTGCTGCTATTGACGGTGCAGTAATATTGGATAAATGTCTAAATATAGTAAGTTTTGGTGAAATAATTTCTATACCTGCTTCCACAGAATATAAGGAGACTTTTGGAACGGGTACAAAAGCTGCAAGGTATGCTTCGAAAATGGGGATAGCTATAAAAATTTCCGAGGATGGAGATATTTGTATCTTTGATAATGAAAAGTTATTACTTAAAATTTAAAAGGCATTTAGTAAAAATAAAGTAAGTTATTCTTAATTTTATTTCAAACAACAATTGTGTTCCCATAATTATTAATTCTAGATCCCTTGTTATTGAAAACAAAGGATCTTTTGTTTTTTACTATTTCATACTACTTTCATGTTTCTCCTCATTTCATTCAAATAGATAGTTCGTAAAAGTGTGTGTGTTTTAAAAAACGTTCGTAATTATTTTTCGAACTTAAACGAACGATTTAAACAATAGATTTCTTACATAAAACAAAAGTCCGTAAATGTATACTTTTTCGAACAACCTTCATTCGTATAACATATATATAACGCTAATCAAGTATTTCAAACATAATATACAGAGATAAAGACCTTATAAATGATATAAGGTCTTTATTATTTCTAATTATAGAAGTATTACAGTCATCTTGGTAGTGATACAAATTAGTATGCAAAACGGAGATTATTCGCTCTCTGTTTTATGTGTTCCTATTCAAATGGCTTTATTATTTTAGTAGTTAGATATTCGAAAGGGTCATCAGGAAGATCCCAAATTGTTTTTTCGAATCCTTCGATTCTCCAAAATTCATTTATCCTTTTAGGCATAGCTTTATTATGAGCTAAACAAGAAAGTATGGGTTCGATTGTTAGGACAGAAAAATACCCTAATTCTGCAGGTTGGTTATTGGAAACTAAAGATTCAGTAATAACCCCAAGTGCAGAACCATCATTTAATAATGCAACACCTCCACTAAACCCTCCCCTTGCCATAGAGGATAAAATAAATTGTGGATGGTTGCTTCCAAGATATGTATCAACTATTCCATTTATTTCTGCCATTGTTGTCACAAGAGTAGGTTCTTTTGAAAGTGGAATTGGTGGGTACCCCATTACTACTACTTTAGAAAGTATAAAACTCTTATTTATCCAATCATCTAAATGCCCCCCAATTTCTATGAAGGGAAGGTTAGAATTTGCTGTTTTAATGATGGCTACATCTATATCTGAATTAGGATGAAATAAGGGATCTTCTATTATTTCTATAACCTTTTCTTCATCGTATTTCTGCTCTGTGCGTGCCATTTTTAAAATTTTATTATTATCTACTACATGTCTTGCTGTAACAAATACTCCTTCACCAATATGAAATGCACTTCCTATTCCAGTTGTGGAATCAGGACTTTCGACTTCTATATAAGCCATAGCCTTACAATTTTCACGATAAATTCCAATAGCGTTATCCACCTGAAACCTCCCTAATTCTTTGACTGGTTACTCCTTAATGGTGTGAACCGTAAGCTTTATGATTATTACATAAAGTTTCCACACTCTTATTATACTTAAAAAGTCTTTACACTTGTTCAATTAGCAAATTAATTTCTGATTGTCTGTAGGTACTCAAAAGGGGAGTCCTTTTGTTTGTACTGGGGGCATGGTTATTACCGAATTTAATACCACTTAAAAGAAATCAACTATAAGCACCTCCGCTCCCGCAATCAGAGTAAAAAATACCACCGTGTAAAGCATAAGAAAATACCCTCAATTGAGAGTGTTTTAACGTATAAAACCCCTGTGGATCATCATGTCAGAGACAGCCTTTACTGGGTTGTCTTTTTTCTATAAAAGGAATGTTGTTAAAATCCTATCTTAGTCTATACAATGTAAATAGAAATTTTAAATCTTAATATTTCAATTAATATGAGAGTGAGGAAACTATGGGAGGTGACAGCAGAGTGGATAAAAAGTGTTCAAATTGCAGGGAACTAAAACCTTTAAATTTATTTGGGAAAAATAAAAGAACTAAAGATGGATTGCACTATTATTGTAAAGAGTGTCAAAACAGCAAAATCAAGAAATATTTTAAGACTGAAAAAGGGAAACAAGCTTTAAAAGAATATCAGTCAAAGTATTATAAAACTGAAAGAGGGAAAGAATCATTAAAAAAACAAGTCCAAAAAAAACAGGAAGAGGGCTATTACAGATTTGGGAAAGGTGCAATTCCGATTTTAAAGGCAGGAGCAACTAAAAGAGGAATAAGTTTTAACTTTACTGCCGAGGAGTTAGAGAACTGGTGGTTATCAAAAGAAGATATTTGCCACTATTGTAATATGCCAATAGAGGAATTTAAATACCTACGGGATTTTATTCTAAATTATGATGGGGAAAACAGAGGTGTATCCAAATTTAAAAGGGCTTTTGTTACTGAGAAACAGGCGAAAATAAATTGGATGACATTGGATAGACGTGATAATAATCTCGGTTATGAAATAGATAACATTGTTAAATGTTGCTGGTTTTGTAACTTCATTAAAAGAGATTTTTTATCCGAGGAAGACATGTTGCAAATTGCTGAGGGAATAATGAATAGATTAAGGAACGAAATACAAAAAGAAATTCAATATATAGACCCTAATCAGTAAAAAAGTTGTTTTTTACAGGAGTTAATTATCGTGTAATAAATCTTAATACCACGCAATGAAAGACACTCAAACAAGCATAAACCATTGATATAACAACTTCTAACGAACTTTTGAACCAATTGTGGTTCAAAAGTATAAATTGCAAAAAAATCCTATCTGATTTCGAGTAAATGGAAAAAGAAATCAGATAGGAGAAAGATAGAGACACATGTAAAGTGTGTGCAAATTACGAAAAGAATTTAACCTATATTAAATTCAATCGCTACGTTTGCAAATAAATTGGTATAGATATTAGTTTCTTTAGGAACTGAAATGATAAGTTTATAGAGGGAAAAAGATCCCTCTAACCCCCTGGCAAGGAAAGAGAAATCCTTCTACCCACGAGTTATAAATGGAAATATGCCATACCGACATAAATTATCATAACATGTCTTTATGACAGTAAAGGGGCAACACTATTTCTTTTTATAACGGTACTATTTCAAAGAGGTTGCATGATATGTATAAAAGAAGCTCTTTTTATACATTCTCGTTTCTTTCAACTACCCAAAGAACGTAGTCATCTCAACGATGTATAAAAAGATGCATACTCAAGCAAAAGAATCCTTAGCTGAACCTTACTCCCGCAAGGGTTCTTGTGCTTGCTTGGTTCCGGAAAGAGACATTATGGTAACTAAAAAATGTTAATTCCTATAGATCATATTGACTTTAAGCTAGACCTATTATAAGATTGTTAAAATATTGAAAATCTATGAAGAAGAGAGTAATCTTAATGAAGTCTTAAAGCGAGTTAGGGATGGTGCAAGCCTAACAGTCTAGTTAAGGTGAAGCGCACTTCTGAGATGCAACCTGAAATCTCGCAGAGTAGGGTGAGCCGGATCAAAATCCGTTATGTTCTTGGTAAGAAGGTTCAATTTGAACAATAAGAGTGGTACCGCGGGTAAATCTCGTCTCTAATAAGAGACGAGATTTTTTTGTTTTCTAAAAATAAAAGGAATTAGGTGATGACATGGAATTTGATAAAGTATTCGCTAAAGAAATAAGCAAAATATTAGATAACAAACTAACCGTTAAAAGTATTATGAAGTTAATTGAAAAGCCTAAGCATAGTACCCAAGGAGATATTGCTTTTCCTTGTTTCACATTAGCTAAACTACTTAAGAAATCACCTCATGCTATCGCCATAAATTTGGCTGAACAATTAAAACATCCCTTGTTTGCTAAGATTGTAGCTGAAGGACCCTATGTAAATGGATTCTTTAATAAGGAGACAGTTGGAAAAAAGGTTATAAACAATATCTTACAACAGAAAAGTCTCTACGGAACACCTGAAGTAAAAAAAGAAGGGACTATTACTATTGATTTCTCCTCTCCAAATATAGCTAAACCATTTTCCATGGGCCATTTACGATCAACAGTTATAGGAAACTCATTAGCCAACATAGCTGAAAAATGTGGTTACAAGACTGTACGTATAAATCACCTAGGGGATTGGGGAACACAATTTGGAAAGTTAATTGTTGCTTATACATTATGGGGAAAGGAAAGTGATATAAAGAAAAATCCAATTCATGAGCTATTAAGCTTGTACGTGAAATTTCATGAAGAAGCTGAGTTGAAACCAGAGCTAGAGAACCAAGCAAGAAAGTGGTTCAAAAAACTAGAAGACGGCGATAAAGAAGCAATAATGCTTTGGCAATGGTTTAGAGAAGAATCACTTAAAGAATTTTCTCGCATTTACCAGCTTTTAGGTGTTCATTTCGATTCGTATCACGGAGAAGCTTTCTATAATAATAAAATGGACAAAACAATTGAGCTATTAAATAATCATGACCTGTTGTCTAATTCAGAAGGAGCTCAGGTAGTGAATCTAGAAAACGATTCTTTACCTCCATGTCTAATTAAAAAGTCAGATGGTGCTACATTATATGCAACAAGAGATCTAACAGCAGCATTATATAGACAAGAGACCTATCAGTTTACGAAAGCTTTATACGTAGTAGGGCACGAGCAAAGCCTTCATTTTAAACAAGTATTCTTAGTCTTAGAAAAAATGGGATACAATTGGGCAAAAGAATTAATTCATGTCCCTTTTGGCTTTATTTTAAAAGAAGGCAAAAAGATGTCTACTCGTAAAGGTAAGGTAGTTCTTTTAGAAAAAGTTATTGAAGAAGCGATAGTCTTAGCCAAACAAAATATTGCCGTTAAGAATCCAACGTTACCAAACAAGGATGAGGTTGCCCAGCAAGTAGCTGTAGGTTCTATTATTTTTCAAGATTTAAAAAATGAGCGACTCAATAATATTGAATTTTCAATTGAAGAGATGTTAAAAGTAGAGGGAGAAACAGGACCGTATATTCAATACACATATGCTCGTGCTTGCTCCATTTTAAGAAAAGTAGCTGAACCTACACATTTCGTCTTCAGTGAAGGAGCAAATGAATACAATTGGTTGTTAATAAAACAACTCATGATATTTCCTAACATTATTGAGAGAAGCTTTGAGAAGTACGAGCCATCTCATATTGCTAAGTACTTAATTGATGTAGCACAAGAGTTTAATAAATATTATAGTCAAGTCAAAATCCTTACAGAAGACAATCAGAAGGAAAGCCGCCTTGCTTTGGTAGAAAGTACGACGATTGTTTTGGAAGAGGGGTTAAGACTACTAGGAATTCAGACACCGAGTGAAATGTAATGCACAAGCGTTTCTCAAATAAATATGTTTATAAGTTAATCTAGAAAAAAGGGGTTATGTAAACAAATACATTTATCCTCCCAACTAACAAGGACATTAGCTAATGCTTAAAGAATGTCCTACTAAAAGTTTCTCAAATTTAGGAGGATTTTCTTGTTTATAAGAGATTATAAAAGTACAGATGAAACTGGCTGGGTCCAATGTAGAGTATTAGCTTTCTTAGATACTGCGTATTTCGATAACGTTCTTACAAAAAAGGAACAATATGAAAATTTGACCGTTGAACTAGTAGCTATAGAAAATAATCAAGTAGTAGGACTTATCGATATTGAGTGTGAAATACAGGCTGGGACGATTTGTTCTAAAAAAGAGAACATTCTTGGAGGTATGGTTTGGCATATTGCTGTTCATCCAGATTTTCGTCGTACAGGAATTGCTTATCAATTACTTTGTGAAGCAGAGAATCGAGTTAAAAAACTAGGTGTTAATTATCTCGAAGCATGGACTCGAGATGATAATTGGGTAAACAACTGGTATTTAAAAAACAGTTTTGAACCTAAGACATCCTATTTACATGTATTCCTTGAAAGCTCTAAGGAAATACAGAAAACTCTTAATAGCTCAGTGAAAGATTTACATCCAGTTCAAGCATTCGCACATTATACAGGCACTGAGAGGGAAAAAATTATGAGTGAATATAAAAGAGTGCATGAATGCATTTGTTATCAAAAAGAATTACTTTAATAAAAATATATATTTCCATACACCCTGTATTTAAATAAATTAGAACAAAAAAAGAAACCTTTGCCCATATTAGGCAGAGGTTTTTCAAATTTGTTGGAATAG
>NZ_JBXENJ010000017.1:0-47686 GCF_056836725.1 Priestia sp. 3CA3
AAGTTCTCCTTGCTTTTATTTATACGGCTTTTGTTTCATCCGCTTCTTTAATCGCAGCATTTTTATCTACCTTTGTAGTTCGATCGTATTTGGCTGGATTTTGAGCAATTTTGACTAATGCAATAAGAACACCTATACCTAAAAACAGTGCAGGAACTCCTCCTAGATTGGCTAACATTTTAATTCCGTCTAGTTTTGCAAAACTAATCATCACCCAACCTACCAAACTTACGGTGACACCCCATACTACTTTAATCATAATGCCCGGAGACGGACTTTGAGGAGAAATCCCCGATGAACTGATTCCGCCCATCGCTTCCATGTTAGAATCCGCGGCTGTGACGAATGAAATAAACACGATAAACAAATAAAACGGAATAACAAATTTTGCCTTCTATACTTTCAATAAATAATTCTCCTCCATGTTCTTTTACAATATCTCTTGCAATCGTTAACCCTAGTCCTGAACCTGTTTCTTTCGTTGAGTAAAAGGGATTAAACAGCCACTCTAAGTCCTGCTTGTTAATGCCTGAACCCGTATCTTCTATACGAACAACCACATATTCTTCGTTCATATTCATCGTTTGAATGGAAGCGATAATATACCCGCCCTCATCCATTGCTTCCATTGCGTTTAAGACAATATTTAAAAACACTTGAATCAATTGATCATAGACCCCTGCAATCAAACATTTTTCCTCAAAGTCTTTTACAATGCTAATGTTTGCTTCATTACACTTTAAACGCAGTAAATGAAACACTTCTTCTAACACTTGTACAAGTGACACTTCCTTCTTTTCCTTTTGACTCATGTTTGCAAAATTAAGAAAATTATTTGTAATCTCTTTGAGACGGTTTACAACGATGAATACATCCGCAGCAAGCTCTTTTACTTCTTCTGAGCAGGCGCTTTCTTCCGCTTCATCTAGCAAAAGTTCAGCTGATCCTGATAAAATGGCTAGAGGATTCTTTATTTCGTGGGCAATTCCTGCCGTAATTTGCCCAATAGACGCCAGCTTATCACTTTGCTGCAGTCTTAGCTGTAACTGCTTTATTTCGGTAATATCTTGCATGACCGCGATAATCCCCATCACTTCACTTGTGTCGGTATAAAAAGTAGAGGTCGTAACTTTAACAATTCTTTTTCTGCCGTCTGAATCGAGAATATAGCTTTCTACCTCTTCCATGTCTTTTCCCGATGCCAATGTGTGAAGCAAAATAAAATCTACGCTTTCCGATTTTATTGGTAAATCTTCTAAGTTAACACCAATCATGTCCTGACGCTGAAAAGCAACCATTCTTTCAAACTGCTGATTCACGTATGTAATTTTACTCCTCGGGTCAATTGTAATAATTCCATAAGGAATTCCTTCTAATACATCGTGAAGGTATCTCTCACTTTGCTCAAGCATTTTTTGTTTTTCATAATTGCTATTTCCCATTTCAATAATTGTACGTGTCAATATACTCAGCTCATCATCCCTTGCCGGCGCTTCTTTATTTAATGGCACGAACGTTTGAGAATTCCGGTACGTTTTTGCATAGCTTGTAAGCTTTACGATTGGCTGTAAAATATTTTTGATGCCTAACCATATAAAAAATAAAGCAAGCAGCAATATACTAATAAAACTAACACGCAGTAAAAGAGATAATTTATGTAAAGGAGAAAAGGCTACGTTAGTCGGTACACCATAAACCAAGTTCCAGCCTTCTTGGTTCGTTTGATAAGCTGCTAAACTCTCTTGTCCATTATGATTTATTTGAGTATAGCCAGAAACGTTTGGTATTTTGTCTACTGAAAACTTCTTGTTAAGCTGCTTATCGCTTGTAGATGCGATGACATTTCCTTTGCGATCTGCTAAAAAACCGAAGTGTCCTCGTGACAGGCTGACGCTTTTTAACACCTCTGATAAATAATCCCGGCTTAGTTCTGCAACAATAATTCCTTTAAATTCTTTATCCTTAGTAAGAACGGGTACAGAAATGGTTACTACTTTTTGATGACGATAATTTTGAATAAGATCCGATAAAGCGTACGTATGTGTCCAATACACCTGGGTAAAATTAGGGTGATGATAAATTAAATTGTTTTGACTTGAAGCAAAAGGCGTTTCAAACTTTACGCGTTTTTGTTCATTGATATAGTAAATGGAATGAATAACTGAACTTTGTGAATTTGCTTGTTTAGCTCGGTTATACATTCTATTTATGTTAAGATCTGACTCTAGCCCCTCTCCTGCAATAAGCTGCAGCTGCGAAGCCACATGCTCAATTTCTGAATTCAGCCTTTTAGCTATAATATCTTTACTTGCAATGTTTTGAACCTTTACATCTTCTTTAATAATTTTGCTTGCATAACCTGTAATGATGTAATAAATGATGATGCCCGGTACAATTAAAATAACCGTAAATAAAAGAAGATATTTAGTTGTAATACTTTTCGAAATAGGAAAGTTCACCTTATGCCCTCTCTTTTTTGTTTGCTTCTTCATAAATGTAAGCGTTATTATCTTTATTAAAAGTATAGCAGATATGAATCGTAATAGGGTTTTTAATTGTTCAACCGTTCATCATAGCTGCTAGTGAGCATGTAATTCCCTTAAAAGCTAACGGACGTTTTAAACACAAAAAAGCCTAAAGAAATTTCTTTAGGCTATTCAGTGATATAATTAGCAGCCGTAGCCGCCACCATAACCACCGCTATAACAACTACATCCGATGATTACTAATAGAATAAATAATACAACTAATAAAGCGAAACCAGAACCAAATCCACATCCAGCATTAGACATACAAGCACTCCCTTTCAACGTAATTTTCTGTTGCTAAAACAAAGAAGGTTCAAACATGGGGTGTTTCTCATGGATAGGTTATTGTATGTCTGCCTAGACGTTTTGGTTTGCTGTCCTGCTCATTTTTTAAAAAATTGGGCTTGTTTTCGTCTTTACAACTCGGAAAATGTAATTCCGTAAGAGTAAAGCTCATTTCCACTCTTCCTTTAAAATCGCGTAATAATATTCATCCCACCATCCTTTTTCAGTTGGAATACATTTTTTGAAATACCCTTCTCTTCTCATCCCGATCTTCTCCATAACACGATAAGAAGACATATTCTCAGGTTGACAAGTAGCAATAACCCGATGCAGTTTCATGGTATTAAAGCCATAGTCCACGATTGCTTTTGCCGCTTCTGACGCATATCCTTTCTGATGATAGAGGTAATTAAATACCCAGCCAATTTCATAAGTATGGTCCCCAAAATAGGTAAAAAAGACGATATGACCAATTAAGATTTTTTCGTTTTTTAATACAACTAGAAAATTTTTAACGTTTTCTTTCGTATTTTCATTTACAAATTTCTTCGCATCATCCTTACTAAAAACGCCTTCTGGTATGTACTTCATGACATTAGCATCAGATGTATATGTGTAGACATCTTGCCAATCTTCATATTTAAATTTGCGTATTAGTAGTCTGCTAGTCTCAATGTTCATGTGGTTCTCCCCTATCTCAAAGCTATCTTTCTATACGCTTGTTTCGATAGTGAAGAGATAAAAACCTCTTTGCACCAAGTTACTAGTGCTTTTGTTGACGCTTCTTTAAAACAAGGTAAAGTGACTCTGCGAAAAAGAAAAACAAAAGAGAAAAAAGGACAAATAATTCGGCCACTTCCATTACACGAAACGGGCTTAAAGCATTGTATAGTGCCTGCAGTACGTTCGCTCCTTGAAAAAGATCAATTCCTACAGAAAGAGCAATCACAGATCCGAATAGCAGCAGGCTAACTCCAATAATTTTCATTCCTTTCACTCCTTACCTAATCGTTACTTACCTCATAGGGTCGTCATTTTCATTTACCGTCATGCAAAAGATATTTTGTTAAAAATTACATAACTATACGGTTTTTGGTCAAATTAACAAAAACTATAGTAAGGGTGCTTTCATTTATGCCTTCGTTTTTTAAAAATCAAAAATCTAAAAATAAGCTTGAACCTCAGGCAGATCAAACAAACAGCGAACAAACAGCTTCTTCTCTTAAGAATCTGCTGTCTGAGAACCTTACCCTCATTAAAGAGAAAACTGGAAACAGCTCAGATATTGTGATTCGTCATTTTAAAATAGGCAGCAATAACAGCTTAGCTGCTGCTATCGTCTATATAGAAGGAATTGTAGATAATCAGGCTATTCAAGATTACTTACTGCAGTCTCTGATGAAAGATAATCAAAAAAATGACCTGAACGATCAAAATGCATTAGAGTTAATCTCCGAAGACATCGTCACAATCGGCAACGTATCGTTTGCAGATAACTGGAATGATTTACTGTCTTCTTTGATGTCAGGAGACAGCCTTCTTATTGTCGATGGCATAAACCGCGTACTCAGCGTGAGTACACAAGGCGGTGAAAAGCGTGCCATTGCAGAATCTACTACAGAAATGGTAGTGCGGGGACCAAAAGGCGCCTTTACTGAGTCTATTGGCACAAACTTAGCTATGGTGCGCCGAATTATTAAAACACCTGACTTATGGCTAGAGTCGATGAAGATTGGCCGGGTAACTAAAACGGATGTCACTGTTATGTATATTCATGGCATCGCAAACGATAAAGTTGTAAAAGAAATTCGAAAGCGATTAAAAAACATTGATATTGATAGTATTTTGGAATCAGGTTATGTTGAGCAGCTGATTGAAGATCAAACAATCACTCCTTTTCCCACTATTTATAACACAGAAAGACCCGACGTGGTGGCAGGTAACCTTTTGGAAGGAAGAATTGCTATTTTTGTGGACGGAACTCCTTTTGTCCTTATTGCTCCAGCGTTGTTCATTCAATTTTTCCAATCGGCTGAAGATTACTACGCACGCTTTGATATTGCCACGTCCATTCGTCTTTTGCGGGTGTTTATGTTTATGATTTCACTTATCGCGCCTGCTACGTATGTAGCGGTTACAACATTTCATCAAGAGATGGTACCTACAACGCTTATTGTAGCTCTTGCAGCACAGCGAGAATCTGTTCCATTTCCCGCGTTCGTGGAAGCTTTTTTTATGGAAGTCACCTTTGAAATTTTGCGTGAAGCAGGGATTCGTTTACCAAAAGCTATCGGCTCAGCTGTATCGATCGTTGGAGCTCTTGTTATTGGGCAAGCAGCAGTTCAAGCGGGAATCGTTTCACCAGCTATGGTTATTATCGTATCCATTACAGCCATTGCTAGCTTTGCCACACCGTCTTTCGATATGGCTATTTCAGCGCGTTTAATTCGTTTTTTATTTATACTAGGAGCGGCTACATTCGGTTTCTATGGCATTATCCTTATTCTTTTAATGGGGGTTGGACATCTGTGCAGCTTACGTTCATTTGGTGTTCCTTACATGACCCCATTGGCACCCTTTATTCCTGCAAGCAATGAAGATACATTGCTGCGGTTACCTTGGTGGACGATGAGAAGAAGACCTAAATTAATTAGTGATAACAAAGTTCGTCAAAGCAAACATCAAAAGCCTGAGCCTCCTTCTTCAAGAGGTATGATTAACCAGGAACTTGAAAAAGGTGATCAAAATGAAACGTAAAAGTTTATTTTTACTGCTAATGACCATAATGATGGTATTGCTTACTAGCTGCTGGAGTAAAAAAGAGTTAACGGATCTTGCATTTGTATCAGCAATGGGCATTGATAAAACGAAAGACGGGCGGTATGAGCTTACCTTTCAAATTATTAACCCGGGAAACGTAGCTGGGTTACAAGGGGGCGGCGGTACCCAAAGTCCGCCTGTTACGATCTATTCTGCTTCCGGTGATAATTTAGTTGAAGCAAGCAGACGCGCTTCGGCTAGAATTTCCCGAAGACTTTATTATGCCCATACCAACTTAGTCGTGATCGGAGAAAAGCTAGCGCGTGAAGAAGGAATTAACATTCTTATTGATTCTATTGATCGCGATCCTGAGTTTAGAATTACGACTTCCTTAGTAATCGCAAACCAGTCAAGTGCTGCTGATTTGGTAAAAGCACTAACGCCTGTCGATAAAATTCCAGCAAACAAAATTATGAAAACGCTGGAGTTCACTCAAAGAAAATGGGGAGAAAATCTAAAGGTTTCCTTTCAAGAAGTGATGAGATCTCTCGAATCACCCGGAGGAGAAGCATTGGTCTCGGGTTTTCGTTTAGTTGGAAATCCTCAACAAGCAGAAAAATTAGATAACCTCCAGCAAAGCGCACCAGAAGCTACCCTTCGTGCTTCTGGCATTGCTGTTTTTAAAAATGGAAAGTTAATCGACTGGTTGTACAATAGTCCAGCCAGAGGCAGCGTTTGGATTCTTGATAAAATACAAGGAACCGATATTAATGTAGACTGGAAAGGAAAAAAAGAAGCGCTTGCCTATCAAACAGTTCGTCAAAAAACGGATGTATCTGTAAAAATGGTAAAAGGAAAACCTTACGTGTCCGTTCACACTCGCGTAGAAGGCGATCTTGGAGAAGTGGAGGTCCCTGTTGATACACGTCAACCTGCTGTAATCAAAAAAATGGAAAAAGCTGCAGGTAAAGAAATAAAAAAAGAATTACAAACAGCTATTAAACAAGCTCAGACAGACAAAGTTGACATCTTTGGGTTTGGAGAAGCACTGGAACGCACGCGCCCCAATCAGTGGGAAAAATTCAAATCAGAATGGGATGACGTTTATTTCCCAAAATTAGATGTAGACGTTACAGTAGAAGCTTACATTCGCCGAACGGGTCTGCGCAATAAATCGTTTCTCTCTAGCGTAAAAGAAAAACAACAATGAGGTAAGGAGGTTCTGGCTATATGGAAAAAGCAAGAATCAGCGCCACTCAATTATTCATTCTCATGGTATTATTCGAACTGGGGAGCGCTTTATTAGTTCCTCTTGCAATGAGAGCGAAGCAAGATGCATGGCTAGCTATTTTAATTGGAATGCTGTGCAGCTTTTTTTTCTTCTTAGTCTATCATAAGCTCTATTCCTACTATCCGGACCTCCTCCCTACAGAATACATGCAGAAAATTTTAGGTAAGGCACTGGGAACACTTCTTGCATTCGTATATATTGTCTATTTTTTATACGATGCATCACGAGTTCTAAGAGATTTCGGAGAAATGCTTCTTACTTTTGCTTATCCGGATACGCCTTTATTTATTGCCAATGCCTTATTGATGCTGGTCATTATCTATATAACCCGAAAAGGAATTGAAGCGATAGCCCGGTCGGGAGAGCTTCTGTTTATTTTTATGTATTTTCTAGCTATTGCAGGCTTCATCTTAATTATTAGCTCAGGATTAGTTGATTTTAAGAACTTGCAGCCGGTATTAAAAGAAGGAATACTTCCTGTTGCCAAAGTTGCTTTGACCGAAACGCTATATTTTCCTTTCACAGAAGCTATTGTATTTACTATGCTTCTTCCTTACTTAAGCAACCCAAAAAAAGCAAGTGTGACCATGCTATGTGCAACGGGATTAAGCGGAATTAATCTAATTATTACGATGATTATTAACATTAGCGTGCTTGGAGTTGATCTGACGACAAGATCACAGTTCCCTCTTCTTAGTACTGTCCAAACGATCCAAGTAGCTGATTTTTTAGAGCGTCTAGATGTATTTTTTATGTTCGCTATGGTGATTGGGATTTATTTCAAAGTTAGCATCTTGTTTTATGCTTCTATAATAGGTACAGCTACTTTATTTAAAATTAAATCTCCTTCACGTCTAGCGTATCCTTTAGGCATCATTGTGCTGTTTTTGTCGATTACAATCGCTAGTAATTTTCAAGAACACCTTTATGAAGGACTGCACGTAGCGAGATTTCTTTTGCATATGCCGCTATTTTCTATCTTACCCCTACTGCTTCTGATTATCGCCTTTTTGAAGAATAGGAAGAAGCAGCACAGATAGTGTATCTCTACTAAATAGAAAAAATGGCGTTAAAATTATTGAGGTGATGTGCGTGTATATATGGTTTTATGATCATTTTGTTAATACCATCTTATTTCCGCTTACTTGTATCATGCTAGTGTGCCTGTCATTAGGACTGTATGCATACTTTAAATTTAAAAAAATGAAAAATTGATACTAGACGGCTATTTTTCTCATTCAAAATAAGAAAGATACAACAAGATAGAAAGCAACTGTTATTCCCGCTGCAATTAAAGCTGGCTTTAATTTATATTTGGCATATTCAATAACAGATAAATCTAATATTTTGGCGATGGTATTCGTATCATCGCTTAAAGGTGAAGAAAACGCTCCAAAGGAACCGCTCGCAAACACCGCACCGATAATTAACGGCAAAGAAAGATCTGCAGAACTTGCAAGCGATACGCCAAGCGGCATTAAAATCCCCCACGTTCCCCAAGCAGATCCGATAAAGTAAGAAATAGCGGCTCCAAAGATAAACATGAACGGAGTGACAAACATTTGAGGAATCCACTTAGAATGTGCCGTCACGAAATTTGAAAAACCTAAGTCTTCTGTAACAGCGGATAATCCCCATACTACCGATAACAACAAAATAACGGACATCAAGTCATTGCCTCCTGTGATAAAACCATTAAGCAAATTCTGTAATGTAAAGCGCTGAAACAAGAAAAAAATGAGGGTAATTAACGTAGTCATAATTAAAGCTACTACCATCGCTTCTAACACGTCTGCTTTAATAAATGCTTCAAAAAAGCTGTGACTCTTACGATGTCCACTCCACCATGTTAAAAGTAAGGTAAGTGAAATCACAACAAGTAAAGGTACTAACAAATTCCAAGGCTTAGAAGGCAAATCCTTCGAGACGCAAGGATGACAATCATGCCAATCTTTTTCGTCTTCTTCCTCGAGCTTCATAGGAGCCGTAGACGTTGAATGATGAAAAAAGCTGAAATAAATCCCTACTAAAATAATCACAATCGAAAAGAAATTATAAGGAATGCTTTGAATAAACAAAGAATAAGCGTCTTGTTTTATGCCTTGATGATCAATTGCCATTTGAATGATTGAGACCATATATCCTACAAATGCCGTTGCCACGGGAATTAAGACGATAACAGGAGTAGCAGTTGTTTCAATAACAAACCCTAGCTCTGCTGTCGTCATTTTCACTTTTTTCAGCAGCGCTCTCATAATGGGCGCGATCGTCACAAAACGAAAGGTGGGAGCACTGAATGTTCCAATGGTTGAAACATAGGTTAAAATAAGAGCTTTTTTTCTTGTATCAATTCTTTCTGCAGCTGTTTCCACAAAACCTTTAACTCCTCCAGCCATCTTAATCATTCCGATAAGCCCTGAAAACGCGTATAAAAAGACAACGATTTCTATATTACTTTTATTTCTAAGAGCTTGTACAACGTAGTGAAGTAACTTTTCAACACCTCCGACAATCGAATGATCAATCAAATAAGCGCCTACTAATAAGCCTAAAAACAACCCTGGCAGCACTTGTTTGGTGAAAATAGCTATTGGAATAACAATTAAAAACGGTATAATTGAAAACCAACTAGATTCCATAGGACTCTCCCCTATCTTAAAAACCATATTAGACGTCTTCACGTATCGTTCATTAGCTTTTAATGTAACCCCAATAATATGTGTATATTCACGAAAACAATACGTATAAGCAGCACTGATTGAATAAACTATTTCTAATTAAAAACAGCATAGTAAAAATCTTTATTTCTACAACAAAAAAAGCAGTTTGCACATGCAAACTGCTTTTGAAAAGAAGCGGAAGACGAGGTTCGAACTCGCGACCCCCACCTTGGCAAGGTGGTGTTCTACCACTGAACTACTTCCGCGCAATATATATAAGTAAAGATGCGGGTGAAGGGACTTGAACCCCCACGTCATAAGACACTAGATCCTAAGTCTAGCGCGTCTGCCAATTCCGCCACACCCGCGTGTGAATTGAAAAATAACTCCAAAATGGCAGGGGCAGTAGGAATCGAACCCACACTGACGGTTTTGGAGACCGTAGTTCTACCTTTAAACTATGCCCCTAGAAATGATTTCTTCAAAAGAACCTCGTTTATTGACGACGCTATATTATAATAAAACATATATGGAATTTCGTCAATAGGTCTTTTTATGAATCATGACTAGTACTGGCGACTTCAAAAAAACTGTGAGGCATATCACAGCTTTTCACACTTCCCACCACCAGTTGCAGCACCTTTTATCCTCTACCATTTATTTTTATAAGCTTTCTGCAAAAGCACTTTTTTAGGAAAAGTGCAGAACTATACAAAATGTCTCCAAAATCGCGTGAAGACTGAAAGAATATGGAGGAGTGCAGATTTTACAGGAGGCACGTTTTTTTGAGAATCCGTATTAAAATCCACAGGTTCCCCCTCATTTCCCACAAGCGTACTGTGAGAAATTTTAGTTTCAATAGCCCCTGTTAGCTCTGCTGCAAATTCTTCACTATCTATCATAACCATAGATTCAGTATTTAAAAATACAGAACGTGAATCTAAGTTAAAAGAACCAACTGCGCTCAAACGCTGGTCGTAAACAACGGATTTCCCGTGAATGGAATAAGGCTGTTGATATTCATAAAGCTTTGAAGCCGCTTTTATGACCCGATTTTTTACTCCTAAGTATGCAGAAAAAGCCATAGCATTCGGAGTGGACGTAATAGAATTCGTTAAAATAATTCTTTGCACTTTAGATTTTACTGACTTATCTATATACTGTTCCATCTCTTTTGTTGGTACAATATAAGGACTTTGAACGACAATGGATTTTTCAGCTTGCTCGGAAAGCTTAATAAACGTTTTCCATATAAAAGGGCTTTTATTCATTCGTTGAATAGGATTTGTAATAAAAGAAACCTTTCTTGTAGGCATCGTTGATTCTCTCCATACAATATAGGGATGGACAAAGGGTTCGGTTGCTTTTTTGGCCTCTTCGTATTGATCTATTAACAATTTCTTTCCTGAAAGGCCACGAAATTGTTTAGTTTTCTTGAGCTTTGGAAAAGCTTTGCGCGTATACGGGTGGTTCCATAATTTCTCTACATACTTCTCCATTGAAAGAATGACACTATTACTTTCTTGCTTTGTATTATAAATCAGCACATCACGGTCATAGACAAAATTTTTATCCGGTTGACTGGCCAAGTATTTATCTCCAATATTTCGTCCTCCACTAATACCTAATTGGCCATCGACTACTATTATTTTATCGTGAAGACGGTTATGCCATGTCCAAGGTTTAAGAATAGTAAAGGGCTCATAGTACTTTAATTCAATATTATTGTGGAAAGCTAGAGCATAAAGAACATTTTTTCTCTTGCCTTTTAACCCATGAGAGATCCCGTCTAACAGCACTCGAATACGTATACCTCGGTCCGCAGCTTCGAATAAAGCACCCATAAGTAAATCCGACGAACGACCTTTGCCGATGGAAAAGTACGCAATATCGATTGTATGCCTCGCTTCTTGAATCATCTGCATCCGAACAAGCCCTGAAAAATAACCGTTTTCCAAAAGCATAATACGGTCTGTGGATTCTTTCTTTCCGTAAAAATTCTCAGTATTCATTACTTTTAAGTCTTTTCCCTTGTGCAAAGGGACATAAAACAGTACCACTGCAGTTACGAATACATATATGAAGTACAATACGACAATCATTATTAGTATATTTATTAGCATGTTTCCTGTCACAATCCCTTTGCATTCTTATCGTTCTGTTTTTATTAGGATTCTTACTTTTTTAACTTCTATACCTTTTAAAATAAGAATGGAATGATGGATTATTTGTTACACTACTGTTGATTTCCGTGCAAGCCTTCGCTTCCGCTCCTGCCGGGTCTCACCTATTCTGTTTTCCCTATAGGAGTCTTCGCCTTGCCCTCCAAACAACTGCTAGAAGCCATTATATACACGAAACCTACATTCACTCTGCCAATAAAAAAAGCAGAAGTTCATTATCTTCTGCTTTTGCAATTTATACCCTATTGTGAACCTGCTCTAAGTGTAAGTAAAACAGCGGCTCTTTTATTGATTAAGGTCGTTTTCCATATCTTTTATGTCTTGCTGAAACTCAGTTAAACGCTGACGCTGTGTTTCAGAAGCATTTTCAAGCGCATTCTCGATTTGCTGAGAGGCTTCGTTCACTTCACCTATCGCTTGCTTCGCTTCATGTCCATAGGATGCATCATTTTTAGCTTCATTTGCCTGTTCATATGCATCTACTGCTTCTTTATGCCCCTGCTGTGCTGCTTGAAACGATTGTTGTTTATCTTTGTTATATGGGAATTTTTTCATCATAGTGCTCCTTTCCATTTGTTCACTCTATAGTGTGGCATTTTTCCACTTATTCATACGACGTTTCAATAGGTTGAAGCTGCGTAAATATTCCGCATAACAACTTCCTTTATTATTTAAGAGCGTCCAATGATATCTTTTATCCCTTGAAATAATTTCTATATTTTACATAAATGTATAATCACTTTCTTTAGCGGACATCATACGAATAGCTTATTTGAACGTCAAAATATATTGGGGTTGACTGCATGCACTTGTTTCTTTCCTTTTTGATCATTTGTGCAGGGGTTATATGGATGGAAATAAAAAGATTACCTCAACACTCTCATAAAAAAGAACGGAAAATTTTTATTGTATTCATGACAATCAGTATCATGATCGCTCTTGCAAAAATCTTTCGGCTGCCTCTACCGAACCCTTCTGATTGGGTAGAAGCAATATTTCAGCCTTTAAGTCACTTATTATTCCGTTGGATCACTTAATTCGTGTATATGGCAAAAGGATGTGCTCATTTTGCTTAATGAAATCAATATTTCGGCTGCGCAATTTCGCAAGCTAGTAACTTTATATAGCATCGGAAGCACAATTATTGTTGTGCCTGCCGCTATTACGGCTGATGCTCATCAAGATGCCTGGATTGCAGCACTTTTCGGTGTAGCATCAGGAATTGGCTTAGTTTTGCTTTTTACCTCACTAGGAAAAATGTTTCCAACGCTTACGCTGATGGAAATGAACGAAAAAATTTTAGGTAAACTGTTTGGAAAGATTGTTTCTGCTGTTTTTGTATTATCCAATTTGTTTATCAGCAGTCAAGTTCTTTACTATGTAGGGAATTTTCTCACTACACAAATTCTTCCCTACACGCCGCTTACAGCCATCCACATTGCATTTATGGGTGTGGTTATCGTAGGAGTACGCCTAGGGATAGAAGTTATTGCACGAAGTGCCGAGATTTTATTCCCTTGGTTTGTCGGATTATTCGGACTTCTGATTTTGTCTATGATTCCGCAAATTAAAATAGAGCATATTCAGCCTGTGTTCGAAATACATCCAAAAGCTTTTATTCGGGCTGTTTTAACGTTTTTAAGCATGAGTTCTTTGACTTATACGATTCTGCTTATGATTTTTCCTTCCCAT
This sequence comes from Priestia sp. 3CA3, assembly GCF_056836725.1. NCBI lineage: Bacteria > Bacillati > Bacillota > Bacilli > Caryophanales > Bacillaceae > Priestia > Priestia sp. 3CA3. The sequence goes on from NZ_JBXENJ010000017.1 coordinate 13,400, forward strand.
ACACCAGACACAAAAAAGTCCACTCAATCTTTTTATATAGGTAATATAGCCGGTGGACTAGTGATGGTTACGTTAATCTTACTCGGAATTTTAGTGCTTGGTCCTTATTACTCCCAAATCACCATGTTTCCAAGCTATGAATTAGGAAGAAGAATTGATGTAGGAAACTTTCTTCAAGGAATTGAAGTGGTCATTGCTATTTTGTGGTTTATTACTCTCTTTTTTAAGCTTTGCATTTACTTTTACGCTACTCTTTTGGGGTTTGCCAATGTATTTCATATAAAGGACTACAAGCTATTTTCTTTTCCAGTCGCACTCATCATGATTACACTTTCCCTTATTGTGTATCCAAGCGTTTCTTATCAAAAAGATTGGGATACAAAAACGTGGATTCCCTACAGCTTACTTGTAGGCATCTTATATCCGCTTTTCCTTTTAATTGCAGGATTTATTCAAAACAAAAAGCAGCATTCTTCGAACAGCGACTAAAAAATCAAAAACCTTTAATAGAGAATGCACCTTCAGTATAAGTAGTTATTTTTCTGGAAAATATAACATTAATTATTCATGTATAGGAGCTAGTCTATGCTAGGGGTATTGGGGTTACTTATTGTTTGCACGCTCGTCATTTGGTCTGAAGTACCTAACTTACGGCAAAAAAAAGCGAAGAAAGAATTATGGCTATTCTACACAGTTCTTGCAATTGGAATGTCCGTAAGCATCTGTAAAGCACTGGATTTATATGTTCCAAATCCTTCTGATTTATCAGCTGCTATCTTCAGGCCAATCAGCATATTTTTACTTCATTTATTATCTTAATACGTAAGACGAGGAAGTGAATACCGTGAAATCTGTAGTTAAAATTTCAACGATTCAATTTCGCATGCTCGTTATGCTTTATACAATTGGAAGCACAATTGTTATTGCTCCAGCGGCTATGACTGTTGATTCTAAGCAAACCGCTTGGATTCCGGCTATCCTTGGAGTAGCATGCGGATTTGTATTAGTGAAAGTATATATAGCTCTCGGACTTTTATTTAAAGATAAAAATCTGGTAGAAATCAATGATGTAGTATTTGGAAAATATCTAGGAAAAGGTGTATCTTGTTTATTTGTCCTATCTACTGTCATAACGTGCAGCCGCATTGTATACTACGTCGGGAGTTTTTTAAATACCCATATTATGATGGAAACGCCGCTGCTTGCTATTCATATTATTTTTATGCTTGTGGTTGTGTTCGGGGCAAGACTCGGGCTAGAAACAATTGCACGCTGCTGTGAAATCTTTTTCCCGTGGTTTGTTGGCCTTCTCGGAATTTTTATTTTTTCACTAACTCCTCAAATGAAACTTGAAAATCTTATGCCTTTAATGGACATTCACTTAAAACCGCTGACTCATTCGGTTCTTATCTTTCTTAGCATTACTTATTTTACTTTTGCTCCTTTGATGATGATTTTCCCCCTTCATTTAAGAAAACCTGAAAAAGGAGCTAAAGCTTTAATGAGCGGCAGCCTGCTAGGTGGATTTATTATGGTAATTGTTATTTTTTCTTGTATAATCGTTATTGGTTCTTATCATTCTTCAACTACCATGTTTCCCGTATATGAAATGGCTAAGCGAATTGAGGTGGGAAATTTTTTGCAAGGAATCGAGGTAATTATTGCCATTATATGGTTTCTTACTCTTTTCTTTAAAGTTTCTCTTTATTTTCATGCTTCCATCGCTGGACTTTGTCATATTTTTAACATCAATGAAACTCGATTTCTAACGTTACCGATGGGATTAATTGTTACGACTTTTTCCATTATTGTGTACCCAACCATTACCTATCAAAAAACATGGTTAGCCGAAACGTGGATTCCCTATAGTTTTTTGATGGGAGCTTTATATCCTTTTATTCTTCTTATCATAGGATGGATTCGTTTTAAACCAGCTAAAATAAAAATAAAAAAGATAATAAAATCCACATAAAAAAAGCAGGTAGTCACCTGCTTTTTTATGCTTGAAGCGCTTGAAGCCCTGCTTGGTTTAAGAAATGCCAAGGCTTATTAAAGTGGGGTTGAAAGAAAAAGTCCATAAAGCCAAGCTCATCGATCGTCATTTCCTGCTGTACGCATACGGACAATGTATTAATTGCTTGAGTAGCATCAATTTTAGAAATAACCTGTGCACCTACAATTCGTCTCGTTTCTTCTTCATATACTACTTTTAACGTAATATTTTCGTACGTTGGCATGAATTCTGGTCGGTTATTTTCTGATATTGTGATACTTTTCACATTCATATCAAAAAGAGAAGCCGCTGTTTCAGTTATGCCGGTAGATGCAACATTGTAATCATAAATATGCAAGCCTGATGTTCCTTGTGTTCCCATATACTTGATCGTCGGTTTAACAAGGTTTTGAGCAACTAATGTTCCCATTCTAACCGCATTTGTAGCAAGCGGAATATAGGCATGTTTCTTAATCGGATTGTAGTAAATCGCACAGCTATCTCCGGCCGCAAATATATCTTTTTTGCTTGTTTGCATATATTCATCAACCACAATTGCGCCGTTTGGAAGCATGTCTACCTGCCCTTTTACTAAGTCTGTGTTTGGACGAAAGCCAACACACAAAATAACAAGATCCGCTTCATATTCACCTGCAGTTGTCACTACTTTTTCAACAGATCCATCGCTGCCTGCAAATTTAGTAACCGCTTGGTTTAATGCTAATGTAACTCCCCGCTTTTTAAATTCCGTTTCCATCAAGCTTGTAAACTCTGGATCAAGATATTTATTTAAAATACGATCAGCACTATCAATGAACGTGACTTCTTTTCCATACACTTCAAAGGCTTCTACTAATTCTGCACCAATATAACCCGCACCAATTACGGCGATTTTTTTTGCTTGTTTTGCTTTTTCGATAATGTGATTAGCATGCTGATAGTTTTTACAAAGCACAACATTATTTAAATCGATGCCTTCAAGGTTTGGAATAATCGGCCATGATCCAGTCGTCATCACTAATTTATCAAATGTATCTTCAAATTCTTCGTTTGTTTCTAAGTTTCGCACCGCTATTTTTTTGTCTTCTGTATCAATATTCGTCACTTCATGTTTCATTTTCATATTTACACCCATCTCTTGCAATTCAGACGGTGAAGAGTAAAATAAACCATTTGCATCTTTTACGACCCCGCCTACATAGAGCGCAATTCCACAAGACAAAAATGAAACATTATCATTTCGCTCATAAACTGTAATTTTAGCTTCTGGATAAAGTTCTGCCATATTTTTCACTGTTGCTGTTCCTGCATGTGTACACCCTACTACTGCAATTTTCATAGATGATATCCCCCTTAGGATTATAGAAAATATAATTTGTGAAGTTTTTCACATATATTGTGAAATGTTTCACATATCTTTTACAATTCTTATTATACAAACATGTTTGTTCTTTTTCAAGAGATATGTGAAAAAAATCACATACTTTTTTAAAAAAATATGTTACAGAGTTCTTTAAATAGCATTGAAGCTTGATATGATGCACTTTTTTTGTTGATGCGCTGCTGATGAACAATTTCATCAGCTTGTTTTTTTACGTAGAAACTCACTATCCAATGCACTCTCTAACAAAAAAAATAAACCGGATAAAATAATCATCGCTAAAATAGATACACGGATTCCGCTTACAAGCAAGTCTGCTATATAAACCGATAGAAAAGTAAAAAATATGTCCACAAAAGCTGCAGATGCTACAAATAATACTCTGTTCATCCTAGCATTCTTCATTAAAAAAATAAGCGCCTTTGAAAAAAGCTCTGTGATAGAGCCAAACACAAAAATAAAAAATAGAAATAAACATATGGCCCAGTAAGAGTCATACTCCACTCCCATCACTCTAAGGAAGCCTATAAAACCAAAAAAGTAGCTTCCCATTAAGATAGCTAAAATGATTAGTACCATCGCTCCTGCTATAAAGAACGCAATTAAACGATCCATTCCCTTGCTTTTTCTTTTCATTGTTCCATGCCACCTTACTTATGATTCAATCCGTATTATACCAAAAAGAGGACGAGACATAACGAAACGAATCCATTCTAAAAACAAACAACTAGTACACATGAGCGGAGTCACTTTGGACACCGCCTTTGATTTCCGTGCAAGACTTCGCCTTGTCCTCCAATCAACTGCTAGAAAGACCTACACACGAAACCTACATTTACCACAACAAAAAAACGAACCACGAATCAAACATCTTGATCAATGGTTCGTTTTTCACTTTGTCTAAAATCTTTTTGTCCTAGTCTCTTTTCTACTTTACTTATCTTTTTTATCTTGAAGAGCTTGTTTTAAAGCATCTCCCAAGCTTGAACCAAATGCTCCGTCATCGTTGTATTTGTTAAGAAGCTTTCGTTCTTCTCGTTTTGAAATCTTTTTCTTTTTATCCTCGGCTTTTTCCACTACTTGACATGAACGGCATTGGAAATACGTACCTGCTTTTCCTGAATGAATTTCCATTCGTTTATGACACTGCGGACAGCGTCGGTTCGATAGTTTAGGGTCTTTTGCGCGTCTATAGCTGCACTCAAGGCTTGAACAAACGAGCACTCTTCCTTGCTTTGTTTTCTTTTCTTTTAAGAACGAACCGCATTCCGGACATTTAGAGCCCGTTAAATTATGAGGTTTGTACGTTTGATTACTTGTTTTTACTTGCTTGACTAGCTTTTCTGTTTGTTCGCGAATATTCGTTAAAAACTCTTTTGCATTTCCTTTTCCTTTAGCAATTGCTTCTAAGTCACGTTCCCATTTAGCCGTAAGCTCAGGAGACTTTAACTCGTCTGCTACTAAGTCAATCAGCTGCTTTCCTTTTTTTGTTGCGTGCAGACGGTTATTTTGGCGATCAATGGATTCGTTTTGCAGAAGTTTTTCAATAATATCTGCGCGTGTTGCCGGCGTACCTAAGTTGTGTTTTTCCATTTGTCCAAGAAGATCGGCTTCTGTATAGCGCTGCGGCGGCTCTGTAAATGCACTTTTCATCGTTACATTTTGAATGAGCAGCTTGCTGCCTTCTTTCATATCAGGCAGCTTCACCGTTGCTTCTGAGTCTCCACCAGAAACTTTTTTGAAGCCTGCATTCACAACTTGCTTTCCGCTCGCTACCAACAGTTCCCCGTTTACTTCAAGCTCTGCTTTAACCACTTCATACTCATATGCAGGATAAAACAATGAAATAAATCGCTTTGCAATTAAGTCATACAGCTTTCGTTCATCAGCTGATAAGTCCTGTAAAAACACAGGCTGATCCGTTACGATAATCGCATGGTGATCACTTACTTTTTCATTATTAACCACTCGCTTTGGCAGCTGTGCATTTTTTAAAATTGGACGAACTTCTTCTTTATATACAGCAGAGATGCTTTCCAAGCGCTCTTTCATAGTGGAAACCATATCTGTTGTTAAATAACGAGAATCTGTACGTGGATACGTGACTAACTTATGCTGTTCATATAACTTTTGAAGTACATTCAATGTCTTCTTAGCAGAGAAGTTAAAGCGTTTGTTAGCGTCGCGCTGCAGTTCATTTAAGTCATAAGGAAGCGGCTGCGCTTCTTTATGGATTTTACGCTTGATTGTTTTCACAACTGCTTCACCTGATAATTTTGAGTGCAGCTCTTTTGCACGTTTTTCATCAAAAATGCGCTTTTCATTGCCCTTTTGCCAAGCTGCTTCAAACGACGAAAACTGAGCTGTAAGCGTCCAATATTCACTAGGTTTGAATGTGTTAATTACTTGTTCACGCTCAATTATCATCGCAAGCGTCGGTGTTTGTACACGTCCTGCTGATAATGGTTCTTCGTATTTAGTCGTTAACGCTCTCGTTACGTTTAAACCGATAAGCCAATCGGCTTCTGAACGGCAAACTGCTGAATCATACAAACGATTAAACTCTTTTCCTGGTTTTAGCTGTTTAAACCCGTCACGAATCGCTTTGTCCGTTTGAGACGAAATCCAAAGACGTTTAAACGGCTTGTTCCAGCGTACCTTTTCCATAATCCAGCGTGCTACAAGCTCTCCTTCACGCCCTGCATCAGTCGCAATAATTAACTCGCCAATATCCTTTCTTTTTGCTAGATCGGATACTGTACGAAACTGAGAGCTCACTTTACGAATTACTTTTAGTTTCATTTTCTCAGGCATAATTGGCAGATCTTCTAATCGCCATGTTTTATATTGGTTATCATAATCCTCTGGTGTTTGTAATTCAACTAAATGGCCGAGTGCCCATGTTACGACATACTTTGGCCCTTCAATATACCCTTTTTTTGTTTGTGTGCTGCCAAGCACGCGCGCAAGATCACGTGCTACACTTGGCTTTTCTGCTAATACAAGTGATTTCATTTTATGTATACCTCCAATTCACTTGTTCCATTATACATGATTGTATACTTTTTGTACGACTTCAAGATTAAGTTTACATAACCATATTATAATAAATAAAGCTGAAGAATTTCTCTTCAGCTTCTAGCTACTTCTTTTTATAAAATAGTCGCGAGATAATTAAACCGATAGCTCCTAAAACGATAAATAACAAGGCTCGTATAGCCATTGGGATAAAAGGTAAATCATATAAAACGAGTTTAAAAAGTGTTAAGAACAAAATGCCCACGCCGACATATGTTGCTGTTTTAAAATTTCGAAGTGATCCTATTACGAATGCAGCAATGGACAAGCATAGCCAAACGGCCGTCATAATAAGCGTTTGTGTATTAGCGGAAAGATCAGTGGTTCCAGCGACCGTCACTTCCGTTGCAAAAATTAAAGAAAGAATAGAAAAAACAATACTTCCTCCAATTTTGAATGTATCGTGCTCATCTTTTTCTGTTTTTTGAATACTGATCCATACAAATACTAGAATAGAAGCTAACACAACAACCCAATTTAATGTCGGAAGGGACAGCACTTGTTCGATTGGTGTAACTAAGATATACGTGGCACTCAGTATATAAATCGTATAAGAAAACAGTTGATGAAGTAGATTTTTATACGTCATGGCGATATAGTAAACAGCAAGTCCTTGAATCACATATAAAATGACTCCTTCTCTTAAATCGACGAGCTGATGAATAAAAAACGCTACTGCAACAATTAAATAGGTAATAAAAAATTCAAATTTCTCCTTAGAACTTCTTACTGTGTAAACACCTAATGCGTACATAATAACTAGCGCAAGCAGCACCATGGTGGTCGTGCCATCGTCAAAAACGGCAAGCAGCCAGCCGTACGTAGCTGCTAAACTCGATAGAAGGGTAAACGCATATACTTGGAGTACGGATTGTGATAGAAAAAAGCTAGAAATTAAGCATAAATGCTGAATCAGAATCGCCATACCTAATAACGCTTTTACACCATTATCACCAACAAACGAGTAATAAAGGAGTAGCGTAAGATTTAATAGTACCGCGGAAAGAACATATAAAATTGAATACTTTTGTTTGATTGCCACATATAAAAAGGCAATATACAGAAGCGTTTCATAGCCAATGAAAACCAGAGCATTAGGCGAATTACTTTCAATAAGAAAAGGAACTAGTACGCCTCCAACCGCGCTAATAATCCCTAATGCCTGTGAACGATAAAAGACTGTCGCGATCATCCCTAAGATAATCCAGCTCGTATTTAGTATAAAAGCAAGCGTTGGTCCTGCTAAATGATATAGGCTATGCATCGCAAACGTCGTTAACATGAGAATAGGAATAGCTCCTCCTACAAGTACTTGCCCGAGCACCAGCCTACCCTTTTTGATTTGGAAATGACCTGTTACAGCAAAACCTATCGAAACAACGAAACCGAGAACAACTTTTGCTTTTTCATTCATTAATCCATAGTCAGAGGCTGCTTTAAATCCCCATAGCACGCCAATAATAAATACGAAAATAAAAATTCTCGGCAGCCATGTTTGAAAAAGGACTTTTTCCCAATCAACAGGCTCTTCTATTGCCTGTGAGCTTTTAGCTGCTGTTTGAGCAGGACGTTTAGTCGTCTCCTGGCGCAGCTTGGGAGGAGCGTGAACTGGTGGTCTTGGAGAATTTGTTTTATATACAAGCGACTTTAGCTTGGCTACGTCTTCTTCTAAACTGCTTATTTTTCGTTCAAGCTCTTCTATTCTTTCGTTTTCCATATTTCCTCACCCTTTCTCTTTAAAGTATTTGTGATTTTTATATGTATACCTTACAGCACTTAACTATTATACCATTAAAAGGAATATCACTTAGAAACATTCTATTTTTAGCAAAAAAAAATACAGCGCCCTTTTCAAAAGAAAAGTTCGTTGTATAGGATGTGCTGCCTTTTTTATGTCACTTTCTCGCTGTATGTACTATGAAATCCCGCTTCAATGTGGGCTACTTGAAAGCTATGATGACCAATTAAATATTTAACAATATCCACACGGTCAATTTTACCTGGCTTATTGTTCATTGCTTCTCGCACCATAGATTGAAATGTTTCTTTGCAAAACTTCTTTTCATGAAGCAGAATCGTTTCACAATACTCTTCATGGTCTCCCTCTGAAATACGATAATAATGCATTTCTTTCACCCCTTTTTAATGTTATACCTATTACATACCCCAAATATTGCTATTTTAACAAATTAATTTTATTATTCTTTATTTTTCCATTTGTATATAATTTACAGCGCAACGTTTCGAAACTCATCGTTATAAATGCTAATTTGAAGACGCTGAGAAAAACGTTCTTCTTCAATGTAGGTCTCAGGCATTAATCCAACAGGATATACCCTCGGGTTTTCGCCGCTTCCTAATATGTATACATACATCTTTCCTTCGCTTGTATATCGAACTTTCGTCGAAATACCTCCTTGCCCTTGAAGAGGCGCATAAACCGCTCTTACATTATCTCTAATTTCTTGTACAAATCCATGTAGTTCAACATCCGAATCGTAATAGTGGTTTGCTTCATACAAGCCGTAAATACGAGACTTATCGATATCACATAATATGTTCCAAAATTCAGATAAATCTTCTTGGAACAACACTTGAATAAAATTTCGTGCAGCTTCTTGCTGTTCTTTTGTTAATTCTTTTGTTAGCGCAAACTCTTCATTTTTTAACATCTCAGTCACCTCCCTTATGTATGTAATACGACAAGAGATACAAATAACCTCTTTTTTCAGCTTATTAGCAACCAATTTATTTTTCACATTAAAAATTGAAAAGCTATCTCGACTAAGATGTCAAAATAACTCTTCAATTACTGTAGAATAATTACGTAAAATACTCGATTTTCGCATTTGGAAAATACTGATCAATGTAATATTCCAACGTCTCTCTTAATTCTTGTTCTTCATCTTTTGCGTATACATACTTTCCAATCCCGTAACGCCCCCATTTGTAGCGGCGCTCTTCTTCATTCATCTCAAGCTTTGTTTTCGGATAGTTTTTCTCAATCACCCGTTTGGCCGGCTTGGTAAAGCGATGCTGAATCATTTCAAATGTAATATCATCTCTTGACTCTTCAGGTATAGAAGCATCAAGCTTTTCAAACAGCTGACGGTATCCCTCTTGCCAACCTTCATGAATGTAAATAGGCGCCACAATAAAGCCAAGTGGATATCCGGCTTTTGCAACTTTATTAGCAGCTTCAATCCGATAATCAAGAGGAGATGTACCAGGTTCAAAGTTTTTTATAACATAATCTGCGTTTATGCTAAAGCGAAAGCGCGTGCGACCATTATGTTTAGCATCCAATAAATGATCCACGTGATGAAACTTAGTCACAAAGCGCAGTTGACCTAGTTCACTTTCCCCAAAATATTCAATCGCGCGCTTTAATGAATGTGTTAAATGATCAATTCCTACGATATCAGATGTACAAGCCGCTTCAAATCGCGTTATTTGAGGGGCTCTTTCCTGCATATATTGCTCTGCTTGACCTAATATTTCTTCCACATTCACGTACGTGCGAATATATGGTTTGCTTCCCATTGTTGTCTGCAAATAACAATAGTGACAGTGCCCCATACACCCTGTTGCAAAAGGTATTGCATATTCAGCTGACGGTTTAGATGTATCAAATTTCAAGGTTTTACGCACACCAACTACTAAAGTAGACTTGGCATTGCGGTATTTTTGCAAATCATTTTTTCCCGGTATATTACGCACTTGATTATGAGAAGTTGTTTGACGAATCTCAATTCCCATCTTCTCAAATTTTTCTTTTAATTGAACACCAAGCGGGTACTCCATTGCCCCTGGCTCAATGTATACTAATTGAGGTACAAAAGGTTTTATCATCATGTACACTTCCTTTTTTCTAATACTAATAGCGTTTGAAAAATAAAAAGACTCTATCCATGGTAATTATTTTCCACATCAAAAAAGACTCTCTATTTAAGAGAGCCTTTCGTCAATCATATTGTTCATAATCAAATATCTTGTTATACATGTTCTCTGCTTCTTCATACGTTGAATACACGGCATCATCTTCAGCTAACAAATGATAAGACTCATGCAGAAACAGCGCTTTTTCACCTTTATTTTCAGGATGTTCAACAATTTCAGCTTGATTAATATTGGCAACGTTTGCCGTATGAGGATTTCGGTAAATAACAAATACTTGATCTCCTACTTGATATTCTTTTTTCTCCACGATCATCATCCTTTTCTTCTTTCTTTACTCGTATGATGTCCGCTTTTACTCATTTTATCCGATAAAAACACGCGGTGAGATCATCAAGAATTTATACGCTTTTACGCTCAATAAACCGAAAAGGAAGCTCAATTTTTTGAGGATCCTTGCTCCTGACTAGTTTAAAAAGCGTTTCGCCCATTTCTTTGAGAGGAAGTTCGATCGTTGTGATTTGTAAATAAGAAGAAAGCGGATGATTATCAAAACCAATAATAGCTAAATCGCCTGGAACTGATATACCCGCTTGTTCGCACTGAGCTTTTATACCAATAGCGACTTGATCGTTTGTTACTAAAAGCGCCTGAGGCCGATTTTTCATCTGCACCAATTTTTTCACCACTTTTTCACCATCTGTCACGTTCAAACAGCCTTGAAACACCCATTCCGGATGATAAGGCTCATTTATTCTTTCTACATATTCTTTGTATGCTTGCTGTCTCTGTTGACTATTTGTACCCGTCATTCTTCCAATACAGTAGCCAATATCCGTATATCCTTTTTCTTTTAAATACATGAGCGCTTTCTTAAAAGCTGCATAATGATCAACGTATACGGAGCGAATAGAACGATTTTGTACGTTTTCGCACACGGCTATCGGCCCGTACTGCTGATAATATTCAATCGTGCTCCAGCTGCCTGCTCTAGAACAAATAATCACTCCATCAACCTGCTTTGTTTTTAGCATATGAAGCGCTTCTTCTTCTTTTTTTACATCATAGTTCGTCTGACAAATAACAAGCTGATACTGCTTTTCTAACGCTTGAGAGGCCACTCCTTCTAAAAGCAGACTGAAATAAGGATGATTAATAAAAGGCAAGACGACGGCAATCATATTTGTTTTCCCTTTTGATAAGTGAACGGCATTAATGTTTTGTTCGTAATTAAGTTCTTGAATTACTTCTTCTACCAGACGGCGCTTTTCTTCTTTTACATACGGATGATGATTTAAAACCCGTGACACGGTCGAAACAGATACACCAGCTTTTTTTGCGATATCTCGGATATTTGTCATGTTTTCACCTTTTTCTCTTGCGCTGAAACGCGTTTCATACTTTATTCTCATTATAAAGTGAAAAAGCAATAAGCTAAACCCGTTACAATCATGTTTTTATTCACTTATATAAGGAGGTCATATCATGGGTATTTTATTATTCATTTTATTATGCGGAATTGAAATCGGAGGAGCGGCTTATGCACTTAAACAAAATGAGACACTTTGGAAGGAGCTAGATGAAAAAAAGCCGACTGATTTTTTCAAACAGTAAAAAACCCTTAAAAAGAATGTTCTTTTTAAGGGTTTGATATTACGCAGCTTCTTTAGATGATTTTGATTTTTTATTTAAACGAGGAAAGCCAATTACAATCGCAATGATACCGCAAACCGCTGTTAACATTGGATAGAATGTAAATGGAATAATCTCAACCGGTGAAACTTTAGCAAATCCTGCTGCGAGAAGCATTTGTGCACCGTAAGGGATAAGCCCTTGAACGCTGCATGAAAACAAGTCGAGCAGACTGGCTGATTTACGATTATCAATTGAATACTTATCAGAGATTTCTTTCGCTAACGGACCTGCTGTAATAATTGAAATCGTGTTATTAGCCGTGGCTAAATTGGTTAAACTTACTAATCCAGCGATACTGAATTCTCCGCCTTTTTTTGTTTGAATGCGTCGTGTTAATAGGTTCAATAAGAACTGAATACCGCCGTTATAGCGAATGAGTTCAACCATTCCGCCAATTAAAAGAGATAAAATAATTAATTCCGACATTCCGCCAATACCTTCCGTCACAGTTTTAGCAAGAGAAGAAAGCGTGTAGCTTCCGTCAGCTAATCCAATCACGCCGGCTAATACAATTCCTCCGGTTAAAATGCTTAATACGTTTGCACCAAATATGGCAGCAACGAGTACGCCGACATAAGGCAAGATTTTAAACCAGCTAAAATCTTTAATTTCTACTGATGACGTATTGCCTAGCGTCATTACAAGTAATAAAATCACTGTAACAATCGCTGCAGGAAGGACAATAAAAAAGTTTACTTTTAATTTATCTGACATATTTGTTTTTTGCGTACGAACTGCCGCAATGGTCGTATCAGAGATTACGGATAAATTATCTCCAAACATTGCACCACCAACAACAGCAGCAATTGCCAATGTAATGGATACATGCGCCTGCTCACTGATTCCTACAGCGATAGGCCCTAACGCAGCGATCGTTCCCATTGACGTTCCCATCGAAATTGAAATGAATGCGCCAATAACAAAGATTCCGACTACCACTAAGCTTTGCGGAAGTACAGAAAGCGCTAAGTTTACCGTTGAATCAACAGCTCCCATGCCTTTAGCGACTTGAGAAAAAGCACCTGCCAAAATAAAAATAAGTACCATAATAATGATATCAGGATGCCCTGCTCCTTTAGCAAAGCGTTCCACTTTTACATTAAGTGAATCTTTGCGGTTCATAGCCAGCGCCACAATGGCTGCAATGATAATAGCTACTAATACAGGCAGCTTATAAAAATCTCCCGTTATAATTCCTGATCCGACAAACAGGACTAAAAAGACGCCCAGCGGTAACAGCGCCCAGCCGTTTCCTTTTTGTTGTTCCATTCTTAACACCTCTTGTTTACGTAATAAAAAAAGACCTCTTCTTATTGATAAGAAGAGGTCTCTTATTTGTATCATAAGATTACCCTTCTCATCTTCCAAACGAAACATCGTCTGCTGGATTTGGCACCGCACTGCGTACAGCCAGTTGCCGAGACATCATAGGGCCAGTCCCTCCGTCTCTCTTGATAAGAAGTTTATAGTTGTTTTAAAAATAGTCTTTCACTACTGTAATCTCTTTTTATTTAATTGTCAAATGCTATTTTAGAAAAATATATAGTGTGAAAATTCTCACATCAATTAGCTACGTCACGTTTTAAAAACGCCACCCACGCTACGCCTATAAAGAAGACAAAGTGTGCAACTAAGATGAAGATTGAAAATGGAATTGTCATTCCGTCAAACATCGTCTTCATTCCGTCCATATACTGCACAAAGTTTGTGTTGGCGAACAGTAAAAATTTCCCCCACCATAGACCAAACTGCGATACTATCCCAGTTACTGCTTTCGCCCCAATACTTACGACAATAGCTAGACTTGAAGCAAGCGCGCTGTTTCTAAATAAAGACGACAGCATGAATGCGAACGTCATCATCATAAACGTTTCCATATACGCGCTGTCATACGTAAGCGTAATGTTTTTAAGCAGCTGCGCATCTCCTTCTAGACTGGCAAATCCAAAGAACAATGCTCCCCATACAAACGAAAAAAGCAAATAGCTCAGCAAGTAATACAAGCTAATTAAAACGAGCGTTATGTACTTGGACGTTAAAATCGTTGAACGTCTAGCAGGGCGAATTAAAAGAAGCTTAATGGTACCCGCTTCAAACTCTTTTGCAACCATTGATCCTCCAACAGCAAGCGCGAAAAATTGAACGAGGATCAGCATGCCTGCACTAAATGACAGGAAATTCAATATGTTGTCTTCCGTTCCTGCGCTGTTTGCTACTTTCTTCATTAAAAGAGCCATACAAAGAGTTAAGATGCCGATTGTAATAAACGTGACTTTTGTACTTCTTTTGTAAAACCATTTCATATGTTCATTTTGAATTAACTTAAGCATGGTGCTCTCCCTCCGTAACGGACATAAACGAATCTTCAAGCGTCTCATAAACAGGAGTGATTCGGTAGACTAAAATATCGCTGTCCACTAATTTTCTATTCACAGCTGGAATTTGTTCTTTCATAATCACTACATCAATACTATCGGATTTTATTGTTACTTGGAATTCTTGAGATAAAAGATCCGCTGCTTGTTGCACGTCAGATACTTCAAATTCTACATACATCCCTTGATCTTGACGATTTGGAGATAGATCTTGAACAGCTTTTAACTCGCCGTTTTGAATAATACCAACGCGGTCACATAATGCTTCCACTTCTTTTAATAAGTGGCTCGCGATTAAAATTGAAATACCTTCTTCCCTGCAGAGGGTTTGTAAATATGTACGAAATTCTCTCATTCCCGCTGGGTCTAGACCATTTGTTGGTTCGTCTAGTAAAAGCAATGCAGGCTTATGTAAAATAGCTTGAGCTACTCCTAAACGCTGTCTCATCCCAAGGGAATACGTCTTCACTTTTGCATGAATGCTGTTTTCAAGCTTTACTAGCGCAATCACTTCATCCAAGCGTTCTGCCGTGATCCCTTCATGCATATTCGCAAAGTGTTTTAAATTTTGATAGCCCGTCAGATAATCATAAAACTCAGGGTTTTCAATAATCGCTCCAATTGATTTCATAGCTGATGTAAACTGTTCTTTTAAAGGAAACCCATTGACGGTAATTGTTCCCTTTGTTTCTTTAATGAGTCCTACGACGGTACGAATGAGCGTTGTTTTTCCAGATCCGTTCGGACCAAGCAATCCGAAAATCTCACCGCGCTCAACCGATAAGGATACATCATGCAAAATGGTTTTCTTCCCCATTACTTTACTGACATGATCTACTTGTAGCACTGTTTCTGTCATCATGTACATCCTTTCTTTAATTAGCAATACGCCTTCTATTGTTTCTCTTTTTTAACTATTTGTCTACTATAACCTTATTTTTGGAAAAGCAGCCCATTCAAATCATTCGTATTATCCGCTTACATTTGATAAAATAAAATAAATTTTAGTTAGAGGAGGACTTCTACATAATGAACTTAACCGTATACCTTGCCGGGCAAATTCACGATAACTGGCGAGACGAAATTAAAAACCAAGCGGAACAATTAAACCTTCCCCTTACCTTTGTCGGTCCTATGACAGACCATGACCGCTCCGACAACATTGGAGAAGAAATTTTAGGAAAACAGCCTAATGCTGTCTTAAAAGATGAAGCTGCTTCTCAAATTAATAATTTACGCACACAGGTGCTCCTTAAAAAATCTGATGTGGTCATTGCTTTATTTGGTGAAAAATACAAACAGTGGAACAGCGCAATGGATGCGGCGACAGCCATCGCATTAGATAAACCGCTAATTTTGGTTCGCCCTGAAAAACTGCACCACCCGCTTAAAGAACTGTCAAACAAAGCCCAAGTTGTAGTCGAAACGCCAGAACAGGCTCTTCAAGCACTAGCTTATATTTTTGAATAATAAATTTAGAAAGCTCTCAGGTTATTCCTCAGAGCTTTCTTTCGTTTTGAACATAAAAGTGAAGCGTGAAGAGTCGTTTTTTAAACCGTCTATGTTTTTCATAGATTGTATCCGTATAGCTCGATAAAATGAAAAACAATGTATATTCAACAATTTCTGTTTCCCTGAATATATTAGTTTGTCACTCAGTGTTTTGGTGAATGCTAGAATAATCAAGCGTTACCGCTCAAAAAATCCCTTAAATGGTTGACGAGTGCTTAAAGTGTCGGTTACACTTTATGTTTGAAATATTGTATTCATATCGCTCTTATCTCAAAAGAATGGTATAATTTTATAGATATTGAATTTGGAGGACTGCTCATACATGATTACAGTTAGTAATGTAAGTTTACGATTTGGCGACCGAAAGTTATTTGAAGATGTGAATATTAAATTCACGCCTGGTAACTGCTATGGATTAATCGGCGCAAACGGTGCTGGAAAATCAACGTTTTTAAAAATTTTATCTGGTGAAATTGAATCTCAGACTGGTGATGTACATATGGGCCCTGGCGAACGCCTTGCTGTCTTAAAACAGAACCACTTCGAATATGAAGATCAAGAAGTTATGAAAACCGTTATTATGGGGCACGCTCGCCTTTATGAAGTAATGCAAGAAAAAGATGCTATTTATATGAAAGCAGACTTCACAGATGAAGACGGAATGAAAGCAGCTGAGCTTGAAGGTGAATTTGCTGAATTAAACGGTTGGGAAGCAGAATCAGAAGCGGCTATTCTTTTAAAAGGATTAGGTATTTCTGAAGATCTTCACGCCAAAAAAATGGCTGAACTAACGGGTAGTGAAAAAGTAAAAGTGCTTCTTGCACAAGCTTTATTCGGAAAACCTGATGTATTACTTCTAGATGAGCCTACGAATAACTTGGATATCCAAGCAATTCAATGGTTAGAAGAGTTCTTAATTAACTTTGAAAACACAGTCATTGTTGTATCACATGACCGTCACTTCTTAAACAAAGTATGTACGCACATTGCTGACCTTGACTTCAGTAAAATCCAAGTCTACGTTGGTAACTATGATTTCTGGTATGAATCAAGTCAATTAGCACAAAAAATGGCGTCAGATGCAAACAAGAAAAAAGAAGAAAAAATTAAAGAGCTTCAAGCCTTTATCGCTCGCTTTAGCGCAAATGCATCGAAATCAAAACAAGCAACGTCTCGTAAAAAATTGCTTGATAAAATTTCATTAGATGACATCCGTCCTTCTTCTCGTCGTTACCCATACGTGAACTTCACGCCGGAACGTGAGATTGGAAATGACGTACTTCGCGTTGAAGGTTTAACAAAAACAATTGACGGCGTAAAAGTACTTGATAACGTAAGTTTTATTATGAATAAAGATGACAAGATTGCTCTTGTAGGCCGAAACGAACTTGCAAATTCAACATTAATGAAGATTTTAATGGGTGAAATGGAAGCAGACAGCGGTACGTACAAATGGGGTGTCACAACCTCTCAAGCCTTTTTCCCAAAAGACAACTCCGAGTACTTTGAAAACGGAGATTTAAACTTAGTAGACTGGCTGCGTCAGTATTCACCTAATGATCAAAGCGAAAGCTTCTTACGCGGTTTCTTAGGCAGAATGCTATTCTCTGGTGAAGAAGTGTTGAAAAAAGCCAACGTTCTTTCCGGAGGAGAAAAAGTTCGCTGCATGCTTTCTAAAATGATGCTAAGCGGTTCGAACGTTCTTTTACTAGACGATCCTACGAATCACCTTGACTTAGAATCAATCACAGCACTAAACAACGGACTTATCAGCTACAAAGGTTCAATGATTTTCACATCTCATGACCATCAGTTCGTTGAAACGATTGCGAATCGTGTGATTGAAATTACGCCAAACGGAGTAATTGACAAGCAAATGACGTACGATGAGTATTTAGAAGACAGCAACCTGCAAAAACAAGTAGCTAGCATGTACGCTTAATAAAAAATCCCCCCGTTCTTTAAAGAACGGGGGGATTTTTTATATATGCACCTCTTGATTTAGCGATGACTTCGGAGAATACGTTAAAAACGCTAAGCTAGCCAACACTAGTGCTGCTCCGCATATGTTTACCAAAGTTAGAGATTCTCCTAAGAAAAAGACGCCAAGTAAAAAAGCGGTAACGGGCTCTGCTAACGATAACGTTACGGCGGTAGACGCTTGCACTGACTTAAGCGCTGTAGAAAATAATACATAAGCAATCGCCGTCGTAAGTATTCCTAAATGAAGAGCAATCCCCATTCCATTTAAAGAGACTAGCCAGCTCATATCGTACATAAACCAGCATGGTATCAGTAAAACGGCGGCGGCTGTGAACACAAGCGAAGCTCCTACTTGCGGATCAACATGCTGAACAATTTTTTTATTGACAGTCGTATAGCAAGCAAAAGACGCCCCTGCTCCTATCGCCATACCCAAACCTATCACGTCGATTTGAGTATCTTTTTTTAACAACAAGCAGCTGCACCCTATAATACCAGTAACCGTAGCAAGCAACCATTTTTTTGTAGGTTTCTTGCGGTACACTATGTAATCTAATACTCCTGATAAAACAGGCGCACTGCCAATTGCCACCATTGTGCCTACTGCAACACCCGTTTTAATGACAGCGGAAAAAAATAACGGCTGATAAGCGGCCATACTTGCTGCAGCAACCGCAAGAGGCAAAATAGGAAGACGTCTTACGTCCACATTCTTTCTTTGTATAAGACAAGCTGTAAGAAGCGATAGTCCCCCTACCGCTAAACGTACGGCTCCAATAGCCACGGAATGCGCTTCAGCAGATGCTAAAGCTTGGGCGGTTCCTGTTGTTCCCCACAAAACTGCGGCACATAAAATAAGTATTTTTGATAATGAAGTATTCATCGTTTCATCTCCTTTCTTTTATCATAGCTAAAAGAAAGAAAAAAGTTTTTCCGCTTTTATGATCTTATTTGTCTGTTTTTAAGATACTTCGATATTGCGTCGGTGAGACTCCTTCTTGTTTTGCAAACCATTTAGTGAATGAAGACAAGCTGTGATAGCCGACTTCGTGCGCAATATACGTTATCGAATAGCTGCTCTCTTTTAACAATTCTTTTGCTTTATTTAAACGTATACGCGCTACATAGCTTTGAGGCGAATAACCCGTTTTTTGTTTAAACCAAGCGGAAAAATAGGCAGGATGATAATTTTCCAGCGTAGCAAGACTTTCTATGTTTAACTCTTGATTAAAGTTAACATGAAGGTAATCAATGGATTTAAACGTTTGTTTCTTTGGTAAATAATGCTGAACGTAACGGACTAAATCTTCAAGCGCCCCCCTGTCAGTGCTTTTTTGAAGCCCATCAAGTAACAGGTAGCGAAGTGCTTTCCAGGTTGAATCCCATTGAATAAAAACTGCTTCTTGAGAAAGATGCGCACTTCTGTAAATTTCAAAGGAATATCAACAACCAAACATTCATTTGTATTTTTAGCTTGATACGTATGCAGTTGACGAGGCGGAATGTAAAAGCATCCTTCTTGCAGCGTTAAGTGCTGCTCGCTTGCTTGAATATCAAGAGCGCCTGCTAGCGGAAACAAAAGCTGACTGTAGTTATGATCATGAGTATGAGGTGAATAGCTGTAGGCTCTTTTTTCGCAAATAATTTCACGTAGCGTATCCATTTTGTTCTCCTTTCCTTATTTCCTGTCTCAAAGAAGCTGTTCTATGCCGTCCAAAACGGTTCCCAGCACCCTTAACGATTCTGCTGGAGCATATAAAACATCCAATGAATGATCGGCATTTTCGATGACCGCAATATTCATTGGATTTGTTTTTAATCGATAAACTTCTTCCGTATAATAGTGATCACCACTTCCTATTACAAGAAGACCTTTGTGAGAGCTTTTTAGTAAACTTTCAAACAGTTCTGTTCTTGTTAAAAGCGGCGTCAGTAAAAGCATCACTGCGTCTTTGTAAACTTCATCTTTCATAACTCGCTGAATTAGAGGAATGGTCCCAAGCGATTTCCCTGCAAATATGATATCTTTATAGCTATTTTGAGGCAAAACGTCTTGCAGCACTAAACAAATGTCTTTCATCATAACGTCTGCAATCTCATCTGCAGACTTTGTCATCAGCTCTTTGGAATATGTATAGTGAATCTGAACCACGTCAATTCCGTGTTTTATCATCAGCATCGTTACATAATACAACAGGGGCTTTTCGTACGTATAGCCTAGCCCTGAAAACATAAAGCAAATGCGAGGCCCTCCTGTTTTAATATATGTATATGTAATCTTATTAGTTTGGCTGCTTACACTTTTTTGCTCTACTTGCATGTCACTCCTCCTTTTTAAATATTCTAACATTTAATCCCATAAAAAAACCCCATCTTTTTCTTAAAAAAATGAGGGTTGAGGAAATAGCTCTGCAAGCAGTTCATAAGACTTCTTTTTTGCTTCATAATCATGGATATTTGTAATAATTAAAAATTCGTCGTTATCGTATTTTTGCTGCAGCTGCGTTAATCCTTGTTTTACTTCAGCTGGATTCCCTACGATCATACGAGGACGATTGGTGCTTATTTTTTTGAGCTCTTCTTCTGAATAAGAACGATTACGCACTTCTTCTATCGATGAAATTGTTGTGTCTTCGCCTTTGGCTACTTTCAACAGCCAATCATCCAGCGTTTTGGCGTGCTCCTCGGCTTCTTCTTTTGTTTCTGCACATACAACAAATACACATACGTTGGTGTTAGGCTTTGATTGATAGGAAGAAGGGACAAATTCTTCTTTATAATGACGAATGGCTTCTTGTCCACCAACTGAATAAATAAAGTGTCCAAACGTAAAAGAGATGCCCAGCTCAGCAGCTGATCTTGCTCCTCTTTTATTGATACCAAGATGCCACAGTTCAGGTTTTGTTTCACTTAACGGATAAGCTGTCACCCCGTAATACGGATGGTCAGACGGCAAATTATGCTCAAGATGCCCTTTTAACGCCTGAATTTGCCGCGGAAATTCATTGAGGCTTTTACGTACTCCATCTGTAAGCGCTAGCCGCGTCAGCGCATCTCCTCCCGGTGAGCGTCCAAGACCTAAATCAATTCGATTCGGAAACAGATTTTCAAGCAGCTGAGCATCTTCTGCTACTTTATACGGACTGTATTGAGGAAGAAGGACTCCTCCAGATCCAATTCGGATTCGGCTCGTTTGAGAAGCTAAGTGCGTCATTAAAAGAGTTGGAGATGAGCCTGCAAGACCGTTCGTATTATGATGTTCCGCTACCCAAAAGCGGTGGTAGCCCAACTTTTCCGTTAATTTTGCCAGTTCCACCGTACGTTTTAACGCTTCTTTTGGTGTTGATCCGCTTGAAACTGGAGACTGATCCAATACGCTTAGCTTAATCATAGCTGATTCTTCCTTTCGATTTTCAATTTCTATTGTATCTATTGTAGGAGAAAAATATGAATTCGTCTTGAAATTTGCTTCACGCTCATAAAAAAAGCAAATGCTAAGGCGCGTTTGCTTTTTCTTTTTCTTATTTTGCTTCGTGTATTTCTTTCACACGCTTATCGCTCGGCAACAGCCATGTTAACAGCCCTAGGATTGGTAAATAGCTGCAAAACAGCATAATAAACTGAAGGCTGAAGACATCGGCTAATTTACCGAATACAACAGCTCCTAAAGCTCCCATCCCAAAAGCAAGACCTACAATTAAGCCGGAAACCAAGCCAATTTTCCCCGGCATCAGCTCTTGAGCATAGACGACCGTGACGCTGAAACTTGACTGGAGAATAAAGCCGATTAGTATTAAAAGAGGCGCTGCGACTCCGAGAGAAACGTGAGGGAGTAATAAAGTAAACGGTACTGACCCTAACATAGAAAACAATAAAATATTTCGTTTTCCGAAACGATCGGCAAGCGGACCTCCAAAGAATGTTCCAAACACCCCTGCAATCATAAATAAAAAAACGTAAAGCTGAGCGCTTTTGATAGGCAAATTAAATTTTTCAATAATATAAAACTGAAAGAAATTAAGGATGCCGGCTCCGTACCATGAACGTGCAAAAACGAGAAAAATTAAAAGTCCAATCGCAAAAATAATTTGCTTGTTCATCGTAAATGAAGCATCTGACTGCTTTTTCTTCAAGCGTTGACGAGTAGCTAACTCTGATTTATACCATTTCGAGACGCTGTATAAAACCACTACGCCGATACCTGCAATTAACGTAAACCAAATTGTTCCAAACTGACCAAGTCCGATAAAGATAAATGCCGTAAACAGCGGAGCCATCGACTGTCCAGTATTCCCGCCAACTTGATAAATAGACTGTGCCAGCCCCCGCTTTCCTCCTGCTGCCATATACGCTACGCGAGAACCTTCCGGGTGAAAAATAGCGGATCCGAATCCTACAAATAAAACAGATATAATCACAAAATAAAAATTTGGCGCTAAAGCGAGTCCAACCATACCAATCATGCTTAAACACATTGCAATTGGCAATAAAAACGGTGAGGGACGCTTATCGGCAAATACGCCGAACACCGGCTGCATGATCGATGACGTCATGTTTAAAGCAAAGGCAATCCAGCCGATTTGCGTGTAGTTTAAATTCATCGATTTTTCAAGGACTGGAAAAAGTGCCGGTATAACAGACTGCATACAATCATTTAGAAAATGTCCTAAACTAATAGCAAATAAAATACGGTAAATCGTCGCCGGCTGCGCTTGCTGCGTTCGTGCTGCTGCTTGCATTCATAACCCTTCTTTCTTATTTAATCTACATTAAAACTGTTAAAGTCTTACAATGTCTTTTTCTATTATACAGTGAAAAGTAAGATTATAGTTGTTTTCTTTTTTATAAAAAAGGGAAAATTGCCTGTGAGGTGAGAACAGTGAAAAAACATGTGCATATGATTGTAGACGGACGCGTTCAAGGGGTTGGGTTCCGTCACTACACGCAGCTAAAAGCAATGGAATGCTCCATTAACGGATGGGTACGAAATCGAGACGATCAAAAAGTAGAAATTGATGCTGAAGGTGAAGAAAGTAATATCCAAAAATTTATTGAAGAAATTAAAAAAGGTCCCTCGCCGTTCGCTTCTGTCAGCAATGTGGAAGTAAAGGTAGTAAACACCCCTTCCCACACCCATTCTTTTCGCGTAAAGTACAGTTAAAATACTCGCTAAATTAAGATAATTTTTGATAAAATGGAAAAGTAAGCGATTTTATATCATCTACATATAAGGGGGAAAAAACGATGGTTGAAAACAAAATTGTGTTAATTACAGGTGCAGCTCAAGGTATTGGTTATCAAATTGGTGAGCGCTTTGCTGAAGACGGAGCGACTGTTGTCTTAACTGACTTGAATGAAGACGGAGTTAAGAAAGCAGCAGACAAATTGAAGACAAAAGGCTACGAAGCATTAGGTATTAAAGCAGATGTGACAAATGAAAGTGACATTGAACAAATGATTGCTCAAACGGTTGAAACATATGGCCGCCTTGATGTATTAATTAACAATGCTGGCATGCAATTTGTTTCCCCGCTCGAAGAATTTCCTACTGAAAAATTTGAACTTTTAACGAAAATTATGCTTGTTGCACCTTTTGTTGCGACTAAGCATGCGTTTCCTATTATGAAAAAGCAAAAATTCGGCCGCATTTTGAACATGTCTTCCATTAACGGATTGATTGGTTTCTCAGGAAAAGCGGCATACAACAGTGCTAAGCACGGCGTGATTGGCTTAACGAAAGTGGCTGCTCTTGAAGGTGCGGAGCACGGCATTACGGTAAATGCGATTTGCCCTGGTTATGTTGATACACCGCTTGTTCAAAATCAATTAAAAGATTTAGCACGTACGCGAAATGTAGCGCTTGAAAAAGTACTAGAAGAAGTTATTTATCCTCTTGTTCCTCAAAAACGCTTGCTGGCAGTTGATGAAATTGCAGACTACGCAATGTTTTTAGCAAGTGATTTAGCAAAAGGCGTCACCGGCCAAGCTGCTGTGATCGATGGAGGATATACGGCTCAATAAAAAAAGAGTGTCAGTGTAACTGACACTCTTTTTTATTTATTGAATTTCAAATTCTCCTAAAGAACCGGTCGTCTGACCTGCTTTTACTGCTTCTGCGTATAAATAATACGTTCCCGCTGGAAGAGCTTCACCATTAATTTTTCCGTCCCACGTTGCGCTAGAGAATCCTTTTCCTACATTCGTATACGAACTTAACAATTCCCCTTTTTCTAGCGTTGCATCGTAAATGTAATAGCTAAGCTTCTCTGCTCCTCCTGGTAAATAACTGCCGTATTCAAACGAGCCATTTCCTAGTACATCTACATACGCAGAAGTAACGCGAGGATAATCCGGCTCTTTTACAAATAAGATCGTTGGAACATCGTACGTTTCTTTATTGTTACTTACCGTAATTGTGCCTTCGTAATAGCCAGGAGATAATTTCCCTGCATCTACTTTTACATTGAGATTTACTTTTTGCGTTTTTCCTGCATTAACAACTAAATCGTTTGTTGATTTAACATCAATTGCTTGATGGCTTTTCTTAAATTTCACTTTGACCGAGTATTTTTGACTGTGATTTGATAGATTTTTAATCTTAAAGCTTTGTTTTTCTACTTGTTTCCCTTTATCTTTATAAAAGACGCCGTACGAGTGACTTCCTGGGGTAATAAGCGTTTTTGCTTTAATTGCATCTACTACGCGCATGCTTCCTGCACCCTGCGTATTATGAGGGTAAATGAGCCCGTTGCGGTCACGAAGCAGTTCCGTTGTGTTCATTAAAGATGCTTTTACGTCTTCTACTTTATAATTGGGATGCGCCTGTAAAATTAACGCTGCTGCTCCTGCTACGTGCGGTGCGGCCATGCTTGTTCCTTGTTTTGATCCATATCCATGAGGATTGCTTGGATCATTGGTTGGCACTGTACTGATAATATCGACTCCCGGTGCCGAAATGTCCGGCTTAATCATCCACGTATCCACAACCGGTCCGCGAGATGAAAAGTCAGCCATTGTTTCATCGACTGTCTGATTAAAGGTTGCAGTAAAAGAGCCTGTGACGGATCCTTTTGCTAAAGAAGATATCAAAGCTTGTCCATCGGCTTTCGATAGGCGAATACCCGGCAGAGATGTACCTGGAATATCAGGAATTGTTCCTTCTACGTTATTGTAAATGACTGTTGCAACAGCGCCAGCTTTTTTCGCATTGTCAACTTTATCTACAAATGCAATGTCACCGCGGGAAATAACCGCTACTTTTCCTTTTACATCCTTTCCTTCAAAATCTTCTGGTTTTCCAAGTCCGACAGGTACAAATTCATAATTTTTACCGCTTGCATCCAGTAACGCCTTGTCGTTTGGAAAGCCCATTACTTCAGCTGAAGCATAGCTTGCGTTATCTACGGTTAATGTCGTTTTATACAAATTGTAAGGAAGCTGAGTCGCACCAACTGAAATAGCTTCACGAGACGTTCCCGGAGAGCCTACTGTCCAGTTAGCTGGTCCACTGTTTCCATTTGATGTAACGGCTACTACTCCTTCTTCCATTGCCCAATCTAATGCAATACTCGTTGCCAAGTCCGGATTATTAATCGTATCTCCAAGCGACAGGTTCATTACATCCGCCCCGTCTTCTACCGCACGTTCAATACCGGCAATCACGTCTTCTGTTGAACCCGTTCCTCCTGGACCTAATACACGATACGCAAGTAAATGAGCATCAGGAGCTATCCCTTTAATTTTTCCGTCCGCTGCAATTGTTCCCGCTACGTGCGTACCGTGCGTTGTCGCTTCGCCTTTTGGATCTCCAGCCGGCGTTTCTTGAGGGTCTTTGTCATCGTCGACAAAATCCCATCCTTTATATTTCTCAAACGCTGACTTTAAATCCGGGTGGTCGTAATCAACGCCTGTATCGATAACGGCTACGGTCATATTTTTACCTGTATATCCTGATTTCCACGCTTGATCTGCTCCCACGTAGTAAATGCTTTTATCCATTTCAGAACCGTATTCTTCGGCGCTCACTTCTTTCGATTTTACTTCTGTTGTATGATATTCAACGCTTGGATAAATAGCTTTTACTCCAGGTAAACTTGCTACTTTTTCAAGGTCATTAGCCGGAAGTTCCGCTGAAAACCCGGAAAACACTTGGTCGTATTCTCGCTTTACTTTTGAAGTTTTAGAAGCTTTTGAAAGTTCTTTTTTCACTTCGTCACGCGCTTTTTTAATCTTTCCTTTACTTTGCGCTACTCCTTTTTTCTTGGCTTCCGCTACAGACTCTTCATTTAACTCCACAATAACTTTTACTTTTTTAGCCGATTTTAAGTTATAGTCTCCTTGAATTTTAACTAGTGACGGTTCCAGCGCCGGCTTTGAATTTCCGTTCGCAGATGCTCCCATTGCAAAAGAAGATAAAGCAACCGAAAATGCTACTGTACTTAATACAGACCGAATTGATACTTTTTTCATTGTTTTTCCCTCTCCATTTCTCTCTATACTTCGTGCTACTATGTATGCCTTCTTCCCTAGAACATACGCATCTTTTACTTAGCTAGTGAGCTAAAAACTAGAATAGTATGGAAGTTCTATATATTAATATAAAATCCTTGAGTCTATGGAATCATTTTATATATTCGTGCAAATTAAGCACTAATGCTCAAAAAATGAAGAATTTTGTCTGTTTCTCTTCTTTCTATCACTTTTTTATTCCTAAAATTATGAATAGATTAGATGAATATACAAGAATACTGACGAATTTCTGTTAATTTAGCTATTTTTATCAGGGACTCATCCCTACTTTCTCTTCGGTTACTTATAAGGTTTTTTGTTATTCTAAGAAAATTTTTCTTAGGAGCGTTCTTATTTTATAAATTATTATTTAGAACATAGTTTAATTTAATATAAAATATTGCACTTAATTAAATGAAATTTTCAAAAATTACGAATAATAAAAAGAAAGCTTGCAGATACTAACGTCAACGCTCGCACAAAGGGAGGCATGATTATGATAGATTTAAATTTCATCCTACTCATCCTTGATCTTCTCTCATCTCTTGTCACTATTGGCATCTACTTTACAACCAAGTAAGTACCTAACCTTCTCTTTACTCTTCTAGCGCATGTACTTAAGCTCTTACAAAAAAGAAGCAAGCCAATTTTTACTGGCTTGCTTCAGCTATATAATAAAGTAGTTAAAGTGGAAGGGATTTATCCGCGTCTTCCGCCTCTGCCACCTCGTTTTGATTCAGTGCTGCGTTTTAGTGTTGATAAATTATCTTCACTATCTTTTAAGAAACGCGCCATTTTTTGTTCGAAGTTTTCCTTTGGTTGGAAGTTGCTTTTAGAACGATTATCATTATTTCTTGCCTGACGTGGCGGGCGTTGTGAATAAGAAGATGAGGGTCTTTCAGGTTTATCTATTGCTTTTTTAATCGATAATCCAATTTTTCCGTCTTTCTCATTAACGACTTTCACTTCAATTTCTTGACCAACTTTAAGATGGTCATTAATGTCTTTTACATAGCTGTCAGCTACCTCACTAATATGTACAAGCCCAGTTTGACCTCCAGGTAATTCTACAAATGCTCCAAAATTAGTAATACCTGTTACTTTACCTTGTACCTTGCTACCTACTTCAACTGCCATAAAAAATGTTCCTCCTCAATAATATTAAAAGCACTTCATTATACCAAAGTGCGTAAGAATAACAAAGTGTGTATGAGAAAACAATTTGTTAAATTGCACTTTTTCCGCCTCTTTTTTGTTTTATGAAAGAAATCAGTCAAAATAATGCCCATATTAGATATCCCTAATATGGGCATTTCTCTCATTTCCACCATTCATCAAACATGCTAGCCGGTAACTGACGCTTATGTTCCGTAATACGATAGCGCTGTTCAATTTTTTCAGCGGCTTCTTGTGATACTTCTTTTCCTTCCAGATAATCGTCTAGTTCATCATAAGAAATTCCTAGTTCCGTTTCATCAGATTGACCAGGACTATTATCTAACAAGTCAGCTGTTGGTACTTTTTCATACAATCGTTTATCTGCACCTAATTCTTTCAGCAATGCTTTTCCTTGACGTTTTGTTAGTCCCGTTAGAGGTAGCACGTCTGCTCCGCCATCTCCATATTTCGTAAAAAAGCCTGTTACTGCTTCTGCTGCATGATCGGTTCCGATAACTAAAAGGCCGTTTTCTCCTCCGACTGCATACTGTACAATCATACGCGTACGTGCTTTGACATTTCCTTTATGAAAATCAGACAGCGCTATATCTGTCGCACCTGTAAACGAACTTTCAAATGCTTCTACCGTGTTTTTAATATTAAACGTATATGTTTCATTCGGTTTAATAAATTCTAGTGACGCCTTCGCATCCGCTTCATCATGCTGCGTGCCATGAGGCAAGCGAACGGCTACAAATTTTGCTTCATATTCTTCTTTTCGCAATTCGTCTACAGCAATCTGCGCTAATCGTCCAGCTAAACTAGAGTCCTGCCCTCCGCTTATACCTAATACAAAGCCTTTTGCATTTGCTGACTTTAGGTAGTTTTTCAAAAAATCAACACGGGCACGAATTTCTTGTGCTGGATCAATTTCAGATTTCACATGTAGCTCTTTTCTTATTTTTTCTTGCATGTCTGACATGATACATGCTCTCCTTCCATTATATGTAGATTTCTTACTGATACAATCCATGTTTTTTACTATAAAAATAACAGAGATCAGGCATTAAATATCGTGGTTCTCCGCCCCTGGCAAATTCTTGACGAATATAAGTAGAGCTGATTTCCATTGCAAGCCCCTTATCAAGAAGCTGAAACCGGCCGTCGTCATAATTTCGAAGCAAAGGAGAATGACTAATAGCTTTCAACATGTCTATTCCCTCTCTTGCCATGATGATAAACTGGTTTTGACTAATAAGTTCATCTGCTTTCTTCCACTTGCCCTCACCAATATCTTGCAGTAAGTCGGCTCCCATAATAAAAAATAAGTCAGCGTGTGGGAGCAATTTTTTAAAGTGCTCCATAGTGTAGTATGTGTAATGATAGCCGGGCAATACGTCTAGCTCATACGTATCGAGCAAAAATTTCGGGTTGTCTTTAATCGCTAAGCTAACCATATTTACACGGTGTTCATCGGACGTTTGGAGCTTTTTGTCTGTCCGTTTGTGCGATGAAGGCAAGAAGATAATAGCATCTAACTTCTTTCGATGCGCAACCGTTGATGCCGTCCAAAGATGAACGTTGGTAACCGGATCAAAAGATGAACCATAAATCCCAATTTTCGCTCCTTTTTCTAAAAGCGTATCTATTTTCTTATCAGGGTTTAGCTGTTGAAAATAAGCAAGCGTATCTGACATGTCTCCAGCTCCCTACTATTTTTTATTTAGGGCTTCCGCTACTTTTTGTTTTACGTACGCAATTTGACGCGTTTTATTTTCCCAACACTTTTCGCTTAAATCTACTGGATATTCTTCTGGATTGCGCGTGCGCTTATATTCATCCCAAAGCAGCTCTAAATTATCTTTTACGTACTGCTGAATTTCTTGAAGTTCTTCTGTTTCATACACAAGCTTTCCGTTTACAAAGATATCATGATGAAGTTCTTTTGCCTCAAAATTTGTGACGAATTTACTGATAAACGTATGAACAGGGTGGAACATTTTTAAACGCTCTTCGCTTTGAGGGTCTTCGTCTTCCATCGTAATATAATCCCCTTCAGATTTCCCATTCAAATTATTAATAATACGATATACCCGCTTTAACCCTGGTGTACTGACTTTTTCAGGATTCGCACTAATTTTAATCGTATCCATCATCTCGCCATTTTCTCCTTCAATAGAGACGAGTTTATACACTGCTCCAAGCGCTGGCTGATCATATGCAGTAATGAGCTTCGTACCAATTCCCCACATATCTATCTGTGCACCTTGCGACTTTAAATGCATAATCGTATCTTCATCTAAATCGTTGGAAGCAACAATTTTTGTCTCTGTAAACCCTGCTTCATCCAACATTTGACGAGCTTTTTTAGACAAATAAGTTAAATCGCCGCTGTCTAAACGAATCGCCGTAAAATTAATTTTGTCTCCTAATTCTTTTGCTACTTTAATCGCATTGGGAACTCCTGATTTTAAGGTGTCGTACGTATCAACTAGAAACACACAGTTTTTATGGCGACGAGCGTATTTATGAAATGCAATATACTCATCTTTATAAGCTTGCACCATTGCATGGGCATGCGTTCCTGCAACTGGAATTCCAAATTTCTTTCCTGCACGCACGTTAGAAGTAGCACCAAATCCGCCAATATAGGCTGCTCTTGTTCCCCAAATAGCAGCATCCATTTCTTGAGCGCGTCGCGTTCCAAACTCCATTGCCACTTGATCTCCTACTACATGTTTGATTCGGGCTGCTTTTGTTGCAATCAGCGTTTGGTAATTCACAATATTTAAAATCGCTGTTTCTACAAGCTGAGCTTCAATTAATGGTGCTTCTACACGTAAAATTGGTTCATTATGAAACACAAGCTCACCTTCACGCATACATCGAATTGTCCCAGTAAATGTAAGGTCTTTTAAGTAAGCTAAATAATCTTCTTTAAAACCTAATTCTTCGTGCAAGTACGTTAAATCAGATTCGCTAAATTTAAATGCTTTAATATATTCAATAATTCTTTCTAATCCAGCAAAAACAGCATACCCATTTCCAAAAGGAAGTTTGCGGAAAAAAACTTCAAAAACAGCCTTCTTTTGATGAATGTTATCTTCCCAATACGTTTCTCCCATATTAATTTGATATAAATCGGTGTGTAGCATTATGCTGTCATCTGTAAACATATTCATTGATTTCCTCCACTTTTATGTCCTTAAATAATTTCTGCTCCGAGGCAAGATTTAAAGTGTTCGAGCGCCCACTCATGGCCTTTTTGATTAAAGCTCGCTACGGCTTTTTCATAAATATAAATAGCAAATCCTTTATTATAAGCATCTACTGCTGTATGAAGTACACAGATATCCGTACATACACCTGCTAAGTAGACATCGGTAATCTGTCTTTCTCGCAGTTTAATCTCCAGATCTGTTCCAGCAAATGCGCTGTATCTCGTTTTATTTATCCATTCTACATTTGCCTTTGATTGATACACATTATATAAATCATTTAACTTTCCGTATAGCTTCCTTCCTGCAGAACCTTCAATATTATGAGGCGGAAACAGCGCTGATTCTGGATGCAAGGAATCATTTTCTTTATGAAAATCAATGGCAAACACGACATACTCGTCTTGCTCAATAAATTGACGCGTGATATCGCTTATAGATGTTTCAATGTGTCGCCCTGGTTCTCCGCATGTCAAAGCCCCGTTTTCAGCTACAAAATCATTGGTATAATCAATGTTAATCAGTGCTTTTTTCATTATGTTTCCCCCTCATAAATAAAAATTAACAGTTAACATATTGTTAATTATTTGAATTGAAAGTTTTTTCTTTTAATAGCGTGCTGTATAGATTGGCTTCATCACATTCATCTCAACAAACCGGTAGAGCTTTGTTGGCTTTTTAGACGTTCTCGTCGTTGTTTTTCCGTCTACTTCTTCAATGAATGGCAGCATTCTTATTTTTCGTGCAAACGCCTGATCACTTTTAATTGCCGCATCATCCGTTACGGTAAGCAGCACAGCCTGCAGTTCAGAGTATGTAAACTGAGAAGGCAGAAACTTCTGAGCAATAGTCGTTTGCAATAAATCTTTCTTAATTTCCTTGATTGCATCTCGAATGATGATTTCATGATCAAAAGCTAAAGGCAATGAAAAGATTTCATCTATTTTAAATAATTCAACTCGAGCAGCATCATCATTCGCTTTTCGTTTTATTAGACTATCTTCTGGGACAATTGCATAATGTGCGTTTGTGATGACCCATCCCCTATCGTCTCTTCCGGGCTCATCATAGACACCATAGTGTTTTAAATGGATATCGTTCACGCCCGTTTCTTCTTCGAGCTCTCTTTTAGCCGCTTCAAAAGCTGATTCATCAGGATGGACAAATCCGCCGGGAAGCGCCCACTTTCCTGCTTCGCTGTTCTTTTCTCCCTCCGCGTTTAGCATTGCTCGCTGGATAAGCATTAATTTTAAATTCATTTTAGGTGGTTTGTATGGTTCTTTTTCTTCCGTCACAATCGTAAATACAGCAATATCTGACGTATAGCCATAGGGTTTAGGGTATTCTTTTTTCATTTGATTCGTCATTGCTTTTTTGTTCGACATTCAGCATTTCTCCTGATCACTCTTTTTACAATTAACAATATGATTAATGTTAATTATATTTGTTTTATGGAAAATGTCAATACTTTTCCCACTAATTATAAAGAGAAGGTAATTTATGTTGTAAATAACGTTATGTTTCGTATTTTTTAGAGTTTATATGCATAAAAAGCCGAGTGAAGAAGTTCTCATTCCCCCTCTTCCCTCAGCTTTTTTCCCTTTTAGTTAACGTGCTGCTAAACCAATCATCATTTTACCGTCTTTAAAATATTCAATGACATAGTCAACAGACGGACAGTAAATAAACGCTTCTTCTGTAAGATCAGCTGTTTGTTGGAAAAACGTTAGAGCCTGAGCTAAATCGACGCTTACGGCTTTAGTTGCTCGTTTCCAAAATAAAACAACCTGATGTTCTTTTATATTCATCTCTTGAAGCCATTTTTTGATTTCTTCAATATGCCGGGCGGACTTTTTAATTAATACTTTTCTCCAATTAATTTGCATGATTGTTAAAAAAGGAAAGGTGTTTGAAAGTTTTTCGAAGTAAATGCTTGTCTGCTTTTTCGTTAGCAAATCTGCACTGTTACCCAATGTTTGAATATAATGTTCTACTTTTGTCATAATCATCCTCCAGTCGAAATTGGAGTTTGCTAGAATTTTCAGAGACGTTCTCTACTCTTCTTGCTAAAAATCCTGCAGCTTTCCAACCGTGCTTTTTCTCAACAATGTTTAAATTTCACCTTTTTATACAAATTATTCAAAATAATTTGTGTATTTTAGTTTACCATAAAACTTAATCTTTGACTTTGTTTATGTAAAACCTTATTTGTGTTTCGACCAAAGAACGAATTCCATAGAAGAAAAGCTATAAAAAAGTTGACATTAACATTTATAAAAGTTAATATACTTACTAAAAGTAACTTAATTGCATATAACAAACAAGGTGAAGAAAATGAACTATCAAACAGATGTGTGTATAATAGGAGCCGGACCAGGCGGTGCTCTACTAGCCTATCTACTGGCTAAACAAAATATATCAACTATACTGATAGAGAGATCTGATAAGCTTGGAAAAGAATTTCGAGGCGAACATTTAAATGAAGATGGAGAAATGATTCTTAAAAAACATCATATATTTGAAGAAATTGAAAGCTTAGGTCTCCTTCGAATGTCTAGGGTCGAATACTGGAAAGATGGACATGTATTCAAAACGATAGAATCTGAACTTGGACATGCAGGAATTCATGTTCCACAGCAGCATCTTCTTCAGTCTATAGATAGCCGAGCAAGCAGCCATCCCTCCTACAAACTTATGCTGGGCACAAAAGTAACGGAGCTAACGCAAAATGAAAAAGGACAATATACTGGAATAAAAGCTCAGCAAAAAGGCCGGGGTGAAATAATAGTTGAAAGTAAAATCATTATTGGAGCAGATGGTCGATATTCAACTGTTCGCAAACTTGCGCACATAAAAAACAATATTCATAATCATGGATACGATTTGCTTTGGGCGAAAATTCCTGCACCTGCCAACTGGGAGCCTTCTATTAAATTTGCGCTTGTGAAACAGCACCAGGTAGCGCTTTTTTCTCAAGCAAAAGGCTTTGTTCAAATCGGGTGGAACATAAAAAAAGGATCTTATACTTCTTTAAGAAAGCAGTCTGTACAGCCTTTTCTTGATCAGCTAATTCTGGCATTTCCTCAATTAAAAGAAAGTATGGAGCAGAACCTTCATTCATGGAAAGATTTCATTTTATTGTCTGTTTATAGCTCTCACTGTGATACGTGGGTAAAAAACGGATTAGCAATCATAGGAGACGCCGCGCATACTATGACTCCAACCGGCGCATATGGTATGAATGCCGCTATAATGGATGCTGATGTTCTTTCTCAAATTTTACCTAACTTACTTTCTCAAGGTTCCTTAGAAGCTGGAAAATTAAAAGTATTTGAAAATGCAAGAAGAAAAATAGTAGAAGATTTGCAGGCTCAACAAGTGGTGACAGAAGATTCTTTTATGGAAAAATTCACAAATTCCTTAAAGATCGAAAAAGAAAATATTACTCTTTATTAATTTCAATAAAACAACAAGAAGCTACCTCTTTGT
>NZ_JBXENJ010000018.1:0-45107 GCF_056836725.1 Priestia sp. 3CA3
TAAGCTCTTTAGCGCCAATGGTAGTTGGGACTTTGTCCCTGTGAGAGTAGGACGTTGCCAGGCCAATAAAAAGACTAGTCATTCAATGACTAGTCTTTTTTGTTTCTAAAAATTACAGCATGAATTTAACTTTTAAATTATGTTACACTATAGTGGATTCATTTAATTTTTGTTATAAAAGCTCTTTTTGACGCTGTAAGAAACTTTTTTCGAACTGGAGGCTGCATTTTGGGTAAGAAATCAAAAAAAGTACTGTATGAATTACAAGAAAATGAAACAATCGCAAGTTGTTTAGATCGGATGAAAAAAGATGGGTATATGCCTGTTCGACGAATGGAAAAGCCTATTTTTGAAGAAAAAGAAATAAATGGTAAAAAGGACTATGTTCCGGTAAAGCAACAGATTGTTTTCGAAGGGAAAAGTCTCTAAATACGAACATTTTAATGATAAAAATAGTAAACATTCGATTTTTAGGTTGACTTTTTTCTAGTTTGGCTGTTATTATTAAGTTGTCAATTGAGATATCCGAAACCTCATATAATAGTGGGAATATGGCCCACGAGTTTCTACCCGATGACCGTAAATCATTGGACTATGAGGAGAGTACAATTACTAAATAGGTAAACATGATTCCTTTTCAAAAGGAATGTTGATACATGAAACCTAGGGTAGTTGTGGCTTTCCTTTAGTGAGCCATAACTTACCCTAGGTTTTTTTATAACGTGAAAAAGGAGCTTTTATTCATGAATGTAAAAGTTGCTGTTGTAATGGGCAGTCAGTCAGACTGGAGCACTATGAAATATGCGTGTGACATTTTAGATGAATTAAATATTCAATATGAAAAGAAAGTTGTATCAGCACATCGAACGCCGGATTATATGTTTGAGTATGCTGAAACGGCTAAAGAACGAGGTATCAAAGTGATTATTGCTGGCGCTGGTGGCGCTGCGCACTTACCAGGTATGATTGCTGCAAAAACAATTTTACCTGTAATAGGAGTACCTGTTAAATCAAGTAACCTAAACGGTTTAGATTCACTTTTATCGATTGTTCAAATGCCAGGCGGCGTACCGGTAGCTACAGTAGCTATTGGGAAAGCTGGTTCTACGAACGCTGGCCTGCTAGCAGCACAAATCTTAGCAACACAGGATTCAACGTTAAGTGATCAACTTGAAAATCGTAGAGAGTCTATTAAATCATCTGTGTTAGAAAGTAGTGATCAACTTGTCTAATTTACTTATACCTCCTGGTAAAACAATTGGAATCGTAGGCGGTGGCCAGCTAGGAAGAATGATTGCACTATCTGCTAAAGAAATGGGTTATTACATTGCAGTGCTTGAACCAACAGAAGATTCTCCTTGCGGTCAAGTAGCAGATATTAAAGTCATTGGCAACTATGATGATAGAAAAGCGGTTGAACAGCTTGCTGAAGTATCAGATGTTATCACCTATGAATTTGAAAACGTTGATGTTGAGATGATGAAATGGCTAGAAACAAAATGCTACGTACCACAAGGCAGTCATTTACTAGCCGTTACACAAAATCGTCGTTTAGAAAAAGAAATGATTACAAAGCTTAATCTAGACGTTCCTGATTACGCAATCGTTACGACTGAAGAAGAACTTTTAAAAGCTGTCGAAACAATTGGTTATCCATGTGTCGTAAAAACTTGCCGAGGCGGATATGACGGTAAAGGGCAAGTTCTAGTGAAAAATGAGCATAATATTCGTGAAGCAGCTGAGCTATTAGCACAGTCGGAATGCATTGTAGAACAGTGGATGAACTTAGATAAAGAAGTATCAGTTATTGTACACCGAAATGCAAAAGGCGAAACGGTATGTTTACCAGTAGCTGAGAACATTCATAAGCATCATATTTTGCACCAAACGATTGTTCCGGCACGTATTACAGCAGATCAAGAAGCGAAAGCTCTTCAATATGCGCAAGAAATAGCAAAAGGATTAGATTTAGTTGGTACATTAGCAGTTGAGATGTTCCTAACTGAAGAAGGTCAGCTTTATATAAATGAAATGGCACCTAGACCTCATAACTCAGGTCATTATTCAATCAATGCTTGTGATCTTTCTCAATTTCAGCAGCATGTAAGAGCCATTTGTAACTGGACCCTAGCACAGCCGACTTTATTAAAACCTGCTGTGATGGTTAACCTATTAGGGGAACATATTGAGAACACAATGGCAAAAATCGAATGTTTAGATGATATGCACTTACATTTGTACGGAAAAAAAGTTGCAAAAGAGAAGAGAAAAATGGGACATATCACGGTATTAGCTGATAAGATAGATGAGGCGATAGAAAAAGCCGAATCTCTAGGAATTTGGGAAAGAACGGAGGAAGTAACAACATGATTGAACGTTATACAAGACCAGAAATGGCAGCTATTTGGACAGAAGAAAATAAATTTAAAGCTTGGTTAGAAGTTGAAATTCTAGCTTGCGAAGCATGGTCAGAATTAGGACATATTCCGAAAGAAGATGTGAAGTTAATTCGTCAAAATGCATCTTTTGATATTAACCGCATCAATGAAATTGAACTAGAAACGCGTCATGACGTAGTAGCTTTCACTCGTGCAGTATCTGAAACGCTTGGTGAAGAGCGCAAGTGGGTACACTACGGTTTGACTTCAACTGACGTAGTTGATACAGCTCTATCTTATTTATTAAAGCAAGCTAATGAAATCTTGCTAAGTGACGTAGAGCGCTTTGTAGAAGTACTAAAGGAAAAAGCCCAAGAACATAAATATACGGTTATGATGGGACGTACGCACGGTGTACACGCTGAGCCAACGACATTTGGTTTGAAAATGGGATTATGGTATGAAGAAATGAAGCGTAACCTAGAGCGTTTAAAACGTGCTGCAGCTGAAGTGGAATTCGGTAAAATGTCAGGAGCAGTTGGAACGTTCGCTAACATCGATCCTTTCGTTGAAAAATACGTATGTGAGAAGTTAGGAATTTCACCAGCACCAATCTCTACGCAAACATTACAGCGTGACCGTCATGCACACTATATGTCAGTACTAGCGTTAATTGCGACATCTATTGAGAAATTTGCAGTAGAAGTTCGCGGTCTTCAAAAAAGTGAAACACGTGAGGTTGAAGAATATTTTGCAAAAGGTCAAAAAGGCTCATCTGCAATGCCTCATAAACGTAATCCAATCGGTTCTGAGAACGTAACGGGACTTGCTCGCTTAATTCGCGGCTATATGGTTACAGCTTATGATAATGTACCGCTTTGGCATGAGCGTGACATCTCTCATTCATCGGCAGAGCGTGTCATCTTACCTGATGCAACGATTGCTTTGAATTACATGTTAAATCGTTTTGCAAATATTGTTAAAAACTTAACAGTATTCCCTGACAACATGAAGCGCAACATGGATCGTACACTAGGGCTAATTTACTCACAGCGTGTACTTTTAACATTAATTAACAAAGGTATGGTACGTGAAGAAGCATACGACTTAGTACAGCCAAAAGCAATGGAAGCATGGGAAACGCAAGTTCCTTTCCGTTCTTTAATTGAAGGCGAAGAGCGCATTACTCGCCACTTATCGCCAGAAGAGATTGAAGATTGCTTCGATCATAAGCACCATTTAAAAAATGTAGATATGATTTTTGAACGTTTAGGTCTTTAATAAAAAAGGCAAGGCACGTCCTTGCCTTTATCTAAGAAAGTGTATCTGAATATTCTGTATGTAGAGGTGACAGCATGGAAAAGCAAGAGTTACTTTATGAAGGAAAAGCGAAAAAAATTTACGCTACTGATGAGCAAGATGTACTGTGGGTTGCTTATAAAAATGAAGCTACAGCATTCAACGGTCAGAAAAAAGCAGAGATTAGCGGAAAAGCACAGCTGAACAATCAAATTAGTAGTTTACTATTTTCAATGTTACATGAGCAAGGGATTACAACTCACTTTGTGAAGCAGCTTTCAGATCATGAACAGGCGGTTAAGAAAGTAGAAATTGTTCCGCTTGAAGTCGTTGTACGAAATGCTACAGCAGGAAGCCTTGCGAAGCGAATTGGCGTAGAAGAAGGTATTCGTTTTGAACAGCCAATCGTTGAACTTTACTACAAAGATGATGCGCTTGGTGATCCATTAATTCTTGCAGAACATGCGATTTTCCTTAAGGCTGCAACTCAAGAAGAGATTGATAGTTTAAAGGCACAAGCACTTCAAATCAACGAAGTATTATCGAAATTTTTCAAAGATAAAGACATTTTCTTAGTGGATTTTAAATTAGAATTCGGCCGTACTTCTCAAGGCGACATTATTTTAGCGGATGAAATTTCACCTGACACTTGCCGCTTCTGGGATGTTCATACGAACGAAAAATTAGATAAAGATGTATTCCGCAGAGACTTAGGCGGTTTAACAGAAGCATACGAAAAAATCTTACAGCGAATCGGAGGATAACCCAACCATGTATAAAGTAAAAGTATTTGTCACATTAAGAGAAAGTGTATTAGACCCTCAAGGAGTAGCCGTTAAAAATTCATTGCACCGTATGTCTTATGAAGAAGTTCAAGAAGTACGCATCGGTAAATTTTTAGAGCTAACAATCGACAGCACAGATTCATTAGATGAACGCGTAAAAGAAATGTGTGAAAAGCTTTTAGTTAATACAGTAATTGAAGATTACCGTTACGAGGTTGAGGAGGTTGTCGTACAGTGAAATTTGCTGTAATTGTTTTTCCAGGATCAAACTGTGACGTAGATATGTATCATGCTATCAAAGATGAGCTTGGTGAAGAAGTAGATTACGTTTGGCACGATACAGAATCATTAGATCAATATGATGGTATCTTGCTTCCAGGTGGTTTCTCATATGGAGATTACCTTCGTTCAGGTGCTATCGCTCGCTTCTCAAATGTAATGGATGCTGTAAAAAAAGCAGCAAGCCAAGGAAAGCCAGTACTAGGTGTATGTAATGGATTCCAAATTTTATTAGAAGCAGGATTACTGCCAGGTGCTATGCGCCGTAATGAAAACTTAAAATTCATCTGTAAAACAGTGAATTTGAAAGTAGCTAATAACGAAACAATGTTTACAAATGCTTATGGCAAAGATGAAGTAATTGCTATTCCAGTGGCACACGGTGAAGGCAACTACTATTGTGATGAACATACGTTACAAAAATTGATTGAAAACAACCAGATTCTTTTCCAATACGCAGGTGATAATCCAAACGGAAGTCTTCAAGATATTGCAGGGATTACGAACGAAACAGGCAACGTATTAGGAATGATGCCTCACCCAGAAAGAGCGGTAAGCGATCTTTTAGGAAGCGCGGACGGACTTAAATTATTTCAATCAATTGTAAAGCAGTGGAGGGAACAAAATGTCGTTACTTCTTGAACCAAATGTAGAGCAAATTAAAGAACAAAAGTTATATCGAGATATGGGATTAACAGACGAAGAGTTTGCGAATGTAGAGCAACTGCTTGGTCGTACTCCTAACTATACAGAAACAGGCTTATTCTCTGTTATGTGGTCAGAGCACTGTAGCTATAAAAACTCTAAGCCTGTACTGAAAAAATTCCCTATCACGGGTGAAAAAGTATTACAAGGTCCTGGTGAAGGAGCTGGTATCGTTGATATTGGTGATAACCAAGCCGTTGTATTTAAAATCGAAAGTCATAACCATCCATCAGCGATTGAACCTTATCAAGGAGCAGCAACTGGTGTAGGTGGCATCATTCGTGACGTCTTTTCAATGGGAGCAAGACCGATTGCACTTTTAAACTCTTTACGTTTTGGTGAATTAACATCTCCAAAGGTTCGTCATTTGTTTGAGGAAGTAGTAGCGGGAATCGCAGGTTACGGTAACTGTGTAGGAATCCCAACAGTAGGTGGAGAAATTCAGTTTGAAGCTTCATATGAAGGAAATCCGCTTGTTAACGCTATGTGTGTTGGTTTAATTAACCACGAAGATATTCAAAAAGGTCAAGCTAAAGGCGTTGGCAACACGGTTATGTACGTAGGAGCAAAAACGGGACGCGACGGTATCCACGGCGCTACATTTGCTTCTGAAGAGCTATCTGATCAGTCAGATGAAAAACGTCCTGCTGTACAAGTAGGAGATCCATTTATGGAAAAACTTCTTCTTGAAGCTTGCTTAGAGCTTATCAAGTGTGACGCTTTAGTAGGTATTCAAGATATGGGTGCTGCGGGCTTAACAAGTTCTTCGGCAGAGATGGCAAGTAAAGCAGGTTCTGGTATTGAAATGAACCTTGATCTTGTACCTCAGCGTGAAACGGGTATGACACCATATGAAATGATGCTTTCAGAATCTCAAGAGCGCATGCTCATCGTTGTTGAAAAAGGCCGTGAAAATGAAATCGTCGAAATCGTTGAAAAATACGGATTAGAAGCTGTTTCAGTCGGTCACGTAACCGACGATAAGCGCCTTCGTTTAACTCATAACGGAGAAGTAGTAGCAGATGTTCCTGTAGATGCATTAGCAGAAGACGCACCGGTATACCACAAACCATCTCAAGAACCAGCATACTATCGTGAGTTCCAAGAGCAGTCAGCATACGCTCCTACTGTTGAAAATCACAGTGATATGTTAGTAACGCTTTTAAAACAGCCTACGATTGCAAACAAAGAGTGGGTTTACAACCAATATGACTACCAAGTACGTACAAACACAGTTGTATCTCCTGGATCTGACGCGGCGGTTGTTCGTGTACGTGATACAAATAAAGCATTAGCGATGACAACAGACTGTAACTCTCGCTATTTATACCTAGACCCGGAAGTAGGCGGCCGTATCGCAGTGGCAGAAGCTGCTCGTAACCTTGTATGTTCAGGTGCACAGCCTCTTGCGATTACAGACTGCTTAAACTTCGGCAACCCTGAAAAGCCAGAAATCTTCTGGCAAATTGAAAAAGCAACAGACGGTATGAGCGACGCTTGCCGTGAGCTATCGACTCCGGTTATCGGCGGTAACGTATCTCTGTACAATGAGACAAAAGGTGAAGCAATTTACCCAACTCCTGTTATTGGAATGGTTGGTCTAATCGACGATATCAACCATATTACAACTCAATATGCGAAGCAAAAAGATGACTTAATCTATGTTATTGGTAAAGCTGAAGCAGAATTCGCAGGTACTGAGCTTCAAAAAGTACTAGAAAACGGTACGGTATTCGGCCAGTCACCTAAATTAGATTTAGCGGTTGAAAAAACACGTCAAGATCAGCTTCTTCAAGCAATTCGTGAAGGTGCAGTTCAATCTGCTCACGATATTGCAGAAGGAGGATTCGCGGTAGCCCTAGCTGAAAAAGTGATGAACGGCAGCGGGTTAGGCGTAAACGTAACGGTAGACGGTGAAGCAACAGCAGAGCTATTCAGTGAAACACAATCACGCTTTGTCGTAACGGTTTCACCAGAGAATAAAGAAAAATTCGAAATGCTTGTACAAGATACAACATTAGTAGGACGCGTAACAGAAGACGCAACATTAACTGTTAAACATCAAGAAAATGTTCTTGTTCAATTATCAGTTGAAGAATTAACTACTGCTTGGAAAGGAGCGCTTCCATGCTTGCTGAAATCAAAGGCTTAAACGAAGAATGTGGCGTATTCGGTGTATGGGGACATGAAAATGCAAGCCAGATTGCTTATTACGGTTTGCATAGCTTGCAACACCGCGGACAAGAAGGCGCTGGTATTGCTGTAACAGACGGAGAAAAAGTGACAGTGATGAAAGGCGTCGGTCTTGTTAACGAAGTATTTGGCCACGGAGAGTTAGAGCAACTAAACGGTAAAGCAGCAATTGGACACGTTCGTTATGCAACAGCTGGAGGCGGAGGGTTTGAAAATGTTCAACCCCTTCACTTCCGCTCTCATAGCGGAAGCCTTGCGTTAGCTCATAATGGAAACTTGGTTAATGCAAATGCATTAAAGCATCAGCTGGAAAACCAAGGGAGTATTTTCCAATCAACATCTGATACAGAAGTACTTGCTCATTTAATTAAACGAAGCGGCTATGAAGATATGAAAGATAAAGTGAAAAATGCTTTATCCATGGTTAAAGGCGCATACGCATTCGTTATTTTAACGGAAGATACGATGATGGTTGCACTTGATCCTCACGGACTGCGTCCATTATCAATTGGACGATTAGGTGATGCCTATGTAGTAGCTTCTGAAACATGTGCGTTTGATATTGTTGGAGCGGTTCATGAGCGTGATGTAGAGCCTGGTGAGTTACTTATTATTAATGATGAAGGTATTCAATCAGAGCGATTCACACTAAACGTAAACCGTGCTATTTGCAGTATGGAATATATTTATTTCTCAAGACCAGATAGTAATATTGATGGAATCAATGTTCACTCTGCTCGTAAAAACCTTGGGAAACAACTTGCAGTTGAGTCACCGATTGAAGCAGACGTTGTAACAGGCGTTCCGGATTCAAGTATTTCAGCAGCGATTGGTTTTGCAGAACAGTCAGGGATTC
Organism: Priestia sp. 3CA3; assembly: GCF_056836725.1. Taxonomy (NCBI): domain Bacteria; kingdom Bacillati; phylum Bacillota; class Bacilli; order Caryophanales; family Bacillaceae; genus Priestia; species Priestia sp. 3CA3. The sequence goes on from NZ_JBXENJ010000018.1 coordinate 8,496, forward strand.
CATACGAATTAGGTTTAATTAAGAATCGATACGTAGGCCGTACATTCATTCAGCCTTCACAAGAATTGCGTGAACAAGGTGTAAAAATGAAGCTGTCTCCTGTACGTAAAATTGTAGAGGGTAAACGTGTTGTCATGGTAGATGATTCTATCGTTCGCGGCACAACAAGCCGTCGCATTGTTCGTATGCTTCGAGAAGCAGGAGCAACTGAAGTACATGTACGCATCAGTTCACCTCCTATTAAAAATCCATGTTTTTATGGAATTGACACATCTTCATCCTCTGAGTTAATTGCTGCTACGCGCTCTGTTGAAGAAATTCGTGAATTGATTGAAGCTGATTCACTTGTTTTCTTAAGCAACGAAGGTTTAGTAGACGCAATCGGCAGACAGTATGAAGGCAACGGCGGACAGTGTATGGCATGTTTTACTGGAAAGTATCCAACTGAAATTTATCCAGATACTGTACACCCTCATGAAAAGGTAACTTGTTAGTTTTAACGTAAAAAAGGAGTGACAACATGTCATATTCATATAAACAAGCTGGAGTTGACTTAGAAGCAGGATATGAAGCTGTTTCACGTATTAAAAAGCACGTAGAACGCACTGCTCGTGCAGGTATTATGGGAACAGTCGGCGGCTTTGGCGGAATGTTTGATTTATCTACATTGAATTTAAAAGAGCCTGTTCTTGTTTCTGGTACAGATGGAGTAGGAACAAAATTGAAACTTGCTTTTCAAATGGATAAGCATGACACAATCGGTGTGGATGCAGTGGCCATGTGTGTAAACGACGTTTTAGCACAAGGAGCAGAGCCTCTCTACTTCTTAGATTATATTGCTTGCGGGAAAGCAGTTCCTGAAAAAATTGAATCGATTGTAAAAGGAATTGCAGACGGCTGTGAACAATCTAACTGTGCGTTAATTGGCGGAGAAACAGCTGAAATGCCAGGTTTATACGGAGAAGATGAATATGATCTTGCAGGGTTTACAGTAGGAGCAGTAGAAAAGTCAGAAATTATTACTGGAGATGAGATTAAAGCTGGACAGCTGTTGATCGGTATTTCATCTAGCGGTATTCACAGCAACGGCTACTCTCTTGTACGTAAAATCGTTGATGATCAAGGATTAAATCTTCAAGAAACTTACGCTGGTTTTAATGAAAAGCTTGGAGTTGAGTTATTAACGCCAACAAAAATATACGTGAAGCCGGTCCTAAAAGCATTACATGCAGCTAAGATTGCAGGTATGGCTCATATTACTGGAGGCGGGTTTGTTGAAAATATACCTCGTATGCTTCCTGAAGGTTTAGGTGTAGAAATCGATTACGGTTCTTGGCCAATTCCATACGTGTTTGATTTCCTTGAAGAGCAAGGCAAGCTAGATCGTAAAGAAATGTTCGAAGTATTCAACATGGGAATCGGATTTGTTTTAGCTGTTGAACCTGAAGATATGAATAAAGTCATTGAAGCAATTGAAAACGAAGGCGAAAAAGCATTTGTTATCGGACGTGTAAAAGAAGGAACAGGTGTTGAATTTGCTGGAGGGACGTTTGCATGATAAATATTGCAGTGTTTGCTTCTGGAAACGGCAGTAACTTTCAATCCATCTACGAAGCAACTCAGTCAGGTCGATTAAAAGCAAATATTGCGCTTGTTGTTTGCAATAAACCCGATGCATACGTAATTGAACGAGCAAAAGCATGTGGAATACCATGCTTTGTTTGTTCGCCTAAAAACTATGAAAATAAAGAAGCGTATGAAGCAGCAATTCTTGCAGAGCTTACATCAGCTAAAGTAGAATTTCTTGTTTTAGCAGGATATATGCGATTAGTTGGCTCGACGTTGCTTAAGCCATACAAAAATCGTATTGTTAATATTCATCCGTCGCTTTTACCTGCATTTCCTGGGATTGATGCTATTGGTCAAGCTTTTGATGCAGGAGTAAAAGTGATTGGAATTACCGTGCATTTTGTAGATGAAGGCATGGATACAGGACCAATTATTGACCAGCAGGCTATTCGCATTGAAAAAGGCGATACAAGAGAAACAGTTGAGGCCCGTATTCATGAAATTGAACATCAATTTTATCCCGCGGTACTGAATGAATTATTTGAACAAGCCGCAGTTAAATAAATAGGATGTAACCTTGTCAAAAAAGTTTTAATCCTTTACTATGGTAGAGTAGTAGTGAAAGAAAGATTTTAAATGAGAGATCGGATCAGGAGGAGTTTACAAAATGACAGCAAAACGCGCGCTTATTAGCGTATCTGATAAAGAAGGTATTGTTTCATTTGCACAAGAATTAAAGGACTTAGGAGTAGAAATTATTTCAACTGGCGGTACAAAGCGTACCCTAGAAGAAAACGGCATTGACGTTATCGGAATCTCTGAAGTAACTGGTTTCCCAGAAATTTTAGACGGCCGTTTAAAAACATTGCATCCTAACGTTCACGGTGCTTTATTAGCGTTACGCGATAATGAAGAGCATCAAGCTCAAATGAAAGAGCATAATATCTCGCCAATCGACTTTGTAGTTGTAAACTTATATCCATTTAAAAAGACAATTGAAAAAGAGGATGTAACGCTTGCTGAAGCGATTGAGAATATTGACATCGGTGGACCTACAATGCTTCGTTCAGCTGCGAAAAACTATCGTTCTGTCTCAGTTGTAGTAGATCCAAGCGATTACGCAACCGTAGTAGAAGAGTTAAAAGCGGATGGCAATGTTTCATTTGAAACCAACCAACGATTAGCAGCAAAAGTATTCCGTCATACGGCAGCTTATGATGCATTAATCGCTGAATACTTAACAAACATTACAGGTGAAACAACTCCTGAGAAATTAACAGTAACGTATGAGCGCGTTCAAGGCTTACGATACGGAGAAAACCCTCACCAACAAGCTTCTTTTTATAAAAAGCCGTTAACACAAAAAGGTTCTATTGCAACAGCTACGCAGCTGCATGGAAAAGAGTTATCATACAATAATATCAACGATGCAAACGCAGCTCTTCAAATCGTAAAAGAATTCAAAGAGCCGGCTATCGTAGCGATCAAACATATGAATCCTTGCGGTGTAGGTGTGGGTGAAACAATTGCTCAAGCTTATCAAAAAGCATATGAAGCGGATCCTACATCTATCTTTGGCGGCATCGTAGCAGCTAACCGTCCTATCGACCGTGAAACGGCTATTCAGTTAAAAGAAATTTTCTTAGAAATTATCATTGCTCCTGCGTTCGATCAAGAAGCATTAGATGTATTAACAGCTAAGAAAAACCTTCGTTTACTAACGATAGAGCTTGATGAAAAAGCAGAAAAAGAAGCTTTCTTAACGTCTGTAAAAGGCGGCGTGCTTGTTCAGGATGAAGACGTATTCGGATTTGATGATGCAACGATTACTGTTCCAACGAAACGCGAGCCAACAGAAAAAGAGTGGGCAGATTTAAAATTAGCATGGAAAGTTGTTAAAAATGTTAAGTCTAATGCTATTGTACTTGCAAAAGATGACATGACAATTGGCGTAGGTGCTGGTCAAATGAATCGCGTGGGCGCTGCAAAAATTGCAATTGAACAAGCTGGTGAAAAAGCACAAGGTTCAGCTTTAGGTTCAGATGCTTTCTTCCCAATGGGCGATACAGTAGAAGCAGCAGCTAAAGCAGGAATCACAGCTATTATTCAGCCAGGCGGATCAATTCGTGATGAAGAGTCAATTGCAAAAGCAGATGAATACGGCATTGCAATGGTATTTACAGGCGTAAGACATTTTAAACATTAATGAGGTGAAGAACGTGAATGTTTTAGTTATTGGAAAAGGCGGAAGAGAGCATACAATTGCATGGAAAGCTTCAAAAAGTCCACTTGTTAACGAAGTGTTTGTAGCACCAGGAAACCCAGGCATGAGAGATGTGGCAACGATTGTACCAATCGATGAAAGCAGCCAAGAAGAGCTTGTACAGTTTGCAAAAGAAAATAAGATTGGATTAACAATTGTTGGACCAGAAAATCCGCTAATTGAAGGCATTGTTGATCGATTCGAACAAGAAGGTCTTCCGGTCTTTGGACCGCGCAAACAAGCAGCGATGATTGAAGGAAGCAAAAGCTTTGCAAAAGAGCTCATGAAAAAGTATGATATTCCAACCGCAGCGTATGAAACATTTACGTCTTACGAGGAAGCAAAAGCATATGTGGAAAAGCAAGGCGCTCCAATTGTTATTAAAGCAGACGGCTTAGCAGCTGGTAAAGGTGTAACTGTTGCTTTAACAGTAGAAGAAGCTGTAGATACATTACGTGATTTTCTAGTTGACCAAAAATTTAAAGAAGCAAGTGCCAAAGTAGTTGTAGAAGAATTTTTGGATGGTGAAGAATTTTCATTAATGGCATTCGTACGCGGGACAAATGTGTATCCAATGGTAATTGCACAAGATCATAAGCGTGCTTTTGACGGCGATCAAGGTCCGAACACAGGAGGCATGGGAGCTTACTCTCCTGTTCCGCAAATTAGTGATGCAGAAGTACAAGAGGCTGTAGAAAACATCTTACTTCCAATGGCTAAAGGATTAGCTGAAGAAGGCTGTGAGTATACGGGAATTCTATATGCTGGTCTGATTCAAACACAAAAAGGACCAAAAGTGATTGAATTTAATGCGCGTTTTGGAGATCCTGAAACACAGGTTGTACTGCCCCGTATGAAAAGCGATTTAGTCGATGTGCTTCTTCGCATTTTGAAAGAAGAAAAAGTAGAAATTGAATGGGATAACGAAGCAGCTATTGGAATTGTATTAGCAGCAGCGGGTTACCCAGAAGATTATCAAAAGGGTGCGCCAATTAACGGATTGGATGCGATCAGTGAAGACGCGCTTGTTTTCCACGCTGGTACGGCTTTAGAAAACGACACATACGTTTCGAACGGCGGCCGCGTTCTATTAGTAGGTGCCAAAGGAGCAACTCTTCAAGAAGCGCAGCAAGAAGTATACAAACAAATGGCTCATATCGATGTAGAAAAAGGCTTTTTCTATCGCAAAGACATCGGCCATCGTGCATTAGCAAAAGCAGCTTTAAAATAAAAAAGGAGAGCTCCGGCTCTCCTTTTTACCTTATGAAGGATTATACGTTTCTTCGTTTCCATTTGGATGGTGTTCATGTTCATCGTGTTTTTGACACGAATCATATGCGTACGTAAGGGGGCAAAAACGCGTGATGCCTTCTGCAACTTTTAAAGCTCCCATTAACCCTAAGAAGATGTATGAATCTTTGTACGGTCTGCGAGATAAACGAGATGTTGTCCAAGAAAGAAGGGTAAAGCCCAGTGTAAGTCGAATTAATGCGTTAACAATACCGATATTTGGTTTCATGTTTTATCACCTTTATTCATAAAATTAATAACAGTTTCTGAATGCGTTTACATCACGGATGTGTTACGATAAAAATACATAGTAAATTAGGGGGAATTTAGCATGCCGGAACAGAGATACCGCTGGAAAAGCAAACATATTAGACAGCAGCTTTTAGTATTAAACGGTCAAAAAGCACCAACTATTGTCTTAAAAGATGCAACATATTTGAACGCTCGAATGAAGCAGTGGAAAAAAGCACATATTTGGGTTTACCAAGATCGTATTGTATACGTTGGCTCAGAGATGCCTAAGCACACAGACGCTTCTACAGAGATTATAGACTGCAGTGAGAAATATGTGGTTCCTGGGTATATTGAGCCGCATGTTCACCCGTTTCAGTTATATAATCCCCAGACTTTTTCCCAATATGCAGCCAAGCACGGAACAACCACTTTATTTAATGATAATTTAATTCTCGCTTTACAGCTTGAACAAAAAACGGCATTTTCATTGATTGAAGAAATGAAAACGTTACCACAGTCACTGTATTGGTGGTGCAGATTTGATTCGCAGACAGAAATTGATGAAGAGGCTGATATCTTCTCACATACAAACATTACTTCTTGGCTACAAAATGAAGCTGTCTTACAAGGAGGCGAACTGACAAGTTGGCCGAAGCTTTTAGACGGAGATGATTTAATGCTTCACTGGGTTCAAGAGACAAAGCGGATGAGGAAGCATATTGAAGGACATTTCCCGGGGGCGTCAGCATTTACCTTAGCAAAAATGAAATTGCTCGGGGCAGACAGCGATCATGAGTCTATGACAGGGGAAGATGTTGTTGCTCGGTTAACGCAAGGCTATGACGTTGCTTTGCGCCACTCTTCCATTCGGCCAGATTTGCCAAAACTGCTGCAGGAGTTAAAAGAGCTGCAGGTAGATTATTTTGACCATATCACGATGAATACAGACGGTTCTCCGCCTTCTTTTTACCAAAACGGCGTGTCAGATATGTTAATTACATTAGCTATTTCAGAAGGAGTTCCCGTGTTAGATGCTTATAATATGGTGTCTGTAAATATTGCCCGCTATTACAACATGGAACATTTGCACGGGCATGTAGCAACAGGCTGTGTGGCTAATATTAATATTTTAGAAGATCCTATGCGGCCTACTCCGGTATCTGTCTTAGCAAAAGGAAAGTGGATGAAAAAAGAAGGCAAAGAACAAGCATTAGCCTCGGTAGAATTTCCTTGGGGAAAGTTTGGTTTTTCACCGTTAAAGTTAGACTTTGATTTAACGATGGACGATTTTCAATTTTCAATGCCAGTAGGCGTGAAAATGAAAAATGCTGTTATTATGGAGCCGTATTCAATTCACTTAAATGTGAGCGGAGATGTATTAGCCTCTGATCATGATGAAAGCTTTTTAGTGCTGGTGGACCGAGAAGGCAAGTGGCGCATCAATACGCTGTTAAAAGGATTTGCGACAAATGTATCGGGAATGGCGAGTTCGTTTTCAAATACAGGTGATTTTATTTTAATTGGAAAATCGAAAAAAGATATGATGTGTGCATTCAAACGTATGAAAGAAATTGGCGGCGGTATTGTTATTACAGAAGGTGAGAAAGTAGTATATGAACTGGATCTTCCGTTAAAAGGAGTCATGTCGAATCTGCCGATGGAAGAGCTAAGTAAACGAGAGGTGGAACTCAAGAAAGTGCTGGGTGAGCGAGGATACAAACACGATGATCCTGTCTATTCACTGCTGTTCTTTTCGTCTACACATTTGCCTTATATTCGTATCACGCCAGTAGGAATTTATGACGTTATGAATAAAAAAGTACTTTTTCCGTCTATAATGCGTTAAAATATAAAAGTATCAAAGGAATTTGAAATTTGTATGAAATTGGCTGTCTTCATACAGAATGAATGTATGTGCAAATAAATATAGAAACTGTATTTTATAGATAGAAACAACTAGTAAAGAAAGCCAATGATAAAGGAGTTCAATACGATGCAAATCAACAAACTACGAGGAAAAGAATTAGATCAGCTATTTCAAGCGATTTTATCATTAGAAAACATTGAAGAATGCTATCAATTTTTTGATGACCTATGTACAGTTAATGAAATTCAATCATTAGCACAGCGCTTAGAAGTAGCAAGAATGCTAAGAGAAGGCAACACGTACCATAAAATTGAGACGGAAACTGGAGCAAGCACAGCGACTATTTCCCGTGTTAAACGCTGCTTGAATTATGGAAGCGATGCGTATCAAATGGTGTTAGAACGCCTTCAAGAAGATTCAAATCAAAAGTAAAGCGTATGGCTGAAGCAGCCATACGCTTATTTTTTTAATTAAAATTGAGTTGCTTCTTCAATGATATTTTTCAGGTCGCTAATTGCTACACGTTTTTGTTCCATTGTGTCGCGGTTACGAATTGTTACTTGATTGTCTTCTAATGAATCGAAGTCGAATGTAATACAGAAAGGCGTACCGATTTCATCATGGCGACGGTAACGTTTACCGATTGAACCAGCATCATCGTAGTCAATCATAAAGTGTTTTGCTAAATCTTCAAAGACAGCGCGCGCTTCGTTAGAAAGCTTTTTAGAAAGTGGCAATACAGCAGCTTTAAATGGTGCTAAAGCAGGGTGAAGCTGCATTACTGTACGAGATGAGCCGTCTTCTAACGTTTCTTCTTCATATGCATCAATCATATAAGCCAATGTTACACGGTCAGCACCTAAAGAAGGCTCGATGCAGTAAGGTACATAGCGTTCGTTTGTTTCTTGATCAACGTATTGGAAGTCTTCTCCAGAGTGTTCCATATGCTGCTTTAAGTCATAGTCTGTACGAGAAGCTACGCCCCATAGTTCGCCCCAGCCGAATGGGAATTTGTATTCAAAGTCTGTTGTTGCATTACTGTAGTGAGAAAGTTCATCATCATCATGGTCGCGAAGACGAACGTTTTCTTCTTTCATGCCAAGAGAAAGAAGCCATTTGTTACATGTTTCTTTCCAGTAGTTAAACCATTCTAATTCAGTGCCTGGTTTACAGAAGAATTCAAGCTCCATTTGTTCAAATTCACGTGTACGGAATGTGAAGTTACCAGGTGTAATTTCGTTACGGAAGCTTTTACCCACTTGGCCGATACCGAATGGAAGCTTTTTACGCATTGAGCGCTGAACGTTTTTAAAGTTTACGAAAATACCTTGAGCTGTTTCAGGACGAAGGTAAATTTCATTTGTTGATGTTTCAGTTACACCTTGGTGCGTTTTGAACATTAAGTTAAATTGACGAATTTCAGTGAAGTTAGCTGAACCACACTCAGGACATGTAATTTCATGTTCTTTAATTAAGTCAGCCATTGCATCAAATGAAAGGCCGTCTACGATCATTTCAATGCCTTTTTCTTGAAGCTTTTCTTCAATTAATTTATCAGCACGGTGACGAGCTTTACAATCCTTACAGTCGATCATTGGGTCATTAAAGTTTCCTAAGTGACCAGAAGCTTCCCATGTTTTTGGATTCATTAAAATCGCAGCGTCTAAACCAACGTTGTATGGAGATTCTTGAATGAATTTTTTCCACCATGCTTTTTTAATATTGTTTTTTAATTCTACGCCAAGCGGGCCGTAATCCCATGTATTTGCAAGACCGCCGTAAATTTCAGAACCTTGAAATACAAAGCCGCGATGTTTGGCGTGAGATACGATTTGATCCATTGTTTTTGACATTCTAATTCCTCCTGTAAATGGTAGTAATTCAAGCGAAACAAAAAGAGCGGGTACAAAAAAACTCTCGTCCCTGGGCATATCAACAATATGCCCAGGGACGAGAGTTTTTCCCGCGGTTCCACCCTGGTTGATACAAAATGTATCCACCTTCGTCTGTATATACTCCAGATTGCCTTTTCCTTAAACCATTCTCTAGGCTCCCACCGTCCCTAGTTCGCTTTGTGAAGAGGATTTAAGTACTATTGATCCTTCAGCGTATATCATATGAATTTTAGTAGCTATATATTAGCATATCCTATGCAGAGAAACAATAACCTTGTGCAAAATGGGCTTTTTTTGTGATGTTTTCTTCCGGAATTTGAGGATAAAACCATATCTTTTATCCATATTTTTTGAAAACAAAAAACGTGATGAAAAGTTCGGTTTTCCTTTCATTTCACCCTCTTAGTTTTGTTATAATGAACAAATGGACGAGCGCGAACTTTTAAGTGTAAAGAAATGGAGGAACCTATATGTATGATATTAAAGAGTGGAGACATGTCTTTAAATTAGACCCTAATAAAGAAATTTCAGATGCAGATTTAGAAAAAATTTGCGAATCCGGCACGGATGCGGTTCTTGTTGGAGGATCAGACGGAGTAACTTTAGACAATGTGCTGCAGCTGTTAATGCGTATTCGCCGCTACACGGTGCCGTGTGCGCTAGAAGTATCAACAATTGACTCTGTAACGCCTGGTTTTGATTCTTATTTCATTCCGACCGTTTTAAACAGCAAGGATCCAAAGTGGATTGTTGACTTACATCATGCGGCGATGAAGGAATACGGTGAAATCATGGACTGGGATGAAATTTTTGTAGAAGGATACTGCGTACTTAACCCCGAAGCAAAAGTAGCTGCGCTAACGGAAGCGAAAACCGATTTGGATGCAGAAGATGTTGTAGCGTATGCTCGCATGGCTGAACGCATGTTTCATTTGCCCGTTTTCTATCTAGAATACAGTGGAACATATGGAGACCCTGCATTAGTGGCAGAAGTGAAAAATTCGCTAAATGAGACGAAGTTATTTTACGGCGGCGGTATTGAGACAAAAGAGCAAGCAAGTGAGATGGGAGAGCTAGCTGATACAGTTATTGTAGGAAATGTTATTTATACAAATTTATCGGAAGCATTAAAAACGGTAAAAGCGGTAAAAAAGAATATTGCACAGTGAAAAATAAATAAAGTAGAATAGAGAATATATGTTCGATATAGGCGGTGGAAACGTGAATTTTTTAAGTGAAAAATTATTAACAGGATTAAACCCTCAGCAGCAAGAGGCAGTTAAAACAACAGACGGACCATTATTACTTATGGCCGGTGCAGGAAGTGGGAAAACACGCGTATTAACGCATCGAATTGCGTTTTTAATGGCGGAAAAAGAAGTTGCACCTTGGAATATTTTAGCTATTACCTTTACAAACAAAGCAGCTCGTGAAATGAGAGAGCGTGTGGCAAGTATCGTTGGCGGAGTGGCAGAAGATATCTGGATTTCAACGTTCCACTCGATGTGCGTACGTATTTTACGAAGAGATATTGATCGTATTGGCTTTAATCGCAACTTTACGATTTTAGATTCAACGGATCAGCTGTCCGTTATTAAAAACATTTTAAAAGATCAAAACATCGACCCAAAAAAATTCGATCCGCGCTCGCTATTAGGAAGCATTAGTTCAGCTAAAAATGAACTGAAAGTAGCGGAAGAATTTGATAAAACAGCAGCAGGACCATATGAAGAAGTTGTAAGTAAAGTCTATAAAGAGTATGAAAAGCGTTTAAAGAAAAACCAAGCGCTCGATTTTGATGATTTGATTATGACAACGATTCAGTTATTTAAACGAGTTCCTGAAGTGTTAACGTACTATCAGCGCAAGTTTCAATATATTCATGTGGACGAGTATCAAGATACAAACCATGCACAATATATGCTGGTTCGCTTGCTAGCCGCACGATTTGAAAATGTATGCGTAGTAGGGGATTCAGATCAGTCTATTTACCGCTGGCGCGGGGCTGATATTACAAATATCTTGTCATTTGAAAAAGATTACCCAAAAGCCAAAACCATTTTGCTTGAACAAAATTATCGTTCAACGAAAACGATTTTGGCTGCGGCAAACGGCGTCATTGCAAACAATATGAATCGTAAAGTGAAAAACTTATGGACGGAAAACGATGAAGGCCAGAAGCTTTATCATTACCAAGCAATGAGTGAGCATGATGAGGCACAGTTTGTAGCACGTAAAATCAAAGAAGCAGTAGACAGCGGCAAACGTAAATATAGCGATTTTGCCATTTTGTATCGTACAAATGCACAGTCGCGTGTAATGGAGGAAGTACTGCTAAAATCCAATATTAACTATACAATTGTCGGCGGGATTAAGTTCTACGACCGCAAAGAGATTAAAGATTTGCTTGCGTACTTGCGCTTAATTGCCAACCAAGATGATGACATTAGCTTAGCTCGTATTGTGAACGTTCCAAAACGCGGAGTTGGAGCTACTTCAGTCGATAAAGTAGCCAATTACGGAAACGTTCATGACATTTCTATTTTCAAAGCGCTTGATGAAGTAGAATTGATGGGGTTAACGGGTAAAGCAACAAAAGCACTTCGTGATTTCCAATCCATGATTTCAAACTTAGCTCAAATGCAAGACTATATGTCTGTAACAGAGCTTGTGGAACAAGTATTAGAAAGAACAGGGTACCGTGAAGCGCTTAAAGTAGAAAAAACAATTGAAGCACAAAGTCGCTTAGAGAATATTGATGAGTTTTTATCTGTTACAAAAACGTTTGAAGAAGCAAGTGAAGATAAGAGCTTAGTAGCATTTTTAACCGATTTAGCGCTTGTTGCTGATATCGATAAGCTTGACGACGAGGAAGAAGAAGAGAACGAACAAGTGATTCTGATGACGCTTCACTCAGCAAAAGGTCTAGAGTTCCCGGTTGTTTTCCTAATGGGTATGGAAGAAGGCGTATTCCCTCATAGCCGATCGTTATTCGAAGATAATGAAATGGAAGAAGAACGACGCTTAGCCTACGTAGGGATTACACGTGCTGAACAAGAATTGTATTTATTAAATGCTCAAATGCGTACACTATTTGGTAAAACAAACGTCAATCCAAAATCGCGCTTCATTGGAGAAATCCCAAGCGAGCTTGTGGAATCTTTAAATGAAACGATGCGCAAGCCTGCTGCTGGTCGTTCAGGGGCTTCAGCTTCGCCGTTTGCAGCGCGCCGACAAGCGGCCGTGGCAAAAACGAAGCTTGTATCAACGGGCAGTGAATCGATTGGATGGAGCGTTGGAGATAAGGCCGAGCATAAAAAATGGGGAATTGGTACAGTTGTAAGTGTAAAAGGAGAAGGAGACTCAAAAGAATTAGACATTGCTTTTCCTAGTCCTACAGGTGTAAAAAGACTGCTTGCTAAATTTGCCCCGGTTACGAAAGTGTAATCGTGAAAAGGAGCTAGAATATGGAGTTTGAGACAGCAAAATCACGCGTTCAAGAATTACGTGACTTATTAAATCAATATGGTTATGAATATTATGTGTTAGATCAGCCATCTGTTCCAGATGCAGAATACGATAAATTAATGAATGAGTTAATTGAAATAGAAGAATCGTTTCCAGAATTAAAAACAGCTGACTCACCTACTCAGCGCATCGGCGGCCAAGTGCTCGATGCGTTTGAGAAGGTTCAGCATCAAACGTCTATGCTAAGTTTAGGAAATGCATTTAATGAAGAAGACCTTCGAGATTTTGATCGCCGAGTGCGCCAAGCCGTTGAAGACGAGTTTTCTTATGTATGCGAACTTAAAATTGACGGCCTTGCTGTATCTCTTCGCTATGAAGATGGATACTTAGTGCTGGGTGCTACGCGCGGAGATGGTACGACTGGTGAAAATATTACTGAAAACTTAAAAACAATTCGCTCGATTCCACTGCGAATTAAAGAACCGTTATCAATGGAAGTTCGCGGAGAAGCATTTATGCCGAGGAAATCATTCGAAGCACTTAATGAAGCAAAAATGGAAAGAGATGAAGTTCCGTTTGCTAACCCCCGTAACGCAGCTGCTGGCTCACTGCGTCAGCTAGATCCTAAAATTGCGGCAAAACGTAATTTAGATATCTTTGTCTATGCCATGACTGATACAGGAGAATTAGAAATCGACTCTCACAGCGAAAGTTTGAATTTACTCGATGATCTTGGCTTTAAAACAAATAAAGAAAGACAGACGTGTGAAACCATTGATGATGTGATTGCTTATATCGAAAGCTGGCAAACGAAACGTCCAGAACTATCTTATGATATTGATGGCATTGTTGTAAAAGTAGATTCATTTGATCAGCAGGCTGAGCTTGGAACAACGGCCAAGAGTCCACGCTGGGCTATTGCTTATAAGTTTCCTGCTGAAGAAGTTGTAACCAAGCTTGTAAATATTGAGCTGACGGTAGGCCGGACAGGTGTCATTACGCCAACAGCTATTTTGGAGCCGGTTCAAGTAGCAGGTACGACGGTACAGCGTGCGTCTCTTCACAATGAAGATTTGATTCGTGAAAAGGACATTCGCATCGGAGATTATGTCGTGGTGAAAAAAGCAGGAGATATTATTCCTGAAGTAGTGAATGTGATTGAAGAGAAGCGAACGGGAGAAGAGCAAGAGTTTACGATGCCTACTCACTGTCCTGAATGTGAAAGTGAACTGGTACGTTTAGAAGGAGAAGTTGCGCTTCGCTGCATTAATCCAAGCTGTCCTGCTCAAATTCGTGAAGGACTTATTCATTTCGTGTCCCGCAATGCGATGAACATTGATGGACTTGGTGAAAAAGTTATATCACAATTATTTCGTGAACAGTTAATTAAAGATGTAGCAGATATTTATACGCTGACAAAACAGCAGTTAATCGAGCTTGAGCGCATGGGTGAGAAATCTGCTGATAATTTGATTGCGGCCATCGAAGCTTCTAAAGAAAATTCACTTGAGCGTTTGCTTTTTGGTTTGGGCATTCGCCACGTTGGAGCAAAAGCTGCAAAGACGTTAGCTCAGCACTTTGAAACCATAGACAAGTTAACAAAAGCAACGTATGATGAATTAGTGGCAATTAATGAAATTGGTGCCAAAATGGCTGATGCTATTGTCGCTTACTTTACACAAGAAGAGGTTCAAGAACTTATACATGAATTAAAAGAGTATGGAGTAAACCTTACATACAAAGGACCCAAGCTTGTAAGTGTAGAAAATGTAGATTCTGTTTTTGCTGGTAAAACCGTTGTATTAACAGGTAAGCTTGAACAGCTATCTCGCAATGAGGCAAAAGCACAAATTGAAGCACTTGGCGGTAAAGTCACAGGAAGCGTAAGTAAAAAGACAGACCTTGTTGTGGCAGGGGAAGAGGCTGGTTCCAAACTGACAAAAGCTAACGAGCTTGAAATTGAAGTATGGGATGAAGCAAGGCTACTTACGGAATTAAATAAATAAGAGGTGTGTGTAGTTGAAAAAGATATTGTTACTTTCTCTTGCGGTCATGCTTGTAACTTCAGCGTGTGCACCGAACCTTTCGGACGATAAAGAGACTGTTCAACAAACCAACAACAAGAAAGAAAAAGCAGTTATTCCGAAGTATAGTATTTCAGACGATTATTACCGAACAATTCTTCCATTTAAAGCGGGAGTGGCAAGAGGCTTAGTAGCAGCAAACTTAAATAACCGCTTGGATGCGCAAGAATTTGAAACAGGCTTAATGCGCTTATCGACAGATAGCTATTCTCCGAAAAAATATGTGTATCAAGAAGGCCAGTACCTTGAAAAAGATACTATTCGCTCATGGTTAAGCCGTAAGCTGAGTGATAAACAGTTTAAAGATCTTCAAAGCAAAACAAAAGATGATACGGCGAAAAAGAAGCTTAAAAACAATGGGTTAAACCCAATTGATACAGAAAAAGGCGATTTGAAAACTCGTAACGAAACAAGTCCAATGTACTTAGCGAACATTACTGAACAAGACTACCTTATTCAAGACGGAGACGACAAGGTAAAACTTGGAGGCGTCACAATCGGCTTAGCGATGAATTCTGTTCATTATTATACAGAAGAAAATGGTTATGCACGTGAAGTGAAGCTTACAAATAAAGAGATTGAAGCGCAAGGAAAGCAAATGGCAGATGAAATTGTTAAGCGTATGCGCAACATCAAAGGCTTAGAAAATGTGCCAGTTCGAGTAGCATTATTCAAACAAAGTGCTAAGTCCTCTTTAACACCGGGTAACTTTATAGCTGTCGGAAATGCAGGTTCAAATGATACGGCCGTTGGCAGCTGGGATAATTTAGACGAGCAATATTATTTATTCCCATCATCAGATGCAACAAAAGATCACCGAGATGATGCGATGAAGTTTGATGAGTTTAAAGCGCAAATCGAAGACTACTTCCCAAACTTTACAAGCGTAGTAGGGAAAGGGTATTACAAAGATGGACAGCTTCAAAAAATGACGATTGATATTCCCGTACAATTTTATGGAAAAGGTGAAATTGTAGGATTTACTCAGTACGTTGCTGGTTTAATGCTTGATCATTTCCCTTCATATATGGAAACGAGTATCTCTATTAACTCAGTAAGCGGACCGGAAGCTCTTATTGTTAGAAAAGCAGATGAAGACAAGCCGTTCGTTCATATTTACGAAGAGTAAGCAAAAAAAGACACTGCTCAAGCAGTGTCTTTTTTTAATTCTATGAAATTGCCTCCTATGAAGAAATGGCGTGAGAATTTTGTCTCGTAAACTTAGCAAGATAATAAGCAGCAAATGCAAATGCATCTTGTTCGGTTGTCCGCTCTTCATACGGGCGTTTTTTATCCAGCTCAAATTCTTTCTGATAATAAGGGATGTGATCTTGAATATAGTGACGCAGCTCGTGAAAGATGGTTTCAACAAGCGGAAGGTAGTCATCAAATTTAAAAATAAATATAATGCCGACTTCTCGCCAGTAAACACCTGAGGCAAACTGCAGGTATTCTGCTTCTTCTTCTCCAAGAGCGGAGACAATTTTATTGGCTTCACATGAATCACAAAAAATGATAGGAATATGAAAGGCTTTATTTAAACAAGCAAAAACATCTTTTTGCAAGGTGGACAAATCCCACTTGAATTCTTCATCTAATACAAACCATCTTCCGCTTTGCTGATACACAGGGCGCTGGTGGATGACTGACTGTATAAGTATTTTATTCAATTTTTATAGCACCTCTTTTACGGTAAAGTAGTTATTCGTTTTCTTTACTTTCCCAAAGACTAGTGAAATTAAAACATGGTGGTGTGTTCTTCTAAAGCATGTTTCTCTTTCTATCTATCTTTTCTAAAAAGAAGGTTATTTTATACCTATGCAAGAGAGAAATATTTTATGACGAAGGAAAAGTATGGAATGTTGTTTGAATGAAATAGATTTGGTATAAAATAGAAGTGATAAATGTAAGCCCTGTCTTGTCTGGCGGGGTTTTTAATATTTTAGGAACTAGTCTCAGAAATGTTGCCTGTTGCTAGTGAAGTTTGGTATTATCAGTATATTGTAGTGGGACGAATATTCGGAGGTGAAGGAACATGTCAAGAATTTCTGTTGATCAAGTAAAACACGTTGCAAACTTAGCGAGACTTGCGGTAACGGATGACGAAGCAGAACTATTTACAAAACAATTAGATGCTATTATTACATATGCAGAACAATTAGATGAGCTAGATACTACAAATGTAAAACCAACTTCTCACGTATTGGATATGAAAAACGTGATGCGTGAAGATAAGCCAGCTAAAGGCTTACCAATTGAAGACGTAGTAAAAAACGCGCCAGACCACAAGGATGGCTACATTCGAGTACCAACTATTTTAGAATAAGGAAGGAGGCTTTACGATGTCTTTATTCGATCGTAAACTTTCAGAACTACATAGCCTTTTACACAAGAAAGAAGTACGTGTACAAGATTTAGTAGACGAATCATACAAACGTATTAATGAAGTAGATGATAAAGTAGGTGCGTTCTTAGCGCTTAATGAAGACAATGCTCGTGCTTATGCAAAAGAGCTAGATGAAGCATTACAAACAAAAGATGAATTTGGCCTATTATTTGGTATGCCGATCGGTGTAAAAGATAATATTGTCACAAAAGATTTACGTACAACTTGCTCTAGTAAAATTCTAGCAAACTTTGATCCGATTTATGATGCAACAGTTGTTCAAAAACTGCAGGCAGCTGAAGCAGTAACAATCGGTAAATTAAATATGGATGAATTCGCAATGGGTTCTTCAACTGAAAACTCAGGTCTTCAGTTAACGCGCAACCCATGGAATTTAGATTACGTACCGGGTGGATCTAGCGGTGGTTCAGCTGCAGCTGTAGCAGCAGGAGAAGTTCCGTTCTCTTTAGGTTCTGATACAGGTGGTTCAATTCGTCAGCCAGCTGCTTATTGCGGTGTTGTTGGATTAAAACCAACGTATGGTCGCGTATCTCGTTACGGATTAGTGGCATTTGCATCTTCTTTAGATCAAATCGGACCAATCACAAATTCTGTTGAAGATAATGCATACTTACTTCAAGCAATTTCAGGCGTAGACCCAATGGATTCTACTTCTGCTAATGTTGATGTACCGGATTATGTATCTGCTTTAACAGGTGACGTAAAAGGCCTTAAAATTGCTGTTCCAAAAGAATACTTAGGCGAAGGTGTGGGCGAAGAAGCTCGCCAGTCTGTTTTAGATGCACTAAAAGTGTTAGAAGGACTAGGCGCAACTTGGGAAGAAGTATCGCTTCCACACTCTAAATACGCATTAGCTACGTATTATCTATTATCTTCTTCTGAAGCGTCTGCTAACTTATCACGTTTTGACGGCGTTCGCTACGGATACCGTACAGATAATGCTGAGAACTTAATCGAAATGTACAAGCAGTCTCGAAGCGAAGGCTTTGGAAACGAAGTAAAACGCCGTATCATGCTTGGGACATTTGCGTTAAGCTCTGGTTATTATGATGCTTACTACAAAAAAGCACAGCAAGTACGTACGTTAATTAAGCAAGACTTTGAGTCTGTATTTGAAAACTATGACGTTATCATTGGACCAACTACACCAACTCCATCATTCAAAATTGGTGAGAAAACAGATGATCCATTAACAATGTATGCAAACGATATTTTAACAATCCCAGTAAACCTTGCTGGAGTACCTGGTATTTCTGTGCCTTGCGGCTTATCAAATGGATTGCCATTAGGGTTACAAATTATCGGTAAGCATTTCGACGAAAGCACAATCTATCGTGTTGCTCATGCATTCGAACAAGCAACTGAGCATCATAAAGCGAAACCAGCACTGTAAGGGGTGAGATAAAGATGAACTTTGAAACGATTATTGGTCTTGAAGTACACGTTGAGCTTAAGACAAAATCTAAAATTTTCTCAGCAAGTCCAAACGCATTTGGTGCGGCTCCAAATGCTAACACAAGTGTAATCGACTTAGGTTATCCTGGCGTACTACCTGTGTTAAACAAAGAAGCAGTTGATTTTGCAATGAAAGCGGCGCTTGCGCTAAACTGTGAAATCGCAACAGATACAAAGTTTGATCGTAAAAACTATTTCTATCCGGATAACCCAAAAGCTTATCAAATCTCTCAATTTGATAAACCAATTGGCGAGAACGGTTGGATTGAAGTAGAAGTTAAAGGTGAAACGAAGCGCATTCGTATCAACCGACTTCATTTAGAAGAAGATGCTGGTAAGTTAACGCATACAGGCGATGGCTATTCACTAGTAGACTTCAACCGTCAAGGTACACCTCTAATTGAGATTGTATCGGAAGCAGATATGCGTTCTCCTGAAGAAGCATATGCTTATTTAGAAAAACTAAAATCAATCATTCAATATACAGGCGTATCTGACTGTAAAATGGAAGAAGGTTCACTTCGCTGTGATGCCAATATTTCTTTACGTCCAGTTGGACAAGAAGAGTTTGGTACAAAAGCTGAGCTAAAGAACTTAAACTCATTTAACTACGTGCGCCGCGGTCTTGAACACGAAGAAATTCGTCAAGAAAAAGTGTTATTGTCTGGTGGCCTAATCGAGCAGGAAACACGCCGTTTTGATGAGTCTACGGGTGAAACAATTCTGATGCGTGTAAAAGAAGGATCTGACGACTACCGCTACTTCCCAGAGCCTGACTTATTAGAATTACACATCGACGAAGAGTGGAAAGAACGCGTTCGTGCTTCGATTCCTGAACTTCCAGATGCTCGTAAAAAGCGCTATGTAGAAGAGCTTGGCTTACCTGCTTATGATGCAATGGTATTAACGCTAACAAAAGAAATGTCTGATTTCTTTGAAGCAACACTTGCTGCAGGCGGAGATGCTAAGCTATCTTCTAACTGGTTAATGGGTGAAGTTTCTGCTTACTTAAACTCAAATCAAAAAGAACTTTCAGATGTAGCATTAACACCTGAAGGTCTAGCTGGTATGATTCAATTAATTCAAGAAGGTACAATTTCGTCTAAAATTGCGAAAAAAGTATTCAAAGAATTAATTGAAAATGGCGGAGATGCAAAGAAAATTGTAAAAGAAAAAGGTCTTGTACAAATTTCTGATGATGCAACTTTACGTAAATTTGTAACAGATGCATTAGATGCAAACCCTCAGTCTATTGAAGATTTCAAAAACGGTAAGGATCGTGCAATCGGCTTCTTAGTTGGTCAAATTATGAAAGCTTCAAAAGGTCAAGCGAACCCACCGATGGTTAATAAAATTCTTTTAGAAGAAATTAATAAACGCTAAATTTGATAACTAAATGTGAGGTGGGTATCCATCTCACATTTATTATGAGTAAGGGCGATCGCGCTGAAGGTATGAATAAAAACCGAAACGTGAATATTGTATATCAAGGTTAATTTCTTTATAATATGTTTGTTCATGCCCCCTCTTGTTGATGATGTAATGTGAGGGGGCATTCTTTCACTGATAAAAGTAGGCAAAGATTTGTGACAAATTATCATTATTAGGATGATGAATATGAAAAGAGCGAGAATTATTTATAACCCGACATCGGGCCGTGAAATTTTTAAGAAAAACTTACCGGAAGTTTTGCAAAAGCTAGAGCAAGCAGGCTATGAAACATCTTGTCATGCTACAACTTGCGCTGGCGATGCAACAGAAGCTGCCAAAGTAGCAGTAGAGCGCCGCTTTGATGTTGTAATTGCAGCCGGTGGAGACGGTACCATCAATGAAGTCGTAAACGGTATTGCCGGACAAGACTATCGTCCGCAGCTAGGTATTATTCCTGTTGGAACAACCAATGACTTTGCTCGTGCCATTAATGTCCCGCGTACAATTGAAGGCGCTGTTGATGTTATTGTAGAAGGTGTAACGAAGCCAATTGATTTAGGCTGTGTAACAAACGACGGAGAAACGCATTACTTTGTAAATATCGCCGGAGGCGGCCGTTTAACTGAATTAACGTATGAAGTGCCAAGCAAGTTAAAAACAATGCTTGGACAGCTAGCTTACTATTTAAAAGGCATGGAAATGCTTCCTTCTATTAAACCAACATCCGTTGAAATTGAGTATGACGGAAAATTCTTTGGCGGCGAGATTATGTTCTTCCTCGTTTCCTTAACGAACTCAGTCGGCGGTTTTGAAAAGCTGGCACCAGACTCTTCTTTAGATGACGGCATGTTTGATTTAATTATTTTAAAGAAAGCAAATTTAGCTGAGTTTATTCGAATTGCGACACTTGCGCTGCGAGGAGAACATATCAATGATCCTCATATTATTTATACAAAAGCGAACCGTGTTAAAATTCATACGAATGATAAAATGCAGCTAAATCTAGATGGCGAGTACGGTGGGTTATTGCCTGGGGAATTTGTAAACTTATATCGCCATGTAGAAATCTTTGTTCCAAAAGCAACAGCTGAATTGATGGAAAAAAATGAGATCGCCTAATTGCGATCTTTTTTCATGCTTTCCTTTGTTTGGCTTTCGCTCTTATGGTACAATCAGTTCAGCATTTTCAAATGACTAAAAGGATGTAACGATAAATGGAAAAATTAAAACCACCTGTAGAAAAAAATGAATATATAGATGTTGCGTTTGAAGATTTAACGCATGACGGAGCGGGTGTAGCGAAAGTGAACGGATTTCCTATTTTCGTTCAAAATGCGCTGCCCGGCGAAAGCGGCCAAGTAAAAGTCATTAAAGTAAAAAAAGGCTATGCGTTTGGCAAGCTTATCAAGCACCATAGAATTAGTGAGCAGCGTGTTGAAGCACCCTGTCCGGTATACAAGCAGTGCGGAGGCTGTCAGCTGCAGCATGTAAGCTATGAAGGACAGCTGCAATTTAAACAAAAGCAAGTAAAAGACGTCATGGCGCGAATTGGCCATTTACCTGACGTTCCGGTACATTCGACGCTAGGAATGAACGATCCTTGGCGCTATCGAAACAAAGCTCAAGTTCCCGTAGCAGAGCGAGAAGGCGGTTTGGTCGCTGGGTTTTATCAGCAGCGAAGCCACGATATCATTAACATGGATGCCTGTTTGATTCAGCAGCAGGCAAATGATGATGTTGTTCAAGCTGTCAAATCAATCTGTGAAAAGCATGGGGTTTCTGCTTACCAAGAACAAAAGCATAAAGGCTCGCTTCGTCATATCATGGCGCGCTACGGACTTGTAACGGGTGAAATTATGGTTGTAATTGTGACTCGTACAGCTGAGTTGCCAAACAAAAAGCGTATTATAGAAGACATTATCGAAGCCGTGCCGAACGTGAAATCAATTGTTCAAAACGTCAACAGCAAGCGCACGAACGTCATTTTAGGGAACCAAACGAACGTACTTTGGGGAGAAGAATATATTTACGACTATATCGGCGACGTTAAATTTGCCATTTCAGCAAAATCATTCTACCAAGTAAACCCTGAGCAAACGAAAGTGCTTTACGACAAAGCGCTCGAGTATGCAGATTTAACAGGAGAAGAAACGGTCATTGACGCTTACTGCGGAATCGGAACGATCTCGTTATTTCTCGCTCAAAAAGCGAAAAAAGTATATGGCGTTGAAATCGTGCCTGAAGCGATTGAAGATGCAAAGCGCAACGCTGAGCTAAACGGTATTCACAATGCAGAATTTGAAGTAGGCGAAGCAGAGGTTGTTATTCCAAACTGGTACAAACAAGGCATCAAAGCGGACGTCATCGTCGTAGATCCGCCGCGAAAAGGATGCGACGAAGCCCTTTTAAATACCATCATCGAGATGAAGCCGAAAAAAGTTGTCTATGTTTCATGCGGACCAGCAACTCTTGCGCGTGATCTAGCTATTCTAGAAAAAGGCGGCTATGAGACGGTTGAAGTTCAGCCTGTTGATATGTTCCCGCATACGACCCATGTGGAGAATGTGGCGGTGCTTACATTAAAATAAGAAAATTGTTTAAAACACCACTATCATTAGGAATGGTAGTGGTATTTTATATTGGCTTTTATTTTTAATACAGTACGGAATATACTAAAAGATTTATAGAGAAACAAATAAAAGCAATTATAAATGGGAGTAAAAAGATTCCTAAATATACATAAGGCAAAATGGATGAAGCAAATTGATTACGTGGGAAACGGATGAAAAAGAGGTAAGTTTAGAAACCATTTTAGATGTAGAAAAAGCATGGGATGTATTATTTCCAATTTACTTTATGGAATGTGTAACAAAGTATCATGGTGGAGAACCTTCAGCTGATGGATTTAATGTTGGAAAGAGAGAATGTTCTTTTTATCAATTACTAAGTTTTAATCAGGAGAAAAAGGATTACATTTTAAACGTGTACCATGATCTTAAATGCCAGCTAGTTGATGGTATTTACCCATTTGGAGATGACATAGCGGATAATCATGTATGTTTTGACTACCGTTCTAACTCTCAGCGGCCTATTATCGTTTTTATAAATCATGAACTAGCATATGAGAATCCTGAAAGCAGTATTTTTTTCGTCGCCCATTCATTTGAAGAATTTATTAATGGTCTATATGAAGAAGAATAAAATTAAAATAACTTTCCACCAAGAGGCTGGGACAAAAGTATTTTAACCCAAGTAAAAAACGAACCATTAATTAACATGTTTGATTCGTGGTTTATTTTTTTGTTAAGGCAAATAAGTGTCGTCTGTTTCGTTCCTTTTAGCAGTTGATTGGAGGGCAAGACGAAGACTCCTGCGGGAAAAGCGGAATAGGTGAGACCCCGCAGGAGCGCAAGCGACGAGGAGGCTCAGCGGCCGCCCGCGGAAAGCGAAGTCTTGCACGGAAATCAACTGCGGTTCCATACAAGCTCATCTATACTAGTTGTTCGCCTTTAAAATACATTCATTTCATTATGATGTCTCAACCTCTTTTAGGTTAAATAAGTACGGAAAAGGTAAAGGTAGCATTTCTATAACAAAAGCAGCAAAAGCTTGATATAAAAGCATTATCCGCTTGTATGTCCGTTTTATTTTGCCGTTTGTCCACCCCACCAACACAGCAAATTTCTGAATATACTTTTTTTAAGGTTTTTAATATTTTAGGAATTATAATAAAGAAGCAATAAATGAAAACATTATATTTGTGGTAAGAGGTGAAGGGACATCATGTATAGAGCAATTGCTATTATAGCGGGTTCTGTGTTAATTGGATTTGCATACAATTGGTTTTTAATCCCCCATAAAGTGCTAAGCAGCGGCATTAGCGGTATTGCTATGATTATAGGAATTTTAACGCCTGCAAGCACGGGAACAATGAATTTTTTGTTGAATTTACCCCTTTTAATTATTGGTTTTATGAAGTTAGGAAAGCGGTTTGTTTTACATACGCTGCTGTCCGTTGTGGCTTTATCAATTGCTTTATACGTGATTCCCTTGAGAGCTGTTAGTACAGATCCTATTCTGTCAGCTGTTTTTGGAGGAGTTTTAACTGGAATTGGCGTAGGGTTTGTTTTTCGTCAGTCAGCCTCAACAGGTGGATTTGATATTATTGCGATGCTTCTTACGCATAAAAAAGAATTTCCGCTTGGCGCTATATTATCAGCGATGAATGCCGTGGTCGTATTTGTTTCAGGTTTCTTTGTGAATTGGGACGCGGCTTTATATACGATGCTTTCGATTTTCGTCACAGGAAAAGTAGTGGATGCGATTCATACTCGCCACATTAAGCTCACGTTAACCATTATTACGAGAAAAGGCGAAGAAATGAAGCAGCAGCTTCTTACGAATTTGGTGCGCGGTGTGACGTTAATGAACGGTGAAGGAGCTTATTCAAGAGAAGACCGTAAAATATTAATGACGGTGATTTCACGCTATGAGCTTGCAAACCTCAAGCAGTTAATTCAATCTGTGGATCCTGAAGCTTTCGTAAATATTACGGAAACGGTAGAAGTAATGGGGCTGTTTCGACGGGATGCCTATTAATATATTTGTTATTTCAGCGCCGATTTATGATAAATAGCCATTTTTATAGTATAAAAGTTATAAAAAAAGCCTTAAGAGTAGTTCTTGAGGCTTTTTTTGCGTAAAATATGAGTAAGAAAATATCGTGTATGAAAAGTATAAAAAAGGGAATTTGATAGAGTACATAAAATATTGACATCAAAAAGGAGAGACTATATGACGGTAGAATATCAGTTAACGAAAAAGAAATATTACGAAACGTTTATGCAAGAAAATGAAAATCAGCCGCCTGTAAAAGTCCTTGGACAAGCTTATTACGAAGAGCAGCAAAAAGAGTGGTACGACTTATCGCTCATTCGCTTAGCTCAGGGAGAAGTGTACTTCCACAATCAAGATTTTGAATCCGCGATTTTTAAGTGGGAGAATGTAAATGGCGAGTTTAAGCTGTGGGCGAAGAAAAATACAGCCGACGCACATTATGAATTGGGGTTGTCTACGCTCGCTGAAGAGCTTTACCTATCCATCGAAACGGATTCAAAAGTATTAAAAGCTGAAATAGCGCTAAAGCTGTTTTCGCTTTATACGGACCATAACAATATTGAACGAGCTTATGAAGTTATTAACGAGCTGGTTGCTTCTCAGCCGGATTATCCAAACGTCACGGCGATTGCGCGAAGATTTTATGAAGAGCAAGAAGATTTTAATAGCGCAGTGGAGCTTGCAGTAGATGAGTGTATTCGAACAGAATCGCTGAATTGGTTTGCGGTATTAAAGACTTACGTAGATAAAGGATATACAGCAAACTTTATCCCTAACTATTTTTATCAAGTGATGATTTCATTTTACAAAGTGGACCAAGTATATTTCAAACAGCTTGTCTCAGCTTTATGGAAACAATATAAGAGTCAGCCTCCTTATCTTGCTTGGATTAAAACCATCAATGATATTTTCTTGAATATTGAAGTGGGTCTCTATGATTATTGGCAAGAGATTTCAACTCTTTATCAAGAGACGTACACTGACTTAATGGAAAGTGATCATTCTGTAAAGGAATTGCATGAAGTCATTCCGAACGTATTAACAAACTGGCTTAAAATTACTAATAAGTCACGTGCGTTATTTCCGTCTGCGGCCGTGCTTTCATGGAATGAAAAGTTTCCGTCAACTATTGATACCATTACAATCGAAAATGCAGGCAGATTAATTTTTGAGGCGCGTAACGACATTGATGGTCTTGAATATCACTACAAACTTTGCCATGGCATTATTAAATGGGCTAATGAAAATGGTTTAGAAGTGGGGCACACCTTTAAATGGTGGGTAGACTTTTTATTAGATGCTCATACGACACACTTATTAATTACAGGAACAAATGCTGCAACGTCTTCATTTGTGGGATCGATTACAGAAGAAAAGGTACCGCAAAATCATGAAACAACCTTTGTGTTCATTCATGATGAAGAAGAATCTATCCAGCAAATCGCTGATCAAGAAATCATTCCGATGGAAACGATTGACGGAGCGGAGCAATCTTCTCACCAGGCGCTTGTAGAAGTGAAAAAACCTTTTGCGTTCCTTGATAAGCATAATTGTTCATGCATTGTTACGCCAAGCTTTACAGAACAAGAGGCGCGTGAGCAGGATGCATTTAAATATGCTCCTTTAGCAGATGGTTTACTGTTTGTGCTTGATGCAAAAGAATCGCTGCTTGATGAAGAAAGAGAATTATTGCTGGAGATTAAAGAATATGCGCCAAATACGCCAGTTCATTTTGTCATCAACAATATGGACAGTCTTTATAATCAAGCAACGATTGAGCGAATTACAAAAGAATTTGAGGCAAGCATTGGCGCTGATTTCCCGCAGGCGCATGTATTAGCCTATACGCCTCACTACGTATCGAGTCAGCACCACGGAGACTTGGCTCAGTTTATTAAAGCTAATTTCTATTACGATCCAAACGACGTTGGAGTAGAAGAGCGTGCGCGCAGACTGCTGTTCTTTATTCAAAGCATGCTAAAGGGCTTAGTGGAGAAGAGAAATCACACAGAAAATCATTTGATTGAAAGTATTAAATGGAACGAAGATATGCTTGTGCGATTAAATGGCTTCTTGCATCGAGTGGATGACTTAGAACAAGAAAAAGCAAGTAGTATTGTTTCGGCTTATCACGGCATCAAAGAGGATATCAGCAAAAAGCTAAAAAATAAAATTCCTCGTTTACTCAAAAAGTCTTCAGAATTAGTGAAGGAAGACAGTGATTTTAGTACGGTTCATATTGAGCTGAATAAACAAATGAATATGCGCGTGGAAGAGCACTTGCAGCAAGATGTCCTACCTAAGTTCCGTATTTCTTTAAAGGACTGGATTGCTACATCAAATGAAGAGCTGATTGCGAGTCAAGTAGATATTGAAGAAGTAGCAGAGTCATTAAATAAGATGTACAATGAGCAAAAATTAACGTTAGCCTGCGATTTTAAAGTGCTGGACGACTGGCGCCGCGACGTTAATCGTATGGCTAATCGGGTTCAGCTGGATGAAGAAAATATTTTACTTCGCGTTAATCCAACGCAGCTTTTGTTAAAAGGAGCAGGGAAACTGTTTTCTTCCATTCTTCAAAATCAAACGCTGCTTTATAATCAATATAAAAAGTACATTGAAAGTCAAGACTATCAAGATATCACAGAATCTATGCTGGCAAAGTTTTTTATGCAATTTAATTTATTTGAGAAAAATTTAGAAGTTGATATTGAACTATTCTTTGAAAAGCCAAAAGAGGTTCTAAAAGAAACGATTGAAGAAACACAGGCGCATATTAATGAAAATCAAGACGTATTAAGTCATATGAAAGCCAATCCTGAAGCTTACTATGATCCGTTAACATTATTCCAGCTTCGCTTGCGTCAGTATGAGTTAATGGTTAAAGCTACAGAAGAAGTACACTATAACGTCTAAAAGGTGGAGCAGGATGTATTTAACGATAAAAGAAGCAGCAGAGTATCTATCTTTTCCTGAAGAATATGTACAGAAATTGATTCAAGAAGGAAAAGTAAGGGCTATATTTGATGGTGAAAACTACTTATTAAATAAAGAGCAGTTTAACACTCATTTAGAGCAAATGGAAAAGTATAAAAAACAAATTGAAGAATACCTAAATGAGCCAATCCCTGAAGATATGGACGTAAAAGATGAAGATTGAAGGCCGAAGCAGAAAACAGATGTTTTCTGCTTTTTCTTTTGGAGTGAAAGTGTTAAAAAAGGTAAGATATGAAAGAAATGTCGAAAAAAGTTGGAATTTCGTTAAAGATGTAGTCTTTTTAGATGCTTTTTTTATATAATGAAAGTATGCTAAACAAAAAGGAGAAGGTCTATGCAACGATCAAGACAGTTAAGGCTGATTTTATTGCTTGCCCTGATTGTTGTCGCTTCGTTTTTAATTATTATTGTTTCGAAAACACAAGGGATTATAAGTCAGCAAACGACAAAAAAAGTAGAAAACACAAGCGTTGCAATTCTCACCTCTGATGTACTGACAGATCAAAGCTGGGGCAGTCTAGCTTATAAAGGAAAAATCAACATCGAGCAGAAGTACCCCGTTTCGGCTCAAGTTATTAGCGAAGTAAATACGAACCAAAAAATGAAGGAAGCTGCTGAAAAAGTTATTCAAAATGGAACAAAAGTCGTAATTGGACATGGAAGAGAATTTTCTACCGTTTTTACAGAACTCGCTCCTAAGTATCCTCATGTTCATTTCGTCACCATTCACGGTACTTCACGTTATAAAAACCAAACTGTATATACATTTGATCAAACAAAAATAGAGTATCTGGCAGGCACGGCAGCTGCCATGAAGACACGAACGAAAAAAATTGGATTAATTGATGCATTTGAAGCACGCGAAAAAAATCCAGGGTTTGAAAAAGGCCTAAAAGCGTCTGATTCCTCAATTGCTTTTTATTATCGAGTGGTAAACAGCCGAGACGATGGAGCAAAAGCAGTAAAGCTGCTCCGTGAGTTAAAAGATGAAGGCGTCGATATCGTCTATGCTAAAGGAAATTCATATAATCAAGAAGTGATTCAAGAAGCGAAAAAACAAAAAATGTACGTAATAGGATATTTAGATGATCAGGCGTATATGGGGAGGTCTGTTATTTTAACAAGTGTGATAAATGATGTTCCTCAAGCTTACAACGCGATTACGAAAGACTATTTTAGTAAAAAGGGCCTTCGATCTGGAGAAGTCAAACTTGATGCCCGGGATGGTGTTTATAAGCTTGCGCCTTTTGGACCAATGTACAGTAAACAAGAAAAACAAATATTATATTCGAAAGTTAGAATGTCTACACAGCCGAAGTAACTATGAAAAAGAAAGAGATGATTATGAATCAATTATTTCGCAACATGTCATTCCGTAGCCAAATATTAACGATTCTTCTTTTGATTACATTCATGTTAAGCGGGTTCTCTTTAGTTTTAGTGCATGCCATTGATAAAATGAATCATGTAAGCAACGAAATTAAAGATGAAGATGTTCCTCAAATGGTGTGGCTTTCTTATTGGGAAGAGCAGCTGAACATAAAAGAATACATTGTGAAAAATAATCTAAAGAACCCCACTGTCTCTTTGATAGAAGAATATCAATCATATGATACACGAGTTATTGAAGACAATGAAAAGTATAAGCAGCCTGTGCCAAAATCGTTGATTCCACTGAAGGAAAAAATTGAGCTGCTTGATTTCAAGATTTCTAATAACGTGCAGGGACTGCTGAAGTACGGAGATATAGAGGGAGCAAAAGAGTATCTTAAGAGAAATTATTTGCCGGATCTGCATCAGATAAAAAAAGATATTAATAGTTCAAAAGAAGAGACGGTTGATTCACTTGATACACTATCAGATACACTGTCTGTTATTATTAAAGATTCATTAATTTTACTATTAATTTTAACAGTAAGTGCTATTGTGGCTTCTCTTTATGTTTCTTATCGTATGAGTGCAAGCCTTACGAAACCAATTGAACAAATGATTGAAAAAGTGAATGACATTGCAGACGGAGAATACGGTCTTGTTCTTCAAGACACAAAGCAAATCGAGCTGAAGCAGCTTTCGGCTTCTATCAATCAAATGTCGGTTAGTTTAGAAGATTCATTTTGGAAAATCATTAAAGATAAAGCATATCGCCAGCAGATCTTAAATTCACTGCCTGTTGGAATTATCACAATAGAAGATGAGACAAATAGTATATTTGCTAATACCTCAGCAAAACAGTTTTTAGATCTCGATGAAAAGGATATTTGCCGGTATATGAAGGAATGTCCTGAATATAATACTGAATTTTGGAGCATGTTGAATTCGGGAGAAATTCACGAAAATAAAAAAGTATTATTTGGAACGAAAGAGACGTGCTATTGCTTTTTAGCCTCTCAAACGCAGCTGTTTAATGAGAAGAACGAAAGCATTGGAAGGATTTTTTATTTCATTGATATATCGGATACCGAAGAATTAGAAAAGCGAATGCATCAGTCTGAGAAACTTGCCTTGGTTGGAGAAGTGGCAGCCGGAGCTGCTCATGAGATTCGTAATCCTCTTGCCGTGATTCATGGATTTATATCTCTTATGAATCAGTCTCTTTCTGATGAGGAGAAAAAGCGTTTTTACCTGCCTCTGCTTATGAAAGAACTAGAGAGGATTAATTACATCATTGAAGAAATGCTGTTGTTATCAAAGCCTGGGACTCCGGTGATGAAAAAAGTCAGCATGCAGGATATTATTAATGAGTTATTGCCTTTGATTACTCACTCAAGCAAATTTACAGAAAAAGATAAGCTTATTTTCGATGTGAAATTGCAGCCGCATGTATTAAAGGTAGATGAAAAACAAATCAAACAAGTTCTTCATAATTTAATTCGAAACAGTATGGAAGCCATGGATGGAGAGGGAGTTATTACAATCTACTCGCAGGTTCATGAAGATAGCTACTGTCTATACATTGAAGATACTGGAAAAGGTATTCCAGTTCATATGCAGCAGTCGCTGTACCAGCCGTTTTCCACGTCAAAAGATAGTGGCACAGGTCTTGGTCTGCCCATTGCTCAGCGTATTCTAGAAAGCCACGGAGGACAGATTAAATTATTATCTACTTCTTCCCGCGGCACAGTTTTTGTTATTAAATTTCCTCTACATTAAGAAAACAGCCTCAAAAGGGCTGTTTTTTAATGTGCTGTTAAAATAAGAGGACCGTTTTTCGTAATCGCAAGCGTATGTTCAAATTGAGCGGATAATTTACCGTCGGTTGTACGAGCAGTCCAACCGTTTTTATCCATTTTAGAATGCCATGTACCAGCGTTTACCATTGGCTCAATTGTAATAACCATACCTTCTTTTAAACGTGTACCTTTGCCAGCTTTTCCGTAGTGAAGAATTGTAGGCGCTTCGTGCATGGTATTTCCAATTCCATGTCCTGTGAAGTCGCGTACGACAGAGAATTTTTCGCCTTCTACATAGCTTTGAATAGCGTGGCCGATGTCACCTGTACGGTTTCCTGGCTGTGCTTGCTCGATTCCTTTTAAAAGCGCTTCGTATGTAACATCTACTAGACGCTGTGCTTCGTCTGAAATGTCTCCAACAGTGTGAGTCCATGCAGAATCTGCTAAGCCTCCGTTTAAATTTACAACCATATCAATGGTTACGATATCCCCGTCTTTTAACGGTTTAGTTGTTGGAAAACCGTGGCAAATTTCATCATTTAAAGAAGCGCACGTTGCATATTGATATCCTTTGTATCCTTTTTGTTCCGGCGTTGCTCCGTGCTTTGCTAAGTACTCTTCAACAAATTTATCAATTTGCATTGTTGTTATGCCTGGTTTGATCATTTTAGCGATTTCTTTATGACAAGAAGCTAATAATTTACCTGCTTCGTGCATTAAATTAATTTCGCGTTCACTTTTTAATGTGATCATTGTTGTTCACTCCTTTTTTGATGTAACTTTACGAAAAAAGTTGAGCAGCGGTTATAGCGATGGAAGTCGACTATTCATCAGCCCATTCTTCTTTGCTTGAAAATCTAAGAAATACAGGAACCGTCTGCTATTGGGCGATATAAAATCATCCTTAATCATAACGCCCAATGGTAGGAAAATGCAAGATGCAGGCTTAAAAAGGAAGGGTTTGACGCTAGGCATGTAGGGAAAACTGATAAATGAACGTTGAATTGGAGCATTCTCTATAACAAATGCGGTATGATATAGTAAAATAAATGAAACAAAACAATTCTTTAGGAGGGGTATAGGAAAATGAGTGAACATGGAAAATTTATTGGATTTGCAGGTACATATACAAAAGCAGGCAGTGAAGGTGTCTATACATTTACGTTAGATACGAAGGCTAAAAAAATTGTAGAAGTAAAAGCCGTGGCTAAAATTGAAAATCCTACATACTTAAATGCAAGCAAAGACAACGAACATCTTTATACAGTTATTAAAGAAGGAGAAAAAGGCGGAGTAGCTGCTTTTAAGGTTGATCCAAACACAGGGCAATTGAAGTTTGTAAACAAACAGCTGCTAGACGGCGCGCCTCCTTGCTACGTTTCAGTGAATGAAGATAATACGCTTGTTTTATCTGCTAACTTTCATAAAGGGAGCGTTGAGACGTATTCTGTTAATGAAGAAACAGGAGAAATTGAATATGTAGCATCCGTAGTGGAACATCCTCATTCAGACCTTAAAAAAGGACAACAAGGAAAACCACACGTACACTATGCCGATTTTACTCCTGGAGAAAAACACGTGGCGGTTGTAGACCTAGGTATTGATGAAATTGTGACATATGAAGTGGAAGAGAATAAATTGAAGGAAGTCAACAGCCTTTCTACATCTGTTGGTTCGGGCCCTAGACATTTAACGTTCCATCCAAATGGCCGCTATGCGTATGCAATGACAGAATTCAGCTCCGAAGTTTTATTTTTAACGTATGACGAAAGCACAGGAAGCTTTACTCAACAACAAGCTACTTTAGCAATTCCGGCTGATTTTACAGAAAATAATCAAGGGAGTGCGATCCACATTTCTTCAGACGGCCGCTTTGTCTATGCAGGAAATCGCGGACATAACTCGATTGCAACATTCAAAGTAGACCAGGATTCTGGACAGTTAACATTCGTAGAATGGACAGGCACTGAAGGCGACTGGCCGCGCGATTTTGTTTTAGATCCAACGGAACAATTTATTGTGGCGTCTAATCAAGAGACAGGAAACTTGGTGCTGTTTGAAAGAGACCAAGAAAATGGAAAGCTAACGCTTCTTCAATCTAACGTTACGGTTCCAGAAGCTGTATGCGTAAAGTTCCTCCACTATAAGTAATCGATGTAGAAAGCCAGACCTGATCCAAAAACAATCAGGTCTGGCCTTCTAGACCTAAGCGGCTGTCACTCCCCTTTCGGGGTTAGTGCCATCCGCATAGGTGAACCTTTGAGGGAATAGTCAGGTAGTGCGCATTCCTGAGCGTCATTTATGATCCCAATTTTTGAAATGAGCATAATCTATATATGGAAGAAAAGCCCTTTTGGAGGGCTTTTTTTTCTGGTGTTGTAGTAGAATGAAGAGAGAACGCATGAAGGGCTGAGGTGATAAGTGTGGAAAATATATGTGAGTATCCAATTGTACAAGCTCCTATGGCAGGAGGAGTTTCGACGCCTAAACTAGCTGCAGCTGTATCTAATAGCGGAGGGCTAGGGTTTTTAGCCGCGGGATATAAAAGTGCGCGTGAATTGGAGCAGGAAATTATAGAGATGCACTCACTTACGAAAAAACCTTTTGGAGTAAATCTGTTTGTTCCGACAAATGAAAAAGTAGCAGTTGATGCACTTGATTGTTATCAAAAAGAATTGTCAAAAGCCGCTGGATATTTGGAGTGTCAAGTTGGCATACCAAAGAATGATGATGATGAATGGAGTGCCAAGCTCGACATCATTCAAAAACATCGAGTACCTGCTGTGAGCTTTACATTTGGGTGCCCGGATCGAGAGATTGTAGCAAGCTTAAAGGGAATTGGAAGTCATATTTTCGTTACGATTACAACACCTCAAGAAGCCGAAGTGGCTTTGAGAGCAGGAGCAGATGCGCTGTGCTTGCAAGGAATTGAAGCCGGCGGCCATCGGTCTACTTTTTTAGAGAGTTGGGTGGACTTTTCGCTTATAAATTTGCTAAAAGAAATCCGTCTAATCACTAAAAAGCCATTAATTGCTGCGGGAGGCTTGATGACGGGGTCTGACATTAAACGCGTGTTACAGGAAGGTGCTTCTGCTGCGCAGTTAGGTACGGCTTTTATTTGTTGTCCAGAAAGCGGAGCGAGTGCTCTTCATAAAGAAAGCATTCTTCAAAAGCGTTTTAATGAAACAGGTGTTACAAGAGCTTTTACAGGGAAACGTGCTAGAGGATTTGTGAATGCTTTTTTTATTTCCTATGATAAATCAGCACCATCCGCTTACCCTCATATTCATTACATGACAAAGCCTATTCGAACAAAAGCTACACAAATGAATAATCCAGAGTACACTTCTTTGTGGGCAGGAACTGGATTTACGCTGGCAAAAGAACTGCCTGCACATCTTATTGTGGAAGAGCTTGTACAAGAACTAAATGAATGATGAGAATTACGGTGTTGCTTGCTTTAAGTGCAAGCAGCTTTACATAAAGAAGGTGAACTTATAGTGCAAAACAAATTTACGATTGGGCAAATGGCCAGACTGCACGATATTCCAATTAAAACACTTCGCTATTATGATGAAATTGGCCTGTTTGAGCCTTATGAAGTTGATCCGCAAACTGGATATCGTTATTATACGTTAGAACAATTTAAGAAATTAGATATCATTGTCTATTTAAAGCTGATGGGGGTTCCGTTAAAAGAAATTAAAAGAAAAATGGAGCACAGCAGCTTGGACGAATTTATTGAAACCTTAGCGGAATATCAGAAGGTAACAAAAGAAAAAATTCGTCACCTTCAAAGAGTGAATGCGCAGTTAACAACTCGAATGAAGGAATTAGAACAGACGAGACATATTAACCAAATAGGAGCCCCGTTCATCAAACACCTTCCTTCTCGTGAAGTTGTGCAAGTAAAAGCAGAGGTAGGTACGTTAGACGGAACTGAAAGTGTTCTGCGTGATTTAAAAAAGAAAATCAGTCATATTACCCCGATTATGATTGGGAAAGTAGGGTTTATACTATCTGTAGAAAACACAAAAAAACAACAATTTACAGATTACGATGGCATTTTTTTATTGGTCGAAAGCGATGTTTCTTTTAAGCATGAACTCGTTACGTTAATACCTGAAGGCGATTACGCATCTATTTATATGAGAGAAAAGAGAGATACCACAGGAGTCTATTACGATACGTTACTGAACTTTATTAAAGCCGAAGGATACAAAGCAGAAGGGCCTTTTTTAATTCGGCGAATTGTAGATTCATTTATTTCTCATCATGAAGAAGAGCGGCTGACGGAAATTCAAATTCGAATTACGTCTTGACTATCCAGTTGCTGGAGGGTTTAAGATGAGACTATTGTAAAACTGCTGAAGGGAGAGACAACAATAGATGAATCAGCAAAGTATTTCCCAAGGAATGTCTTTAAGCCGAGGAAATCGCATTTTATTTATTTTAATTTTGGGTTCACTAAGCGCATTTGGACCGTTATCAATCGATATGTATTTGCCAGCGCTGCCGACGCTTGCTAAAGAACTGCATACGTCAGCTTCTTTAGCCCAGGTCAGTCTGACAGCTTGCTTATTAGGCTTGGCATTTGGGCAAGTGGTAATGGGGCCATTCAGTGATATCCGGGGAAGGAAAAAGCCGCTTGTAGCAGCATTAATCACCTATGCAGTTGCCTCTGTGTTCTGCGTGTTTGCGCCTTCTATTTGGATTTTTATCGTTTTACGATTTATTCAAGGTATGGCGGGAGCAGCAGGAATGGTTATTTCAAGAGCAAGCGTGCGAGACTTGTTTTCAGGTTCGGATTTAACAAAGTTTTTCTCCATGCTCATGCTCGTAAATGGTTTAGCTCCCATTTTGGCTCCGGTTGCCGGTGGACAGCTGCTGACGGTTATGTCGTGGCGCGGAGTATTTGGTGTGTTAGCCGTAATTGGTGCACTAATGTTTTTTGCCGTTTTATTTGGCTTGAAAGAAACGCTGCCGGCTGAACGCCGTAAAGAAGGTGGATTAACAGAAGTACTGCGTACATTTAGCGTATTGCTAAAAGATAGTGTCTTCGTGGGATATGCGCTGGCGCAAGGTTTTATTATGAGCGCTATGTTTGCTTATATTTCAGGCTCTACATTTGTTCTTCAAGACATTTATGGACTGTCTCCGCAGATGTTCAGTTTTGTTTTTGCTATTAACGGTTTTGGTCTCATTATAGCTACTCAAGTGACAGGACGTTTAGCTGGTAAAGTAAAAGAAGCTACTCTTCTCATGTATGGATTGCTTCAAGCAGCCGTTGGAAGCGTGCTTTTAGTGGCTGTAATTGCTACTCACACATCCGTTATTTTGGTCTGCATCTTGCTTTTCTTTGTTGTATCAAGCGTAGGAATTGTGAACACAACCGTTTTTTCACTTGCTATGCAAAATCAAGCTTCTAATGCAGGGAGTGCTTCAGCGCTTCTAGGATTGCTGCCGTTCTTGCTCGGAGCAGCCGTAGCTCCTCTTGTGGGACTTGGAGGAGGGCAAAATGCTCTGCCGATGGGCATTGTGATTATGGTCTGTGATTTATTAGCATTAGGTGTATACATGGCATTAGTGAAACGGAAAACTGCATCATAAAAAAGCTACTTGGCTCTCAACAGCCAAGTAGCTTTTTTTAGTTATTGAGCTTTGTGCTCGTTCTTTTCAAACGGCATTGTGACACCGAGTTTTTGAATTTCTTTTTTTGCATTTTCTAAAATGGTTTCGGCCTTAGCTTTTGTTTCAGCATCTAAACCATTTAGAAAATCTTTCTTTTTAGCAGGAAGATCTACGCCAAGTTCTTTTAATTTGGCTTCAGCTTGTTCCTTAGTCAGCGTGCCATCGCGAAGCTGA
>NZ_JBXENJ010000019.1:0-40206 GCF_056836725.1 Priestia sp. 3CA3
AGCTGGGAGAGCACCTGCCTTACAAGCAGGGGGTCGGCGGTTCGATCCCGTCATCCTCCACCATATATTATCATCGCGGGGTGGAGCAGTTCGGTAGCTCGTCGGGCTCATAACCCGAAGGTCGCAGGTTCAAATCCTGTCCCCGCAACCAAAGTGGTCCCGTGGTGTAGCGGTTAACATGCCTGCCTGTCACGCAGGAGATCGCGGGTTCGATTCCCGTCGGGACCGCCATTTTAAATTTAATAAGGCTCGGTAGCTCAGTTGGTAGAGCAAAGGACTGAAAATCCTTGTGTCGGCGGTTCGATTCCGTCCCGAGCCACCATTTTAAAAACAAATGTTTTTAAAATGCCGGTGTAGCTCAACTGGTAGAGCAACTGACTTGTAATCAGTAGGTTGGGGGTTCAAGTCCTCTTGCCGGCACCACAGTTATTGTGGAGGGGTAGCG
The DNA here is from genome assembly GCF_056836725.1 of Priestia sp. 3CA3. Lineage (NCBI taxonomy): Bacteria > Bacillati > Bacillota > Bacilli > Caryophanales > Bacillaceae > Priestia > Priestia sp. 3CA3. The sequence continues at coordinate 446 of NZ_JBXENJ010000019.1, forward strand.
AAGTGGCTAAACGCGGCGGACTGTAAATCCGCTCCTTCGGGTTCGGCAGTTCGAATCTGCCCCCCTCCACCATTTACAGGGGCATAGTTTAAAGGTAGAACTACGGTCTCCAAAACCGTCAGTGTGGGTTCGATTCCTACTGCCCCTGCCAATTATAAAATTAATATTGCATATATACGTGGCGATTGTGGCGAAGTGGTTAACGCACCGGATTGTGGTTCCGGCATTCGTGGGTTCGATTCCCATCAGTCGCCCCATTTATAAACGATATGCATATTCCAATATTGGGCTATCGCCAAGCGGTAAGGCAACGGATTTTGATTCCGTCATGCGTTGGTTCGAATCCAGCTAGCCCAGCCATATTTGCGGAAGTAGTTCAGTGGTAGAACACCACCTTGCCAAGGTGGGGGTCGCGAGTTCGAACCTCGTCTTCCGCTCCAATTTAATTTTAATAAAGTTATTTAGTCTTGAGTAAATGGCGGCATAGCCAAGTGGTAAGGCAGAGGTCTGCAAAACCTTTATCACCGGTTCAAATCCGGTTGCCGCCTCCATTTATTTACAAGCTGCCGGGGTGGTGGAATTGGCAGACACACAGGACTTAAAATCCTGCGGTAGGTGACTACCGTGCCGGTTCAAGTCCGGCCCTCGGCACCATTTATAATTTTAACTTGCCTTTTTTATTTTGCCGATGTGGCGGAATTGGCAGACGCGCACGACTCAAAATCGTGTTCCTTCGGGAGTGTCGGTTCGACCCCGACCATCGGTACTTTAGCTTTACTTGACAGGATGATTCCTGTTTTTATTTTTACTTATTGGTCGACAAATTTTGATAATATTTGCGGGTGTAGTTTAGTGGTAAAACCTCAGCCTTCCAAGCTGATGTCGTGAGTTCGATTCTCATCACCCGCTCCATACATATTGTTATCACAACGCAGTGTCTCGCTTTCAAAGCTGAGATGTTGCGTTTTTTATTTTTAGCGTAAATATAGCGTCTATCTTGAAAAGATAGACGCTATATTTACGTACATCAGTTAATGACTTGATAGGTTGCTTCGCCGCCGTGAATTTGAATGAACATGTCACTTAAGGATTTAGTTAGTTTATAAGCCTGTTCTTCTGAAAGTGAAGGCTTTAAATAGATGAACTGTACAGCTTGTGTTGTCTTTTCAGTTACGTACGCTCGGTTAGAATCGACATAAGGGCTTCCGAAAGCTCCTAGGGCATCTTTTGAAATGATTTTATTTTCTAAAGAAATGTTACGTTCATTTAGAGCTTCGTAAGACTCTTCTTTTTTACCGATAGTAAATTCAACGTGGCCCTCTATATTAGAAGAATCATAAATTCCAATTGGTACTTCATATTGCAATGAAAAAAAGTTATTAATGTCCACAGCAGAATTGATAGAAGGAAGATACGTTTGTTTTCCTATCCGTCGAATTAAAGCTTCTATAGAAGGACGGTATTTACTTGGATCCGTTCCAAATGTTTTGAAAAGCTTTCTCCACTCGCTAACACCTTCAAATTCTGTTACTTTTTTTGACTCAAGGTCAAAATAAATGGATTCTTGAAAAAGGCGCAGACGTCCTTTTAGCATTTGAGGAGAATCGCCAACTTCAATATTTTTATACTGAATGATTCCCATTTTAAAAGAAGGGCAAAGCTGTTTAATAGCGGGTGATAATGTAAAGTTCATTTTTTTGATCCTTTCTATTATAATTAGTATTTGTTCGTTTATAGATACCATCCTATCATTTCATTGAGTGAGAAAACAGCTCAATGCATGAATATATAGAATTTCTTAGAAAGGAGGCTATTACTCACTATGAATGCGTATCAGTTGAAGGAAGAAATTATTTCATACAGCAAAGAGATTGGAATCGATAAGATTGGATTTGCGAGTGCTTCTATGTTTGATGAGTTAAAGAATCGATTGTTAGCACAGCAAGAGTTAGGTTATGCTTCAGGCTTTGAGGAACCTGATATTGAAAAAAGAGTAGATCCCACATTAGTTGTTCCAAAAGCTAGATCCATTATTTCAATTGCACTTGCGTATCCTTCTAAATTAAAGGATGCACCAAAGAGCACAAAGGAAGATCGCCGAGGGATCTTTTGCCGTGCTTCTTGGGGACAAGATTATCATACGGTTTTACGTGATAGGCTTCAAAAGCTTGAAGCTTTCATAAAAGAAAAAGTACCTGCAGCTATCCTTCAATCGATGGTAGATACAGGCGAGCTGTCGGACCGAGCTGTAGCAGAAAGAGCTGGTATTGGCTGGAGCGGTAAGAACTGTGCCATTATCACACCTGAATTCGGTTCCTACGTGTATTTAGGGGAAATGATTACAGATATCCCGTTTCCTCCTGATAAACCGATAGAAGACGGCTGTGGTACTTGTAATAAGTGCGTGGATGTGTGCCCTACCGGTGCGCTTGTAACAGGCGGTCAGCTGAATTCGCAGCGATGTATTGCCTTTTTAACCCAAACAAAAGGATTTTTAGCTGAAGAATTTCGAAGTAAATTAGGCAATCGTTTATATGGCTGTGATACATGTCAAACTGTGTGTCCTGAAAATAAAGGCAAAGACTTTCATTTTCACCCTGAGATGGAGCCTGACCCAGAACTTGCGAAGCCTAAATTAAAACCGCTTTTAACGATGAGTAATCGTGAGTTCAAAGAGAAATTTGGACATGTTTCAGGGTCATGGAGAGGGAAAAAGCCAATTCAGCGTAATGCCATTATTGCACTTGCCCATTTTAAAGACCAAACCGCTGTTCCAGATTTAATTGAGTTAATTAAAAATGACGTTCGCCCTGTCATTAGAGGAACGGCGGCATGGGCGTTAGGCAAAATTGGTGATAAAGAAGCATTAGATACACTTATGAACTTAAGAGAAAAAGAAAAGGACCAAGAAGTAATTGAAGAAATGTCAAAAGGTATAGAGATGCTTCAAGAGATCTAAACCGTATTTTTATTGATAAAGTTAGCTAATGAGTCATAGCGTATAATAAACGCTTAGAAAAGTGGTGACATTATGCTAACAAAAAGGAATGTATTATATACTTTAATTAAAGCGCGTGCGGACAGCTATGTAAAAGGTGAGCTTCATGAAGACTTTAAGCCTTTCATTGAACAGCAGTGTGAGCTAAAGCGGTCTCTTGTAAAAAAAAGAGAAGTTGATGTTTTAAAATGTAATATGAAAGGTTCTATTCAATCTGCTCATACGGATCAGGAAGAAACAAGAGTATTATATAAGGTGCACATTCAGGCATTTTTAAAACAAAACGATTTTTTCTATATAGAAGAAGAAATTGAAGATCGTTTAGCTCTTTTTTATAAAGATACACTTATTCAAGATGAGCTGCTGGTAAAGGATTTTTCTGAAGATGAGGTTGAAATGGATGTAGAAGAAGTAGAGGAAGACGAAGAAAGAGCCTCTTATTATGATCGTCTTGCAGCTGTTCAGTATGCAGAAAAACATTGGGATAAACCTAATGAAAGTTATAAGCAGTTTGAGGTAAACTGCACCAACTATATCTCACAGTGTTTGCATGCAGGAAAGGCGCCGATGCGGGGGTATCCTAAAAAAGCAAACGGATGGTGGATGAGAGGGAACGCCTGGAGCTATAGCTGGGCCGTTGCTCATTCCATGCACAGCTATTTAAGTAACTCCAAATCAGGACTTCGGGCTGTGAGGAAATCTTCAGCAAGCGAACTTGTCCCCGGAGACGTTATCTGCTACGATTTTGAAGGAGATGGAAGATGGAATCATACGACGATTGTTGTAGCAAAAGACGGTCACGGTATGCCTCTTGTGAATGCGAACACGTATAATAGTCGAATGAGATATTGGGCTTATGAAGATTCAACGGCTTACACGCCAAAGATTAAGTATGATTTTTTCCATATCGTTGATCGGTAAGTCTTTCGTTTTAGCAAGTTAGTGGTATAATGATGAATAGATTTGTTAGCAGAGGTGAAAATTTGTGGGAGTACACGTAGTGTTATTTCAACCAGAAATTCCAGCAAATACAGGAAATATTGCGCGAACATGTGCAGCAACAAATACGACGCTGCATTTAGTTCGGCCGTTAGGCTTTTCAACAGATGATAAAATGTTAAAGCGAGCTGGATTGGATTACTGGGAATTTGTAAATGTGGTGTATCATGATTCATTAGAAGAAGTATTTGAAAAGTATCCTGAAGCAGGCTTTTACTTCATCACAAAATTTGGTCAACAGCCACATACAACATTTGATTATAGTGACTTAGAGCAGGATCATTTCTTCGTATTTGGGAGAGAAACAAAGGGTCTGCCAAAGCACATTATTGAAGAGAACATGGAAAGATGTCTTCGTTTACCGATGACAGAAAATGTTCGTTCTTTAAATTTATCTAATACAGCAGCTATTTTAATCTATGAAGCGCTGCGTCAACAAAATTACGCTGGTTTATCTTAAATAAAAAGCGAGGTTCAATAAAATTTGAACCTCGCTTTTTTATTTATGTCGACGATGATATGTAGTGGTTATTTTTTAACACCCGGTTTATCATTGTATCCCGCTCTGAAGATGGATGCTAAAAAAGCAATTGTTACTCCTAATACTAAAAGTAAGCGCATTGATTTTCCTCCTCAATCTAATTAAAAGGATTATACAGCTACTGCAGTTAAAACCGACTTCCCATATCTCATGATGATAATAATGACAAAATAACTCTTCTAGAGACGTAAGTTCTCTAATAAAATTTAACCGTTCCTTCTTACTCTTTTATTATAGCTAATAAATACTTCACTGTGAATGCCTAGCAAGGACAAATTTCTGAATTTTACAATTTAAAAAGCATGTTCAAACATTTTGCTGCATAGATTGTATTAATCTTGTTCACTAGCACCATAACTAGTAGGGGAGGTCCTTTAATGGATATATTAAAGAAAGTTGAAAGATACCGCGAAGAAGAGAATCGTCTTAAGTGGGAAGGGACATTTGAAGAGTACCTAAAGCTGATTAAAGATGAGCCTTTAATTGCTCAGCCTGCACACTCTAGAGTATACAACATGATAAAGGATGCAGGAATTGAAGAGGTAAATGGTAAAAGACATTATAAATTTTTCAGTGGACAAATGTTTGGACTTGAAGATTCGCTAGAACGCTTGGTGGAAGAATATTTTCACCCAGCTGCAAAGCGTTTAGATGTTCGTAAACGTATTTTACTTTTAATGGGTCCAGTAAGTGGTGGTAAATCGACGCTAGTGACCATGTTAAAAAGAGGGCTTGAAGCTTATTCGCTTACTGATCGAGGAGCTGTTTACGCTATTAAAGGATGCCCAATGCATGAAGATCCGCTGCATTTAATTCCACATCATTTACGTAAAGACTTCTTTGAAGAGTATGGTATCCGAATTGAAGGAAACTTATCTCCTTTAAATACAATGCGATTAGAGGAAGAGTATGGCGGCAGAATTGAAGACGTCATCATCGAACGCATTTTCTTCTCAGAGGACAAACGAACTGGAATTGGAACGTTCAGTCCTTCTGATCCGAAATCTCAAGACATTGCTGACCTAACAGGAAGCATTGACTTTTCAACAATTGCAGAGTATGGATCTGAGTCAGATCCGCGCGCTTACCGCTTTGACGGAGAGCTTAATAAAGCAAACCGGGGAATGATGGAGTTCCAAGAGATGTTAAAATGTGACGAGAAATTTTTATGGCATTTACTCTCTTTAACCCAAGAAGGAAACTTTAAAGCAGGAAGATTTGCTTTAATTAGTGCAGATGAATTAATCGTAGCGCATACAAATGAAACAGAGTATCGCTCGTTTATTTCCAATAAGAAAAATGAAGCTTTGCATTCACGAATTATTGTAATGCCTGTTCCATATAACTTAAAAGTGAGTGATGAGGAAAAAATTTATGACAAAATGATTCGTGAAAGTGACGTATCAGATGTTCATATTGCCCCTCATACGCTACGTATTGCGTCTATCTTTACTACGTTAACAAGATTAAAAGAGCCTAAAAAAGGCGATATCGATTTGTTAAAGAAAATGCGCTTATACGACGGTCAATCTGTAGAAGGCTACAACGATGCAGACGTAGAAGAGTTACAAAAAGAGTATACGGATGAAGGAATGAGCGGTATTGATCCGCGTTATGTCATTAACCGCATTTCATCTACCATCATTCGAAAGGATATTAAATCAATCAATGCATTAGATGTACTGCGTTCATTGAAGGAAGGGTTAGCACAGCATGCGTCTATTTCTGCTGAGGACCGAGAGCGTTACCTGAATTATATTTCTCTGGCGCGTAAAGAATATGATGAAATTGCTAAAAAAGAAGTGCAAAAAGCGTTCGTTTATTCTTACGAAGAGTCTGCTAAAACATTAATGGATAATTATTTAGATAATGTCGAAGCATACTGCAACAAAAATAAGCTTCGTGATCCGCTAACAGGAGAAGAGTTAAATCCAGATGATAAATTAATGCGTTCAATTGAAGAACAAATTGGTATTTCAGAAAATGCGAAAAAAGCATTCCGCGAAGAAATCTTAATTCGTATTTCCGCTTATGCACGTAAAGGAAAACGATTTGACTATAATTCTCATGAACGCTTACGTGAAGCGATTCAGAAAAAACTGTTTGCAGATTTAAAAGACGTAGTGAAAATTACAACGTCCACTAAAACACCAGATGAGCAGCAGCTGAAGAAAGTAAATGAAGTAGTGGCTCGATTGATTGATGAGCATGGATACAATTCAGTATCTGCTAATGAACTGCTGCGCTATGTAGGAAGTTTGTTAAATCGATAACTCAGTACTAACAAGAAAACATGGCACTTCCGATCTGTGCCATGTTTTTCTTATCTCTTAAAATAAACTCTGCATAATTAGGCTATTGTGTAGTACGCATTGCACTTAACCATCATATGATAAGTCATAAACATATACATGACACTAGACACTATAAAATGAATAGTTAATAGTAAAAGAATTAGTTAGCAAGTATACCATTCTTGCGCATAGGATAAGAGTAACCAACCTTTGAACTAAAGGTATTTGTCAGAAACTTTCGGTATAGCTTATGCATGCCGAGTAAAAACGTGCAGGTGTTTTTTAAATAAGGAGGGGAATAGCGTGGGAAAAGAAGTAGATAAAAGTTTTGCTGTCTCAAAAGAAGACTGGTCCCTCCATCGTAAAGGCCACGATGATCAAAAAAGACATCAAGAAAAAATTAAAGAAGCCATTAAAAATAATTTACCGGACTTAATTACAGAAGAAAATATCGTGATGTCCAATGGAAGAGAAGTTGTTAAAATCCCGATCAAATCATTGGATGAATATCGAATTCGGTACAATTATGATAAAAACAAACATGTGGGTCAAGGTGATGGAGACAGTAAAGTTGGGGATGTAGTAGCACGTGACGGATCTGCTGGAGATGGTCAAAAAGGAGCAGGAAAAGGTCAAGGAGCAGGTGACCAGGCTGGAGAAGACTACTTTGAAGCGGAAGTGTCCCTCATGGAACTTCAAGAGGCTTTATTTGCTCAATTAGAACTGCCTAATCTTCAGCGAAAAGAATCTGATCAAATTGTTGTGGAACACATTGAATTTAATGATATACGACGTACAGGTTTGATGGGGAATATTGATAAAAAACGAACGATGATGAGCGCTTATAAGCGAAACGCAATGACAGGAAAGCCTGCTTTTCATCCTATTTATCCGGAGGATTTAAAATTTAAAACGTGGAATGAAGTTATAAAGCCAGAATCGAAAGCAGTCGTTTTAGCTATGATGGATACGAGCGGTTCGATGGGCATATGGGAAAAATATATGGCACGAAGCTTTTTCTTTTGGATGACACGCTTTTTACGTACGAAATACGAAACGGTGGAAATTGAATTTATTGCGCATCATACAGAGGCAAAAGTAGTGTCAGAAGAAGACTTCTTCTCCAAAGGAGAAAGTGGAGGAACCATCTGCTCATCTGCTTACCGAAAAGCGCTTGAATTAATTAACCAAAAGTATGATCCGAGCCGTTATAATATTTACCCGTTTCATTTTTCAGATGGTGATAACTTAACTTCAGATAACGCAAGGTGTGTAAAGTTAGTAAATGAATTAATGAAAGTGTCAAATATGTTTGGGTATGGGGAAGTGAATCAGTACAATCGACATTCCACTTTAATGTCTGCGTACAAAAACATTCAAGACGAAAGCTTTAGACACTTTATTTTAAAACAAAAATCAGACGTTTTTCATGCGATGAAAAGCTTTTTTAGAAAAGAGACCGAAGACCAAAAATATGCATAACCTAAAAGGCCTAGACTTGTTATCTAGGTCTTTTTTATGCGGTTTATTCAGCGCTTCTTTGGAGATAGTAAAAGTACGACTTTATCCAAAAGGAGAATAAGTGAATGAACGAAAATATAAAGAGTGAAATGCAAAAACATCAACAAAATCAGCGGTTGAATGCAGCCGAGTTAGGTTACTTATGGGCGCAATATTTAGGCGATACGCTGTATGTATGCGTTCTTGGATATTTTCTATCTGTTGTAAAAGATCCAGAGATTAAGGAACTTTTAAAAAAAGCACATCAGTTTTCACAAACTCATGTAGACGAATTGACGGAATTATTCAGTTCAGAAAAAATTCCAATTCCAGTAGGGTTTGGGGAACAAGATGTGAACAAAGGAGTTCCTGCTTTATTCGATGATATTTTTATGGCTATTTATGTAAACGAAATGGCCATTGGAGGTATGAAGAAATATGCCAGAGCGCTAAGCGCAGTGAGAAGGCAAGATATTTATGACCACCTATCTCGATGTGTAAAAGAAAGCGACATTCTTTTAGAGAATTCTAACCACGTTATTTTAAGAAAAAGCATGCTGATGAGACCTCCGGTTATTCCTTATCCTGTAAAAGTGAATTTTGTGGACGAAAAAACATTTATATCACCATTTTTCTCTCAAATGCATCCTTTAACTTCTTTAGAGGTTACCGCTATTCAAGAAATTGTTAATACAAATGTATTAGGTAAAACGCTGATGCTGGCCTTTAGTCAAGTAGCTACCACACAAAAATTACGCTCTTATTTTTTTGATGGAGTCAAGCTTGCAAGTAAGCAAATCAAGCACTTCACCGAGTTACTGTCTGAAGCTGATTTACCAAGTCCGAGGCTGCTTGATGCATATGTAACCAACTCAACGATTTCACCGTTTTCAGATAAGCTGATGATGTATCATACTTCTACAGCGGTGACGATCGCTATTGATAACTGCGGTGCTGGTTTGTCTATGGCCTTCCGTTCGGATGTAGCAGTAGAATTTTCTCAGCTAATTGGGCGTATAGGGAAGTACGGAAAAGATGGAATTCGAATTATGATTGAGCAAGGGTGGATGGAAGAACCTCCAATGGCAACTGATCGTAAGAAGTTGGCAGAGAAATAAGAAAGATATGTTGTGGATTATCAGTAATTTTGCGGTGCTGAAACATATATAGCTAAATGAAAATAGGTTGCTCTAGACCCACTTGAATGAACAGTGATAAGATAAAAAAGCTGATTTTTCAAGAAGTAAGTCGAGGTGTGCAAATGAATAATAGTATAAGGGAGTCCATTGCGAAAAAAGTAGCATGGATTAGCGTATGGAGCAATATTGCCCTTACGCTAGGAAAAGTAATAGTAGGATGGATTGGAAATAGTGATGCTGTATTTGCTGATGGTATTCACTCTGCAGCGGACGTATTTGCCTCTATTATTGTCTTGTTGGTTATACGAGTAGCAAATAAGCCAGCAGATGATGATCATCCATACGGGCATGGAAAAGCAGAAGTAATTGTCTCAGGAATTGTAGGAATTATTTTATTGCTTGTATCATTTTATGTGGTATTTGAAGGAGTCGTTGGTTTATTCCATCCGGTTGAATCTCCAAATATTTTAGCCATGTGGATTGCTGTTATTTCATACATAGCAAAGGTATTATTGTACCGTTATTCTTTAAACGTAGCCAAGCAGCACCACAGTAAGGCAATTGAGGCAATTGCATTTGATCATAAAGCAGATATTGTTGCTTCTATTGCAGCGGCAATTGGTGTTTTATTATCCATTATTGGTGATAAAATGGATGTTCAACTGCTGTTATACGGAGATAAAATAGCAAGTATCTTTGTTGCTTATTTAATTTTTAACATTGCCAGACAAATGATGGGAGAGTCTTTTCAAATCTTAATGGAAGGCAATATTGATGAAGAGCTACTGAAAGAACTTGAAGAAAGTATTTATGAATTTGAAGATGTGAAGCGGATTGATCGCGTTCGAGCAAGAGAACATGGCCATTACATATTAGTGGATGTACGTATTTCAATTGACCACTTTAAAACAATTAAGGAAGGTCATGATTTAGGACGAGAAATCAAAGCTACACTTATGAAAAAGCATGATAATATTCAGGAAGTATTAATCCATTTGAATCCTTATTATCCAGATTAAAAAGACGCAGCGAAAATTTTTCGCTGCGTCTTTTTGCATTTTTTTACATACTATTTATTTTTTTAGAAACAATGAATATTAACAAGAGACATCGAGGCAGGTGAGTGGCACTGTTAATTAAACGAAGGCCTAAGCGAAAAAAAAGTCCTATCTCCCTTGAAGAAAAGGAGCCAAAAATAGAAATTGAACTTGGTACAAACATAGAAGAAACTCTAAATGTGCTAGAAGAACGGTTAGACTATACGAGCGATATAGGGAAAAGGTGGCTAAAGTTCAATTATGAGCGTGCGCTTTTAGTTTATTTTGTTCCTCTTATGGATTCAGTGAAATTAAATGAGCATGTGATCAAACCTTTATTAATCGAAAAAGAAGGAAAGATAAGTGAAATTATTCAGGCCGCTTCAATTACTCCTACAAAAGATTTGAATGAAATGATTAGTTTAATGAGCCGAGGTGCGTCTGTTTTATTAATAGAGAATGATCCGTTTGTTTATGCAATTGATTCTACCAAAACGGCTACAAGAGAAGTTAATCAAGCGCTGAATGAAAAAGTGATTAGGGGTTCACAGGAAAGTTTTGTCGAGAGCTTGGACAAAAATCTAAACATGATGAGGCAAAAATTTTTAGATGGAAGCCTTATTGTACGCTATATCGAAGTAGGCAGTATTTCACGCACTCGAGTGGCAGTTTTATATTTGAAAAATATAGCAAACGCAGAAATTTGTAATATGATTATTGATCGTATCAAACAAATTGAAGTGGATGGAGTAGATAGTGGGAGCATCATTGAAGAGGCTTTAGAAGATTCGCCTCTTTCACCCTTTCCTCAGCTGTTGAACACAGAAAGGCCGGACCGGGTAATGGGTAATCTGTTAGAAGGCAGAATGGCCGTTTTAACAAATGGAAATAGTTCTGCGTTAATTGCTCCTGTTAACTTTTTTACTTTTTATCAATCGCCTGAAGATTACAATACACGTGCACTTTATGGCTCATTTTTTCGACTTTTACGCGTGTTCAGTTTTTTTGTTGCCATGAGTTTACCTGCGATTTATATTGCAACGATTTCTTTTCATTACGAGTTAATTCCTTTGGACTTAGTATTTACGGTAAAAGGATCTCTTGAGAACGTTCCGTTTCCTCCGATAGTAGAGGCATTTATTATGGTATTGATATTGGAACTATTAAAAGAAGCATCGCTCAGGCTGCCTTCATCCATTGCTCAAACCATCGGGGTAGTTGGAGGATTAGTTATCGGCACAGCAATTGTTGAAGCGAGTTTAGTTTCAAATATGATGATTATTGTTATTGCTCTAACAGCCGTTTCTTCCTTTGTTGTGCCATCAAACGAAATGAGCACAACGCTGCGAATTTTAAGTTTTCCTATGATGATCGGAGCAGCCGTTTTTGGCTATTTGGGTATTGTTTTTGTACTAGTGCTCATCGTTATGCATTTAGTTATTTTAGAGTCCATTACGATGCCTTACTTAATCCCTTTTGCGCCATTTAAATTCTCTGGTTTAAAGGATGTTTTTATAAGGATGCATCAGCTCTATTTGAATGAAAGGCCTGCTAACGCTAAGCCTCAAAAGCGCCAACGTCAAAAAGCGATAAGGAATTGGGATTCAAATGAATAAAAATAGTATTTCAGCCAGTCAGCTGTTCTTTATCATCTTACAAACTCAAATTGGGATTGGTGTTTTAGGGTTACCTTATAACTTATTTAAAACGGCGCATACGGACGGCTGGATTTCTATGTTAATGAGCGGTTGTATTATTCAAGTCATTACATTATTCCACTGGGGATTAACGCATCGTTTGCCAGGTTTAACGCTGTATCAGATGACTAGCAAGCTGCTTGGTAAGTGGTTAGGTAATTTTTTGAATATAGGATATGTGTTTTATTACATTATTGTCTCAAGTGTCATTACGGTTTTATATGTAAACGTGTTAAAGCGCTGGCTTTATCACTTGACGCCAGCTTATGTTCTTGTCTTTTTATTAGTTGTTATTGCGTTATATTTTGCAAAAGAGAATGTACGCAATATAGGGCGTTTTTTTACTATTGTATCTGTATTTTTAATTATTTTGGTATTATTGGTGTCAAATGCTTATAAAGAGGCCGATGTCCGGTATCTATTTCCGATTGGGCACAGCGGTATTCAAAATATTTTGCTGGCGTCAAAAGAAGGAAGTATCTCAATGTTAGGTTTTGAAGCTATTTTAATTTTAGCACCGTTTGTAAAAGCAAAGTCTACGACGACTTTAAAAATGGTCATGCTTAGTAATTGTATCGTTACGATTTTATATGTGTATATTATCATTGCTTGTTATATGTTTTTTAGCCCAGATGAAATTTTAATTGTACCAGAACCGGTTTTATACATTTTGAAGGCGACGCAAAACTCAGTTATCGAACGAATCGATTTGGTTTTTATTACTTTTTGGATCATTTCTGTTATTACGTCCCTTATTATATATGTATATATTTCAAGTGTAGGCATGCAGGAAATCTTCAAAAAGAAAACTCACCGTCCATTTGTTCCAATTGTATTGATATTTGTAACAGGTCTTTCCATTTATTTTTCAAAAACGGATCAGCTTGTCGCAGCTTTGTCTCAAACAACTAATTATTTAATTTACGTATTCATTTTCTGTATTCCTATCTGTTTGCTATTATTGTCATGGATTAGAAAAGGAACTGTAAAAAATGAAGGATAAACTGATCAAGATAATGAGCATATGTTTAGTTTTAAGTTTTCTAACGGGGTGCTGGGATCAAAAAATGTTAAAAGATACGATGTTTTTGTCTACGGTAGCTTATGAAAAAAAGAAAGGAAATAAGGTGCTTTCTACTATTGCTATCCGCTCATATACGTCTAAAGAAGGGACTTTAGTAAATAAAACTTATCATGTAGCAGGGGATTCACCTCGAGATGATCGAATAAAAATTAACCAGCAGGTTTCTGGAATTGTTATGTCTGCCAAAAAGAGAATAATCTTATTTGAAGATCGATTAGCTAAAGAAGGTATACTAGAATTATCAGACGTCTTATATCGCACACCGGAAAGTCCTCTAACGGCTAAGTATGTCATTGTAGAAGGGAAACCGAGTACGATAGTTGAGCTACAGCAAGTAGGAGAAGAGCTAATTGGAGAATATTTAGACGGAGTTGTCCATACGGCTGAAGTCAATTCCTTAGTGCCAATTGAAACTCTTCAGTCACTTTGTACCGTGTTGTTTGATGAAGGAAAAGGGCTAGCTCTTCCTTATATGAAATTAAATACTGAAAATAAGACCGTTGATGTAATCGGTACAGCTTTGTTTAATGAAGATAAATTTTCAGGTATTACATTAAATTCCGATGAATCTAAGGCGCTTCTTTTATTAGGAAATCAAAAAGACAAATATATGATTATGAGTCACAAAATTACCATACATGATCAACAGTATGTAGTATCGTATGATGTGTCAGATGCTAAAGCAAAAATGCACGTTAAACCTGATGCGGTGCACGGAGCAAAAGTAATCATACCGCTAAATATAAAAGTAAGTATTAATGAATTTACTAAAAATGAAATGTCATCTCCTGCATTAACAAAAAACGTACAGAAAGAAATTGAAAAGGTTCTACAAAAGAAAGCTGAAAAAGTAGTTGAAAAGCTGCAAAAAGCTAACTGTGATTTTCTTGAAATAGGAAGAGAAGTAGCTGCTTATCATCCGAGTATATGGAAAAGGCTTAAATGGAGACAGGACTATAAAAACATCTCGATTAATCCGAAAGTACAAGTGGAAATTATCCATCGTGGAGTTATTAATTAACAAAAGTCATGCGAAAAGCGTGGCTTTTTTAATTGAAAAAATTTTAGTTTACAAAATAACAAAAAGGGAATTGTATTTATTTATTGATGTGATAGGATAAAAAAGCATATAAATGCATTCACTACGAATGAAAGCAGTGAACGGGTACATATAGATAATAATAAATGGTTTTGGGAGTCAAAGAAGGTGATGTTGAAGTGAATGTAAGCATCAGGTCAATTGTTAAAAAAGTCATGTTCACTCTATTTATTGCGTATACGGCAGTGGTCATTTATGCTACTCTCATACGGGAAAACGAACATGTTTACGGAAAAGCAATGAACTTGGATTTATTTAGTACAATCCGTCTGATGTGGGACAGCGGTAATATAATGCTCACTCTGACAAATATACTGGGAAATATCGTGATGTTTGCGCCGCTTGGAATGTTTATTCCGTTGTTTATGAAGTGGTTTGACGGTTTTATTCAAGTCTTTACGACTGGTTTCTTAATCAGTTTTCTGATTGAAATTTTACAGTACAAGCTAACGGAACGAGTATTTGATATTGATGATATCTTTTTGAACACGCTAGGTACATTTATAGGCTGGGTTATTATTAAAATACTATATTGGATTAAGAACATGCTGAAAGCACGTTTCAAAAAAAGATGAAAGGACTTCTTTACGAAGTCCTTTTTGCATCTTGTTGATAGAAACACTTAATGCAGCGTCTTACGGAAGAATGTGAGGATTCAACGATAATGTGCTGACAATTTTGCTGAACAAATAATAACTTTCCTTCAAGCTGCTTAATTTGTTTTTTAAGCTGTTCTACTTCATTATTGATAGATATTTGAACCACTGTTAACAAACTCTTTAGCTTTTTCTTTCATTCCTTCTTTTCTTACTTCGTTTACATCTTTTTCATTTTCTTGAGCCATGTTACGAATATCTTGAGAAATACGCATCGAACAGAATTTAGGTCCACACATTGAACAGAAATGGGCTGTTTTAGCACCTTCAGCGGGAAGTGTTTCATCGTGATATTCTTTTGCGCGCTCTGGATCTAGTGACAGGTTAAATTGATCATTCCATCTAAATTCAAATCTTGCTTTAGACAGAGCATTATCGCGTTTTTGTGCTCCTGGATGGCCTTTTGCTAGGTCAGCAGCATGCGCAGCAATTTTATAGGTGATAACGCCTTCGCGAACGTCTTCTTTATTCGGGAGTCCTAAATGTTCTTTTGGCGTTACGTAGCAAAGCATAGCTGTCCCAAACCAGCCAATCATTGCAGCACCAATACCTGATGTAATATGGTCATAGCCTGGAGCGATGTCGGTTGTAAGCGGTCCAAGAGTATAGAAGGGAGCTTCCTGGCATATTTCCATTTGTTTATCTACGTTTTCTTTGATGAGATGCATTGGAACATGTCCAGGACCTTCAATCATAACTTGAACATCGTGTTTCCAAGCAATTTTAGTTAATTCACCAAGCGTTTCTAATTCACCGAACTGTGCCTCATCATTAGCGTCTGCAATGGAACCAGGGCGTAGCCCATCGCCAAGCGAAATAGCAATATCGTATGCTTTACAGATTTCACAGATTTCTTCAAAGCGAGTATATAAAAAGTTCTCTTCATGATGAGCTAAACACCACTGCGCCAAGATGGATCCTCCGCGTGAAACAATACCTGTCGTACGTTTCGCTGTCAGAGGAATATAACGTAAAAGAACACCTGCGTGAATAGTAAAGTAATCAACACCTTGTTCTGCTTGTTCAATTAATGTATCGCGGTATGCTTCCCACGTTAGATCTTCTGCTACGCCTTTTACTTTTTCAAGCGCTTGGTAAATAGGAACGGTCCCTACAGGAACAGGCGAGTTGCGGATAATCCATTCGCGTGTTGTGTGAATATCCTTTCCTGTTGATAGATCCATAATTGTATCGGCTCCCCAACGCGTTGCCCATGTCATTTTTTCTACTTCATCTTCAATAGCTGAACGAATAGCTGAATTTCCGATATTAGCATTAATTTTCACATGGAATTTGCGGCCGATAATCATCGGTTCGCTCTCAGGGTGATTGATATTATTAGGGATAATTGCACGTCCTCTTGCTACTTCTTCACGCACAACTTCAGGATTCATCTGTTCACGAATAGCGATAAATTCCATTTCGGGCGTGATGATTCCTTTTTTCGCATAGTGCATTTGCGTTACATTTTGATTTTTTTTCGCGCGCAAAGGTAAACGTTTAGTGATAAAGCGCTCGTACTGATCTCTTGGATCACCGTCATAATAACCGTTATCCTGTGGCTGAACCGTACGGCCTTGATATGTTTCTACATCGTTTCGTTCTGCAATCCACTTTTCGCGCAGAGCCGGTACTCCTTTTTGTAAATTAATTTCATAAGAGGGATCTGTATAAACACCGCTCGTGTCGTATACACGTACGGGACTATTTTCTTCTTCACCAAAAGACCCTGTAGTAGGAGACTGATGAATTTCACGCATAGGTACTTTAAGGTCTTGTCTGGATCCTTGGACATATACTTTGTGACTGTTTGGAAAAGGCTTTTTCATAGAAACTGATACATTTTGTTTTGACATTACATATTCCTCCGGTTTCGCATAAAGTGTAGCTATACCGAACCATAAAAAAAATCGGGTTCTGTGATAGACAGAACCCGATGGAATAGGCAAAAAAAGAATAAACATATACTATTCTTTTCAAGACTACTTCCCTCCGCTGGTATAACCCAAATCAGGTTCAAAGGGTTAAAGAGTTTTATTGCACTCTTCTCTCAGTCTGAGCTATCAGACACCCCTAGTAGAAATAACATTCAAATTATTCAATTTACGGCTTAAGTTTACCATCATTCGGTAAAAAATCAACCCTTAAATAAAAAAAGCTAGACAATTAGCGTTGTCTAGCAGCATCGATTGCAATCACAATAGCTGTAATAATATGCATGATAAATCCCAAAAATGGAATCCAAGCAACCAGTGAGGTAACAAGCCCTAGTATGTTTCCATAAGCAGATAACCCTCGTCTATTAGCTAAAATGAGTGTGATAGCATGAAGAATAAATCCAATAAAAAGAGGAGTATAGCTAAAGCCCATAACAATCCCCGCGCCAATTAAAGGAATTCCCAGCAAGGCTTCATACCCAGCAGTGACCCATTTCATTGTACGTACATTTCCATTCATAGTAAAAAGCCTCCTAAAAAAGATACTACTATATACGAGAAAAGAGAGAAAAAAGTTTCAAATTACTTGGGGGATATGTCGTATAAGTCAGCCCTATTGGATTAAAATGATAGATGACAGTAAAGGGGGATGGAAAAAACATAATGATTTAGTCATTTTTTCACACTAAAGAAAAATAGTCTAGATGATTCATTTTTAGCTAAGGGACCAGAATTTATACTGAACATAGTGACTGCTTTTTAAAATAAATAAAAGCTGATATCGTGTTTTTTGGTTGTAGCATGTAAGCTTTTTATTACAAATTATTAAAGATTCTTATCTTTTTGCAAATACACATTGTATTTCATAGTTTTAACAATTATGATAAAAAAGCAAGTGTCAAAATAGGAAAATAGTTGAGCATGTAAAACGAAGCGATAAGCTTATTAATTTGAAAGAAAGGCAAGGTACATAGCTTTATGTGGGAAATTATTGTAGCAATCATTTTAGGGATTGTAGAAGGTTTAACAGAGTTTGCTCCCGTTTCGTCAACTGGGCATATGATTATTGTGGATGACCTGTGGTTAAATTCAAAAGAATTATTTTCATCTCCAGTAGCTAATACATTTAAGATTGTTATTCAGCTAGGGTCGATCTTAGCAGTAGTTGTTATTTTTAAAGATCGTTTTATTAATTTATTAGGATTGGGAAAAAAACCAGCTGCTGCAATTGGACCGACAAATCGCTTAAATTTAATGCAGGTAATTGTTGGTTTGTTACCCGCAGGAGTGTTAGGACTTTTGTTTGATGATTACATTGATGAACATTTGTTTTCTTTAAATACGGTGCTAATTGGCTTAGTGGTCGGAGCTGTATTAATGATTCTAGCAGATTTGTTTGGACCTAAACGTCCGCGTGTAGAGACGGTGGACCAAATGTCTTATGGACAAGCACTAGGTATAGGACTGTTTCAATGTATTGCTCTTTGGCCAGGTTTTTCTCGTTCAGGCTCAACGATTTCAGGAGGGGTTCTTCTTGGAATGAGCCATAAGGCAGCCGCAGATTTTACATTTATTATGGCAGTGCCAATTATGGCAGGAGCAAGTGGACTTTCATTGGTTAAAAACTGGCAGTATTTCACATCAGATGCACTACCGTTTTTTATTGCTGGTTTTATCAGCGCCTTTATTTTTGCGCTTATATCGATTCGCTTTTTCTTAAAATTAATCAACCGCATTAAATTAGTTCCGTTTGCCATTTATCGAATTATCTTAGCGGCTATTCTATATTTTGTATTTTTATAAAATAAATCAGCGTATTTTATAGCCATTTAAACTTCTGATAAAGACTTAAAAAGCAAGAAAAAGCTATTGCAACATTGCAATAGCTTTTTTGCATAAATATATATTATTGTCTTTTGAAAGCGTTTTATAAACATGGGTATTGACAAAACGTGTCGAAAAATAGTAAATTAATATTTGTGCAGTATAAAGTTAAGTAAAAGTAAGACTTCTGTTTAGTTTTATTGACTGTAAAAAACGTATGACAACGTATAGATCGTTTTAATTTTATAAAAATTGAATAATAAGCTTAATCGTATAGAGCGGGGGAATCATTATCGGCAGTAAAGCTGCCTTGGGGTGAATCCTTACAAAAGGTAGGAAACTCTCAATTCCGAATCCGACAGTTAACCTCGTTTGCTTTATTGAGAGAAAGAGCCCAAAATAGCGTAAGTAAAAGGCTGTTCTTTCTTAAGAATAGTCTTTTTTTGTTTTTTCAGAAAAGTATATACAAATGTCATACATCTTTGGGGAGGTACATCTATGAAAAAAATTCGTTTTGGTTTGGCTACGCAGATTTTTACCGGTTTAATCCTCGGTGTTCTTGTAGGAGTAATTTGGTTTAACGATCCGCGTGTAGTAACATACCTGCAGCCGCTGGGAGACTTGTTCTTAAGATTGATTAAGATGATTGTTATTCCAATTGTTATCTCAAGTTTAGTCGTTGGAGTTGCAGGAGCAGGTAGCGGTAAACAGGTCGGAAAGCTGGGCGTTAAAACCATTCTCTATTTTGAAATTATTACAACTTTCGCAATTGTAATCGGTGTATTGATTGCTAATATTTTTCACCCTGGACAAGGTGTAGACATTCATTCAGCACAGAAGAGTGATATTTCACAATACGTTGAAACATCCGAACAGCAAGAAGGAAAGTCAGTGGCTGAAACGTTCTTACACATTGTTCCGACAAACTTTTTCCAGTCAATTGTTGAAGGGGACATGCTAGCAATTATCTTTTTTACAGTATTGTTCGCACTTGGAGTAGCGGCAATTGGAGAAAGAGGAAAGCCTGTTGTTCAATTCTTTGACGGCGTTTCTCACGCAATGTTTCACGTGGTAAACCTAGTAATGAAAGTGGCTCCGATTGGAGTATTTGCTTTAATTGGTGTAACAGTTTCGAAATTCGGTTTAGAGTCACTTCTTTCATTAGGAAAGCTTGTTATCTTAGTTTACTTAGCGTTAATTTTCTTCCTACTTGTTGTATTAGGAGGAATTGCGAAATGGGCAGGAATTAACATTTTCCACTTATTCCGCTATATGAAAGATGAACTGTTGTTAGCATACAGTACATCTAGTTCTGAGACAGTTCTTCCGCGAATTATGGAAAAACTTGAAAAGATGGGCTGTCCAAAAGCTATCGTATCGTTCGTTGTACCAATTGGTTATACATTTAACCTAGATGGTTCTGTTCTCTATCAAGCGATTGCAGCGTTATTCTTAGCGCAGGTGTATGGTATTGATTTAACGATCGTTCAACAGCTGACGCTCATTCTGGTATTGATGGTTACATCTAAAGGAATGGCTGCGGTGCCAGGAACATCATTTGTTGTATTACTGGCTACTCTTGGAACAATCGGCGTTCCGGCAGAAGGATTAGCCTTCATTGCGGGAGTAGACAGAATCATGGATATGGCACGTACGGTTGTTAACTTAGTAGGAAACACACTAGCAGCAATTGTGATGTCTAAATCTGAAGGCAAATTTGACCCTAAAAAAGGTACAGAGGTCATGAGAGCCGGCTAATTTATAAATTAAAAAGCTACTTATTCTATTCAAAAAATTAGAATAAGTAGCTTTTTTCATAATAATTCCTTTATTATTATGGAAATTGACCCTATAATATGTAACATCAGGTATAAATATATCCAAATTTTATTCTTACATAAAAGCAGTCACTGGTTCCTTTCTTTATCAATAAATATAGAGATAGCTTAGCTAGTTGGGGGATAGTAGAGTATGTGGAAAAAGCGAATATGGGTCATCGCCTCGATAGTAATCGTATGTTTGTTAATCCCTTACAGTTTACCGATTGTGTTTGCTTTATTAACAGCATTAGCGCTTGAGGGTATTGTTCAAAAATTGCATCAATCTTTTAAAATGAAGAGAGTCTACGCAGTGCTTATGACCTTCATTTTATATGTTGTTTCGCTCATACTTATTGGATTTTTTATTGTTCGGACAATCGTTACGCAAGTGGTTGCTCTTTCAAAGATAGCGCCTTCATTTGTAAAAGAAATCTATGAAACCGCGATTTATCCAACTATTATCAAGTGGAAATACTATTCAAACGCTCTTCCTACAGAAGTGATTTCTTCTATCGAGCGCACGCTTGAAAAAACCGTAAATTCATTAGATTCTCTATTAAAAAGTACCGTGGAAATCATCATTAGCTTTGCTGCTACTGTTCCTGGGTTTCTACTAGAGTTTCTTATTTATTTAGTAGCGCTTGTATTTATCAGCCTTGAGCTGCCTGCTATTAAAAATAAAATTAAGTCATTTTTAACAGAAGAAACGAAATATAAGCTACAAGTTGTCATCACTCAGCTTATCCAAGCGGGGGTTGGTTTTATTAAGGCACAAATTATTTTAAGTGTCATGACGTTTGTAATGGCTTATGTAGGGCTTTGGCTATTAGATGTTCCGTATACCGCGCTGCTTAGTTTATTAATTGTAATTGTCGATATCTTACCAATCCTTGGGACAGGCTCGGTGCTCGTTCCATGGGGGATTTTTGCTCTTACGCAAGGACATGACTCATTAGCAATCGGCTTATTTATTCTATTTGGAGTCATTACGGTAGTAAGACGTGTAGTAGAACCAAAAGTATTTTCTACAAATATGGGTATTTCACCTTTGGCTGCATTAGTTAGTTTGTACATTGGATTTAAACTTTTAGGTTTTGTCGGGTTGTTTTTAGGACCAGCTTTAGTTATTTTATACGATGCTCTTCGTAAAGTAGGTATTATTCAAATTAACTTTAAACTATAAAAGCGCTGGATAAAACTAGCGCTTTTTTTTTATTGAAACTTTTGTAGTACGTCATACGTAAAGAGGGAAAGGAAAAAACTATGTCGCGTTGGTTTTTATCTATCAATCGGCTAAATTATAGTTTTGCAGTCTTAGATTTAATGACATGAGGAGGAGAATTTTTGTTAGAGTCGGTTTTACTTTCTTTAATTGAAGCGCTAAAACAGCTCTCTTATTTTGGCGTAATTTTAGCATTAACGTTTGAGTTTGTCCCCGCAGAGCTTGTTTTACCTTTAGTAGGGTATTGGGTGTACCAAGGTGATATGAACTTGTATCTGGCTATCCTTGCAGGTACAGTAGGCGGTGTGTGTGGACCGTTGACTCTTTATGCACTGGGACGTTACGGTGGACGACCGCTAGTTTTAAAATATGGAAAATATTTTTTGGTGAAAGAAAAAGAAATTGACGCTGCCGATCGCTTTTTTAATAAGTACGGCAGCGGGGTCGCTTTTTTTGGACGGTTTATTCCAGGAGTGCGTACGGCTATCTCTTTTCCATGCGGGATGGCAAAAATGAATGTATGGCTGTTTTCTATTTACACATTTGTTGCGATGCTTCCAGTAACGGCTATTTACGTATATTTAGGATATAAGTTAGGGCCTAAGTGGAAAGAGGTGGGTCCGATTGTTTCTCAATACATGCAGCCTATTGGAATCGGAATTGTTGTTTTAATTGCGTTGTTTTTTATCATTAAATATGTGCGGAATAAACAAGTAGGACAGAGCTGATAAATCGAGGAAAAGAGTGAGGATATGTCAGAGCATGAACAATTGAGAATAGAATTGCGAAAAATTGAAAAGTGGGAGAAAGACCAAAAAGGACTTTTTTTCTGGGAGCGGCTGGCTCGCTTGCCTTTTTCAGCTTTAGATAAAGTAACGCCAAAGTTCATTCATCAAAAAATAGAAAAATTATTAGATGAAATTGCTAAGTATGTTGATAATGGAGGCCAGTATTTAGCTAATACGTCTGCCACGCTAGAGAAAGCATCAGCCCAATTACAAGAAAATAAGCAGCTGTCAATAGAGGATGTTCAGCATTTATCTCTGCAGGAAATGGATGAGTTGGCGGAGTATTTTATTGAAGTCCGAAAAAAGAATGCGCAGCTGCAAGGAGCTACAACCGGAGTAGGTGGAATTTTCACACTGGCGATTGATATTCCTTTTGTATTGGGACTTACACTTAAGACACTGCAAGAAGTGGCTGTTTCTTATGGTTACGATCCCACTGAGCAAGAGGAGCGCATTTTTATGGTCAAATGCATGCAGTTTTCATCCTCTGATATTGTAGGAAAGCGTGCGATTTTAGAAGAATTAGCAAGCGGCAATCGAACGCAGAGCTTGCAGCAGCTCCAAGGTTGGAGAGAAGTGTTTCTAACCTATAGAGACAACTTGGGATGGAAAAAGCTATTTCAAATGATTCCTATAGCAGGGATGGTGTTTGGGGCGTATATTAACAAACAAGCGATTAGCGATATAGGAGAAGTTGGAATGATGCTTTACCGTAAAAGACGCATTTTAGAAAAAGTCTCACAATCTAAAAATAAAAATAGGCTGGTATGAAAGTATTTTAGTTGAAGAAAAATCCGAACGAGTTTGATTCTTAGTTGAGAATCAAATACGTTCGGATTTTTTTATTGATATAGTAAATGTAGCTTTCATGTATTTAGTTGCCTCTAGGTGTTGATTGGAGGGCAAGGCGAAGACTCCTGCGGAAAAAGCGGAACAGATGAGACCCCGCAGGAGCGCAAGCGACGAGGAGGCTCAACGGCCGCCCGCGGAAAGCGAAGCCTTGCACGGAAATCAACAGCGGTGTAACGAGCGATTCATATTAGATCGTTTACCTTTTTGTTCGTGTGTAGATGGGATTGATTTGTTTATGTCTCAATTACTTTTTTTCGACATTATTTCTAGGGAAATATGTCGAGGTGTGTTAAGCCTATTTCCTTAATCAAAATGAAAAGTAGGAATGGTAATAGTATTTTTTCGTCTGGCAATCAGTAAATAAATAATTCCAATTATACTCCATACAATACCGATAAATAAGGATGTTTTTTCTAAGTTAAGCCACATAAAAAATAAAAATAAACTGCCGAGTAAAGGCATAAGTACATATGAAATATATCCACTGAGAGATCGTTTGTTTTGTTGAATAAAATAATGGATAAAAACCGCTATGTTAACTGAACTGAACGCAATTAAAGCACCAAAATTAATTAAAGAGGTAGCTTTTTCAAGAGACAGACTTAGTGAAATTAAAGAGAGACCACCAATAATGACTACGTTCCAAACAGGCGTCTTTGTTTTAGGGTGAATATAGCCAAAAATTCTCCGTGGCAGATAACCATCTTTCCCAATTGCGTAGAGAAGTCTTGATGCACTCATATGTGAGACAAGTCCAGAAGCAATAGTTGATGTTAAGGCTGCTGCTACAAAAATAGATTGAAACAGCTGGCCGCCAATTTTATAAGCGATTTCAGCCGATGCACCTTCTAAATCATGAAACAAAGAGGCTGAAGGGAAAAGAAGCTGAGCAAAGTAAGAAACCGTAATAAATAAGGCGCCTCCCGTACATGCAATAATGAGAATCCCTTTGGGAATGGTTTTCTCAGGCTTAAGTGTTTCTTCAGCCATGGTGGTTACAGCATCAAACCCTAAAAAAGAAAAGCATAAAATAGCTGCTCCGTTTAATAAAAGAGATATAGAAGCCGATTCACTTATAAACGGTTTAAATGATAGCTCTTGCCCTTGAGTTGTAGCACTTAAAATAATAAAGATGATAGCTACTAAAATTTGAAAAGCAACTAATAGCGTACCAAAAGAAACGGTTAAATGAACGCTAAAAATATTCATTATGGTCATGATGACCACAAAGCTGATAATCCATACGGCTTTTGGAACACCTGGAAACAGAGAGCTTAGGTAAATATTTGTCAAAAGTGCATTAATCATCGGTAGAAATAGATAATCAAGAAGAGCCGTCCATCCTACCAAAAAACCAATGCTTGGATTCATTACTTGCTGTGCGTATGTATAAGAAGAACCAGCTCCAGGAAAAGCTTTTACCATTTTTCCATAACTAATGGCTGTGAATAAAATAGCAATCAACGTGAATGCATAAGCACCTGAAACATGTCCATCTGTGGATTCAGTTACAATGCCAAATGTATCGAAAACAGCCATGGGTGCCATGTAGCCTAATCCTATCACGACGATATGCCATAATTTTAGTTGTTTAAGAAGAGAAGGTCCATGATTCATATTTGTCATCCTTTCTGTGTATAATCATTCTGCAATATTTATTATTATACTATATTGTTAGATTTGTCATCTTTTTTTGAAAAAGAAGAGAAAATTGCGCGCTAAGAGATAAAGAGCGTTTAGTTAATTACTAGATAAAGCAAAAAAATGCTTTTTTTCACTTTGATTTTTACCATTGAGTCTAGAAAGCATTTTACATAAAATGAAAGAAAGTAAAAAAGCTTTCGATTAGTATGATCTACTTGTAATAAATACGAAAACAAACTTTTGAATGCGGTTACATTTTTGCGGGTGTATAAACTTATAATGATGATAAAGGAGATGAAGGAAGTGATTGCTACACCCTATATAAACTTGGAGATAAACAAGGGACCAGGTGTGCATGTTGTATTGGATGAAACAAAAAAAGATGGTGTTTATTTTATTAAATTAACGGTCAAGTCGATTAAAAAAAGAAGTCTTCCAAAAATGGCGTTAAAATGGAGCGTTCCGTTGTTAGATATCCAGCTATATAAATCTATACAAACTAGTCAGGGAGATGTGAGTACCTCTTCTGTTCATTGTTTTATGAATAAAAATGGCTCTAACCGCTACACTATTGCATGTTCAGACATACTTCACCCTATTCGGTGTGCCCCCAATTGGAAGGAAATGTGTCTAGATGTGGAGATGAACTTATTTAGTGAAAGCACTTGGTCTCTTCATAGCTACGAAACTGAACTGCGAGTAGATACAAGAATGATTGAAACAGAAGAGTTATTCAAAGATTTAGCGAAATGGTATGAAAGAAAAGAGATTAATCTAGCATCTGCTGTTGAGCATGCAACGGCAATAGATGAAAAAGGAAATGTCTCGTTAGATATTTGATGGTGAGGAGAGAGATAGAGTGGGGATCTTATTTAATGAACGTACAAAGGAGTTTCACCTGCAGGGCCGCGATGTAAGTTATATCTTTTCAGTGTTGAGAAACGAGCAGCTTGGTCACTTATACTATGGAAAAAAGCTTAAGCACCGTCCGTCTTTTCAGCATTTTTTACGTGTGGAAACAAGAGGAGCTAGCGCTTCGGTCTATGAAGGAGAACTAGCATTTTCTCTTGAAACAATCAAACAAGAGTATCCTTCTTATGGGACAACAGACTTCAGAGAGCCAGCCTACCAACTTCTTCAGCAAAACGGAAGCCGAGTCACCAATTTTGAATACGATAACCATAAAATTTACAAGGGCAAGAAGCTATTAAACGGCTTACCTGCTACATACGTAGAAGAAGAGAGTGAAGCCACGAGTGTAGAAGTTGAACTGATTGATAAATTGCTCAATGCATCACTTATTTTAACGTATACCGTTTACGAAGACCGAAATATTATTACGCGTCACGCAAGATTTGAACATAGAGGAGAAGAACCAGTCGATATTTTGCGTATCATGAGCGGCAGCATTGATTTGCCCACATCAAACTATGAAATGGTTCAGCTTTCCGGTGCTTGGATTCGAGAGAGACACGTGAAAACAAGAATGCTTCAGCCGGGTATTCAAAGTATTTCTAGTGCGAGAGGTACAAGCAGCAGTCAGCAAAACCCGTTTTTAATTTTAAAGAATCCAGATGCAACTGAACACAGTGGAGAAGCGTATGGTTTTAGTCTTGTATACAGCGGAAACTTTCTTGGACAAGTGGAAGTAGATCACTATAATGTATCAAGAATAACGATGGGTATTCACCCTTTTGATTTTCAGTGGAGACTAGAAAGTGGACAAACTTTTCAATCACCAGAACTAGTATTGGCTTATTCAAATAACGGGCTAAACGGTCTTAGCCAAGAGTATCATGAGCTTTATCGCAAGCGTCTCGCTAGAGGGAAATGGCGGGATTTAGAGCGACCAGTTTTAATTAATAACTGGGAAGCGACGTATTTTGATTTTAACGAAGAGAAAATTGTACACATTGCCAAAGAAGCACAAAAGCTGGGCGTTGAACTTTTTGTATTGGATGACGGCTGGTTTGGTAAACGTAATGATGATACAACTTCTCTTGGAGACTGGTTTGTAGATGAAAATAAGCTTCCGGGCGGTATGAAATCATTGGCTCAAAAAGTAACGGATTTAGGTATGGACTTTGGATTATGGTTTGAACCTGAAATGATTTCAAAGCAAAGCAACTTGTATGAAAAGCATCCAGATTGGTTGATTCATGTGCCAAATCGTCATCAGTCTCATGGACGAAATCAATATGTGCTTGATTTTTCACGAGAAGAAGTAGTGAATTATATTTATGAACGAATGGAAGCTATTTTAAGTGAAGCACCTATCTCGTATATAAAATGGGATATGAACCGAAATATAACGGAGATTGGATCTGTTGGGCTACCCGCGAATCGCCAGTTTGAAGTAGTACATCGCTACATTTTAGGAGTATATGATTTGTATGAGCGACTAACAAAGAAGTTTCCGGATATTTTATTTGAATCGTGTGCAAGCGGGGGCGCTAGATTTGATCCGGGAATGCTTTATTATGCTCCTCAAGCTTGGACGAGCGATAACACGGACGCGATTGAACGTCTGAAAATTCAGTACGGCACGTCTTTTGCTTATCCAATCAGTTCAATGGGAGCACACGTATCAGCCGTACCAAATCATCAAGTACGCAGAGTAACAAGTCTAGAAACAAGAGGAGACGTTGCGTATTTTGGCGCATTCGGTTATGAATTAGATGTTACGCTGATGACAGAAGATGAAAAAGAAACGGTAAAAAAACAAATTCAGTATTATAAAAAATACCGATCTCTTATTCAAAATGGAAGATTCTATCGATTAAAAAGTCCGTTTGAACAAGATGGAAATGTGACGAGCTGGATGGTTGTTTCATCCGATCAAAAACAGGCAATCATCGGTTATTATCAAGTATTAGCTAGATCAAATCCTTCTTATGAACGCATTGAGCTAAAAGGGCTTCATCCTGATTATGAATATACAGTGATGGAAACAGACCAAACAGCTTATGGAGATGAGCTCATGTACGCAGGAATTGCTCTAACTCATGAATATCCGGGTGTTGAAGCATACGATAAAAAATCTGGAGACTTTGTATCGGTTATTTACACACTGCAAGCGCAATAAGCAAAGAGGCTGGGACATAACGAAATAAATCCAATCGAAAGATGAACAAATGAGATACATGAGCTGGACTGCTTATGACACCGCAATTGATTTCCGTGCAAGGCTTCGCTTTCGCTCCTGCGGGGTCTCACCTGTTCCGCTTTTCCCGCAGGAGTCTTCGCCTTGCCCTCCAATCAACTGCTAGAAGGAACGAAACAAATAAAACGATATGCATCATCAAAAAAAAAACGAACCACTCATCAAACAGGTTGATGAATGGTTCGTTTTTTACTTGGGCTCAACTACTTTTGTCCCAGTCTCTTTAAGTTAACTATTATTTATGAAGTGTTGACATAAAAGGCGTGATAATGGTAACTTTTAGTTATAATTGTTAACTTTATATTTTTTAAGTTTACTAAAGTGGAGGGGAATCGATGGAAACCACAAGTTTAAGAGATTGGAAAGCACTTGCTCAGTCTATTATTAAAGGGAAAGAAATGACATATAAAGAAGCGCTTCAACTTCTTTATGTACCGGATGAAGAAGTGTTAGAGGTCATGAATGCCGCGTACTTAATTCGTCATCATCATTATGGAAAAAAAGTAAAGCTTAATATGATTATTAATACTAAATCGGGTTTATGCCCAGAAGACTGTGGATATTGTTCGCAGTCGATTGTATCAGAAGCGCCCATTGATAAGTATGCGTGGTTAACAAAAGAGAAAATTGTAGAAGGTGCTTTTGAAGCTCAAAAAAGAAAAGCAGGTACATATTGTATCGTAGCGTCAGGCCGCCGCCCTACTGATAAAGAAGTAGCGCACGTAGTGGGAGCGGTAAAGGAAATTCGTCAAAAGACAGACTTGAAAATCTGTGCCTGTCTAGGATTTTTAACAGATGATCAAGCACACGAACTAGTCGAGGCGGGTGTTCATCGCTATAATCATAATTTAAATACTCACGCTGATAACTATGACAATATTTGTTCTACGCATGGCTATGAAGATCGAGTCGATACGGTTACTACATCTAAAAAAGCAGGTTTGTCACCTTGTTCCGGTGCAATTTTTGGAATGGGCGAGACAAATGAACAAGCCGTTGAATTAGCTTTTCAGATTAAAAAGTTAGATGCAGATTCTATTCCATGCAATTTTC
Source organism: Priestia sp. 3CA3 (assembly GCF_056836725.1). NCBI lineage: Bacteria > Bacillati > Bacillota > Bacilli > Caryophanales > Bacillaceae > Priestia > Priestia sp. 3CA3. The sequence continues at coordinate 29,793 of NZ_JBXENJ010000019.1, forward strand.
TTGTTGCCGTTCCAGGAACGCCTCTAGAAGACAAAAAGGCGTTAAAGCCAATGCAATGCTTAAAGCTGTTAGCGATGATGCGTTTTGTAAATCCAACCAAAGAAATTCGAATTTCAGGAGGCAGAGAAGTTAACCTCAGATCACTTCAGCCGCTTGGTTTGTTTGCTGCAAACTCAATTTTTGTAGGCGATTATTTAACGACTCAAGGTCAAGAACCTACAGCTGACTGGGGATTAATTGAAGATTTAGGATTTGAAATCGAAGAATGTGCACTGTGAAGCCGTTGAGAAATCAACGGCTTTTTTTATCTTCAGCAGATTTACAGGAACTATACGTTTACTTTACAAAACTCAACAGCTTCTTTATATTGCCTTCACAAATAACCATTATTATAAAACATGTGAACGATAAGTGAATAGTTACTAAGGTTATGAAATTGAGAAACCACAAAAAACAATAGGTCTATATAAACATCCTATGCGTTTTTTGTGGTTTTTTTATAAATGAAAGGAAGGAATCGTTTTGAATAAGGAAGCAGATTTCTTACAACAGCTTGGACAAGATCGTTTAATTGCATCCATTAAAAGTCCGAAAAATTTAGAGCAATTTTTAGAAACAGAGATCCAGGCCGCCTTTTTATTAACGGGAAACATCAGTGTAATTAAACGCTATGTAGATTTACTCAAACAGCATAATCGAACGGTTTTCTTACACATTGAAAAAATTCCGGGAATTAGCTATGACCGGGAAGGGCTTAAATTTCTCGCTAAGTTTGTAAAGCCCACAGGTATCGTAACCACTAAAAGTTCACTCATTAATTACGCAAAACAGGAAGGGCTGGTTGCTATTCAGCGGCTGTTTTTAGTGGATACAGACGCAGTAGCACAGGGGTTAAAAACCGTTCAAGATATTAAACCGGATGCATTAGAACTAATGCCAGGATTGATTCCGGAGATGATAGAGAAAATCGTTAAAAAAACAAGTATCCCTATTATTACAGGTGGACTCATTCAAAATGAAAGCCATATCCAAGCTGCTTTAAAAGCAGGGGCTACGGCAGTTTCTACAGGAAAATCATGGCTATGGAAAAAATATGAATGAGCGAGAAAGGAGCGTTTTTAATGAAAAAAGTAGAGTTAGTTAACGTTGGAAAGTCATACGATCAAAAAACAAATGTCATTCAAGATATTAATGTCACAATTGAACCTGGAGAATTCTTCGTATTAGTAGGTCCTTCAGGGTGCGGGAAAAGTACAATGCTGCGAATGATTGCCGGATTAGAAGAAGTCACACAGGGAGAGTTGCTAATCGGGGATGTAAAAGCAAATAAATTGCTTCCAAGTCAGCGCGATTTGTCCATGGTGTTTCAAAACTATGCTTTATATCCGCATTTGACAGTAGAACAAAATATTCTTTTTGGTCTGCATACAAAGAAGATTTCAAAGCAAGAACAGCACAAGCGCTGCAGGGAAGCAGCAGAAATGCTTGGTTTAAGTGAATATTTAAAACGAAAGCCTAGACAGCTTTCGGGAGGACAGCGTCAGCGTGTAGCACTCGCACGTGCTATAGTTACTCATTCACCTATTTGCCTGATGGATGAGCCGTTATCCAACTTGGATGCGAAGCTGCGAGCAAAGATGAGATCAGAAATTCGCCAGATTCAGCGTAAGTTAGGTATTACGATGATTTATGTCACGCATGATCAAACGGAAGCGATGACGATGGCGGATCGAATGATGATTTTAAATGGAGGTAATATTCAGCAGGTTGGGCGTCCGCTCGATATTTACAATGCACCGGCAAACACGTTCGTAGCGTCGTTTATAGGTTCGCCCCCTATGAACTTATCAAACGTTTCTATAGAAAATAACTTACTCGTTTTTGAAGATAGAAGAGCTATTTCTATGAGTGCATCATACAACAACCTTAGCGGTAAAAAGGAAGTTGTGGTTGGAGTAAGACCTGAGCACGTTCAGCTTGCGACAAACGACAACACCAGCTTTATCGTAGAGGTAGATAATGTCGAAATTCTAGGAACGGAAACACTGCTTACATTTCAAATGGGAGACAAACAGTGGATGGCTAAATGGAACGGTCAATGGAATATAAAAGTGGGAGAGCGCGTCCCTATTTTTATCGATCCAAAACACCTGTTTTTATTTGATAGTGATACAGGTTCATGCTTGCACTATGAACCATCAACGGAAGATTTAACTGTAAAGGGGGCATTTGTATGAGTGCTGTTACCAAAACAGCAAACTCGCCTGTTTCTGTTTCATCAAATCCACAAGAAAAGAAGTCAATGCCTAACCTATTGGTAGGATTATCTTACTTGCTGCCATCATTATTGTTATTTGGTGTATTTCTTTTCTACCCAATGATTAAGACCTTATATTTAAGTCTTTTTATTACAGACACACAGGGAAATCCCTTGAAATTTGTAGGATTACAAAATTTCTTTTATCTATTTACAGATCCAAACTTTTTACAAAGTATGAAAGCCACTTTTTTATTTGTACTATACACGGTGCCTATTGGCTTAATTATTGCATTATTCCTAGCGCTAATCGCAAATGAAAAGCTAAAAGGAATTGGTTTTTTCAGAACAATGTTTTCATCTACGATGGGAATGAGCGTAGCGGCTTCTTCTGTAATTTGGATGTTTATGTATAACCCGACAATCGGTGTTATTAATAAAGTATTAAATCTTGTAGGCATTCATGATGTGCAGTGGTTATTAGATCCTAAGTATGCGCTGATTGCTGTGTCCATCTCTACGATTTGGATGAACATTGGGTTTACCTTTTTAATTTTACTTGGCGGGTTACAAAATATTGATGAAAAGCTGTATGAAAACGCGCGTATTGCTGGAGTTAGCTATTGGTATCAGCTCCGTAAAATTACGCTTCCTATGCTTTCGCCAACGCTGTTTTTTATTATCACCGTTTCGTTTATTAACGCGTTTCAAACGTTTGGACAAATTGACATTTTAACAAAAGGCGGGCCTACAGATTCCACAAATGTCATTGTTTATTCAATCTACAAAGATGCATTTGTAAACTATAATGTTGGCTCTGCAAGTGCTCAAGCTACAATTTTATTTTTCTGTATTCTACTGGTTACCGCTCTTCAATTCAAGCTTGGAGAAAGGAAGGTACATTATCAATGAGCATCACGAGAAAATGGACAACTTATTTGTTACTCATTGCAGCTACTTTAGTATTGATGTTTCCTATTCTATACGCTTTTTCCATTAGTTTTATGAGTGGAGCGGAAGTGTTAGAAGGGAAGATTTGGCCGTCATCTTTTTCATTTGAAAACTATCGGGATGCTTTTGAAAAAGTTCCGCTGCTTCATTATTTAATTAACAGTTTTGCTGTATCTATTTTTGTCATGGCCGGGCAGCTGTTAGTTTCAAGTTTGGCTGCTTTTGCATTTGTATTTATTAAATTTAAAGGAAGAGATACTATTTTCTTTCTCTTTATTTCTACGATGATGATTCCATGGGAAGCAACGATGGTTCCTAACTTTTTAACAGCACAAAAGCTAGGCTGGATTAATAACTATTTGGGATTAACAATTCCTTTTTTCGCCTTAGCATTTGGAACATTTTTATTGCGTCAACAGTTTAAAACCATTCCGGGCGAGCTGTATGAAGCTTCTCAAGTCGCAGGGATCAGCCGCTTTCGTTTCTTTTGGAATGTTGTGCTTCCTGTTTCTAAAACAAGTCTAGTTACGCTTGGCGTATATAGCTTTTTAACAACATGGAATATGTATTTATGGCCACTGTTAGTGACAAATACAGAGGATGTTCGTACCGTTCAGATTGGTTTAAAACAAATGCAAACGCAGGAGATTTCAACTGATTGGGGAGTGGTTATGGCTGCTGTCGTGGTTGTTATTATACCGACATTATTACTATTATTCCTAGGTCAAAAACGTCTTCAAAAAGGATTAACACAAGGTGCAATTAAATAGGAGAGTGAATGTGATGAAAAAGATATTGGCTATCGTAACGGCATGCTTGCTGGTCATTCTAGGCGCTTGCTCAAACTCAACTGGTTCTTCGGAAGCGCAAGAAACTAAAAAAACAGCATCAGGTAAAACAGAAGTCGTTTTTTGGCACGCCATGAGCGGTGACCTTGAAAAATCACTCAATAAAATAGTCGATGAGTACAATAAATCTCAGGATAAAGTTGAAGTAAAGCCCGTTTTCCAAGGAACGTATGAGGAAGCACAAACAAAATTTAATACGGTAGCAGGAACTAAAGATGCACCTGCTATCATGCAAACGTTCGAAGTAGGAACGAAATTCATGATAGACAGTGGTAAGGTTCAGCCTGTTCAAAAATTTATTGATGAAGACCACTACGATACTTCACAGTGGGAGAAAAATATTTCAAGCTATTACCAAGTAGATGGAAAGCAATATTCAATGCCGTTTAACTCTTCAACACCTGTGTTAGTTTACAACAAAGATGCCTTTAAAAAAGCAGGGTTAGATCCTGAAAATCCACCAAAAACGTATGATGAATTAAAGGCAGCTGCAAAGAAACTAACAGAGAAACAAGGAAATAAAACATCACAATACGGTTTTTCAATTCTAAATTACGGATGGTTCTTTGAAGAGCTAGTTGCTTCTCAAGGCGGTTTGTATGTAGATCACGAAAACGGTCGTAAAGGGGATGCCGAGAAGGCAGTATTTAATGGAAAAGAAGGACAAAACGCATTTAATTTAATCAATGACATGTACAAAGAAGGTACCTTCTACAATGTAGGGCAAAACTGGGACGATATGCGCGCTGCATTTCAATCTAAAAAAATTGCAATGTTTTTAGATTCATCAGCAGGTATTAAAACATTAGTAGACAATGCTCCATTTGATGTGGGTGTATCAGATCTTCCTGTGCCAAAAGAAGAGGATCGCCAAGGAGTAGCTATCGGGGGAGCATCTTTATGGATGTCTAAAGGAATTAGTGATGAAACATCTAAAGCGGCGTGGGACTTCATGAAATATTTAGCAACACCAGAAGTTCAGGCAAAATGGCACGTGGAAAGTGGCTATTTTGCGGTTAATCCTAAAGCATATGATCAAGAAATCGTAAAGAAAGAATGGAAAAAATATCCTCAACTAAAAGTGACGGTTGACCAGCTTCATAAAACTAAATCAACTCCGGCAACACAAGGCGCTTTAATTTCGGTATTTCCGGAATCACGCCAAAAGGTAGTAACAGGAATGGAAAGCCTGTACCAGGGAGTAAAGCCGAAACAAGCACTTGATCAAGCAGCAAAAGAAACGAATAGAGCATTAGAAGTAGCCAATCAAAAATAACGTATGATTACGAAGCTCGTCTTTCAAGTTATTTTGAGGACGAGCTTTTTATTTAGTGAATGACTAGTTAGGGGAGATAGAGGACAATGAATAATTCAATTGATCTTTATGCGCATCGCGGCTTTAGCGGACGATATCCTGAAAATACAATGATTGCATTTGAAGAAGCTAGGAAAATGCGAGTTTCAGGTATTGAATTGGATGTACAACTAACCAAAGACGGAGAAATAGTAGTGATTCACGATGAACGAATTGACAGAACGACGAATGGAATGGGATATGTTCAAGAATTTTCATATAAACAGCTGCGGTTATTCGATGCTGGAAGCTGGTATGATTCTCGTTTTTCTAAACAATCAATTCCCACGTTAATAGAAGTGTTTGAGTGGATGATGGACAAAAAGACAGAAATGACCGTGAACATTGAATTAAAAAATGACCAAATTTACTATCCAAAACTTGAGGAAAAAGTTCTTCGTCTAATCGATGAGTTTGATTTAGAAGATCAAGTTATTTTGTCATCTTTTAACTATGATAGCTTGGCTAAAGTGAGATCTCTCCATTCATATATCCCAACAGGATTTTTATTTGAAGGGGTGAGTGAAGATGCGATTGGAAAAGCAAAATCGATAGGTGCGCACCTGCACTGTGATATGTCGTTTGCTCTTTCTTCGTACGGGAAAAAAGCAAAGCAAGAAGGATTAGACTTACGAGTATATACAATTAATGAACTGAATGACTTTTTGAAGCTCCAGCAGGCTTCAGTAAAAGTAGTGATGACAGATTACCCTAACCGTTTTTCCTCTACAATGTTCAAAGGATGACGCAGAAAGGCCGTATGTATTCGTACGGCCTTTTTTATAGGGTAAATATTATTTTATTCTGAATAGTATAAAATTTATATTGTGAAATTGTTTTATAGATGATATATTGAGAGTAGATTATAATGTTCCTTATGAAAGCGAATACATGTTGCGTAGCTCCGCAAACGTTCATTTGCCGGTCCCTAGCATCGTCTGTTATCTCTTTTAGGAGGAATAAAAAATCATGTATGATCAAGATACTATCTATATTATTGGAGATGCCAAAGCTCCTCAAAGCAATCCGATTACTAAAAAGTTCAATCAGTATTTTTTAGGATTGGTAGTTGATAAAACAAATGGAAAAATTATTGATGTGGAATGCTCAGCGACGATTGAGTTAACCGTTCGATTTGTTCAATCAATTTTTATTGGACGTCATATAAGTGATCCCACCCTTATAGACGACATTAACAGCCGCTACTTCGGGTCTTCCCAAAAAGCGCTGGTGGTAGCGTTTCATGATGCACAGAAAAAATATCAGCAAATAACAGCTGCTTTGTCTACATAGACCTAGACGAAATCCAGCCTGACGTTTTCAAACGTTGGGCTGGATTTTGTTTTGCATAAAAACATTTTCGGGGAGATGAAGGGGGAAGAATAAATGATTCAAGATGGATTTATGTATGTGAGTGTGTTAACTGCCTTTGCTGCGCTCATGGTAGGGATTGAAAAACGATTTAAAGGCAATGGATTTTTTAAGTTTATTCCAGGTATTGTACTTATTTATATAGGAGCCGCTCTTATGCAAACGGCAGGATTATTTGGGGATAGCGAGTCAAATGCCGCCATGTATGCAGGCGTTAAAAATGCACTTCTTCCTGCTATGCTGATGCTTATGCTGTTAAAGTGTGATGTTCGAAGTGTAATTAAACTTGGTCCAAGAATGCTGGGAGGATTCATCGTTGCGGTTTTTAGTATAATGATAGGCTTTATCCTCGTCTATGCCATCTTTAAGAATTTCTATGTAGAGGATACGTGGAAAGCTTTTGGTGCTTTATCAGGAAGTTGGACCGGTGGGTCAGCTAACATGGTTGCCCTTCAAGGGATTTTGGATGTTCCAGAAAATATATTTGGCTACGCTCTTATGATGGATACGATTAACTATGCCGTATGGGTTATGTTTATGTTTTGGCTTGTACCATTTGCATCTAAATTTAATAAATGGACAAAAGCAGACGTCAGCTTTATTGAGAATAGTATAGATGAAGTCGCAGCAACATCTGAAAGCGAAAAAGAAGGTCCTCAGTTTCAGCATCTTCTTTATTTGCTTGGGCTAGGTTTGTTCGTTTCGGCATTGTCTACATTTATCGGAGGGCGTTTGCCTGAAGTGGGAGCCGTTATTAATGCAACGAGCTGGACGATTATGATTGCTTCTGTCGTTGGTTTAGTGCTTGCTGTAACTCCAGCGGCAAAAATTCCAGGTACGCTCGATGTATCAAACGTTATGTTATACATCGTTGTAGCGTTAATTGCTTCTCAATCAGATTTTTCAAATTTAGCTCAGGCTCCTATTTACTTAGTATCTGGTTTTCTCATTATGTTCGTCCACTTAGTGATCATGCTGTTGCTAGCTAAACTATTTAAATATGATTTATTTACGCTCGGGGTAGCCAGTTTAGCTAATATTGGCGGAATGGCGTCTGCTCCAATGCTTGCAGCTGCTTATAACCGTGCACTGATTCCGGTAGGAGTCATTATGGCTCTGATGGGTTCCTTCTTAGGTACTTATTTTGGTATGATGATCGCCAAAATTTTAGGGGCGATCTAAGAATAAACCAAAATAGGTATAAAAGAATATGTGTGCTGAATCGAAAGGAAGCGATTGAAATGATAATTAAAGACATAACTGTAAAGCATCAAACCGTTCCACTGCTCGTTCCGTTTAAAACAGCGCTTCGAACAGCAACAGAGATAGACAGCATAAGTGTAGAGATTCAGTTAGAAAACGGAATAAAAGGAAAAGGAGCGGCTTCGCCAACATATGTTATTACAGGCGATTCTTTAGAAGGCATTCAAGCTGCACTTCAAGGACCTATTAAACTAGCGCTAATAGGGGAGGATATAAGTCAGTTTCAAAAACTCTTAAAAAAAATTCAAAGCTGCTGTATTCACAATTCAAGTGCTAAAGCGGCTGCTGATATCGCTTTGCATGATGCTTATACAAAGTTTCTCAACATTCCTTTATATGCTTTCTTGGGCGATAAGCAGCCTATCTCTACGTGTATGACGATAAGTGTTGATACACCTGAAAAAATGGCTGAAGACGCACAAAAAAGTGCAGCGGACGGATTTGACATTTTAAAAGTGAAGGTAGGTTCAATTCCTAAGCTAGACCTTGAGCGTATTAAACATATTCGATCTGTCATTCCGGATCATGTAAAACTTCGGTTGGATGCAAATCAAGGATGGACTCCAAAACAAGCAGTGCAATTAATTAATGCAATGGAAGCTCTCAACTTTGGTATTGAACTGGTAGAACAGCCTGTCGCTGCTCATGATTGGGAAGGGTTAAAGTTTGTGACTGAACGAGTAAACGTACCCATTATGGCAGATGAGAGTCTATTTTCTGCCAAAGATGCATTAAGGCTTGTAAGCGGGCGGTACGTGGATCTTTTAAATATTAAGCTAATGAAGTGCGGAGGCATTAATGAAGCAAGAAAAATCGCGAGTATTGCTGAGGCGAACGGTGTTGCGTGTATGATTGGAAGCATGATGGAACCATCACTTTCCGTGGGAGCAGCTGCTCATCTGGCAGCCGCTCATCCAAATATCACGTATTTTGACTTAGATGCTCCTCTTTGGCTTTCAACTGAACTGGATGTGTTAAAGTACAGCGGTCAAGAGGTTTTCTTATCAGATCTTCCTGGAATAGGAGAAATCACCGTTCCTATCTCAAAATAAAAAGATAGTAATATAGTAGAAGGAGAGAGACGATGAATATAAAACGTTGGCTTTTGACGGTAACAACAGTTATTTTAGCTACATTTGGAGTCAGTGCAGTTCCTTCTGTTCATGCTTCTGAAGAAAAAGAAACTGCTTATATAGATGTCGCAGCAGCTACTCTTTGGACAGCACCCAACATCTTGCGTGAAGTGGACGCTCCGTCAGCTACTAATCCTGTAGATATGAAGAAGTGGACCACATCGATGAATTTGAAACAGAAGCAGCAGTTATCTAGTGACGGGATGCTTGAGACACAAGCGTTATATGGAAACAAAGTAACGGTTTTAGAGAGACAAGGAGATTGGGTCAAAGTAGCTGTAGACGGACAGCCTACTTCTCGAAATGAATTAGGATATCCCGGGTGGATGCCTACTAAACAATTAACCTATAGCAAAAGGTACGAACAGTATGCAAAGAAGCCTTTTGTAATGGTAACGGCTCCGACTACTTATTTATATCATTCGCCTTCTTTGAAAAAGAAAGGTATTGAAGTTAGCTATAATACGCGCTTACCTCTTTTGGTAAAATCAAAGAGTGCATATAAAGTATTAAAACCAAATGGAAAGACAGCATGGGTTTCTGCAAAAGCAGGAAAAATCTACGCTTCTCAAAAAGATATTCCTGTACCAACTGGCACGGAGCTTGTTGAAAGCGGAAAGGCATTTTTAAATCTTCCATATTTATGGGCTGGCATGAGTGGTTTTGGATTTGACTGCTCTGGATTTACGTTTACGATGTACCAGTCCCATGGTATTACAATTCCACGTGACTCAGGCCCACAGTCTAGAGCAGGGAAACCAGTAGAGATGAACAATCTTCAACCCGGAGACTTATTATTCTTTGCCTATAACCAAGGGAAAGGAAGCGTCCACCATGTAGCAATGTATGCGGGAGATGGTATGATGATTCATTCGCCGAACTCCGAGCGGACAGTAGAGATGATTCCTTTGAACACGAAGGGGTATATTGAAGAGTATGCAGGTGCACGTCGTTATTTACCTTAATTAGTAAGATAAGAAAGAAGCTCTTTTTGTGAAGGGCTTCTTTTTTAATATAGGTATAAATAAAAATTAGAAAATTTAGATTATTTACGTTTAACTACTTCTCAGTAGGGGAAGAAGTAAAGTAAGAAAAAAACATTTTTCTTCTCGAAACATATTGACTTTATGTGCAGGGCGTTATATTATTATAAAGCGTCGTTGAGACATAACAGTAACAACGAAGCTGAAAAAAGAATTTTAAAAAGTTGTTGACATTACGTCGGTAACTTGATAAA
>NZ_JBXENJ010000020.1:0-39716 GCF_056836725.1 Priestia sp. 3CA3
AGCATCGGGAACAACAACGGCCCCAACAACGCCACCAGCAGAAAGCACAACGTACACAGTAACGGCGAGCACGCTGAACGTAAGAAGCGGAGCAGGCACCAACTATGCATCTATAGGAAGTGTGACAAAAGGCCAGAAGCTGTCTGTGGTGAGCAAAAGCGGAAGCTGGTACAAAATTAACTATAACGGCCGCACAGGCTATGTAAGCAGTGACTATGTACAGGCTTCAGCTACAGCGTCTCCAAAGCTCGTAGTCGATTCTTTTAAAACGTTAGGCAACGCTCAGCAAGTCATCTTGGTTACAGCAGATAACTACGATACGAAGTCTGCTAAAATTCAAACATTTGAAAAAGTTGATGGAAAATGGAAGCAAGTTTTAACTGCGAACGGTGTACTTGGACAAAAAGGATTCGCTTTAGCGAAAAAAGAAGGAGATATGGAGTCTCCGACAGGGAAATATACAATTGGCACAGCATTCGGACGCTATGCAAATCCTGGAACTAAGCTTCCATATCGAAAGATTACATCAAATGATGTGTGGGTAGACGATTCAAAAAGCTCTCTGTATAATACGTGGCAGCAAAAGCCAGCGAATGGCCGCTGGACGAGCGCTGAGAACATGGATATCCCGGCTTATGATTATGGGTTTGTCATTAATTATAATGAATCTAGAACCCCAGGAAAGGGAAGTGCAATCTTCTTTCATGTAGGAACAAATTATACAGCAGGATGTACGGCCACTTCTAAAGAACAAGTTGTCTCTATTTTAAAATGGTTAAATCCAGAGAAAAATCCAGTTATTATTCAATCTCCTGTAAGTGAATTAGATAAATATTAAGTTAGAAAGCAGCTGAATTCGTGTAATTCAGCTGCTTTTTTATGTAATTAAAAGCTTTGTCCGTCTGTGGTACGACAAAGTTAGTTTTCCTATTCATTGAATGAAAGCGTTTAATCTCTTACGATTAAAGTATCATCACGTAGAGAAAGGAAGAGAGCAAATGGCTCAATCTAATATAAAAGTAGCTGTACAAAAATTTGGGAACTTTCTAAGTTCAATGGTTATGCCAAATATCGGAGCATTTATTGCATGGGGACTTATTACTGCTTTATTTATTCCAACAGGCTTTTTTCCAAATGAAAGCCTTACCAAACTAGTGGATCCAATGGTCAAGTATTTGCTTCCGCTGCTAATCGGCTACACAGGAGGAAAGCTTGTACACGATCAGCGCGGAGGCGTTGTAGGTGCTATCGCGACCATGGGCGTCATTGTTGGATCTGATATTCCGATGTTTCTAGGCGCTATGATTATGGGGCCGCTGGGCGGTTATATCATCAAGAAGTTTGACCAGTTTATTGAAGGTAAAGTCAAAACAGGATTTGAGATGTTAATTAATAATTTCTCAGCAGGTATTCTTGGAGGAATTCTAGCGATTCTAGCCTTTTTAGGAGTTAGCCCAGCTGTGGACGGATTTACAGGTGCACTTGTAGTGGGTGTAGATTGGATGGTTGCACATGGCCTTCTTCCTCTTACAAGTATTTTAATTGAACCAGCTAAAATTTTATTCTTAAACAATGCCATTAATCACGGCATTTTATCTCCGATTGGAGCAGAACAAATTCGAACAAACGGACAGTCCATTCTATTGTTATTAGAAACAAATCCTGGTCCGGGATTAGGAATTCTGTTAGCGTATTGCTTCTTTGGAAAAGGAACAGCAAAACAGTCAGCACCGGGAGCGGCCATCATTCATTTTATTGGCGGAATTCACGAAATTTACTTCCCTTACGTTTTAATGCGTCCTCTTCTAATCATTGCGGCTATTTTAGGAGGAATGAGCGGAGTATTTACATTTGTTCTTTTAGGAGGAGGCTTACAAGCCGTTGCTTCACCAGGAAGTATTTTGGCTATTTTAGCTGCTACACCAGGTAATGCAGGCAGCTATGTTGCAAATATCTCAGGTGTTCTTGTTGCAGCCGTCGTATCGTTTATTGTAGGTTCGTTAATTTTAAAAACGGGCAAGCAAACAGAAGATTTGGACGAAGCAGCTCGCAAAATGCAAGAGATGAAGGGCAAGAAGAGCTCTGTAGCAGGAAGCTTTACAAAACAGCAAGGCGACGTACCAGCAAGCGTTCAAAAAATTGTTTTTGCCTGTGACGCAGGTATGGGATCGAGTGCAATGGGCGCCTCTCTTCTTCGCAAGAAAGTTAAACAAGCAGATTTAAATATTTCGGTAACAAATACAGCTATCAGTAATATTCCAAGTGATGCTCAAATCGTTATTACACAGGAAGAGCTAACGCCAAGAGCTCAAAACAAAGTTCCAGATGCGTATCATATATCGGTGGATAACTTTCTATCTAGCCCGGAATATGACAAACTAATTGATCAACTAAAAAATGATCATACTACTTCTAAGGCGGAAGAAGAAAAGAACGTATCTGCAGAAAACTATACAGATAGTAATGATGGTTTATTAAAAGAAGAAAACGTTTTCTTGAATCAGCACTTTTCTTCTAAGGAAGAAGCAATTCGATTTGCAGGAAGTGTGTTAGTAAAAGGCGGATATGTAGAAGAAAACTATGTTGAAGCGATGATTGAGCGAGACAATATGACTTCTACTTATATGGGAAATGACGTAGCGATTCCGCACGGTACCGAAGAAGCGAAAAAGAACGTTTTAAGATCAGGTTTTACAGTAATTCAAGTTCCAGAAGGCGTTGATTTTGATGGTGAGAAAGTTCGTTTGATTTTCGGAATTGCCGGAAAAGACGGCACCCATTTAGAAATTTTATCTGGTATCGCGATTACATGTTCTGATATGAACAATATTGAAAAGATGGTTCATGCCAAATCAGCTAAAGAATTAATGGCTATTATTCAAAGTAACTAACGGGATAGAAAGGCATGAAGATGCCTTTTTATCCTTTGTTTATAAATAAGAAAAGAGTTGATGTTCTTGTTTATTACTTCAAGAGAAAAATCAATCATTGAGTTAATTATTAAAACGGCAGGAAAGCATACAGCACTTACACTTGCTACTTTTTTGAATGTAAGTGTAAGAACCGTTCACCGAGATTTGAAGGCAATTGAATCAATACTTGAAAAATTTGATTTAAAGCTGATTCGTACACAAGATGAAGGACTAATGATTGAAGGTAAAAATGAACAAATTTTTCGTCTTATCCAAGAGCTGATGAAGATTAAAACGACGGATCAGTCTCCACAGGAAAGAAAATTAATTCTTTTAATTCTTCTTCTAGAAGAAGGAGATTCATTTAAATTACAAACACTGGCTAAAGACTTAGAAGTAAGTATTACTACACTAACTGCTTATCTAGATGAATTAACAGAGTGGTTAACCACATTTGACGTTTTCCTTCATCGAAAGAGAGGGGTCGGAGTAGAGGTTCAAGCTACTGAAGCCAATAAACGGAACGCATTAGCCAATTATTTTCTTGTCCACTTTAATGAAGAGTTAATTGAATGTTTGTTTCTAGTAGAAAATCATCAGCATACGGATGAAACGATTTTGCATTATTTTTATCCGAATTATTTAGCAGAAGTAGACCGAATTGTACATCAAGCGATTAATCAGCATCATTCTAAGCTGGCTGACAGCGATTATATAGGGCTCATTGTTCATATTTGCATTATGATACAGCGAACGAAAAAGCAAATGTATCTAGAAGACGACGGCGGCCAAACGGAAGAGCTGGCGAGTGAACTGTTCTTAATGAAGGATATTTGCCGCGAAATTGAACGGGTATTTTCTCTTTCTTTCACGGAAAAAGATATTCATTTCTTAGCAGTACGGCTGCGTGCAGCTAAGTTCCAAACTACTAGAGACGTATATTACGACAGCGTAGTGGTTGGGCAGATTATTAAGAATATGATTTCTCATGTTTCTGTTCAGCTTAACACCGACTTGACCGGTGATTTTTCCCTTTACCAAGGGCTGCTTGCTCATATGGAACCGGCAATTTTTCGTCTTAAGCAAAAAATGGAGCTTTTTAATCCATTAACGGAAGAGATTAAGAAAAAGTACCCTGTTTTATTTATGGCTGTGAGAAACAGTATCGATCAAGAGCTGCCGGATTTAGTTTTTCCAGATGATGAAGTGGCATATCTTGTTTTGCATTTCGGTTCAACGCTAGTGCTAAAAGAAGAAGTCATGGAAATTCAGGCACTGATTGTCTGTCCAACTGGAATCGGCACTTCGAAAATGTTAGCTAGCCGTATTCGTAAAGAGATTCCGGAGATTAATTCAGTTGTCATTAAATCGGTAAAAGAAATCAAAGAAGCGGCGCTTGAAGGGTATGACGTAGTGATTTCAACAGTAAGACTTCCTTTTTTAAATGTCGATTACATTTTAGTCAATCCACTCTTAACCGAAGAGGATATTCAGTCCGTTCAGAATTTTTTACAGAAAAACATTCAAAAGTTAACCAAAGATAAGGGCTATCGTTCGTTCCAATATAAAAATAAGACCGTCTCTACACAAAAACCGTCTTTTGAGGAAACGATGAAGCAAATTAAAGATGTGCATGGAAGTATCGAATCAATTCTTCAAAACCTTAGAATGTATCGATTTTCGGATGCAGTGAGTCATGATCAAGTGATTTCGCACGTAGTAAAAGCAGCTGAAAAAGAACGTTTAATAACCAATGCCAGCTGCGTTATTGATCAGCTTAAGGAACGAGAAAACAAAGGCGGTTTAGGTATTCCGCAAACGAGTATGGCACTGTTCCATTGCCGTGAACATCACGTGAAAGAGCTGATTTTTCAAGTTTCACATTTAGAACAGCCTTGCACAGTTAAAGGTATGGACGGAACAAACATGCAGGCGCGTAACCTTCTATTAATGCTAGCACCTGAGGAGTTAAGTGAAGTACAGCAAGAAATCTTAAGTTTAATTAGTACAAGTTTAATTGAAGATCATGAAGCAATGATGGTTTTTTCGTCTTCGAACGAAGAGATAATTCGCAAAAGGCTAGAGGATACGTTTCATGAGTACCTTCGAAATAATTTGATAAAGGAATGATTTTTGTGAAACAAGCAGTTCATTTTGGAGCAGGTAATATTGGGCGAGGATTTATTGGGGCATTATTTTCTCAAAGCAACTATCACGTTACATTCGTAGATATTGCTGAAAAGATTATTAATCAGTTAAACACAGATGAAGGGTATAACGTAATAACAGCCGCAGAGCACCCAGAGACATTAGCTGTTCAAAACGTATCTGGTTTAAATAATCTGACGCAAGAACAAGCAGTCATTAAAGCGATTAAAGAAGCAACGTACATTACGACAGCCATCGGACCGAACGTTCTGCCTCGCATTGCTCCTTTAATTGCTAAAGGTTTGGCTGAGCGTGTGAAAAAAAGCGACGAAAAGGTATATATTATTGCATGTGAAAATCAAATCTCTGCGACAGATTTATTAAAAGGCTATATTTTTGATGCGCTGGATGAAGAGACAAAAGCTCATATGGTAAATAAGGTCTTTTTCTTCAATTCAGCTGTAGATCGTATCGTACCTCTTCAACACAACCAAGGTTCGCTTGATGTTTTAGTAGAATCCTATTATGAATGGGTAGTAGAGGCACCTGAAAATATTCCTTTTGTAGAAGGAATGACGATTGTGCCTGACCTTGCTCCTTTTATTGAAAGAAAGCTATTTACAGTAAATACAGGACATGCGGTGATTGCATATTTTGGTTATTTAAAAGGAAAAGAAACGATTGATCAAACGTTAAGAGATTCAGATATTTACCAACAAGTACAGCAAACGCTACGAGAAACAGGAGACTATCTAATTAAAAGATATGACTTAGATAGAGAGGAACACGAAGCCTACATCGTAAAAATTATTGAGCGCTTTAAGAATCCTCATTTAAATGATTCAGTTAAACGGGTAGGAAGAGCGCCAATTCGCAAGCTTGGACCTCAGGATCGTTTGATTCGTCCAGCGCTAGAAGCAAAAAAAGCGGGCCTTTCTTATACCCACTTAGCGAAGGCCATCGCTGCTGCGCTTCTATTTGACCCGCAAGAAGATAAAGAGGCTATGAAGCTTCAAGCGAATATTCATGAGTATGGTATTGAGTATGTGTTAAAAGAGGTCAGTGGGTTAGAGGCAAGTAATAATTTAACAAAAGAAATCATTGCTCAATATAATGCTTTAAAATCGTAAATGACTCTAATACGTGTAAACAGTCCATTTTAAATGGGCTGTTTTTCTTTTTGTAGAAAGGGAATGTTTGTGTATAGGAGGATGATAAAATGGTAGCTATTACTCACGTTGGATTAGCTGTACCTGATGTAGAAGAAGCCGTCCAGTGGTATGGGAAAGTTTTAGGTTTTAAGCTGATTGCCGGTCCTTATACGTTTAATGCGGAGGAAGAAAAAGCTGAAAATATGACTCAAGATTTACTAGGGTCTCATATTAAAAAAATGAAAAATGCTCACATGACAGCTGATAACCAGGTAGGCATTGAACTGTTTGAATTTAATAAGCCGCAAATGCCTCTTGTATTAAAAGACAGCGATGAGCAGTATCAAAGTTATTTTCACATGTGTTTAATAGCCGATGACGTGGAAAAATTAGCGGATAAAATCGAACAATCAGGCGGTAAAAAGCGTAGCCAAGTATGGAATACAAGACCTGGAAAACCTTATTACTTAATTTATTGCGAAGATCCGTTTGGGAATATTATTGAGCTATATTCACATAGTACGGAGCTCATGTATGGGAATAAAGAAGAATAAAAGCTTATCCACATTTTTTGGATAAGCTTTTATTTTTCACAGCTGTCCGTAGCCATATACCTTTGCCAGCTCTTCGAAGGTTTTTGATGAATACGTAATAGTTACAGATGTTCCTACTGCTACTTTATCGAATAGTTCTTCCACATCCGCATTGTGCATCCGTACGCAGCCGTGGCTTACATATTTGCCAATGCTAGCTTCTGAGTTATTCCCATGAATACCGTATGTGTCGCCGGTTGTTCCGTTTGCATTAAGCCCTAGCCAGCGAGAGCCAAGAGGATTATTAGGAGCGCCTCCTGCAATGTGCCCTGTATAGTAAGGGCGATTTTTAATTTTGTTAACAATCTTGAAAAAGCCTACCGGCGTATCGCTCCATGTTTTTCCCGTAGCTACTGAATACGTCTTTTCTAACTTTCCGTTATGAAAATAAGCAAGCTGATTTGTTTTTTTATTAATAATAATTAAATCTTCACTTGCTGTGTTTTCACTTGCGTCCGCCGTGCTTGCTGTATAAGAAATACTGATAATAGCTGCGAGACACAAAGCCGCTGCTCGCAGTAGAATTTTTCTCACGTTCTAGCCATCTCCTCTATTGTTCGATTACATATTTGATGAATTACATGCTATTAGTGTATAAAAGAAAAATGGACTGAACATGAACCTTACCTGAATGAAAACTGAAAGTGCGTTTTTACATGCGAATATAAAGTGAAAATCTGGGCAGAAATACAACTAAAGGTCTGGTACATATCTCATGAAAAAGAGAAAAATGAAAATGCACCTTGTCTGTTTAATTTAGGATGTATTATCATGAAAGTTTGAAATGAAGGGCAGGAGGTGGAATAAACAGATGCTTAAAGAATTTAAAGAGTTTGCTTTGCGAGGAAATGTATTAGATTTAGCTGTCGGTGTTATTATTGGAGCTGCATTTGGAAAAATTGTCACGTCTCTTGTAAATGATATTATTATGCCGCTGATTGGTTTGTTGTTAGCAGGGATAGACTTTAAAGATTTATCCTTTACGGTTGGAGATGCTACGGTATTATATGGATCTTTTATTCAAACAATTGTTGATTTCTTAATTGTTGCATTCTCGATTTTCTTATTTATTCGTTTCTTTAATCGTTTTAAGAGAAAAGAAGAAGAGAAAGTAGAGGAAGAAGTGGCTGTTCTGTCAAAAGAAGAAGAGATCTTAACAGAAATTCGTGATCTGCTAAAAGCAGAAGCAGTGAAAGAGCGTTCATAACAGCAATTTTTACATATGTATAAAACGGCTAAGAGGCCCGTCTTTTCATAAGAAAAGCGGGCTTTTTTTGTGTGAAATTTCTCGGGAAATGTTAGTGGTATGATCATGGGAAAATTAGGCGTGAAAGCGAGAGAGATAGGAATGTTAAAATCATATTAAAAGTGTTAAGATATTGTAAATAGGAGGCTTAAGGTTATGTTTAAACATTTGTATCGTTCTTTGCCAATGCTGGTGGCGTATGGGCTGCTTAGCGTTTTTTTATACAGTGTTGTTATGCTTAATATATCAAATGACACAAAGATATTGTTTGACTGGGCCCAAATCCATACAGCTGGGTTCGTCGTATTAATAGGGGGATGCTCACTTGTCTTATGGGCGCTCACTTTCTATTTGCTAATTCGATTTAATCAGATAGAGAGAATACAAGGTTCGCAGTGGTACGCCATTTTTACGGCAATTGTGTTTTCAATTGCGGTAGCAGCCGTTTCTGCTATGGTTTTTGTTATCTATCATATTGATATACATAATCCAGGCAAAACAATAGAGTGGGTGCAAGCATACCCTGAACGCTATCTTTTTACGGTCTTTTTACTTTCGCTGTTAACACTAGCGATCATTATGCTAGTAGGGGAAGCTTATTTAGGGGCTGGAATTACCTTTGTTCTGTATTTTATTTTAGCTCTTGTAAACTATTATAAAAAAATCTTTCGAAATGAACCATTGTTCCCGAACGATTTTATTCAGGCAAGTCAGTTAAAAGAAGTTATTCCGATGATTAAAGATTCGATTTCAATTCCTATTGTCATAGGAGTTATTGGATCTATTGTCGTACTGATCGCTCTTTGGTTTTTCTTGCCGAAAATTAAAATTCGATGGTTTCTTCGAATTATTATGATTCTGCCGCTTATCTTTTTAATGAAATCATTTTTATTCTTTGAACACTCGTTTGCTCAAAAATATTATGATCAATATGCTGCGCTGATGCCTTGGAATCAGCAAAATAATTATTACTATAATGGACCTGTTATTGGCATGATTTCAAATGTTAAAACAGATGTGCTGCAAGAGCCGGATGACTACTCACAGGAAGTAATGGCCAAAGTGGCAAAACGCATTCAGTCAAAGGAAGAGAAAACACAAGAAAGCAGGACTGAAGTCAAGCCAAACGTTGTGTTTGTAATGAATGAAACGTTTTGGGACCCAACAAAGCTTAACGTGACGTTCTCTGAAGATCCAATGAAAAATACAAGGGAGCTTCAAAAGAAATATCCTTCTGGGTGGTCTTTAAGTCCTTCATTTGGCGGGGAGACAGCTAATGTAGAGTTTGAAGCATTGACGAGCTACTCTTTGTCTTTCTTTAACCCTGGAGGTCTTCCTTATCAGCATGTATTGAGTAAAAAAGAATATCCGTCTTTTGTTTCTTATTTAGAAAAACAAGGATATGCTACAACAGCTATGCATCCAAACAGCGGCATGCTTTATATGAGACAAAATGTGTATCCAAATTTGGGATTTGATCAAGTGAAGTTTATTGATCAAATGAAGCATACGCAAAAAGATAACAAAGAATTTGTTTCTGATGAAGCTGTAGTTGATGAAGTACTCGATACGCTTCGTCAGTCGAAAAAGCCTGCATTTGTGCATGCTGTAACGATTGCAAATCATCTTCCTTATTCTGCGGATAAGTATAATGGTCAGGAAACAATTAAAGTAACCGGTAAAGGGTTATCACCAGAAATGCAAAAGGAAATTGAAATTTATGCTGAAGGAATCAAACGTTCAGATGCTGCTTTAAAACGATTGAACGATGAAATTCAAAAGTTGGACGAGCCGACCATTGTAGTATTTTGGGGAGATCATTTGCCAGCACTTGGACAAAACCTTCAAGCTTACAAAGAAACGGGTTTTGGAAACGAGAAAACGCAGCAAACATCTCAAAAATTTTATGAGACGCCGCTCTTATTTTTATCTAATTATGATACAAAAATAGATAAAAATCTTGGTACGATGAGTCCTATTTATATTGCTCCGACACTTGTTCAATCTCTTGGTTACAAAAGTAATCTGTTCTACGATCAGCTGAATCAAATGAAAACAGAAGTGCCGGCTTTTCGTTCAAATATGTATATAAACTCAAAAGGAAAGCTAGTGGATGAGCCGGCAGCGCTCTCTAATAAAGCTGCAAAAGACCTTCAAGATTACCATGAAGTTGAGTTTGATACATTATCCGGGAAACAGTATGAAACGCATAGGTTGTATAAATAAAAATAAAAACTCCTTTTAAATAAAAGGAGTTTTTATTTTTTAAGTGTTTAAGGTTGTACTAAAAAATAATTCATGTATAATATTTTAAGGTTAAAAGTAAACTTTAAGTTAAGTAAAACAAAACTTGAGTTTGGAACAGCATGAACAATTATTCATGCTGTTTGCTAATTTTAAATACAGTTGAGGATCGAGAGTATGGAAATAGGAAAGAAAATTAAGAATTTACGATTAAAAAAAGGCTTAACACAAGAAGAGCTAGGAGAACGTACTGATTTAAGCAAAGGCTATATTTCGCAGCTAGAGCGCGATTTAAGTTCGCCGTCTTTAGAAACATTTTTTAGTATTTTGGAAGTGCTGGGGTGCGAACCGAAAGAATTCTTCGAAATTGATACGCATGTTCAAAAGGTTGTATATAAAGAGGAAGACTACACGAGTTATTGCGAAGATGAAAAAGGTTACCATATTCAGTGGCTTGTACATGAATCAAATGAAAAAGAAATGGAGCCAATTCGTCTTATTCTTCATGAAAAAGGTGCATTTAAGAGATTTGAACCTTCTCTTTCAGAAACGTTTGGCTACATTTTGCGCGGGTGTGTGAAGGTGAAGCTTGGAGGCAGAATATATGAGGCTAAACAAGGGGAAACCATCTATTTTCAAGCTTCTGAAGAACATCAGATTTTAAATGCTCATGACGGAATAACAGAGTTAATTATCGTGGCGACAGAGTCTTATTTATAGAACAAAAGAGGTGAAGTGAAATGACATCTACGAATACAATTATTCAATTTGAAAATGTGACCAAGCAATATGATAATGATTCAGTTGTATTGGATCATGTTAGCTTTGAAATTGAAAAAGGGAAGTTTTATACCCTTTTAGGTCCATCGGGATGTGGAAAGACAACGATTTTACGATTAATTGCAGGCTTTACGGAGGCCTCGAGCGGAACGATTTATTTTAATGGAAAAAGAATTAATGATGTCCCGGCTAACAAACGTCAGGTTAATACGGTTTTTCAAGACTACGCGCTTTTCCCGCATTTGAATGTATTTGAAAATGTAGCATTTGGTCTTCGAATCAAGAAGATGAAAAATGCTGATATTGGGATAAAAGTTAAAGAAGCCCTTCGCTTTGTTAACCTAGAAGGATATGAAAAGAGAGAAATAAAGGAAATGTCGGGCGGTCAAAGACAGCGCGTAGCCATTGCACGAGCAATTGTAAATCAGCCCGAAGTCATTCTGCTGGACGAGCCGCTTTCAGCTCTTGATCTAAAATTGCGTACGGAAATGCAATACGAGTTAAGAGAATTACAGCGCCGTCTAGGTATTACGTTCATTTTTGTTACGCACGATCAAGAAGAAGCGCTTGCGATGTCCGATGAAATCTTTGTTTTGAATAAAGGAAGAATTCAGCAGAGCGGGGAACCTACAGATATTTATGATGAGCCAATTAATCGTTTTGTTGCCGATTTTATTGGTGAATCAAATATTGTACCAGGTAAAATGATTGCTGACTTTTTAGTGGAGTTTGGCGGCCAGCAATTTGAATGTGTCGATCAAGGGTTAAACCGAAATGAGCAGGTTGAAATTGTGATTCGCCCTGAAGATTTAGCCATTACAAGCTCCGATCAAGGAAAGCTGCAGGTTCGTGTAGATTCACAGCTGTTTAGAGGAGTCCATTATGAAATTTTAGGCTATGACCATGCAGGGAATGAGTGGCTCGTCCACTCTACAAAAAAGGCAACGGTTGGCGAAGAAATTGGTTTATATTTTGAACCTGAAGCTATTCACGTTATGCGATTTAATGAAACGGAAGAAGAATTCGATAAGCGACTCGAAGGTTATGAAGAGGATTACCATGCAAACTAAATCAAGAAATATTTATTTAGTCCCGTATGTGTTATGGATTTTGCTTTTTGTAGTTGCTCCCATTGTGTTAGTTGTCTATTATTCTTTTTTCAGCATTGATAATGAGCTGACGCTTGAAAACTATAAGAAATTTTTTACCCCTGTTTATTTACAGATGACGCTGAGCTCATTTTGGTATGCCTTTTTAATTACGTTATTTTCCTTGGTTTTTTCTTATCCAACAGCTTATTTACTAACGAAGCTTAAGCATAAGCAGCTTTGGCTTCTACTGATTATTTTACCGACGTGGATTAACCTATTATTAAAAGCTTATGCTTTTTTAGGCATATTCGGCACGTACGGTACGGTTAATAAATTTACTGAATTTCTGGGATTTGGTACTCATCAAATTTTATTTACTGACTTTAGTTTTGTATTTGTATCAGTGTATATTTTTATCCCCTTTATGATTTTGCCGATCTTTAACTCTTTAGAAGAACTTAATCCCTCGCTTATCTACGCTTCACGAGACTTGGGGGCATCTTCATGGGTGACATTTAAGCGCGTGGTATTTCCGCTAACGCTAGAAGGGGTTAAATCAGGTTGTCAGGCTGTTTTTATTCCAGCACTGTCACTCTTTATGATTACGCGTTTAATTGCTGGAAACCGCGTCATTACACTGGGAACGGCGATTGAACAACATTTTTTAGTGACGCAGGATTGGGGCATGGGAGCCACAATTGCTGTCTTTTTAATTATTGCGATGGCCGTTATGATGCTCATAACAGGCACTGGAAAGAGAGGTGTGTAAAATGAAGAGAAAGTGGAAGTTCAGCCACCTTTATTTATTTTTTGTCTTTTTCATTTTATACGCGCCCATTTTTTATTTAATGTATTACTCTTTTAACAGCGGAGGAAACATGCGAGAGTTTGAAGGGTTTACGTTAGATTGGTACAAAGAAGTGTTTCAAGACACACGTTTGCTCATTATTGTCTTGAATACCTTAATTATTGCTCTATTGTCTTCCGTTATTTCAACGATTATTGGCGTGATAGGAGCACTTGCTATCGTATACGTGAAGCGCAGACGTGTTCAAAATACACTGTTAACATTTAATAATGTGTTAATTGTGAGTCCAGATGTTATTATTGGCGCATCTTTTTTAATTCTATTTACCATTATCGGTGTAAAGCTCGGGTTTATATCGGTATTATTAGCGCATATTGCATTCAGTGTACCGATTGTGGTCATCATGGTTCTGCCTAAGCTGCAGGAAATGAGTCCGACACTGCTCGATGCAGCCCGTGATTTGGGAGCAAGTCGCTTTGAAGTACTTTCGAAAGTGGTATTGCCATTTATTCGTCCGGGTATCTTTGCAGGCTTTTTTATGGCTTTAACTTACTCTTTGGATGACTTTGCGGTTACGTTCTTTGTGACCGGGAATGGTTTTTCCACGCTTTCAGTAGAAATTTACTCGTTAGCAAGAAGAGGGGTCTCGCTGAAAATCAATGCTCTTTCTACTCTTATTTTCATGTTTACCGTGCTGATTGTAATTGGTTATTACTTTATCAGTCAGCGATATGGCAATAAAGCGAAAGGGGTGGCGACTGGAAAATGAAGCAATTAGCAAAGCAGTTTATCTTCATCGTCATCCTTTCTTTCGTTCTTATGTATGTGGTTCATCATTTGAACAATGCCGAAGGATACTCTGGAGGAGATACGCTGACCGTCTATAATTGGGGAGATTATATTGATCCTGATTTAGTGAATCAGTTTGAAAAAGAAACCGGAATTAAAGTCATTTATCAGACCTTTGATTCGAATGAAGCAATGATGACAAAAATTGAACAAGGCGGTACGACATTTGATATTGCTGTTCCTTCTGAATACGCGATTAGCAAGATGCGTGAAGAAAATTTACTATTGCCAATTGATCATTCGAAGCTGCCTAATTTAAAATACATTAATCCGCGTTTTTTAGACCTATCTTTTGATCCTGGCAATAAGTACTCTATTCCTTATTTTTGGGGAACTGTGGGTATTGTTTATAACTCTGATATGATTCATGGTAAGAAGATAAAGAGTTGGAATGATTTATGGGATCCTAAGCTAAAAAATCAAATTTTACTTGCAGATGGTGCTAGAGAAGTGATGGGAATGGGGCTAAACAGCTTAAATTATTCATTAAATGATACGAATAAAGCTCATCTTCAAGAAGCAAAAAGAAAGCTTGATACATTAACACCAAACGTAAAAGCCATTGTAGGAGACGAGATTAAGATGCTCCTAGCAAATGAAGAAGCGGCAGTTGGCGTTGTTTGGTCAGGTGATGCTTCTGAAATTATGAGTGAAAACGATAAGCTGAATTACGTTGTTCCAGAAGAAGGTTCGAATTTATGGTTCGATAACATGGTTATTCCAAAAACGGCTAAAAACGTAGAAGGTGCACATAAATTCATGAATTTTATGCTAGATCCTAAACACGCTTCTCAAAATGCAGAATATGTAGGGTATTCTACGCCTAATAAAAAAGCGTTAGATTATTTGCCGAAAGAAGTAGCGAAAGATGAACGTTTTTATCCGGATGAAGAACTAACCAATAAGCTTGAAGTATATAATAACTTAGGCAAACGAATGCTTGCTTATTACAATGAATTATTTTTAGAATTCAAAATGCACCGTAAATAAAAGGTACTTAGTTAGGCCTTTATACTCAAGTTCTTTATTGTTTTTGTAAATTCAGTTGCGTGATAGCAAGAGGAAAGATAAAATACAAACGAGTAAAGCTAATAACATTTATTTTATGTTATTAGCTTTTTTATTTGTAAAACGGGAAAGATAAGAAAAAATTGAATGTTCTATTATTCATCTAGAATGTATATTTCACATTATATAGGAGAGAAAAAGTGAAGCAAAAACAAAAGCAGCATATTCAATCCATTTATTTTTTACGATTATTCGCTATGATGATGGTTGTGCTCGTACATGTAACAGCAGCGTATGCAACGGTACTGCCATTTGCAAGTGAAGCTTATCAGAAATATCATTTCCTTAACCGAATTGTTCGAATTGAAGCAGGGATCTTCATTGTGATCACAGGTTTAGTTTTCTTTTATAGTTACATTAACAAGCCGTTAACAAAGACTTTATGGAAAACGTATTATGCTCGAAGAGTGACATATATTTTAGTTCCCTATGTTATTTGGGCACTTATTTATGAATTTTATTCGTACTATGTGGGAGCAACAGAATTAAATGCAGCTGATATTGTGAAACGTATTTTACGCGGAGAGTCCTACTATCAGCTTCATTTTATCTTTTTAATTGTACAAGTGTATCTCGTGCTGCCGATTTTTGTATGGCTAGCACAAAAAGTAACCATTTTTAAAAAATACATGTGGCTGTTTGGTATTATCATTCAGCTTGGTTATTTAATGCTTAACAATACGTATCATATCACTTCATTTAATTTATTTTTAAATACAATGGCTACGTTTTTACTCGGCGGTTGGATTGGTATTTATTATCGCGAACAAGTGGATAAAAAGTACAGTCGTTCAAATATTGTATTATTTCTGGTGACGCTCGGATCGGGAATAGCTATTTCACTGTTAAATTATCACTTATACACAATGAAGACAATTCACATTTCAGGCTTTACGTATGAGGCTGTTAATACGCTTTATTTGGTCGTGGGAAGTTATTTCTTCTTCCGAATTGCAGAGATATTAGCTGAAAAGCTTTCTGTGAAGTCCGTGACGGTCGTTAAAAATATTGCCATGTACTCGTTTGGATTTTACTTGATTCATCCAATGGTTTTAAACTTTGTGGCAAAAGCAGTACCAATACAAGGCAACTATATGTTTCACGTGGAAATCTTGGCACGTTATATTTTGACATTAGCGGGCTGTTACCTCATTATTTGGGGATGTCATCGTCTTTTACCGTTTGCTAGCTTTTTGTTTGGTAAACTGCCAAAAGAAGCGGTGTTCATTTACCGACGTCCTGATCATAAATAGCGTTTAGTTAAAAGTTATGCCTGCTTGCAGGCATAACTTTTTTTATAAAGTATAAGAGATGATAACGCGCTAGTTTTAAAATATTTTTAAAAGTGACATGCTAAGATAATGATTATTTAGGTAATCACAAAAGGGGGAATTTGATATGCGTGTACTTGTGGTAGAAGATGATGCTTCATTATTACACGGTATCGTAGAAGGCTTAAAAGAAGAAGGATATGAAGTTGATTGTGCGTCTGATGGAGATGAAGGTTTGTTTTTAGCGGAGCAGAATATTTATGATGCCTTAATTTTAGATATTATGCTGCCGGGTATGACAGGGCTTGACATACTAAAAAAACTAAGAAAACAAAAGGTGTTGACCAAAGTTATTTTTCTTACTGCAAAAGATAGTGTAGAAGATCGAGTGAAAGGACTCGATTATGGAGCCGATGATTATTTGGTTAAGCCTTTTGCCATGGCTGAACTTTTTGCGAGGTTAAGGGTAATGCTTAGGGACTTGCAGGCAGAAGAAGGTATGATTTCATATGGTCCCATTTCTATACGAGAAGCCAATCATGAAGTAGTGATTAATGGAAGTGTCCTCACGTTAACGATTAAAGAATTTCAGCTTTTGGAATATTTTATTCGAAATAAAGAACAAATCCTTATTCGAGATCAAATTTTTAATCGGGTATGGGGTTTTACATCCGATGTAGGAGTGGGCGTAGTTGATGTTTATGTTCACCATTTAAGAAAGAAGCTTCAGCCTTTTAATTGTGACAATTATGTACGTACAGTCAGAGGCGTAGGCTTTATGTTAAAAGGGGAAGAGCATGTTTAAAAAGACGAGAATCAGGCTTGTGTTATTTAACACAATGGTGCTGATGGTTATCTTGAGCATTTTTAGTGTGGTTTTATATTTTTACATGCAGCATCTTATTTTTTTAAACCCGGACAATCGGCTAAGTGAGATGAGCGAGCAGGTTAAAAAAAGAAATTTACATGAAATTCAGGAAAACAATGAGAGAGAAACAGAACGTCGCGTTGCGTTTTTACTTTGGAGCAGTGATAAAAAATTAATCAAAATTACACCTAAAAAAGGGTTATATACAAACGATATTGACGACTTTAAGCCTGCGCTCTCAGAAGGGAAAATCAAAACGTCGCAAGAGGTAAACGGTCATGCTTATCGAGTGATGAATGTGAAAAATGAAGGATATATAAAAGATCAAGACGTTTCAACAATTCAACTTGTCTTAAACGTAGATCCAGAAACTCAAACCTTAGAGCACCTTGCTTTTCTTCTTGTCATTTCAGCTTTTATTGGACTGCTTCTTTCCCTTGTAGCTGGCTTGTTTTTAGCCAATCGAGCGCTTGTACCTATTCAAAAATCTTGGAACAAACAAGTCGAATTTATTGCAGATGCTTCCCATGAGTTAAGGACGCCTCTTTCCGTGATGCAAACGCATCTCGAGCTATTGTTTAGACGACCAAATCATACGATTGAGCAAGAAAGCGAAAACATTTATCAAAGCTTAAACGAAGTAAAGCGGATGACGAAGCTGGTGGGCAACTTACTAACACTCGCTAGATCTGATTCAAGTGCACAGCTGCTAAACAAAACGGTCTTTAATATGGGTGAGCTAGTTGATAAAGTAGCTAATCAGTTTGAGCCTATATTTGAACTAAAGGAGCTGCATTTCACAAGGGAAATTGAATCGTTAATGTTCGGAGGAGATCAAGAACGACTTCATCAGCTATGTATGATTTTGTTAGACAACGCTTTTAAGTACACCCTACCTGGAGAAAGCATTCATATTAGTCTAAAGAAACATCATCACTCTATGACGCTAATTGTCAAAGACACAGGCATTGGAATTGAAGCGAAAGATCTTCCGTATGTGTTTGATCGCTTTTATCGAAGTGATAAGAGTCGGGCGCGTGCCGAAGGAGGATCAGGTTTAGGGCTCGCGATTGCCAAATGGATTGTACAAGCTCATGACGGAGAAATTAAGGTTTTTAGTCAAAAAAACGTGGGTACGGAATTTTATGTGAAAATTCCGCTATGAAAAAAGCTGCCTGTCATTAGGCAGCTTTTTTTGTCACTTTTTTGTTTGCAGTCTTCCATGCTTTCCATGCATTAGCAAGTAACAGGCCGATTAATAAATAGGCAAGGCCGCCAAAAACTAAGTAATCTACGGCGCTAATCGCCCCTGCAAGCATCCCAAATTTTATTTGGTCTTTATACTTCGCAGGAGAAGTTGGCGGATCCGTCACCATAAAGAAGGCTAAAAATAAAGCGGAATTAACAAAAGGAGCTCGTAAAGCATCCGCTACATCACCTACTCCTATTAATGACATAATCGTAAAAATAGCAAAATACACGCCTAAAAACGCAAATACTTGAGGGAATTTATGTACTTTGCTCGTCACAAGGTACCCTGTCACAAACACGAATACAATGAGCCAGACGGGTAGTAAAGATAAGCTTCCCCACCAGCTTTGGCCGCTTGAAAAGACAATAAGTGAAAAGAGAAGACCAAAAGCGGCAGGGTTAAAAATAGGCTTCTTTTTTACTTTTACTAAGTGCTTCGATAAAATAGCAACAGCTACAGTGCAAAATGTGACCCAAGCAGGTGTAGAGGTACTGAGCACTAAGGCAATAATTAATCCAGTAATAATTCCGCCGTCAGGAAGCTGAATTTTCTTTTTATAAGCAAAAGAAAATCCTAAATCTAAGGCGGCCGCCGAGCATACGGCGAGTAGTAGGTGTCCTAATCCTTGAAAGGCAGAAGAGTTGAATTCACCTAATAAGGTTAAAAGCAGCAGCATAGCCATCACGTATCTTTTAGGTGTTTTAACTAGCTGCCCCCACCGACTTATTTCTTTTGGTTTGTTTTCATCTACAATAATATAACCTTTGGGTGTACTAATATATTTAACACCGCTTCTTCGTTCAGAACGTGTGGTCATCATTCATTAATTCCTCCATATCTGATGTGAAAAAAGGAGTGAAACTAGAATCGAAGAGTACGCCGCGTACGTCGGCATCATTCAATAAATTTACTCCTTTTTCCGCTCCTAAAATAAAAGCTGATGTAGATAATGCATCGGCCAGCATGGCAGAAGGAGCAATAGCTGTACAACTCATTAGACTGCTTCTAGTAGATGGAGATAAGGGATTAACCAAATGATGCATGAATGGTTGCGTCTTATTTTTTCTAGCATAATTTCCTGATGTGCAGACAGCCGTATCTGTTACACGCAAGGTCAGTAATGACTGCGTTTGAATCTGAGGGTGCTGAATCCCGACTTTCCACAAATCTCCGTGTTGATTGAGTCCTTTAACTAGGATGTCTCCTCCGGCATTAATCATAAAATGCTGATAAGGAAGGGAGTGGGCAGCCAAATCAATAGCTAATCCTTTGGCGACCGCTCCAAGATCTATAATCATCGGTTTTTGTAAGAGAACCGTTTTTTTATGTGTATTCAATACGATGTCTTTATAACTTCCAGAATCGACTGCTTCGTTCACTTGTACGGACTTTCCATCTAAATAATGTTCGTTAAAACCACGTTTTTCTAATTGTTTTCCTACCGTTGGGTCAAAGATTCCATGCGTTTCATCTGCTACTAAGATAGCGAAATGAAGGGCTTCAAATAATAGGGGGCTAACAGCAACAGGTTCTTTGATATGTCTAATTAGCTTCATAACTTCGCTTTTGGCATCAAATCGACTGCATGTCGTTTCGACGGTCTTAAAAATAGTAAATGCCTTTGAGATATGGTGAAGGACATTTGCTTCCTCCGATTGGGGAGCAATTACTTGAATGGACACGGTTGTTCCCATACATAAGACAGAGCGGCTATACGTTTTTATGGACATCATTCGTTTCTCCTTTATGCATTCATTGCTTGCTGAAGGGCGTCATCCACGGCATTTTGAAAATCTTCTGTGCTAAGCGTTGCTCCGCTCACGACGTCGACATCTGAGCTTTGTCTTTGTACGACTTGAGACGGAAGATCCTCAATGTAACTCTCAGAATAGTGAGTATCCGCTTCTGTAATTTCAACTGTATCAATTCGGTCGTTTTTAATGGTCACAGATACGTAAACAGTTCCGATACGGTTGCTTCCTTGACCAGAATACGTTCCATCTTTGTATTTTGTTTTAGGAGCAGAACTTTCGGTACTCGCTGATGAAGGGTGCTTATTAGAAGAAGCGATATCTTCTCCCCAGTTATCATTAACAATCGTTTGATTGTCTGTCTGATCTCTCGTTTTTTTCTGATGATGAGCCGGTGTGACTTGAACAGCTTGCGCGTCAGATAGAGTGTTTATATAACCAGTTGCATAAATACTTCCAATGGCTACGCTGCATGCAGCAATCATCGTTTTTCCCATTTTACTCATATTTGTTGAACCTCCTGATTTATACCAGAACTATAGCTTCAATTATTGATGGTGATCTTTAGCATAAATAAACTTTATAAATAAACTTTTAAAAAAGATTTAAAATCAAAAAAGTTTTTTCAAAAATAAATGATTCAAGTGAAAAGGTCATTTTAAATAATGAAAGGAGAAGCTGGAATTTCTTTCACAAGCCTAGCTATTTTGACATACGTAATAATAGTTAATATTTCTGTTTACTATCTAAACGTGCATGATAAAATAGAAAAGATGAATATGTGTTAGGAGGAACATCAGTGAAAATTAAGCTTGGCCTTTTATACGGAGGAAAATCCGCTGAACATAAAGTATCTTTACAAACAGCTCTAGCAGTTTCAAAAGCAATTAATCACGATAAATATGAAGTGCATCCAATTTACATTACAGAAACAGGAAAATGGATTCGCGGCACACAGCTGACTGGTCCGCTTGAAACAGTTGCTCAATTAGAAATTCAAGATAACGGAACAGCTATTTCACCAGTTTCATTGAATACAGAAATGTTTGCATTAACAGATTCAAAAACAGATGATCAACTAGATGTTATTTTCCCACTTCTTCATGGTCCAAATGGAGAAGATGGTACGGTACAAGGATTATTAGAATTATTGAATATTCCTTATGTTGGAAACGGCGTATTAGCTTCAGCAGCTGGTATGGATAAAGTTGTAATGAAGCAGCTGTTTGCACAGGCAGGTCTGCCTCAAGTGGA
This sequence comes from Priestia sp. 3CA3, assembly GCF_056836725.1. Classification (NCBI taxonomy): domain Bacteria; kingdom Bacillati; phylum Bacillota; class Bacilli; order Caryophanales; family Bacillaceae; genus Priestia; species Priestia sp. 3CA3. Next base: position 21,287 of record NZ_JBXENJ010000020.1, read on the forward strand.
GTACGTATCATTTATCCGCCGCGAGTGGGAAGCAGATCGAACGGCTGCGTATGAAAAAGTAGAAACACTTGGATACCCTTGCTTTGTTAAACCAGCAAACTTAGGTTCAAGTGTTGGGATTAGCAAATGTGATAACCGCGAAGAGTTAGAAGCGGCATTTGTTGAAGCCTTCTTATTTGATCGAAAAATCATTGTAGAAGCAGCAGCAGTTGGTCGTGAAGTTGAAATTGGTGTGTTAGGGAATGATGAAGCAGCTTGTTCAGTAGTTGGAGAAATCTTACCTAAAAAAGCGTTTTACGATTACAAAGCAAAATATGAAGACGGCGATACAGGTCTTATTATTCCAGCTGAAATTACAGAAGAACAGCATCAAGAAATGTCAGCACTAGCAATCAAAGCATTTAAAGCAATTGATGGATCTGGCCTTGTACGTGCAGATTTCTTCTTAACATCAGAAGGTAAATTCATTATTAATGAAGTGAATACGATGCCTGGTTTTACACCTTTCAGTATGTTCCCGTTATTGTGGAAACACGCAGGTGTTGAATATCCAGATTTAATTGAAAAACTTGTATCACTAGCAATTGAACGTCATACTGAAAAGCAGCAAATTAAACACACAATGTAACTCACACAACACTATTCATCATGAATAGTGTTTCTGTGTTTAGTTTCAATTAAATAGTATCCATAGTTTACTTTATATCGAGAGGAGCAAACCAACAATGATTAAACGTACGCTTAAACAGCTAGCTGCAATGATTCCAGGAAGTGTATTTCATAGCGGGAACGAAGCAACTGTAATTGAGGGAGTCTCAATTGATACGAGAACTATTCAGCAAGGCAATTTATATATCCCAATTAAAGGGGAACGTTTTAACGGGCATGTATTTGTCGATAAAGCAATTGAAAACGGAGCGGTCGCTACTCTGTGGAACAAAGATGAAGAAAACCCACCGACAGACATTAGCGTTATTTTAGTCGATGATACGCTAGAAGCTCTTCAGCAATTAGCGAAATCCTATCGTCACGAGTTAGATATTAAAGTAGTGGGCATTACAGGAAGTAACGGAAAAACAACGGCAAAAGACATGGTGAAAGCTGTGCTTGATACAACTTACCGTGTTCTGAAAACAGATGGAAACTTTAATAATCATATTGGCATGCCGCTTACTATTTTGCGTTTAGATGAAACTCATGATATTGCCGTTTTAGAAATGGGCATGAGCAGCCGAGGGGAGATTGAGTTTCTTTCTAATTTAGCGGAGCCTGATGTGGCCATTATTACAAATATCGGAGAATCGCACCTTCAAGACTTAGGAAGTCGTGATGGAATTGCGGAGGCAAAATTAGAAATTACAAGCGGCTTAGCACCAACAGGTCAGCTTGTCTATAATGGTGATGAGCCACTTTTAACGTCGCGCGTAGTTAATCCAGCATTTGAAACGGTGACATTTGGCAGCTCAGAACAAAACGATTTGTATCCAAGTGCTATTTCAGCCGAAGAGTTAGGAACAACATTCACTGTTTCACGTGAAACAACATATTCATTCTTTATCCCGGTATTAGGTAAACATAATGTTCACAATGCGCTTTCTGCTATTGCGGTAGGTCATTATTTTGGACTAGACAACGAAACAATCGCTAAGGGATTAAAAGAATTAAAGCTAACAAATATGCGTATGGAGCTTGTAAAACGAACAGATGGCCTGACCTTCATTAACGACGCATATAACGCAAGTCCAACGTCCGTTAAAGCTGCTATCACGTTGATGCATGATTTAGAAGGCTATAAGCAAAAAATTCTTGTTCTCGGGGATATGCTTGAATTAGGCGATCAGGAAAAAGAGTTCCACAAAGAAGTGGGAGAGTTTATTCAAGCAGAAAAAATTGATTATGTTCTAACATACGGTCCTTTATCTGTTGAAATTGAGCAAGGAGCAAAAAATAATTTTGCAGAAGATAAGGTAATACACTTTGAGGAGAAAGATGAGCTTGTTGAAAAATTAACAGCGATTACAACAAGAGAAGATGTGGTTTTAGTGAAAGCATCTCGAGGGATGAAGCTTGAGGAAGTTATCTCAAAAATGATGCATAAATTACCGTGATATTAAAAAGAGTATAAGTAAGCTCTATTGCAAACGGAAAGCCATAGTGTTATGATGTAGTCTGAGTGTCTTGAGGCGCTTATACTCTAAACGTTGAATTTATTGAAGTAGTCGTTTAGAGCATTTTCCGTTTCCTCGGAGAATGCTTTTTTTTGTAAAATATAGATAGTCTAAATATAAAAGGAGTTTGAAAAACTTGGCATTATTTCAAGATTTAGGATTAAGTCAACAGCTTAACAAAGCTGTGAGTAAAATGGGTTTTGAAGAAGCAACACCAATTCAATCAGAAACTATCCCATTAGCACTAGAAGGTCACGATTTGATCGGACAAGCACAAACAGGAACAGGGAAAACAGCGGCATTTGGTATTCCTCTTATTGAAAAAGTTGATGTAAACGTAGATGCAATTCAAGGGTTAATTATTGCTCCTACTCGTGAACTTGCTGTACAGGTATCTGAAGAACTTTACAAAATTGGTCAAACAAAGCGTGTACGCGTGCTATCAATTTATGGTGGTCAAGATATCAGTCGTCAAATTCGTGCATTGAAAAAGCACCCTCATATCATCGTAGGGACACCAGGACGTATGCTAGATCATATTAATCGTCGTACACTTCGTCTACAAGACGTTCATACAGTTATTTTAGATGAAGCAGATGAAATGTTAAACATGGGATTCATCGAAGACATTGAAAAAATCTTATCAAACGTACCTGAGAACCACCAAACACTTTTATTCTCAGCAACAATGCCTACTCCAATCCGTCGCATTGCTGAAAAATTCATGAACGAACCAAAAGTGGTAAAAGTAAAAGCAAAAGAAGTAACGATGCCAAACATTACGCAGTATTATTTAGAAGTACAAGAAAAGCGTAAATTTGATATCCTTACTCGTCTTTTAGATATGCAATCACCTGAATTAGCTATCATCTTTGGTCGTACAAAGCGCCGTGTTGATGAGTTATCAGAAGCATTAAATATGCGTGGTTATTCTGCACAAGGTATCCATGGTGACTTGACACAATCGAAACGTCTATCTGTACTACGTCAATTTAAAGAAGGTTCTATTGATGTATTAGTTGCGACAGACGTAGCTGCACGCGGACTTGATATTTCGGGTGTTACTCATGTATACAACTTTGATATCCCTCAAGATCCGGAGAGCTATGTACACCGTATCGGACGTACAGGACGTGCTGGTAAAATGGGTGCTGCTATGACATTTGTAACGCCAAGAGAAACTGGACAGTTACACAATATTGAGCGTACAACAAAACGTAAAATGGAGCGTATGACTGCTCCAACGCTTGATGAAGCAATGGAAGGTCAACAGCGTATTGCAGCTGACAAATTAACGGAATCTGTGACACAAGGCAACTTATCTTACTACAAACAGTTGGCAGAAGAGTTACTTGAAGAGCACGATTCAGTTTCATTAGTGGCAGCGGCAATCAAATTATTTACAAAAGAACCAAATGAATCACCAATTCAATTAACTGCTGAACCACCGGTAATTGCAAAAGGTGATAAAAACAAACGTGGAAATGGCGGAGGTCGTTCACGTTCTAACTCTAAAAACTACTCACAGCAAAATCGTCGTGGAAACTCAAAGCGTTTTGGTGACAAGCGTCGCGGTGGAAGCAACGGCAGTGATAATAGAAATCGCAATAGCAGCAGTAATCGTAAAGATTCTCGCAGCAAAGCGTAAAATAAAAACGAGCCTTAATAGGCTCGTTTTTTTATGTGTTAATTGCTATTTTATTGGTGCACACTATGAGTAAAATAAAATGGGGTGTTCACTGATGTCGACCATTGTTCGGTTAGGTTATGTGGCGATGAGCGTTCATTTGGAAAATAGTTCTCCTTCTCAAACAATGACTTTTGCACAATTTCAGCGTGTGAAAGACCATGAAGCGGCCATTCGCAAGCTCGAACGTATTGCAATATCCAACTTAGAAAACTGCTTACGGTTATTAAAACATAATGCGTGGAGTGAAATTGAGTTTTTTCGATTCAGTTCTAAGTTAATTCCATTAGCTAACCATGAGGTACTAAAAGAGTGGAACTACATAGCTCCTTTAAAAGATGCTCTTCAGCGTATTTCTGTATTTTTGAAGGAACATCCAATGCGAGTAGATTTTCACCCGGATCATTTTGTTGTTTTAAATTCAACGGATAAAGAGGTTTTTAAGCATTCTATCCAAACTCTTCGCATGCATCAAAAGTTGCTGAAAGGAATGGATATTCCGCTTCAAAATCGCTGTGTTCTACATGTTGGAGGAGCTTATAATGATAAAGAAAAAGCACTGGAGCAGTTTATTCATAATTGGGGGCTTGTACCTCAATCCCTTCAGCAAATGATTATGTTGGAAAACGACGATACAACCTTTCATATAAAAGACGTCTTGTATTTATGTGAAAAACTAAATGTCCCAATCATTTTTGATCTTCATCATCATCAGGCGAACAACGATGAAACTTCATGGCAAGAGCATTGGGACCGTATCATTAGAACATGGGAACATGAAACACTCCCTCTAAAAATGCATATATCTAGTCCTAAAAGTGATAAAGAATTTAGAGCCCATGCAGATTATATCGATGTTAATGGGTTTTACAGCTTTTTAAAAGAAGTAAATGGAACGATACCGCAAATTGATTGCATGATTGAAGCTAAGAAAAAAGATGAAGCGCTCTTTCAGTTAGTAAGAGATTTGAAGACTTATGAAGATGTGGAATTTATTAACTCATCCACTTTTTATATTAAATCCTAAAGCAGGCCTCATATCTGTGGCTTGTTTTTCGGTTTGAACGTAAGAAAAGCGAGAAGAAATCCAGCAATACCTCCAGCGAAATGAGCTGTATTGTTGGTTCCTGGCGTTAGCAGACCTGAAAGTAATCCAATAATTAAAAAGACGACAATGATTTGCTGGTTGCTTTTAGAAAGCATATGCTTTTGTTTTATGACAAGATAGAGGTAAAATCCGAGCAGTCCGAAAATGGCACCGGATGCACCCACATGGCTGTAAAAAGAAGATTGGATTAGAAATGTAACGATATTTCCAAGCAATCCACACGTAAGGTAGAATAGAAGAAACTTATAAGAAGAAAGAATACGCTCAGCGCCTGGTCCTAACAAGAACAATGAAAATGAGTTAAAAAGAAGATGTGAAAAGCTTAGATGTAAAAAGATAGGTGTAAAAAGTCGCCAGTAGTCTCCTTGGGAAATTAAACTATTCACACCAATAAGCTGATGTATAAAAGATTCTGCAAGGTGTGAGGGAAGAGCGGCAAGTAACCATAGCGCAATGTGGATGCAGATAAGCGTGAAGGTAACAGGATAAAAACGTTTAAATTCAGCTGCATTTTCTGTGCGTACGAACATATTTGTCACTCCTTTTTATAAAGGCATTTTTATATACTATTCTGTAAGAGAGGATTAAATGAAAATGATTATAGGAACTGGAATTGATATTACAGAGTTAGAGCGGATTGAAAAAATGGTGCAGCGTCAAAGCGCTTTTATTACTCGGATTTTAACAAAAAATGAAAGAGAACGCTATGAAAAGCTATCAAGCCGACGTAAGGTCGAATTTTTAGCAGGAAGATTTGCTGTGAAGGAAGCATATTCGAAAGCTCTTGGAACAGGAATAGGAAAAGATTTCAGCTTCCAAGATATCGAAATCGTGAATGATGAAAGAGGGAAACCCCACATTGTTACAAAACAACCACTGGAAGCGTCTGTACACGTATCTATTTCCCACAGTGCACACTATGCGATTGCTCAAGTAATTATTGAACGCTTGTCAAGCTAGTCTGCATATTCACTATTTCTTGTTCATATATTCATAGTGTGGATAGGGGAGACAAGATATGTTCTTGCTTCTCCGTTTAGCTGTGAATATACGAAATAAAGGAGTTGGGGAAATGCATAAAAAATGGATTGGCTTATTTGTTTGCGCCTTTTTTCTCTTAGCCTTATCAGCATGCGGTGAAAAAAGTCAGCAGGATGTAACAGATGCATTGGATGCCAAGGTACAAGAAATGGCGGGGTATAAATCAGATGCTAAGATGACATTGAATACAGGGAAAGATGCTCAAGTATACGATGTAGAGATTTGGCATAGTAAGCCTATGTACTATCGAGTGAATTTGAAAAATACAAAGAAAGATCAAAGCCAAATGATTTTGCGTAATGATGAAGGGGTTTTTGTTTTAACGCCTGCCTTAAATAAAAGCTTTCGTTTTCAAAGTGACTGGCCGCAAAATAGCAGTCAAGCTTATTTGTATGAATCCCTTGTCCAAGATATTGTGAAGGATGAAAAGGCAAGTTTTAAATCAACGGATAAACATTATATTTTTGAAACAAAAACGAACTATCAAAATAGCACAATGCTTCCTAAACAAGAAATTACGCTGAACAAAAGTGACTTAGCGCCTGTGTCGGTTAAAATTATGGATACGGATAATAAAGTGTTAATAAAAGTTGATTTCTCTAAGGTGAAATTCGATTCTAAGTTTGATAAAGGGGCTTTTGATACAAAAAGAAACATGACAAGTGCAAAGATTGACATTCCGACATTAGCTCAGCACAAATCATTTAGCGTTCTTTATCCTAAGGACGTTCCAAAAGGTACAAAGCTGTCCAAGGAAAAGAAAATCGAGACGGAAAATGGTGAGAGAGTCGTTTTAATGTACAAAGGAGAAAAGCCGTTTACGCTTGTACAAGAAAAAGCGCAAGTAGCTAAAACAGCAACATCTACAGTTACTGCCGGAGAGCCATTTGATTTAGGTTTTACTGTGGGAGCTTTAACGGATAAAAGTCTATCTTGGACGTATAATGGAGTAGACTTTATGCTGGCTTCTGATCAGCTGACACCAGATGAATTGAGTACAGTTGCTAGATCTGTGCAAAGTCAGATGGGAAAATAAGAGAAGCTTACAAGCCTGCATATATGTAGGCTTGTTCTTGCTTAATTTGAATAAAGATCGAGATGAAGTTTGGCTATAGATGTATTATACTAACAGAGGAAAGTCCGTTTAGAATGGTTCTGAAAAAAGGAAGTGTCGTAGTAATGGATGCATTTTATAGAGAAACATGGGCAGAAATTGATGTAGAAGCCATTTTTCAAAATGTGAATCATGTAAGAGAACTGATACCGGGGCATAAAACGTTAATGGCCGTAGTAAAAGCGAATGCGTACGGGCATGGAGATAAAGAAGTAGCAGAGATTGCGCTTCAAGCTGGCGCTGATATGCTAGCTGTAGCTTTTCTGGATGAAGCTATTGCTCTTCGAAAAAAAGGAATAAAGGAATCCATTTTAGTATTAGGAGCCGTGCCTCCCTTACACATTCAAACTGCATTGAAGTGGGATGTAACGGTCACTGCTTATAGCAAAGCTTGGATTGAAGAAGCGGCGTCCATTCTAGGTGCAAACAGTCAGTTGCATATGCATTTAAAAATAGATACAGGCATGGGTCGCTTAGGAATTAGAACAAAAGAAGAATTACACGAAACGATGAATATCATCACTTCTCATTCAGGATTCGCGCTGGATGGAGTGTTTACACACTTTGCAACAGCAGACGAGCTAAATTCGTCTTATTTTGAAGAACAATACACATTCTTTGAAGAAATGGTTCGAATTGTGAAAGAACATAATTTTACACCTCCGATGATTCACTGTGCAAATAGCGCAGCTTTGCTTCGTCGTCCGAGCGATATCTTTAATGGCGTACGCTTAGGTATCTCTATGTATGGCTTGAGTCCTTCAGAGGAATTAAAAGAAGTCTTGCCAATTCCGTTAAAACAAGCTTTTTCGCTGCACAGCCGTATTGTGCATGTTAAAAAAGTCAAAAAAGGGAGTCATATCAGTTACGGAGCTACTTATGAAGCTAAAGAAGATGAATGGATTGCTACTATTCCAGTAGGATACGCAGACGGCTGGATTCGTAAATTAAGTAATTTTGAAGTGTTAGTAGATGGAGTTAAAGTGCCAATTGTTGGTAGGATATGCATGGATCAATTGATGATTAAATTGCCTAAAATGTATAAAATGGGTACAAAAGTAACATTTATTGGAAAACAACAAGGTGCTGAAATTACAATTGATGAAGTAGCAAAGCATCTTGAAACAATTAATTATGAAATCCCTTGCATGATTGCAGCAAGGGTTCCGAGGGTTTATACAAGAGATTCTCAGCACATTCATGTTAATAATTATATCTTGCGCTGAATATACATCTTCCTGAGTCAACATAAAAAGCCTGCGAACAAAAGACAATAAAATAATAACTTCCATGCATAAAAGAGGGTATCAATTGACGATAATAGTGTAGAAATTGACAGAATTAACTTTCCATTAAAGCTAATCAATGTTATGATAAGGAAAGATGAGACTATTGGTGTGTGTATTGATGTTGGAGGTGTATGTTTGTGTCTGAAGCGAGCGCAACTACAGAAATCCTAGTAAGATTACCGAAAAATTTAGTATCGGAGCTCGATCTTATGGTTAAACAAGAAAATGGCAACCGAAGTGATTTTATTCACCAAGCAACAAAATTGTACCTTCGTGAGCGAAAAAAACGCCATATTCGCGAATCAATGAGACGTGGATATATGGAGATGGCAAAGATAAACTTAAATATTGCTTCCGAGGCTTTTCTAGCAGAGTATGAAGCTGATCATACTGTGGATCGTTTAGTAAGCGGGGGGTAATGACTTGGTAGTCAAACGTGGCGACGTTTATTTTGCTGACCTATCTCCTGTTGTTGGCTCAGAACAAGGAGGCGTTCGCCCTGTACTTGTCATTCAAAATGATATAGGCAATCGTTTTAGCCCAACTGTTATTGTAGCTGCGATCACTGCTCAAATTCAAAAGGCAAAGTTACCTACGCATGTTGAAATTGATGCAAAGCGCTATGGATTTGAGCGAGATTCAGTTATTTTACTAGAACAAATTCGTACTATTGATAAACAGAGGCTAACAGACAAGATTACCCATTTAGATGATGAAATGATGGACAGAGTGGATGAAGCCTTGCAAATCAGTGTAGGACTTATCGACTTTTAGAATTATACTTCCATTTATGCTAAGTTGCTCCTTTATGAGCAACTTTTTTAATTTGACTAGGAATAATCAGTAAACGTATATTGTAATAAGAAACGTTTTAAAAATGATAATATATATATAGATATAAATGAGTGTATTGACTCACAAGGAGGACCTCATGAATCAAGATTTATTCAATTATATACAAAATCATAAATCAGAAATTTTTGATCGATGGCTAGTGTTAATGAATGATGTGGAAACAGAGCGGATTAAAAACATTGTATCCGAGCAAGTGTACGTAAATGTAAGCTCTGATTTTGTAAATTTACTTTTGGCAAAAGCATTCCGTGATCAGGAAAATTTTGCAGAGGAACTAGAGGAAGTAGTAGGACGAGTTGTGAGTTTAGGATGGCCTCTTGCTTATTTGACACAGGGTGTACGTAACTTGGGTCATGTAGTGGTTGAAGGGTATGTAAACAGTGAACATGTAAAGGCTGATCAAACTCATTCTGAATTATTCTATCGGTTTGACAAGTGGTTAAGCCCTATTTATAACAAAATAGTAGAACAATACTCCAACTCGTGGGAAAATACAGTTATGTTGCAAAAAGTTGCACTTCAAGAATTGTCTGCTCCATTAATACCGGTATTTGATAAAATTACGGTAATGCCGCTTGTGGGAACAATTGACACCGATCGTGCAAAGAAAATTATGGAAAACTTACTGCAAGGTGTCGTAAAGCACCGATCAGAGGTCGTATTAATAGATATTACCGGAGTACCAGTAGTGGATACGATGGTTGCCCATCATATCATTCAAGCTGCTGAAGCCGTACGTTTGGTTGGAGCCAAGTGTTTGTTAGTAGGAATTCGTCCGGAAATTGCTCAGACTATTGTGAACTTAGGTATTAACTTAAATGAAATTATTACGAAAAACTCATTAAAAAAAGGTGTAGAGTTTGCGTTAGAAATGACTGAGCGGAAAATAGTTGATATAGAATCGGAGGAATAAACGTGAGAATACCCATTTTGAAATTGTACGACTACTTATTGGTATCCATTCAATGGGAGCTGGATGATCAAACGGCTATTCAATTCCAAGAAGATTTGCTAAGTAAAATTCATCAAACTGGAGCAAAAGGAGTGGTAATCGATTTAACTTCAATTGATATGATCGATTCATTCATCGCAAAAGTGTTAGGTGACGTGGTTAGCATGTCTAATTTGATGGGGGCCAGAGTAGTATTAACAGGTATCCAGCCTGCAGTAGCTATTACACTTGTTGAGTTAGGGATTGGCCTAAACGATGTTCTTACTGCACTCGATTTAGAAAAAGGTCTTGAGAAACTCCAATCGGAATTGGGGGATTAGTATATGGAATTCCAATCCAGCGTAAAAATCGTAACAGAATGGGACATCGTAGCGGCACGCCAATTAGGTAGAAATGTGTCGAAAGAGCTAGGGTTTGGAACAGTTGACCAAGCTCGTATTACAACCGCCATTTCTGAATTAGCTCGTAATATTTACCTATATGCGGGTAAGGGTCAAATCTATATTGAGAAATTAAATCGTGGAGGAAAAAACGGTCTTCTTGTCGTAGCAACAGATGAAGGGCCAGGTATCCCCGACGTTCGCAAAGTAATGGAAGATGGATACTCAACATCGGGTGGACTAGGAGCTGGGCTTCCTGGGGTAAAACGATTGATGGATGAGTTTGACATCGAAACAAATGTCGGAGAAGGTACTGAGATTAAAGCAGTTAAGTGGCTCCGGTAGGAGGAAATAGATAATGTCTTTTGATAAAGAGATGAGAGATTTATACAAAGATATTTTGGGGAACTATATCCAAACACAAAATGAACAAATTTTGTATCAAGGACAAAAACTAAGTAGAAAATCTTTAGAGAATGAAATATCGCCAGAAGATATTGTGAGCATTCATAAAGAAGTGATTGAAGAAATTTATTCTGATATTCCAGAAAAAGTGCTGCATTCTCTGGACTTTTTACTTGAGGTAATGATTAGCTACGGTCTTGCTCTTCGTGAGCATCAAACATTAAAAAATAAGCAGCGGGAACTTCGTTCTGAAATCGAAGTTGCCGCTAACGTCCAGCAGACGCTGTTAGGGACAAAGGTTCCGGCTAGTTCAACTTTAGAAATTGGCGCCATTAGCGTACCTGCTAAACAGATGAACGGAGATTATTTTCACTTTGTAGAAGAAGAGCACGGTGGGTTAAGTATTGCCATTGCCGATGTGATCGGAAAAGGAATTCCAGCTGCAATGTGTATGTCTATGATCAAGTATGCAATGGACAGCTTACCGGACTCAAGAAAAAATCCAAGTTACGTATTGGAGAACTTGAATAATATTGTAGAGAGAAACGTAGATCCAAGTATGTTTATTACGATGTTCTACGGAAGTTATAATCCCGAGACAAACTTATTTGATTATGCATCTGCAGGGCATGAGCCAGGCTTTTATTATGATGCCAAAGCTGATTCATTTGAAGATTTGGAAGCAAAAGGACTCGTGCTAGGAGTCGATCGCCATGTGAAATATCTTCAGTACGAGCAGCAGCTTTCAAAAGGCGATATGATTGTTCTGTTAACAGATGGCGTAACAGAATGCAGAACTGAAGAAGGATTTATTGAAAGATTGGACATCATAAAATTAATTCGAAAATACATGCATTTGTCTCCTCAAGAAATTGTAGAATCTGTATATAAAGAGCTGGAAAAATTACAGCATTTTCAATTGAGAGATGACTTTACATTGATTATTTTGAAGAGTTTAGTTTAAGTATTCTAAATAAGGGTACAGAAAAGATAGCACAAAATTAGAGGGGGTCTACTAATACGATGAATTTAAAAATAGATATACAAAAGGACGGTCAAGCATATCGTATTAAGCTGGCTGGAGAGATTGACGCATATACAGCACCTAAGCTAAAAGAAAAGTTCATGGAAATTACTGAACATACTGAACCGGAAATTATAGTCGATTTAACCGATGTATCATACATGGATAGTACAGGACTAGGTGTATTTATTGCATTGTTAAAAGCCAATAAGAAAAATAACGGCTCTTTGAAATTTGTTGGTGTATCAGAGCGCATCAAGCGCTTATTTGATATTACGGGCCTCACAGACATTTTAAACGTGAATTCACAAGTAGAAGGTGGCGTAAAATGAAACAGCCTTATGACTTTGTTGAGATGAAGATTCCTGCTAAGCCAGACTATGTAGCGATTATTCGACTGACGCTGTCTGGTGTAGCGAACCGGATGGGTTTTTCTTATGATGAAATTGAAGATATGAAAATTGCTGTGAGTGAGGCATGTACAAATGCCGTACAGCATGCTTACAAGAGTGAAGAAAATGGTGAAGTGAGAGTAGGTTTTGGTTTATTTGATGACCGTTTAGAAATCATGGTGGTCGATAAAGGCGAAAGCTTTAATTTTGAAGAGCTTAAGGAACATATAGGACCTTATGAAACATCAAAAGAAGTTGAATTTCTTCCTGAAGGTGGACTTGGTTTATATTTAATTGAAACACTAATGGACGAAGTGAAAATGGTCAATTCAAAAGGTGTAACGCTAATGATGACTAAGTATGTGCAAAGAGAGCAGGTGGAGAGTGATGAAAACACAGTCTCAACCTATGAAATTAACTAAAGAACAGGTTCAGGAACGAATTGAGCGCTTTCAAAAAACGCAGGATGAAGAAGCACAAAGTGATCTAGTAGTACATTACAAGAACCTTGTTGAATCTATTGCACGTCGTTATTCAAAAGGCAGAAGCTTACATGAAGATATTGTGCAGGTAGGGATGCTAGGACTGTTAGGAGCTATTAGAAGGTATGATGCTTCATTTGGAAGAAGTTTTGAATCGTTTGCTGTTCCTACAATCATTGGAGAGATTAAGCGATTTTTACGCGATAAAACGTGGAGTGTTCACGTACCGCGCCGCATCAAAGAATTAGGTCCTAAAATTAAAGCAGCTGTCGAAGAGCTAACAACCCGTTTACAGCGATCTCCTCAAGTAAAAGAAATTGCTGATCATATCGGAGTGACAGAGGAAGAAATTTTAGAAACGATGGAGATGGGGCAAAGTTATCAAGCGTTGTCTGTTGATCATTCTATTGAAGCAGACTCTGATGGAAGTACTGTTACAATCCTTGATTTAGTAGGTGAACAAGAGTCGGGTTATGAGAAAACTGATCAGCGCTTAGTGTTAGAAAAGATTCTTCATGTATTAAGCGATAGAGAAAAAGAAGTAATTCGCTATACATTTATTGAAAATCTGAGTCAAAAAGATGCCGGTGAGAAATTAGGGATTTCTCAAATGCATGTATCTCGACTGCAAAGAAGAGCTCTTGATAAGCTAAGGACTGCAGCTCGCTCAGATTCTAACGATTCGGAGTATATGTCGTGATGACAGTAGACCCGAATACAAAGTCGATTCAAACTCATATATATCAAGAGCCAAAGCAAGGGAACGTGTGTTGTGGAGATAGTTACTATGTCAAAGAAACGGATGATTATTTTCTATGTGCAGTGGCAGATGGATTAGGAAGCGGTGAACAAGCCAGAGCCGCTTCTGTAGCTGTTACGGATGTAGCGAAAGCTCATCATCATCTAGATGTAGATGAGATCATTTCTAAGTGCAACAAGGCTACTCGACATACAAGAGGCGCAGCAGTAGCTATTTTGAAAATTGATAAAAAACATAACGAATTTCATTACACAAATGTAGGTAATATCCGCTTTTATCTGTATTCTCCGGAGGGGAAATTAACGTACCCTCTGCCAATTCAAGGTTTTTTATCAGGGAAAATTCAAAAGTTCCGCACACAAACCTTCCCATATGACTCCGGTTCTAAATTTTTGATTCATACAGATGGCTTAGAATTAAAAGAGATTAAATCTGTTTTTGCTAACTCGATGAATGTCGATCAATTGTCGACACGCCTACAGGCAGCAATTCGATCTCATAATGACGATATTACGTATATCGCTGGTCATCTTCCAACTGCATAGCCTTTCTTTTTAGCTCACATGTGTTATTGCATGTGAGTTTTGTTACAATAGAGACAAAGTTTCATTTAGGTAGGAGGATAAGCTGTGTCTGTTGCAACGAAATTAGATAATCAAATTGTTCAACGTGTAAGTAAAGAGGTAGAGATTTCACACAAGCAAGTACAAAACGTAATTGCTTTAGTAGAAGATGGTAATACAGTTCCCTTTATTGCTCGATATAGAAAAGAACAAACTGGTGCTTTGGATGAAGTCCAAATCCGGAATATTTTAGATTCCTGGAACTACTTAATGAATTTAGAGGAGCGTAAAGAGGAAGTTCACCGATTAATTGAAGAGCAAGGGAAATTAACTGAGGAACTGGCTGCTCAAATTCATCAAGCGAAGAAATTGCAGCAAGTAGAAGATTTATACCGCCCTTTTAAGCAAAAACGACGTACAAAAGCAACTGTAGCAAAAGAAAAAGGTCTTGAACCATTAGCACAGTGGCTACTAAGTTTCCCGAATTCTGACGTAAACATTGAAGCGCAAACATACATAAATGAAGAAGCAGGAGTTCAATCTTCTGACGAAGCTATTCAGGGAGCCCTAGACATTGTAGCGGAACAAATTTCTGACGAAGCATCTTACCGTCAGTGGATTCGTACGACCACTGTAAAAGATGGCATAATTGTTACTTCAGTCAAAGATCCGGAAAAAGATGAAAAAAATATCTATGAAATGTACTATGAATATACAGAAGCGGTAAAGCGAATCGTTCCTCATCGTATTTTAGCTATGAATAGAGGAGAAAAAGACGGTATTTTAAAAGTGAGTATTGATGCGCCTACAGATCGTATTCTTTCATATTTACATAAAGAAGTAATCAAGAAAAGGGATTCTTCAGTTGAAGGTTATATCATCTCAGCTATAGAAGATGCTTATAAACGCTTAATAGAACCATCTATTGAACGCGAAATTCGTAAAGACCTATCAGAAAAAGCGGAAGAAAGAGCCATTCACATCTTTTCTGAAAACTTACGAAAACTTCTTCTCCAACCTCCATTGAAAGGGAAAGTGGTATTAGGAGTAGATCCAGCTTTTCGAACAGGCTGCAAATTAGCTGTAGTAGATGAAACAGGCAAGGTATTAAAAATTGATGTTATTTATCCACATCCTCCTGTGAGAAAAGCAGCTGAAGCACAAAATAAATTAAAGAAAATGTTCGCTGAATACCCTATTGAAGTAGTGGCAATTGGAAATGGAACGGCATCTCGCGAAACGGAGCAATTTGTAGCGGATGTTCTTAAAGAAATTGAAAACCCAGTTTATTATTTGATTGTGAATGAAGCGGGAGCAAGCGTATATTCGGCTTCTGATGTTGCTAGAGAAGAATTCCCTGATTTTCAAGTAGAAGAGCGAAGCGCTGTATCGATTGCCAGAAGGCTGCAAGATCCGCTGGCTGAGCTTGTGAAAATCGATCCTAAGTCGGTAGGAGTAGGGCAATATCAGCATGATGTGTCTCAAAAGCAATTAAATGATTCACTGACTTTTATTGTAGAGACAGTAGTAAACCAAGTAGGAGTGAATGCAAACACGGCTTCTGCTTCGCTTCTACAATACGTTGCTGGTCTAAATAAGACAGTTGCTCAAAACATTGTAAAATATCGGGATGAAAACGGAAAATTCTCTAACCGAAAACAGTTGAAGAAAATTCCGCGTCTAGGGGCTAAAACATATGAGCAGTGTATTGGGTTTTTACGTATTATAGAAGGTGAAGAACCTTTAGACAGAACGGGTATCCATCCTGAAACATATGGAGACGTTAAAAAGCTTTTAAAGAAAGCGGAAGTGAAAGAGACTGAACTTGGAACGGAGAAAGTAAAAGAAGCATTAAAACATATTTCTTTACCCGAAATATCAGAAGAACTAAGTATAGGGGAGCTTACTTTAAAAGACATTATAGAAGCGCTCGTAAGACCGGAAAGAGATCCTCGTGATGAACTGCCAAAACCTTTGCTCCGTCAGGATATTTTGAAGCTAGAGGATCTAGCAAAAGGTATTCAGCTTGAAGGAACGGTGCGAAACGTCGTAGACTTCGGAGCGTTCATCGATATAGGAGTTAAGCAAGACGGTCTAGTCCATATTTCTAAATTAACGAATCGGTACGTTAAGCATCCCCTCGATGTCGTTTCAGTAGGAGATTTGGTGAATGTGTGGGTAGAAGACGTAGATATGAAAAAAGGAAGAGTTGCACTGACGATGATTCCGCCCCATCAATAATAAAATTGCCTTTTCAGATTTTCTGAAAAGGCAATTTTATTTGTAAAAAGAAGTGATTTAAGAAGCGGAATTATTTTTTTGATAAAAAAACCAACATTGGTTGAGCAATTTTATTTGTGCACGGTCTTTTTCAGAATAAGCGCGCCTCATTTGTTTTTGTAGCCACATTGGCATAAGGACAATCACTCCTTTTCATTTATGATAAGGTGAATAGTGAGTATGTAATGAAGTGTATGCCCAAAGAGCTAGTCAGGTGATTTCATACAGTAGAGGAGTATATAAGATGAATGATAAGGATTTACAAATACTTGTAGAAGAAATTTCATTGAAGCTGTTTCACAAACCATTTCGTCATGAAGCCACTTTTAATTCTCGGTTACGTACGACAGGCGGAAGGTATTTGTTACGTACATCTAATATAGAAGTAAACTACAAATACTTTGAACAATATGGCACACAAGAAATAGTAGAAATTATTAAACATGAGCTCTGTCACTATCATTTGCATATTGAGGGGAAAGGGTATAAGCATGGAGATCAAGACTTTAAAAGGTTAATGAAAGAAGTAGACGCACCTCGATTTTGTCAGGCATTGAAAAAAGAAAGTGATGGAAAGAAAAAAGAGCACATATATGTATGTATGCAGTGTGGTCAAAAATATGTTCGAAAAAGAAAAGTGAACACAGTTAAATATGTTTGTGGGAAGTGTAAAGGTAAATTAAAAAAAATGTAGAAGATGCTTGACTAAAATAGATTCATTATGGTAAATTAATAAAGCCGTCTCAAATAAACGGCAAAGAAATTACAAAAACTTATTGACATTACATATAATGTCGATTACAATGTAAGAAGTCTGATAAATATTATTCCACAGTAGCTCAGTGGTAGAGCTATCGGCTGTTAACCGATCGGTCGTAGGTTCGAGTCCTACCTGTGGAGCCATATGGAGAAGTACTCAAGTGGCTGAAGAGGCGCCCCTGCTAAGGGTGTAGGTCGTGTAAGCGGCGCGAGGGTTCAAATCCCTCCTTCTCCGCCATTTTATAATGGCCCGTTGGTCAAGCGGTTAAGACACCGCCCTTTCACGGCGGTAACACGGGTTCGAATCCCGTACGGGTCACCATTGATTTTTATTTACATATTCTGTGGAGGATTAGCTCAGCTGGGAGAGCACCTGCCTTACAAGCAGGGGGTCGGCGGTTCGATCCCGTCATCCTCCACCATTTGACTGTTTTATACATAATTTTGGATGGTCCCGTGGTGTAGCGGTTAACATGCCTGCCTGTCACGCAGGAGATCGCGGGTTCGATTCCCGTCGGGACCGCCATTTTAAATTATTGGGCTATCGCCAAGCGGTAAGGCAACGGATTTTGATTCCGTCATGCGTTGGTTCGAATCCAGCTAGCCCAGCCATAAAGAGCCATTAGCTCAGTTGGTAGAGCATCTGACTTTTAATCAGAGGGTCGAAGGTTCGAGTCCTTCATGGCTCATTTTCATTTCTTGCGGGTGTGGCGGAATTGGCAGACGCGCTAGACTTAGGATCTAGTGTCTTTACGACGTGGGGGTTCAAGTCCCTTCACCCGCATCTTATTCATTTTATGTATTTAGCGGTCGTGGCGGAATGGCAGACGCGCTAGGTTGAGGGCCTAGTGGGGGCGACCCCGTGGAGGTTCAAGTCCTCTCGGCCGCACCAAAAAAACTTTTTAAAAAAGTGTTGACATAAGAAAATAGAAATGATATTATAATAAAGTCGCCAAAACAACGGCGGTAAACATCATAAGAAGCGCCCGTAGCTCAATTGGATAGAGCGTTTGACTACGGATCAAAAGGTTAGGGGTTCGACTCCTCTCGGGCGCGCCATATTGCGGGTGTAGTTTAGTGGTAAAACCTCAGCCTTCCAAGCTGATGTCGTGAGTTCGATTCTCATCACCCGCTCCAAATATATTGAACTTTGAAAACTGAACAAAGCGAC
>NZ_JBXENJ010000021.1:0-31899 GCF_056836725.1 Priestia sp. 3CA3
TTAGACTCAGCTTTTTCAACGTGCTCAGGTATCACGTATACAGTAAGACCGTAGCGTTCTTTTATTTCCTTTGCAACTTGTTCTGCTATAATTTTATCAATAAATGCTCCTGTTATAATTCGATAACGTTGCTTTCCAGTTATATCGTATCCTTGTTTCAACTCTATTTGTTTATTATCCATATCCTTTCCCCCCTTATACGGTTAACAAATTAATTTTTTTAACATTGACTTTTATATAGGCACCTCGAAAAGCACCTTAACCTTCGCAAGGAAAAGTTTTTTGCACTGTATCCATTTCAATTAATACAACTTGTCCATTAGTATTGTATAGAGGCGATATGTATAGAAAATATTAAACAAGCTTCAAGAGGCAAGTGAGTACATACACCAAGTAAGTGTGATGGAGGTTTTCTTCCCATTCAAATCTCCTAAGGATATCATTTAAAAAACATAACCTTTTATAAATACATTAAAGGGAGACCTAACGTACTTATAAAAGGGAAACACCATCAAGTATCCTTTTCCAATAATGATTATTTGCGTTCCATTTATCTTGATTGGGTAATTCAATAGCACAAACTTTATTTAGCGACCACTCTTTTTCAACTAAATCATTCACATCTGTATGATTAATAATCAGAATGCTAAAGTCACTTTCAATCATAGTAGATAAAATGCTCTCAAGCTCTGCAGCTTCTTCACGATTAGCTTCCGTTCTAATAAACAGAATACGCTGACCGGTAGATAAATTCTCTAAAAACCGTTGAATTCTTCTATCGTACTTCTCTTTAACCTCCCCGTATCCTCCTAAGTGAGAAAGTGTATTTTTATCAGTCTTAAAATCGTGGTTAAACCCTATATTATAAATTTCATCCCACACTAATAAATCCCACTCAGATACATACTGGATTATCCTTAAATTATCCGGGTTTAAAAAGTCAGCAAACTGATTTTTCAAAAGCATGTTTACCTTTTTCAGATCCGGTGAAGATACCCAATCCAAAATTCCCGCAAAGTTTCTTAAGTTATTGTCTCTCAGTTGAAGAGATGTCAAACATAAATCGCCTAAACTAAAAATGGCGCTATATGCCCCTTTTAGATCTTCTAGTTTCATATGGGTTGCTCCTTAAAGGATCTTATTGTACAAGACTATACAATATTAAATGCAGGCCTATCCTAAAATGTTAGGGCTAATGAGCATATAGTTAATAAAATAGACAACTATACAACTATTTAAGAAGTGTAGAAAAGCTTAAATACTAAGCTTTTTTTCTAGAGAAAGTATATGTTTCCTTTAACCCATCTAAAACAGATACTCTTGAAGACCATTCTAATAGCTTCTGTGCTTTCTCACTGTCAAGACAACTATGTTTGATATCCCCAGGTCTTCCTTCCGTATAAACAGCATCAATATTAGAACCATGAATATACTCAAGATTTTTTAATAAATCGTTCACTGAAGTTTTCTTTGTAGTGCTGGCGTGAACAACCTCTTGGTTCCCCTTTTTAATTGCTGCAATATTAGCTTGAACAATATCTTTTACATATATAAAATCACGTGTCTGTTCCCCATCACCATGAATATTAAAGGAAAGCCCTTTGCTCAACCTTTCTAAAAACACTGCTACTACTCCGCCTTCTCCTTTTGGCGTTTGCCGTGGCCCATATACATTTCCGTATCGAAGAATTGTATACGGCAAATTATACAAATAATGGAATAGACGTATATACGATTCAGCAGCTAGTTTCGAAAGACCGTAATAAGAAGCTGGCACAGTTGCATCTTGTTCAGTAATTAATTCCTTTTGTAGATTTCCATACACAGCTGAAGTAGAGGCAAATATAAACTTACCTACCGAAGCATCTCTACAGGCTTCCAGCAAATTTATAGTTCCTTTTATGTTCACATCTGCGTCATATTGAGGCGATTGGATAGATCGTGAAACATCTGCCTGAGCAGCTAAGTGAAAGACTACGTCAGGCTTTTCATCTAGAATGATTTGTTTAGCTTTATCACTACATATATCTTCTATATGAAAAGTAGCAAGAGGGTGTATATTATCATACTTTCCAGAAATTAAGTTATCAATTATGTGGACATTAAAGCCTTGTCTAATGAGCTCTTCTACAAGATGGGAACCAATAAATCCCGCCCCACCAGTTACTACAGCCTTCATATACTATTCTCTCCTCTTTAAAGTTTTAATAGTATATGTCACCTATAGGGCTCCTGTATAAGCTACCTACCCAATAGTTTCCAAAAAATACATTTAGCTTCCTTTTCGATATATTTACATCTCACTCTTATGTGAAAGCACCTCTTTATAAACATCTAGAACTTTTTGAACTGCATCTTTCTGATCCCAATGTTTTAAAGCCCATTCTTGTGCATTGGCTCCTAAAGTGCTTCTATATGCTGAATCTGTTAGCAAATTATAAAGATTTTCACATAACGATGTGGCATCACCTGCCGGGAAAATTAAGCCTGTAGATCCATGCTGAACCATTTCGGGTAATCCCCCTGCGTCACTTACTATTACTGGTTTTTTAGCAATCTGAGCTTCAATAACTGATAAAGGTTGATTCTCTATAAGACTTGGCAAAACAAAAATGTTAGCAAGAGAGAGTAAAGAAGGCACATCGTTTCTATTACCTAAAAATAAAACCCTCTTACCTAAACCGAGCGCTCTACTCTGAGCCTTCAACTCAGCTTTTTGATCTCCATCTCCAACGATCCAGCAGACCCAGCCTTTCTTAATTTTTTTGAGTTCACTGAGAGCCTCTAATAGATGATGAATACCTTTAATTTCAGCTAATCTCCCTGTATAAATAATTACTTGTTGACCAACTGGTGGATGAACCTTAGATGGTGTTTGCATTCGCTTTAAAAAAGAATCTATATCATATCCGTAATGAAACACTTTAAGTTGATGCTCATTAACCCTAAATTCCTGAATTAAAATTTCCTTTAACCAACGATTTGCAACTATAGTACAATCAGCAGCCATAGCACCTGTATGTTCAAGTTCATTAAAATATTTAGTAGCTATATCAGCTGTAGGAGCCTTCAGAATGTCTTTGATGTAGCGATTTAACTCGTGAGCAACACAACCATGTATAGTTGCTACCACCGGCGTTTTTACACTCTTTAAGGAACGAATACACGCAGTTGCTACAACGTCTTGTGTGTGAATTAAATCATATTGGTTGATATTTAACCGAGAAACACCTCTTGTATAACCAATACGTTCTTTTTCATAAAATTTCACTACTGGATCTTTATATAGAATAGGAGTATTTTTCTCATGTTGTTCCAATTCTTCTACTAATGATAGTTCATCTTTAATTACCTCTATATTTTTATTAACAATATGAACTGATTTATTTCCAAGTCCATGTCCAAGTAAATCTACTTCATGACCTAACCCTTCAAGTTCTTGCTTTAATTGCTGCATATAATTCCAAACTCCACCTACATGGGGAACTTCCCAAAATGTAGCAAGCAGTATTTTCATTATGTTCTCTCCTCTTCCCATAGCATTCACGTTCTAAAAGTCTCTCTATATAGGTATTCATGGAATTTGGTAATGCTATAGACCTCTGCCTGTATTTTTACCCTATGTTTTAGGATCGTGTCTTGTTGAGCATTAGATGAAATATTTAGCTTTTTAAGCATACATCTATAATAAGTTTTATTTATTAGATTATTATTCAGAGTGGGGTGTCGTTAGTGGATAAGAAACCTACGTTACTAATTACCGGTGCTAGTGGATTTACTGGACTTCACGCATGTGATTATTTTTCAAGATTAGAGTTTGACGTCGTAGCTATCACAAACATGAATTCATTTTCTAATAAGCAAATTAAATGCAGAACATGCAATCTATCTAATAATGAGTCAGTAAAGGAGTTAATTTCAATAACCAAGCCGGACTACCTCCTTCATTTGGCAGGTCAAAACGCTGTAGGATTATCCTGGGATAATCCCATTCAATCTCTAGAAGTAAACGCAATGGCTACAGCATACTTACTTGATGCTCTTAGAAAAGAGATGCCTTCTTGCAAAGCTGTCATTGTAGGTTCTGCTCTTCAGTTTGACCCAACGGCTCCAACTACATTTAACCACCCATATGGTCTGAGTAAGACCATTCAGGCCCTCATTTCTCAATTTTGGTCAAACCAATATAATATGAATGTTGTTGTTGCTAAACCATCAAATCTTATAGGTCCTGGTTTCTCTAACGGAGTTTGTTCCATTTTCGCTAAAAAAATTATAGATATGGAGAAAGCAGGGGAAGAACAATATCTGAGGGTCAGTAACTTAAATAATCATTTTGACTTCTTAGACGTACGAGATGCCGTTAGAGCCTATGATTTTCTACTTAGAAAAGGAGAGAATGGACGTTCGTACAATGTCTCCTCTGGAAAAAATCATTCTTTACAAGATGTTATAAATATCTTCAAAAAGATAACTTCTATCAAGTTTCAAGTGAAAGTAGATGATACAAGTCCGTTAAATAATTTTGTTACTTTAAACCCTACAGCACTAACTGAATTGGGTTGGCAACCAACTATAACATTAGAATCTACTATCCAAGACATTATTGAATTTTATCGTTAAAGAACCTTTCTATCGTTAGAATCCCTTCCCCTTTACCTTTATGGAGAATCAAAATTCAAGTGCGTAAAAGTAACCATTCTCTTATAAAATCGGATGTTTTATGTAAATGAAGTTTCTGAGAAAGCATGTCACTTAAGAAGGTTTATGCATATTCTAATCAAGAGTGTGCTTTCATTAATAAACTTAAAATGATCATCTCCACCTTTTATTCACCTGCAAAAGTCGTAATTTAGACTACGTTTCACTTATGCTATTAAAATTTTTTTCGGAGGGGAAACAATGGGTCCAAAAGTATCAATAATTATTCCTTTTTACAACTGTGCCTTTGTCGATCAAGCGATCGAAAGTGCCTTAAACCAAACTTATGAAAATATCGAAGTAGTTGTGGTAGACGATGGTTCAACGTCCCACACTGCGAAGATAGAGTCATTTAAAGATAAAATTGTTTATATAAGAAAAGAAAACGGCGGAACGGCTACTGCAATAAATACTGGTTTATTCGTTGCTACAGGAGAGTATATAGCTTGGTTAAGCTCAGATGATTATTTTGTTCCTGAAAAAATTTCTAAACAGCTAAACTTTATGACGCAAAAGAACATAGATGCCAGCTTTACTAACTTTGACTACATTAATAAAGATAATGAAGTTTTAATACCTTGGTGCTGTAAACGTTTCTCCAGTTTAGAAGAAGTGTATAACGCCTACTTAACGTATAATGCTATCAACGGTTGTACCATTCTTATAAAAAAGAAAATCTTTGATGAAATTGGGATTTTTTCTCCGGATTTTCGCTATACTCAGGATTATGAGATGTGGTTTCGTATGCTTGTTAATGGCTAT
Organism: Priestia sp. 3CA3; assembly: GCF_056836725.1. Taxonomy (NCBI): domain Bacteria; kingdom Bacillati; phylum Bacillota; class Bacilli; order Caryophanales; family Bacillaceae; genus Priestia; species Priestia sp. 3CA3. Next base: position 5,464 of record NZ_JBXENJ010000021.1, read on the forward strand.
GAAATCCATTATTATGATGAAGCACTTACAAAATTTCGTTCTCATGAACATTCGGGCACCAGCAGATACCAAAATGAGATGAGAGAAGAAATGAAAACTATCGAGTTTCATTACCGCCCTCTGCTGCAAAAATATATCAGCAAGTCAAAATCACACCCTTCGCAAGATTAGGTGAGCTTACTCTTCTATGATTACTCTTCCCCCCCTATTTATTCCTTTTATAAGCATTCCACTCGTTACTTTGATTTGATAAATGAAATGCATTATTAGGATGCAAGTTTATCTTTCATCCTAAAAACTTTACATGGAAATGTGTAAAGTTTGTTACATACAAATCTGTATGGGAACTTTAATAAAAATACTCTGTAAAAAATAATTATCTAAACTTGTTATTATATTTATCTACTATTAGCATTCAATCGTCCGTGCCAATTGCAAACTTTGGACATATTATAATAAATAGCAACTTTCAAAATGATAAAAAATTAAGCATATATCATCTATAATAATCTTAAGAAAAGAAGGGACTTACATGAAGGATAGTAAGCATTTGTCATTTGATGACAATTTAATTAAGTTTTTAAACGAAGTAAAGCCTAATTTACCTGTCAATTATAAGATACCTGATCCTGGGATTGTAAATATAATTCTTGTTCATACTAAATGAAGTGCTTTAGACGCTGAAAATTCTTATTCTTCTCCTCTTCCTATTGAATAGAGAGAAAATAATTAAAGGATGATTATAAAATGAATATTTTATTAGTTTCCTATTACCCCCTACCCTATACTGGAGGCGTTTGGACATTTGTCTCCTCACTCCAACAGTCACTGAAAGAGTCAGGTCATACAGTTCATGTCCTTAGTCAGACGCCTGATTTAAATAAATATCGAATCATTGGACAAAAGCCAGAAATAGATATTGAAGTTTTTTCCTACTATATTGAAGAAAAATTGCTTACTGAGCTTCCTTCACTCCCAGTGAAGAGTTGGATATACAACACTGAGTTATTTCGTTATAGCTTAGAGCTTTCGGCAGCATATTATAACCTTCAGCAATATGACCTCATACATGCGCTAGATGTCACAGCGGCAAACGCTATAAATCGAGTTAAACCTTCTCATACCCCACTTGTGACTAGTGCTCTTGGAAATCTGTCAAAAGATATTTTTTTCACACTCAAAACCATGCATCCTCATAAAACAGACAAACAAATAGAGGCCACATTTGAATATCAATATCACCAGGTAATTGAGAAGTTAGGATATGAGGCAAGTGATTTCATTCATAGTCCAACCGAATGGATGTCTCGTAATATCGTAGATAATTTTTCTATTCCTTCAGAAAAAATTGTTACCTTTCCATATGGAATTAGTAATCAACAGTTCCTTGGGGATGCCATGGAGAAGCCACTTATCGGACCCAAGCAGAGTAAAAAAATTATTCTTTATATGGGAAGGCTTGTCTATTTAAAAGGCATTCATCACCTCCTAGATGCCCTTTCTCTCTTAAAAGAAGATAGACAGGATTGGGAATGCTGGATACTGGGGGAAGGCGAAATTAAAGGGGAATTAGAAAAACAATGCATAAACTTAGATTTAAAAGATAAAGTTAGATTTTTAGGTGCATCCAATAATGTTCTCCATTTCCTTAGAGAAGCCGATATCTTTGTTCATCCTAGTATTCACGATACTCAGCCTTATTCTGTTATGGAAGCTCAGCTTACAGGCCTTCCTGTTCTTATTAGCAATACAGCTGGACTACCTGAAATGATTGAAGTCGGAAGAAGCGGGCTAGTCTCTTCTGTAGGAAACATTTATGAACTTTATGAGCAATTAAAGTACTTGCTTGCAAATGATTTCCTTCGAAAACAGCTAGCTTCTTGTACAAAAGAGTGGGCTCAAAATAAATGGGACCTTAGCAAAATGGTTAATAATTTTCTGTCGCTTTACGAACAAGCGGAAAAGCTTCGCACAGAAAACCAAGAAAAATAAAACACCAGATCCGAGAACAGATCTGGTATTTTATTTACCTACTAAGATTTAATCCGAGTGATTGAATCATTGAAATAAAATTCACACAGTATAAATCTGGGTTAAAATTTACCTTTACGTGCTCAAAAGCATTTTTACGTATTTGTTCTCTTAACTGAGAGTCTGCCATTAACTCCTTTGCCTCTTTAACAGCTTCGGTAACGTCACCTAATGTGTAGTATTTGCCTGTTTTATTATGAATAACGGAGCTTCTTACGCCATCGGAGTCAGTGGTTAAAACTGGACACTTACAACTCATTGCTTCAAGAAGAGAGTATGGAGCTCCTTCTACCTTTGAAGTAGAGCATAAAAACCCGCCTGATTCCCCTATCATGGAAAAATAAACGGCCATTTGATCATTCGGAACGTTTGCATGAAGAAAAAGATGTTTTTCTAAATCTAACTGTTTAATTAATTTTTCAAATTGAGCTCTTTCCTTAGCTTCGCTTAGAGTAGGGTCTTCAAACATATGTAATCGTATGTTTGAATTGTGATTATGGATTAATTCGCTACCGATTTTTAAGAACTCTCTCCAATTTTTGTTATCTTCGATTCGCCCAATCCATGCAATGTTAGGATGATGACTAGTGGGCACAGCTTTATAAGAGAACTGGTTAGTATCGAAACAGTTGTTGAAGCTAAACTTTGGAAGTGAAGGATAGAGTTCATCTAGTAATTGAACAATATGAGGAGTCTTTGGATTAAGAAATCCCGTAGCATAGTTATTGACAAGAGGTATAGCATCTGTAAGAGCGGATTTTGCTGTACTTTTCGGTCCGTATCCTTGTATTTCAATAATCATTTTTCCTTGGTATCCAAGTGATCTAAACCGAGGCAAAGCTTGAAAGTCTGAGACAATGACAATAAGACTATAATTTCCTTCATCAAGGATTTTTTTTATCTCATGGTCGTCATTCGTTACAAACGTTTGGGTCCCATGGTCGTTCATATTTTTCTTTCTATTTTCATAATAAAGACAATGAGCATTAACGTTGTACTTTTTAAGGGCTTTACACCTTTGACGATTTAACGTTTCTACTCCTCCACTCGGAACATAAAACACGAATAATATATTCATTTTGCCTCTCCACCCTTACTTATAGAATTAATAAACTTCTATTTCATATGTAAACCGTGTTACATATGTTAATAAATGTGATGTAAATTTAGAAACCATTATTTTCCCTGAAAACAGATTAGAGATTGTTAATTTTTGAAAGGAGAAGCGAATATGTCAAAAGTTTCTATTGTTGTACCATTCTTTAATTGCTCTTATATCGATCATGCACTAGATAGTATAACTAAACAGACATACACCAATATTGAAATTATCGTAGTAAATGATGGATCTACTAAGCATACGGATAAAATCCTTCCCTACTTAGATAAAATCACCTATGTTTCAAAAGAAAATGGTGGCACAGCTAGTGCTTTAAATACAGGAATTCAGCAAGCAACAGGTGATTATATATGTTGGCTTAGTTCCGATGATATTTATGATCCTCAAAAAATTGCCATACAATTAGAATCGATGAAAACTCATAATGCCTTTTTCAGTCACACAAATTACTACGCCATTAATTACAGAGGACGAATTATTAGTCCACCTTTAGGTATCCAAACGTTAAGTAAATTAGACCTTATCACTCGAATAAGTAAAGGAAATATTATCAACGGCTGCTCAATTATGATTCACAAAGATGTATTTAATCATGTGGGTCTATTCGATGAGACGCTTCTGTATACTCATGACTATGACTTATGGTTACGAATCATTCAAGTATTCGACTTACAATACATTTCCCATCCTCTGTTGCTATCAAGGATACATGAAAGTATGGGAAGTAAAAAATATGCTTCTTTTATTAAAGAAGAAAATAAAATTGTGATTAATCGTCATAAATACGTAATGGAACAACTAGCGCTAAGATATAAAGAAAGCTTTGAATAACAATTTAGTTAACAGTCCTTCTATAAGAAATGCGGATTTTCAGCTAAATTAGGTAAAGCGCCGAGCACCATGAAATCGGATAAGCATATTATAAAACATAGATAATAATGCAAAAATTTTGCTTTAAGAAAGGATGAATTCTATTGGCACTATCAAGTGAAGCAAGAGCAGCGTTGTTAAGAAACCTGCTTTCATTACCTCAAACAGTCAACACAACTACTACTTCTGCCACAGACCTTTTAAATGCTGTCAATCCTGCTACTACTGTAACTAACGCCTTAAATACTATTAATCCTACTACTGTCGTAACAGATCTTTTAAATACGGTTAACACAACTACAACTGGCCTTTTAAACACAGTTAATACAACCACAACTGATATCTTAAACACTACTACGGGTCTTGTAAGTACTACTACTACTTCTGCTAGTGATCTTTTAAGAAATCTTCTCTCCATATTAGCAGGACTACCAATTTCATCTGGTTCAGCCCCGATTACAAACGACTTAAAAAATCGTGTTAATCAAACAGTTCAAATATCTACACCGAATGAAACCATTACAGGTGTTTTACTTGCTGTTTTATCAGACTACGTGGCAGTTGCTGAAAGTGACGGATCGTTAAACTATATCCCACTTTCTAAAGTTGAAACAGTATCATCACTTTGAGGAAGGAGTCATACTATGTTTGAAAGTACTTTAGTAGCTGAATTAACAAAGCGTATTGGTACACCAGTCGAAATTGCATTAGCAGATGGCTTTGTTGAAGGAATTATCACTGCTGTAACGAATGGCCTTATTACAATCCTTCAAACTGTGGGATATGGATATGGCGGAACTACTCTTCCTTTAACTATCGCTTTTCCATCAATTACTTCAATTAAAATTTCACCGGTTGCGTAAACTAGTCAAGGTTTTTTAAGAAATCACTCCAACTGGAGTGATTTCTTTTTGTAATACTTAACGGGTGTTCCCTTACGTTATAAACTGTCATATCTTCATATAAAAAGCGATGTGTTTTTATTAGATCATTTAATACACTTACATCCTCATACATTCGTCCCCCTTCAAAATCAATTAGAGGAAATCCCTTGTTTTCTTTTAAAGTCGCGGTACGATAGATGCGAGGTCCTAAGGGAAATACATAAGAAAGAAGGTCACTTCTATTAAGAATCATCCGTCCTTTCCTCAGTCCTTTATACCTTATATGTTCTTCTCCATTCTGCTTCCATGCTCTTAAATTCCCGTAAAGAACAGCTACGTCTTCCTTTAAATTTTCTAAATATCTTCTTATAGTGTAAAGTGCATCCGGGTCTAGCCAGTCGTCGGCATCTAACTCCATGACAAATTCTGTTTCAACGTATGTTAGGGCCTCATTAAGAGCTCTTGCTTTTCCACCATTATCTTTACTAAAAAACCTAAAACCTGGTGCATTTTCAAAGCTCTTTATAATTTCTAAGGAATGATCGTTTGATCCATCATCAACGACTAGTATTTGCTCTGGGAGACTACTTTGCAGAATGCACGAGTTAATAGCTATTCCTACGTAATTACCCATATTGTAATTAGCTATCATAACCGTAATTGACGGAGGTATGTTCTGTGTTTCTAATTTTTGCTGATACTTTTCGATAAAATTCAATTTTTGAAGGTGACTACTGGTCTTATCTATAGATACCTGATTAACTAATTTATTGGGTGAAGGAAGGATAGATAGTTCATTTATTTGTGAAAGCCAAGATGGAAGAACTGATTCTTTAAATGGAAGATAACTCTTAGATAAGAAAGGGTTTTGTTTCAGAAAAGATGTTTTTATGAGAAAAGGTCTTTTTATAACTTTATTATTAATTATAAAATCGTAAGTCATAGCACCTTTTTTATCATTTAAAGTTAATGTGTGCTTCATTACATTATCATTCAAATAATCATAACTATACAAAAACATAACATATTCACACGACAATCCTTGAATGTAATAATTTAACGTTAATCCTAGGTCATTATTTATTAAGTTTATACATTGTATCTTTGTGTCTTCAAAAATCATTCCTGATTGCAGTAAAGTCTCTGGTATGTCCAAGATCATAATTTTATTTATGCGGTTATTGATAAAATGTAACGAGTCCACGGCCTTTTTTATCGAACTTGAGTTTACATAACCAACTAAAAATATCTGAATATCCATCATTTATATTCCTCCATCCTTAAGAACGCTAACTATGCTGCAGCTTCACGATACCTTATTTATTGTTTTTCATACCTTCAGTTTATGTGTATTGATCTATATGTATGGTTTAAACCTAAACGCTTTTTATAAAAAAGCATTCTTAATTGTATCTTGATTTAATTGAAAACAGTTTAATTAACCTTGTAAATTAATTAGTTTGTCCAATCACTAGATGACAATGTTTCATATAGTAATAGTACATAGAAAGGAGGTTAAAAATACCATGACAATATTATTAGATTCTAGAACATCTCAAAATGCTAGTATCGCTAACTCTATTTCTATTCCTATTACGCTTCTCTCCAATCCGGGTCTATTCGGTCAAATTGGCCTCAACGTTACAAGTGCTACAGGTGTTATACGTACTCAATTGAGTGGTACTGTAGCTTGCCAATTACCACTCCTCCCCGTCGCAACTACTGTTACAATCACTATTGTAAGAGGTACTGCCTTTAACGATCCTGTTGTCTATTCCTCATCGGAGGCATTAAATATTAACCTTTTAGGACCACAGCTGTTTACATTTACTGCTTCAGATTTTAATGTACCAAAACCCACTTCTAACCTTTTAGTTTACACTGCTTTTATCACTTGTAACATCCTAGGAACTGTGAGGGTTGGACCAGAAAGTTTTAATGGCGTTGCTTATTCGGATTAACATATTGCTTAATTTTATATAATAAAAAAGCTTTCGCTCTTACAAAAGCGAAGGCTTTTTTACTTTCTTTTATTTACTAAAATACGAACGAATAAATTTAGCTAAATGCATTCACAGAATAAAACCTTATCTTTATTCTGTTTCCCTATATAGGATTAAAACCATTGTCCTTCTTTGTTTTTACGCTCAGAAGATCTGGTACGTATTAAAGAATATCTAGTGTAACTAAGATAGCAATTAGTACTTGTAATAATACTTGAAGATTTACAGCAATATCTGTATCAGTAGCTGTAACATTTACGTTTGTAGAGTTTTCAATAATTGTCTTTTGAGTATTTTTTTGTTTAATACCAGCAAATTGTTTTAACTCTTCAACAATGCTGTCTCCTTGAGTATTATCGCCGATTGTAATACGTACTACTACTGCAATAGCAATTTGTAAAGCTACTTGAATAGTTGCTGCAATTTGAGTATCTGTTGTTTGTACTCTAACACCTTCTGAATCTTTAACAATAATTTTTTCAAAAGATTTTTGTTCAGTAGCAGCGATTTGGTCAGCTTCTTGCCATACGTCTCTACCACTGAATCGTTTATTTTCACAATGGTCTAGTGCTCTCCATTTTCTTCCACCCATTTTTCTCACCTCTTTTAATTTTTAATTAAAGAACATCAACAAGCACAATAATAGCTACTAGTACTTGTAACAACACTTGAACGTTAAGAGCTACGTCTGTATCAGTCGTTGTAATCTCTACGTCTTTAGAGTTTTCAATATAAATTTTTTGTTTATTTGTTTGCTCTATCTCAGATAGCTGTAATAAGTCTTGAAGCACACCATCATTTTGAGAAGTATCGCCGATAGCAATACGGATCACGATAGCAATAGCTACTTGGATAGCCACTTGAATACCGATAGCTGCTTGAGTATCTGTAGTAGTGACATTGATGTCACAAGAATCTTTAATCCAAATTAATTCATCTGATTCTTGGTCAATTAACGAAAGTTGATCCAATTCTTGAACTACTTCTGCATCAAAGCTTTCACTGCTTTCAAAGCTCTCACGACTATTATAGTAATCATATTCTGTAGATTCACTTTCATAGTGATCTACTTTACAGCCATCTTTACAATGCTTCTTAGAATCATCTTTTTTATGTCTGCATTTGGATTTTTTCTTTACATCGTAAGAATAATATTTTTTAGATGACATAACTAACACTCCTTTTTCATGGTATGTATTAATATATGAACATACCAATCAATAGGATTGGGCCAATTGACCATTGAGTGCAACCATTTTAAAAAACAACAAAAACGCCTATTTAATGGCGTTTATGAACGGTATAATTCATTTTTTCTTGTTGGAAGCATTTGTTTGTTGTACAAACTCATCTACTCGTTTCGACAAATCTTCAACCATTTCTTTGAGCATTTGTTTCTTCTCTTCAGATAGGTTTCCTTTGATTTTCTCTTTATCTATGCCATGTTTAGAAAAAACGTCGTTTACTAATAAGTCCATCAACTTATTTGGAACAATCTCCGGTTTTTTTGGTGAATCACTCATATTAATCGCTCCTTTTACATAAGGTCGTTATTCATAACAACATATGCAAGAATGGCATAAAAGGAAACAATTCCTCCCTGTTTTCACATGTCGTTGAAGCGATTTTTTACTCACTAATATTTTCTTTTAAATAAAACAGTAGCATTTCTATACTAGGGTAACTGTGATAGCCATATTCTTCTTCTAAAAATTTAAGATAATAAAATAAATTTAACATCATATATTTGTACATAAGGTAAGTACCTTATGTTTTCAACAATTTTCTTAACAGTATTTATGAAAAGAGTTGAGTTAAATGGGAAAAAAAGCAAAGGTTGTGCATGTTGCAGGTGATTTTTTATCTCCAAGAGGAAAATCATCTACTAATCAAATCTATACAATAAACGAGGATAACAATACAGTTTCTGTAATGGATGGATTAACAGATGACTTTATTGCCACTATAAACGTAGGCCGTCAGCCGGCGAATGTAAATGGCAATCCATCTACTAATCGTATTTATGTAACTAATAAAGGTGATGATACTGTTTCAGTTATTGATGCAGATACTAATACAGTTATTGGTATTATTCCAGTTGGTGATCAGCCTTCAGGTGTAGGAATTAATCCCTACACAAATAGAATTTATATCACAAATGCAGGTCAGGATACTGTTTCAGTCATTGATGGTTCAACAAATATTGTTATCACCACAATACCTGTAGAAACCCATCCAATTAATTTAGACGTTCATCCCTATATTAATCGTATTTATGTAGCAAATAAGTTTAAAAATACCGTCTCCGTTATTGATGGATTAACAAATACAGTAATGTCTACAGTGCGAGTTGGTGATCAGCCTACTGATTTAGGAGCTAATCTATCCAACAACCGCATTTATGTAGCTAATAAAAATAGTGACACTGTTTCGGTCATTGATGCAGGTACAAATGCTGTAATTGGAATAGTACCTGTCATAGAACAACCTTCTATGGTTGATGTTAACGCAGCCAATAATCAAATTCACGTAACGAATGAAGAAAATAGTGTAGTCTCTGTTATTGATGGTGCCACTAATATTGTCATTGCTACCCTCCCTGTCGGTGATCAGTCAACTTATACAATAACCGATACCTAATATAAGAACATAACGTGGATACTTATGTTCTATACGAGGTGGCATAACCATGATCTTATTTTATAACCTGTAGCAACAATAATCTTATAGAAACACAATTATTGTTGCTACAATTAATGATTTCAAATGTTTCTTAAGGAGTTCACTCTTTATCAAAATTTCTCCATTTTTGATAAAGAGAAGGTTGAATATCTTTAACATGAGATAAAAATTCTTTTGATAAGTTTAATCCCTTCAAATCTTTTAGTAATTTAATAGGAGTAGGTCGCTTAGAAGTAAAAGCTCTTTTAAGATCAATTATTTTTAAATTTCCCTGTTCAGTTATTAGAACATGCCGTAATTCCGTATCTTGTCTACGAAAACTTAATTTCTTTAATTCATTAAAGAGGCTTATCAATTGTACAACCAAAGCCTTTTCTATATATTGATTTTTTTTTAGATGTTTTGCCAAGGAAATTCCTTTTATATATTCCATGACTATGTAATTTGGTCCATAATCGTAGAGATGAGGAATAATAAAAGACGACTGCCCCACTTTTATCGCTTCTAACTCTTTTTTATATACCTCTTCCTTAAAAAATACTTTTATACATCGATTATCAGTCAATTGATAAATAACACCATCTTTGCCTTGTCCAACTACCTCATACCTTTTAAAATCCATAAGTTCATTTTCTTTTTCTCCTACTAATTTCTGAGAAGAGTGCCCAAATGATTTATCATTCAACAAGTCTAACTTTTTAACGCTGTTAGACGGAACAAGCTGAACACTATTATTACTCAGCAGCTGATACTTTTTCTTATCATGCCATTTAAAGAGAGGTGCTTTCGGAAGCCTATCCCACCTATTATGATCACTACGATAATGAAAATATGATTTTCCCATTCTGTTCCTCCTTCCCCATTTGTTATTCTATTCGTTTATAAATAAATTGCTTGTATACTTATCCATCTACATATAAGTTCGCGAAAAATTTTTGTTCAAATCCAAGACAAGCACCCTCTCCTGTTACCAACGGTTACATACTATAGTAATGAAAGAGGTGAATATTGATATGAAATATAAAGAAGATTGGACTTTGGAAGAGAAAGATCATAAAAATCCTTGTAAAAAGTGTGAGAAACATAAAAAACATGATTCTTGTAAGGATACTTGTAAAAAAATGCGAGTTATAAATTTATGGAAATTAAACTCTAAATATTAATTTTACCTAAAAAAGAAATAAGACCTATTGGCATTTAGCAATAGGTCTTATTTCTTTTATGGCTCTACTTTTTCTTACTACTAAAATTACATAATGAAAGAAGCAACAAATATGCCTTCTATATTAATTAGTATAGCTCTAATTTTTAATTCTCCGCCAATGACGGTTTCTAATATCTGGATAAGCTCATATATTGTTTATAGTACAAGTATAGAAGAAAAAGCTACAGGAGGCACAGATATGAGCAATTGTATATTAGTAATCGGGGCTCATCCTGATGATGAACTATTGGGAACTGCAGGAACCTTAAAAAAATTTGTAAATGAAGGGTATAAAGTAATTTCGGTAATTACTGCTTTAGGACGAAAGGAAGAAGCTCATCACATTCAAAAATTTGGTCGACTTGCCAATAAAGAAATTGGCATTGAAGAAGTAATATTTCTTGAGCATGTCAATCTGGAACTAGAAATGATTCCTCTTCACGAGTTAACTAAAGAGATTGAACAACTTATCAAACGATACAAACCCATCAAGATTTTTACACATCACTATGGAGATTTAAATAAAGATCATCAGATTACGTTTCAAGCAGTATTAACTGCAGCTAGGCCACTTCCTTGTACGCCCCCCATAGAATTAATTACATTTGAAACCGTTTCATCGAGTGAATGGGGTGCTTTTGCTTGTGAAAAAACATTTAAACCGAATTACTTTGTAGATGTTACGGACACTATGGAAAATAAACTTAATGCCCTTAAACATTATGATCTTGAAATGAGAGCGTTCCCTCATCCCCGTTCTTATGAAGGTATTGAGTACTTAGGAAGGCTAAGAGGCATGAGTGTTGGCGTACCTTATGCTGAAGCTTTTGAAATTATAAGGAGGGTTTGGAAATGAACCATGAGATTGCCTTTCCCTACCCCTATCTAATTGAAACATTAGATCAATATTACGGACTTAAATCACGTTCTCCTAAAAAATTCGTTGCAAAGGAAACTCCTAAAAGAAGAAGCTCATCAAAAAAAAGTTCAAAAAAGAAATTTTCTATTTTAATTGCTACCTTTTGGAGCTTTCCTCACGTAGGTGGACTTTCAAATTATATTGCTACTTTAAGTAAAAGTTTAAAAAGCCAGGGACATAAAGTAGACATTATTTCCCCTAATCAATTTTCAACTTCAAAAGTAAAGCAATTTCGAGAAATTGCTACCCCAAATCTAAAACATTTGTTTACCAAACGCTATGGAAGTTACAATGAGAGAATTGTAAATCATCAAAGGCTTATATATGTATACGAAAAAATGCTTGAAACAATGAATTTAGAGAAATACGATATTCTTCATGCACAAGATTTGTTTACAGCAAATATTCTGGGAAGGTTTAATGAATTTTATAATAAACCCTTATTTTTCACACCTCATGGCATGTTTACATCTAATAGACTCAAATTTAACATAATTAAAAAAGGTTCCGTAGAAGAAGCATATTTTACGGAGCTTGAAAGTAAAGCGATAGAATATGCAAGTCATATTATTGTTTTAAGTGATTCATTTCGTGAACCTTTAATAAAACTAGGAGCTAAAAATAGAAACATTACTACAGTTATTACGGGAATTGATTATCCAGTGAATCAAAGAGAAGGAAAAGAAAAGGACTCACAAAAACTAGTGATTACATGCGTAGCTAGGCTTGGTCCTCGAAAAGGACATAATTATCTGTTTGACGCACTGGCACGCCTAAAAAAATACACTTCCAATGTGGAGGTATTAATCGTCGGTGATGGACAAATGAGAGAGAAATTAGAAAAACAGAAAAAGGCTCTAGGTTTATCAATGGTAAATTTTTTAGGTTCCAGAGATGATGTACCTTCACTCTTAAACAAAACTGACATTTTTGTGCTTCCAACAATCAATGATAGCTTACCCCTTTCGATAATTGAAGCTATGCATAGTGGCACTGCTGTAATTTCCACAAATTGCGGGGGTATTCCTGAGCTGATAAAGCATAATAAAACCGGTATTATTGTTGAACCTGGAGACCCTGAACAGCTAGCACATGCACTAAAATTTCTTATTACAAATAAAGAGATACGAAATAAAATGAGTACGGATGCAAAGATTCATGCTAGAAAACACTTAACTATAGACAGCATGATAGGAAAAATAAAACATTTGTACACTGATTTTTGGGAGATGAATTAACGTATGAACCATGCACACTCTGCAGTTGTTCTCGATTTGAGTGCTAACGGAATTGGTATTATTAGAAGCTTAGCAGAAAAAGGCATTAATGTTTACGCTTTCGACACAAAAAAACCGTACAAAATAGGAAAATCACGCCTTGCTACTTGCAGTATATGTCCCAGTCCCTTAACTGAGGAAAAGAAACTATTAAACTTCTTAATTAACTTATCAAAAAAAATTGGTTCAAAACCTGTCTTATATACAGGAGCAGATGACTATGTGCAATTCATTTCCAAAAATCGAGATGAACTGCTAAATTACTTCTTGTTTTTATTACCTGCTGATGATTTAGTTGAGCAAGTGCTTGATAAAAACAAAACTTACGAGCTTGCCGTCAAGCATAATATTCCATGTCCAAAAACATATGTAATAGATAGTAAAGAGGAACTGGAAGAAGCTATCTTAAATGTTGAATTTCCATGTATTTTAAAACCTGTTCTCGGCCACGAGTTCAGAAAAAAAATTAACAAAAAAGCAATTGTATTTAATACTCCTGAGCAGTTAAGGGATGATTATTGTTTTTATAGAGAATGTGGACAATTAGTTATTCAAGAACTGATTCCAGGAGACAACCAATGTTTTTATAAAGTAGCTACTCTCTATAACGACGATATGGAACTACTTGCATTATTCTCCTTACAAAAAAACCATCAGTTTCCTGCGGAATTTGGGACAGGTGCTCATATTGTCAGTAAGAGAGTTCCTGAGCTTATCGATATATGTATCCCATTTTTTGAAGAAATAAAGCTCAAAGGCATAGGTATGGCTGAATTCAAAAAGGATCCAAGAGATGGAATTTATAAATTCATTGAAATAAACCCTCGCTTTTGGCTTACCCATAGTCTCACAGGCCCCTCAGGTATTGACTTTGCCTACACCTATTATTTATACCTCACTAACCAAAATCCGGAACCCAGATTGAATCAAATAGATGGTATTAAATGGATTTATCTTATAAGATATTACCTTACTTTCCTTCAAAAGAAAAAAACTTCCCAAATGACATTCAAAGATTTTTATCGGGGGCTGCAAGGTCAAAAAGAGTTTGCTTTATTTGCATGGAATGACCCAATGCCATTTTTTAGAAGTGCATGGTCTCATTTAGTTAATACGTGGAAACGTAAGCGAAAGGAATGACTACTAATGTATGATTTTAAGGCACTCTATTATCGGATTAAAGATTTAAAAATAGCAGAAAAACTTTCTAATTCGATTAGTGAGAAAGTTACAATTATTCCTTCAGAAATTAAATGTTTAAAATCCACAAAACGAAGTAGTATATATAAATTACTGCTTCAAAGAAAAAATGGTTATTATCCAATTATCTTTAAAGTCTACAATTCAACCGCCTACAAAAATGAAGTAGAAATCAATATTTATAAAAAATCTTACCCAATTTTAAAAGAGTTTTTGCCTCGTATTTATCTTGTAGAAACAGTAAAAAATGAAACGTGGATCTTTATGGAATTCGTTAATCAAATACGTGGACAATTGACCTTCTCTCCGTCTCACTTTCAATATATTATCCCAAGTATAGCTAAACTTCATGCTCAAACTTTTGAAAACAGGTTCAAAAAGAAGGAGAACGTTTGGAAAGATTGGCTCCCTGTTTATACTTCTACAAAAAAGACTAGGACCAAATCTATGAATCAAACAGTTGATCTGTTGCACACAGCAATAAAAGATGACCGGATTAGTCATATTATAAAACCCTATTATCCATCATTAATTAAGCTATACAATAAAGGACCAGATTTCTTCCCTGAATTAATTAAAAATGGATCAGCTATCACCCATGGCGATCTGCATATGCAAAACATATGTAGCAAAAATGTTACAGATCATGAACCATGGCCTATTCAATTCATAGATTGGGAGTCAGCAAAATACTCTCCAGTATGGTTTGACATGGTTGTATTAGTAGAACTACTGCTAGGCTTCAGAAAAGATTGGCAAGCCAATGCAGAAACAATACGTACTAAATGTGTGCGTCTGTACGTGGAGGAAATGAAGAAATACGGAATTACGTTTAAAACAAACCCTATGACTCTTTATAAAATGGCCTACCTCCAGCGAACCTTAGAAAGAGGCCTTCATACTCAATTGAGAAGGATTGCTGATAATCGCGAAGGTGAGCTCTTAAGTTACCACCTTGAAAAAATTTCAACATGGGGCAGGGAACTAGGAATATACGAATAAATAGATTTTTTAAAATAGCTTTTAGACTATCGATTTAACAATAGTCTAAAAGCTATTTTTACCTTAATGTACAAGCAATTCCCCTGTTCAAAAATACAATATATAGAAACACCAATTTTAAATAAAGGTAGGGAATTTATTTGACTAAATTTTATTATGATTCTAATGAAGAAAGTAAACACTGCTTAAAAGCGATGTATGACATGCGTAAAAATAAAGAAGAAAAAGACTATGGCAAAGATAAATGCAAAGACAAACACGAAAAAGATCATGGCAAAGATAAATGCAAAGACAAACATGAAAAAGATCATGGCAAAGATAAATGCAAAGACAAACACGAAAAAGATCATGGCAAAGATAAATGCAAAGACAAACACGAAAAAGACTATGGCAAAGATAAAGTTGTCTTTTACGAGAAAGACTATGCTAAAAATAAATGTAAATGCAGCAAAAGTTACTACAATTAAGCTATTCAATTCTAACTCTAATTACTTGTAACTAAATAAGTATTAAGAAAGGACTATTGGCTCTAGGGTTAATAGCCCTTTTCTTTTTCACAGAATGTCTAAAATATAGCTGCAGTAATCAAGATACTTAAAATTTTCTAGTAATAAAAAACCACCATGCACAAAGTAAATTGTGCATGGTGGTTTTTTTGCTATTTTAGAAGCAACAGCCTTTATTGGATTTTTTATTTTGACTATTACAACCAATACAGAATGTCTTCTGTATAAAGACATTTAAAGTTCCAGCCGTAGTAGCAGAAGGATTCGAAACAGTTAATTTTTCAAAGTTTTCAACTTGAAAAGCTCTTGTAGAACCTGCAGGTATAGTCGCTGAGATCGGTAGTCTAGATCCTCTAACAAAAATTGATACCGTAAGACCAGTAGCTACACCAACGCCAGTAGCTGCAGCTGATAACTGAAGAAGCGTTTTGTTATGGTTTCTAGTAAAGTCTTCAAAAACAGTTACATCTATAGCATTGGCAGGAACTGCAATAGTTAACGGGATATTTCCTGTTAAATTGGTTCCAGAACCCTCAATTGTATGATTTTCAATAAAGAATTTTTCATTCTCTTTTTTCTTATTATATGAACCCTTAGATGGGTAAGCAGCTTCTACATAATATAATTCATCGTTTTTATTATGGTGACGATAGCTTTTTATAATAATCACTCCTTTTTTATTTATATACTATTTTATTCATTTGTTTATAAAATGTTTGTGTGCTTGTCCAATAATAGTCATTTTCATAAAAAAAGTGATTATTCGACTATCTAATTTCAGGTTAACAACACGTTAAAGGAATTATTTGTATGTAGAGATAAGAAAATTAGAGTAGAAATTTCGCAGAGGTTGGTTGTTTGATAAGCTAATAGAAACAGTAGTAGTGAAGTTTCAGGCGTAAACAAAGATGTAAAATTCAAGTACAATACAATGCTTTAATTGCAGAATTTCACCCCCTCACCATTTGGTGAATAGAAAATGCATTCATGCAGGATTATTTTAACAATTAGAACATTCACCTTTTGTGCCCTCTCAGGTGTTTTCCTGGGATCAAAAGGTGAATCTCTACACCTATACAAATTCATATAAATTGTTTACAGAGTTAGTTTACGTTCATTAATCATTTCGTAAACTATATCTTCATTGTTTTCTAAAAGCTCTTTAGTAGTGGTACTATGGTTTTTGGCATGGCGAGAAAAATTCGCTTTGCTATACCATTGATGACATAAAGGACAAGGTAATTCGTTTTCAACTTCATAATTAATTGACGTCCACCTCGTAGAAAAAAAAGGAGATTTAGCTGTATTTTCTTTTGTATACAAAGTGTTTTCACTATGTATACGATTTTGTATTCGCTGTGTAGTTGCAGCAACTTCATTTGTACTGGCGTTGTATAGAACATCTTCTAATTCTTCTTTAATGAGCAAATATCCAGCTTCAGACATAGATAACCCTAACTCTTCACAACGTTGTCGAAATTGCTCATATATGCTTTCCGGTAACCGAATGGGCAAAACCTTACTTGGTTCTTTTGCTTTTGATTGCCGAGCGTACTTATCCAATTTCCCCAACCTTATCACCTCATTTATACAATTTGTATATACATTCAATACAAATCTTTATTGTTCCTGCTAACGCCTTAACTACATCCTGTATACGCTATGTAGTTAAGGCGTTTTAGAGTGAAACCTATTTACTTAATAAACTTGGTGGATGAAGAGGTAAAAATTGTATCGATAATGCTCCTAAACAGTGAGCCCGAATGATGCTAGTTATCAGTAGGATTCACTCTTAGGTTATAGATTCTATAGCACTTATACTATCATTAGGCGCTCATTTACCAAGTAAATGAATACCATAAGTATTGGAAGTTCTATTTGAAGAAACAACTGAAAAACTTACAGTTATTTTAATATTTGTTAACAAACCTATATATAATCATTTCAGATAAAGAAGACACGTGTGAATGTATATGTTGGACAAAAGTCGCTAGAGTAATATTTCTTCATCTTTTCCTTATAACAGCTATAAAAGGTCAAGTTATAATTAACTACTCTAATGTATAAAGAACCTCAAGGTTACCTTTCTTCTTTTATCCTTCTTGTATGTCTACTCTCCCCTTCACTGATTTAAGGTAGATGAAATTGCAATAAAAGGAGGTATTGACACTTGATACGTAGATACGTTCTCTGTAAAAAGATCTCTTACAAAAAAAAGAAACGAAAAGCTCATTGTTACAGATCACCCCATTCTGTATATGTTTCCAATTCACAATCTATATTGGTGTTTTGTTCCATCCATAACCTCTGTAATCAAAAGTACAGAGGTCCTCGAGGGCCTCAGGGACCTCAGGGGTCTCAAGGGCCTCAGGGGCCTCAGGGGTCTCAAGGGCCTCAGGGGCCTCAGGGGTCTCAAGGGCCTCAGGGGCCTCCACTCTCAGATTTAATTCCCTCCACTAATTTATTATATTTTACTTTTTCAGATGGTCAAAAACGCCTATATACCAATAATGATGGGATAGCTCAATACGGAACCACTGAAATATTGGCACCTGAAGAAGCTTCTTATATCAATTTATTTATTAATGGTATTCTACAGCCTCATATTAATTATCAAATTCAAAAAGGAAGCTTAACTTTACTCACAGAAGAAGTACCTTCAAAAGGGGTTCCTATTATTATCCAATTTGTGTTAATTAATAAGGAAGTATAAAAAAGTTTATAAATTCTAAGATAGTCATAAAAAAAAGAACTGACTTCCCCAGTTGGGAAATCAGCTAAAAAATAGAATACATTAGTTAGTTTACAACAAACTCAACCACAATAGGGGTAGCAGATGAAAGGGTGTCTCCATCAGGAATGGTAATAAAACTAGTAGTAACTGTTGAAGTATCACCTGTTTGAATTTGCCCGTTAATATAAAGATTATAATAAGCAGGAGCAGTTGGAAAAGCTGTAGCAGCTGTTCCTCCATCAGTAGTAAAAGCTGTAGCAAGAATACTATAGGTAGCGCCAGTACCTGTTCCTGCTCCTGCAGTGCTACTAAACCTTAAAGAATTCATAAAGGGCTTAACGATTGGCATTTATGATCCTCCCTTCTTAATTATTGAATTATTTATCGCTCTTCTTTTTCTAAAATTTTAAAGTGCTTCTTTACGAATACACTTTGAAATCATTAAAGGAAATATAAAACAACGCTAATTCTCTATTTATTATTCTTCTACTTTAATTTAGAAACGGCAAAAGACCTAAATGGTAAAAAGATTCTTCACCATTTAAAAATTTGGACTACCTCTATAGACTATTGACCGTGGCAAATAATAGAAATCTGACTATTAATAGATAGAGGGGATATTAACATTCTTTCTACATCCTATGCTTCGAAAGGAGAATAAGACATATGCCTATTATTAAACCTGTTTTTACAGCCACTAGTACAATTGCTGGAGATATTACAGTAGCAACAGCAACGAGTGTGGCTCCTACCCCAGCAAGATTTACAACATTTGTAACGGCCCCAATGGTTGCAGGAGGAGTCACATCGATACCTGCTGGAAGCTTTATTGATGATGTAGGAGCAACAATCACAGCTTTGCCGGATGTAACAGCTAATTCTTACGCTAATATATATATCAATGGAGTCATGCAACCTACTAATGTCTACACTTTATCTACTACAGCATTAAACATTGATGATGCTGTAACGATTGGAGCACCTGTAATTGTAGAATTTGTTACTCACTCTGCAACTTCTACCTCAACTCCAACTAGTACGTTATCTGTCACTACCGTAATTAATACGTAAACCCATATCCAATAAGAAAACATGACAAATCTATAATGTTGTCATGTTCTTTTACATATAAGACGTTAAGAATTTGAATTTCAATATAAATTATAAATAACTTTTTCGACATATAATTCTCTCAAAAAGGTGATTTTCATAAATATACTTTTTATTGTCCAAGCAATTTAAAATCCCTTTATATATATTAATAATGTAAGAAAATAAAGGAGTGATTAATATAAACTTACAAGATATCAAGGGCTCTTATCATTTGATAGCTGGTTTAGGAAGCTGGTGTGGGCCAGCACTTTATTCGGAACGTCGCAACTTGAGAAAGCATTCGTTTCCCCTCGATTGGATGCAATCTCCTTATCTCCCTGATGTAAATACATTATTAAGAAATAAGTTTCAAGGTTTTATGGAAGTAGAAAACATAGTTGAAAAAGACATACTCGCTAATTATATGGATGATAACGGATATCCTATTTTTAAACCAGGAACTTCTGAATCAATAAGATCTCATTATGTTACAGATATTAAATATAACATTGACTCTGTCCACGACTTTCCCATGATTCCTAATCAAGACTGGTCTGCCCAATATCCACCTTATAAAATAAGATTAGATCATCGTATTCAAACATTTCTTAACCAAATCGCGCAAAGTCAACGTACGTTATTTATAAGATATGAATGGATGCCCACAAGCTACGAAGACGTAATTAACTTAAAATCAATTTTAACAGACATGACTAACGGTAACTTTAACCTTCTGTTAGTTGAGACTGTTGACGAAGAATTACATGGAGTAAAAGACATGAATTTTGGAACACCTGAAGACAAAATTTGTTGGGTTCAAGTTTCGCGAGATAATTGCACCAATACTTCTGTTTGGAATGATTTATTAAGCGGAATAACACTATTAAATTAAACGTTACTCTTTTTTCCTATAATATATAAAAGAAAAGGGACAAGTATACAAGCAAACCTCCTTAATTTTCATATTAATATAATAGAAACATATAAAGGAGGTTACACTTTGAGTTGTTCTAAAAAAAGAAAGTGCTACTGTAGTTGTCTAAATTCCAAACCTTCAAGAAAAAAAGAAAAAAATTGTAAAAAAACAAGATGTGCAGAGAAAAATTATTTTTGTTCCAATAGATATAACAATGCACTTATTGAAACTGATACAAGACAAGAGATCCTCAGTGATCAAGTTTCTGATTCAATCATTCTTGTGAAAAACTCCTGTGATGTTACTATTACTGCAACAGATACACAAACAACCATATTTCTTCAAAGCTTCATACAAATATTAACCATTTTGTTACTTTCAATAGGTCTCGATGCCAATTCAATAAGGCTGTTTTTACAAGAAGTTTCCCAGACCGCAAGGTCACTTCAATTAAATAGACAAAGAGTTATCGTTAAAAACAGTAAAGGTGTCAATGTAACAACATCGAATAACGATACAGCTGTTTTTATACAAAATTTTTTACAAGCGTTGACCTTGTTACTAACTCCTTAAAAAACCATTGACCCTTTAATGACCTATTAATAGAATTGTTGAAAATACTATGCGAACAGAGTTATGACAAGTAGTATCTTCAATATATCCTCATAAACTAACTAACAGTGTACAAGCTATTGAAAATTCTTTGCTACTACAGCCTGTACACTATTTTATTACAGAGAAAGTTATCTAAAGCCACTACACTTATAGAATGCCTATATCACAACAAAAAGCAAAACACTTTTTATAACCTCTATGTAAAAGATTTTCCATAACTATAAAAGAGTTTTTCATTCATCATAAATACATATGTAATACTCATAAAAAAGAAGCGTGTTTGCACACATTCCATATCTATGGACAAATAAGTAACGCTTGAAGAAGGAAATGGAGTAATTCAGTAACTTATAAATTATCTATAAGTAAACATTTTTTCTATCCGTATTTCCCATTTCTTAATGTAGCAAGTAATTGTTCTAAATTGTATTTTCTCGCAATAGGAAATAAGCTTTTCCCTGGTTCTCCTTCATATTTCTGAAAAAGATCCAATATAATAGGTCGGTTTTCTTCATGAAATTTATCTATTTTGTAAAAGCTTTGTTTAACCAATTTTTCAGTTATTTTTATGTGCATTTGTTTATTCTGTTCTCGTATTAAAAATCGTTCTTTAGATTCTTGGGGGACAACATCTAAAAAATAATAATATCGGCTTTACTAAAACGTAAATCATACGTATCTAGATATCCCCATCCCTCAACAATCCAACTTGCTGTATTTAACACCCTTTCTAACTTTTTTTAAAAGTACCTCTTTCGTTGCCTAATTTGCGATATTTTTCTCATTTTAGGTTCTCTAAACCACAAATCTAAATGATGGATAGGTATATGTAATTTTTCACCTAACTGTGCAGCTAGTGTAGTTTTACCTGAACAACCATTTCCTAATATTGCAATTTTATACATTAATATCACCTCAATTTATGTATAAAATTAAATCAAGCCAATTATTACTATTTGTATATTCAATTATGCTCGCTACGTACAAAACATCATGAACTTTAATTCAAAAAGCTATCCAACAAATAACTTGTTGGATAGCTTTTTAGCTGCTACTTATTTTCTTATAACAAATTCAATAGTAACTTGAACGGATGTCCCCTCTATACTGATGATCTGCACAACAGCTGAATCCTCTCCTGTAAAGTTTACGTTAGGGATGTAAATAAACTCCCCTGTCTCCGTATTAAGTTTAAATCTACCATTCTTCGTCCCCTTTAAGATTTGATATTTAAGCGGTAGGTTTTTGTCTGTACAAGCATCAATTTCACCACATACTTTCTTGTTAATGGTTCCTTTTATACATTGATCAGATACCTTTATAGGACATTTACCTTTTGATTTAGTTTTGCGTGGATCTCGCAACGATTTCTTTTTAGTATTAGATTTACCAGGAACTGGTGTCGGTGTCGGCGACACTCTTCTTTCCACGATGAAAGTAAGTGCTGCTTCACTTGAAGCCCCATCCGAATTAGTAACTCTTATAATCACCGTATCGGTCCCAACAAAATTAACATTAGGGACATAAATGAACTGGCCTGTATTCTGATTAATTCTAAACTGGCCGTTTTGAGCACTTGTTATAGCTTGATAAATTAGTGGTAAAGAATTTGGATCAATAGCAATGAGCTGACCAGTAGTAAGAGTATTAACAAATAACTTTATTACTTGCCCTTCCACATTAGGAGGCTGAGGGTCTCTGCCTACTACAACTGTTACCACTACCAGTAATTCTGTTCCTAAATCATCTCGTACTAATACAGTAAAAGTGTCTGTTCCTACAAAATTAGGTGCAGGCTGGTAGACAAACCTTCCATTGGAATCAACGGTTACGCTACCACTTAAAGGAGCTGTTGCTAGTGTGTAATTTAATGGACGTTCTAGCAAATTAGTTACCTGAATATTACCAACCACTTGAACCCCCTGCAAAGTAGCAAAGGTATTATCTCCTGGAGTAATTATATTATTACTTGCGGTAGAATTGACAGTAACAATTGAAAACGCTTGTTGTCCGTCACTGTTTCTTACAGATACCACGAATTGATCCTGACCAACAAAGCCTGAATTTGGTGTATAACTAAACGTTCCATCTGCTCGTAGTACAAGTACTCCATTCGTTGGTGGGGTAGCCACAGCAAAGGTAAGAGGCCTTCCTAATGCATCCGTTGCGATAATTTGACCTTCAATAATTTGACCAGTTGGCGTGGTTAAAAGTTGATTTTCAGCTGTAATTGGATCGTTCACTCCCTGAATTAAAACCGTAACACTAGTTGTTGCTGACTGACCAAGATTATTTGTAACAATTACGGTGAAAGAATCTATTCCAGTAAATCCGAGGTTTGGCGTATAGATAAATGAACCATCAGGATTAAAATTCACTGTTCCGTTTGCAGGTAAACTCTGAATTTGATAGGTTAATGGATCACCTAATGCATCAACTGCCGTAACTTGACCTGTAACAGGTTGGTTAGTTACTCCTTGAACCGTAAGAGGAGTTACAACAATGCTATCTTGATTTTCTTGAACAACTATCCGTACAATACCAATTGCAGAGTCTCCTCTGTCATTTTGAATCAACACAGTAAAACTATCTACGCCAAAAAATGCTGGATTTGGTGTATAACTAAACGTTCCATCTGGATTTACCACAGCTGTTCCATTGGATGGAGATGCATTTAAAGAAAACCTAATTGGTCTCCCAAAAGGATCAGTGGCCGATATCGTCCCTGAGACAGTTACACCTTGCTGAGTCTGTACTGTGATGTCTTGTGGTGTAATAGTACTTTGAACTGAATCAATTATGATTAAAACTGAAGCAATTGCTTGATCTCCTTGATCATTTTGAACCAGAACGTCAAATTGATCAGTTCCACTCACACCAGGAGTTGGTGTATAAACAAACGTTCCATCTGGATTTAAGATAACCGTTCCATAAGCAGGGAGATTGTTAAGGGTATAGGTTAGTGGCCTATTTAGCTGATCTCGAACTGAAAGTGCACCATTTACACTCTGCCCTTCTACTGTTCGAACAGTAGTATTACTGACTACAATTTGATTTACCAATTGTGTAACAGTTATTTGAACCGTAGTAGCTGCATTTAAACCTTTCTCATTTTGAACAGATACTGTAAAAGAATCTGTTCCTATGAATCCTGAATTTGGAGTATACGTGAAAGTACCGTCTGGATTTAGTATTAAATTTCCATTCGCTGGTCCGCCAAGTAAGGCATAAGTTAATGCTTCTCCTTGTGGGTCAATAGCTACAATACTTCCTGTTACAGGCTGCTGTTCGGTTGTTGATAGTGCTTGATTAGCTACAATTGGCGCCTGTTCTATCGGTCCCTGAGTGACAACAGAAATAGTTGCAACAGCTGTATTGCCAAGAACATCGCTTACAAGTACTTGAAATTGATCTGTTCCAAAGAATCCAGTATTTGGCGTATAGATAAATGTCCCATCTGGGTTAACTATGACAGATCCACTATTTGGATTAGACGTAAGCGTATAAAACAATTGGTTTCCACTCAAATTTGTAGCACTTACTTGCCCAGAAACTGGCGTATTGAATAAAGTCGTTATTTCACTATTTACCACTGAAATTCTGTCTCCTACTACTACTGTCACAACAGCATTAGCAATACTTTGATTTCCAGCTGAATCTATAACAACGATATCAAAGATATCTTCTCCTGTGAATCCAGGATTGGGCGTATAAACTAAAGTTCCATCTTGATTTAATACAACAGTTCCATTTAATGGCGGAATGGCTACAGCATAACTTAATGGAGAGCCTGCTGGATTCACAGTAGCAATAGACCCACTTACAGGTTGATTTGCTAAAGTAGTTAAAGTTAGCCCTTCAGCGCTAATCGGTAAATCTTGAGACTGAACTTCTACAGTAATAGTTCCAAACCCCTGGTTTCCAAGAGGATCTCTGGCAAAAACAGAGAATGAATCTGTTCCTACAAAACTTGGGTTCGGCGTGTACGTAAATGTTCCATCTGAATTAATAATGGCAGTACCATTAAGTGGTGCTAAATTTAGACCATATACTAGTGGATCTCCTTCAGGGTCAAAGGCAGGAACTTGCCCTGTTACAAACTGACCCTGTACAGTTGATAGTGATAAATCTACGACAATCGGTGGTTGGTTCACTCGAATTACACTGATAGTTACAAGAGATTGTGCACTAGCTCCACGACTATCCCTTACCTCCACTGTGAAAGAATCCAAACCAATAAAATTAGGATTTGGGGTATATAAAAAGGTACCATCTGGATTTACCACAGCTGTTCCATTAAAAGGAGTACCCGATAAACTAAAAATGAGTAAGTTATCGTCTGGATCTGTGGCAAAAACTTGCCCACTAATTGCTACATTTTCTATAGTCTGAAGGATAACATCACTTGTAATTGGCGAACTGTTCACGTCGATAACTGTAACATTTACAATAGACACTGCTGTGAGACCTGTTGAATCTTCTACAATAACCGTAAATAAATCTGGACCTACATAATTAGAATTAGGTGAATATATAAAACTGCCATCTATATTTACTACGGCGCTTCCATTGACTGGAGAAGTGCCTAAACGATAAGTGAGCAAATCCCCATTCGGATCGCTTCCTACTACCTGGCCAGTTACAGATTGATTTTCAGGAGTAGTAATCGAATAATTTGGGACAGTAGGTGGTTGTTCAACTGGAATAACAACAACAAATATGTTTGTGATGATAAATTCTCCTGCTGCATTGGCTATACGCACAGTAAACGTGTCGTTTCCAGTGTAATTTTCATTTGGCGTGTACGTAAACGTTCCATCACCATTGACCACTGCCACTCCATTGGTCGGTGGATCCTGTAACGCATACGTGAGCACTCCTCCATCTGGGTCAGTTGCTACAATTTGGCTAGTAACAGGTGTTTCTTCAAGGGTAACAATCGTAATCTCGTTTGGGCCTACTGGTGGATCATTTACTGGTAGAATCGTAATTGTAATTGTGGAAATGGCCGTGCCTCCCTGGCCATCACTTACCACCACACTAAAGCTATCTACTCCATTATAATTCTCATTTGGCGTATAGCTATAGCTGCCGTCTGGATTTACTACCACCGTCCCATTTGCTGGACCTATCAGTAACCTGTACGTCAGTGGGTTTCCGTCTACATCCGTTGCTACCACTTGGCTATTCAAATTCGTATCTTCATTGATCACAAACGCATAGTCTGGCACCACTGGTGCATCGTTCACCGGCGTTACTATTACTAGTACATTCGTGACTATGAACGCACCCGACGGGTCGCTTATTAGGACTGTGAACGTATCATTTCCAGTGTAATTTTCATTTGGTGTGTACGTGAACGTTCCATCACCATTGACCAC
>NZ_JBXENJ010000022.1:0-30285 GCF_056836725.1 Priestia sp. 3CA3
ACGTTTTTTAACTTAAAGGTGTTTTTTATTTGTCTCACTCTAGGGGGTCAGTCCCTTTTAGAGTGGAAAGCTTTTTTTTATGGATTGACGGAATCTGGCATATATTGATAAAATTTAAAGGTATATTTTCTGAAAATTCTATTTCTTAAAAAGAGAAAGAAAGGAGTAGCTCGTGATTTTTACTATTATTCAAGCTGATGATACGTGGGCACTATGGGGAATTCTAGCGATTTGGGCTTCTGTTAGTATTTTTCTCGAACAAAAGTATAAGTGGGCTTCTTTTCTGTCAGGAGCTATTATTGCGCTAGCAGGAGCTCTTATCCTATCAAATTTAAAAATCATTCCAACAGAGTCTCCGGTTTATGATGCTGTTTGGGCGTATCTAGTACCGCTTGCCATTCCATTATTGTTATTTCAAGTCAATATGAAAGAATTATTTCAAGAAAGCCGGAAACTGCTTTTTATTTTCTTAATCTGTGCAGTAGGAACGGTTATAGGGAGCACGGCAGGCTTCTTGTTGTTAAAAGATTATATTCCTGAACTAGCAAAAATTGCAGCTGCTATCGGCGCTTCTTATGTAGGCGGAGGGGTTAACTTTGCTACCGTTACGGCCAAATTTGAACCATCAAGTCAAATGGTTTCCGCGACGGTGGTTGCTGATAATATGGTCATGGCTTTACTGTTTGCCGTGTATATGTTTGTTCCTTCTATGAAGTTTTTTAGGAAACATTTTAAGACGCCTCATATTCAAGAAGTAGAGGCCGGGCAATATGGAGAAAATGATCGTCATACGCTTGCAGAAAAATATTGGGCAAAAAAAGAAATTTCGTTAAAAGACGTGGCGGCTTCAATTGGTACATCATTTTTTCTAGTGGTTGTATCGTTTAAATTAGCCGAATGGTTTGGAACAATCATTCCAGCCGGTCCAAATGTTTCCGTAGTTCAAACGTTACTACATACTATTTTGAGCGAAAAATACTTATTGCTTTCCACACTTACGTTTCTTGTCATTTATCTGTTTCCTTCTTATTTTAAAAACATTAGCGGAAGCCAAGAAATCGGCACGTACTTCATTTATATTTTCTTTGTTGTCATTGGAGTGCCGGCGTCCATTCCATTAATTGTTGAAAAAGCACCTCTTTTGATTCTATTTGTGCTCATTGTGGGACTGAGTAATTTAATAGTGGGGCTGCTTTTAGGAAAAGTATTTAAAATTGATTTAGAACATATTTTACTGGCGAGCAATGCAACGGTAGGGGGACCTACGACAGCAAGCGCGATGGCGATTGCTAAAGGATGGGGAAGTTTGGTTGGTCCTATCTTGGTAGTAGGAACGCTTGGCTATATTATTGGTAACTATATCGGCTTTGCACTTGGCTATTGGTACTTAACATTTTAAATAAAAAAACGCCTCCTCTGATGACTCAAAGGAGGCGTTTTTTTATTTAGCGTGCTTGACTGCTAAAGATTGATAAAAGCGACCTTTAAAGATATACGTAGCTGTAATAAATAAATAGATAGCTAGTGTAATAGTCGTAATAACAACGGATGTTGTGCAGATAACACCAATTAAAATAGCGCTTAGTGCAATAAGGGCAGCCCACGTTGTATAAGGAAACCATTTAACAGAGTAGCTGCTCGATGCTTCTGACTGAACTTTGCGGGACTTTAAGTGTGCAATCGCAATAATCAACCAAATAAACAACACGGTATACCCTAAAGATCCCATCAAATAATCAAATGTCTTACTTCCTGCAAATAAGGAAATCAATACGCCGACATAAAGGGATGATGTACACATTAAAATTGCATAGACAGGAACTTTGTTAACAGAAAGTTTCGAAAATATCTTCGGCACTCGACCGTCTACTGCTTGCGTATACAAAATACGTGATGAACCGTAAAGTCCTGAGTTCATAGAAGAAATAACGGCTAACAAGATCACGGCATTCATAATATGATCTGCTCCGGGAATGCCAATCATTTTAAATACCATTACAAAAGGACTTTGAGAAACGCCGTTCACTTCATTCCAAGGAATCAAGCTCACGATGATAAAAAACGGGAACAGATAAAAAGCAATGATACGCGTTAATGTACTGCGCACAGCCTTAGGTACTACTTTTTCAGGGTTTTTTGTTTCAGCTAGCGTTACTCCGATGATTTCAGTTCCACCGTATGAGTAGATGACAACTAACATCGCCGTAATTAGCCCGGTTGGTCCCTTTGGGAAAAAACCGCCGTGATCGCTTAAATTTGAAAAACCCGCTGCGGTATGATGACCGAATGATACAAACAATAATAAAAGTCCAGCGATAATAAAGATCACAATGACCGTGATTTTAATTAAAGCTAACCAGTATTCCGTTTCAGCAAATGCTTTAACTGAAAGCAAGTTAATGGCTGTAACAATAACGGATACGCCTAAAGCAAGCATCCAAATTGGGTAATCAGGAAGCCAGTACTGAATAAAAATAGCGGCTACAACGGCTTCAGCTGCAATGTTTAACACCCACATTTTCCAGTAAATCCAGTCCAAAAAGTAAGCGGGATAGCTTCCTAAAATCGACTGAACTAAATCACGAAACGTTCGTGCTTCACTATTTCGAACCGCCATTTCAGCAAGACCTTGCATGATGAATAGTAAAATAATTCCGCCAATTAAATAGGCAATAATAACTGATGGTCCTGCCATATCAATAGCCGAGCTGCTTCCTTTAAATAAACCAGCGCCAATTGCTCCACCTAGCGCCATCATCATAATGTGACGTGAAGTCATTGTTCGCTGCAAACCTTGGTTGTCCTTCTTCATGACTTTTCCCTCCACTTTTTTATAAAATAAAAAAAGCTTATCGTCTCCTACCTCATTATCAAATGAGAGAAGAGACGATAAGCTTTAGCTAACCGCGGTACCACTCTTGTTGGCTCTTAAAGAACCCTGCTTAAAACCTGATAACGAAGGTTAGACGTTAAAACTTAGAGAACACTTCTGCATTCTTTCTGAATTACCACTCCTGGGCGAGTTCAAAGTATTATTGGACTACGTTACACCAACCCGTAGCTCTCTTGACCGAATAATAAGCTTCTACTACTCCCAATCGCTGTGTTTTTGATTAAAATCTGAAAGTTCTTGATGAATAACCATTACTATACGTGCTTCTTTTTTCTTTGTCAACAGCTATTTTTGAAAAAATAAAAATGATTCTACTCTATTTTTATAGAACTCAGGACTGGTTATTTTGGTAAAAAAATCAGTCGTTTCACCTAATTTTCACCAAATCTGCTTACATTAAGAAATATGAAAAAGGAGTTGTTTTGACAAATACATAGGTGAGGAGAATGAATAGAGTGAAAAAGATGATGTACGTCCGGTTTGGACTGGATCTTTTAATGGCCGTTACGTTTGTTTTGTTTTTTAACAAGCAAGTATTGGGAGGGTTAACATTTCATGAAATTGCGGGGTTGGCGATTGCCGTCGCCTTTTTTACCCACGTGCTGCTAAACTGGCAGTGGGTAAAGAAAGTTACGGTTCAGTTATTTGACCGCAGGCTTCCGCGCAGAACAAAGTTCGGTTACTTTTTAAATATCATGCTGTTGATTACGATGTCATTTATTATGATTAGCGGTATTTTTATTTCAAGAGTAGTATTTCCAAATATTAATGTTGGGAACGAACAGTGGTTTAAGGTTTCGCATATTTCCGTATCATTTTTAGTGTTAATTTTAGTAGCCGCTCACATAGGTCTTCATTGGCAATGGGTTATAAATGCATGTAAAAATATGACGAAATTCAAAAAGTCAAAGAAAAGCTTGAGCATAGCAGCTAAGCTCACAACCGCTGCGCTGTTAGTCATTGGCATATACGAAATAAACGAAACGGGTTTTCTTGGAAAACTTGGAGGAGTAGCGAGAGTACTGAATGTAAGTTCCTCAGATATGCCGCAAAAAGGCGGTGGGAAGCCGGATTTTGATCGCCATTCATTTAGCGAGAACAAATCTTCTGCGACGGCATCTTCTGGTCACGAACGTCCAAACTTTGATCACGATGGCGGAGGTCCGGAAAGAGGAATGAAAGGAAAAGAAAGCGGTTTTGAAAGTCCAAATCCTTTTGTTGTAATCGGTACTTATTTTGCTATTATGTCAGTTTTTATTATTGTTATTTATTATATTGAAAAAATATTAGCAAGTGTGAAGAAACGTAAAAAAATAACGGGTCCTGCTGCGGAAATTTAAAATGAAAAAGCTTTCTATTTCACCGTTTTTTCATCGTATAGAAGTAAAATCATTTATGTAAAAGCGAATGCTTTGCAAAATTAAAATGAGAGAACCTTAGGTGGTGGAAATCGTGAAACAACATACACAGCCTGAAACGGAACATAAGAAAAATTGGTTTATTAATGCGCTATTGAATTTTGGTATTTATAAAAAAGGAAATCGGCATCTATACGAACTGACACTTCAAGAGTTAGAAGCTCAATATGTAAAAGTAAAATCATTTATGTATAATCAGGAACCTCTTTCGCAATGATAAAAAAGCACTCAGTATATGAGTGCTTTTTTGTGTTAGAAAGTCTTATTCTTTGACAGGTAAAACTGTACAGATTAAAATCACAGTATATTTTAAAGTTACAGTTTTAAATGACACATATTATAGGAAGGAAAACAGTCTCTACCTATAATATGCCACTATTTTTGACCGTATCATTTTTGGAGGGAAATAAAATGACAAATAAAAAGTATGAGCCGCTTTTACAGCCATTTACTTTTTCAAATGGCATCAAATTAGATAACCGCGTTATTCTTGCTCCTATGACAAATTTTTCATCAAATGAAGATGGGACAGTATCAAATGCAGAAGTAGACTACTACGTACGACGTTCAAAAGGTGTTAGCATGGTCATTACAGCATGTACATACGGAACGGCGAACGGAAAAGGATTTCACGGAGAGTTTGCTGCAGACAGCGATGAAATGATTCCTAGCCTGCGTCGATTAGCAACAGCCATTAAAGATCAAGGAGCAAAAGCAGTTCTTCAAATTTTTCACGGAGGCCGCATGTGTCCGCCTGAGCTTGTTCCAAATGGAGAGGTTGTTAGCGCAAGTGCTGTTGCTGCAGAACAAGAAGGAGCTCCGGTACCTCGAGAGTTAACAAATGAAGAAATTGAAGGCATTATTCACGATTTTGGTGAAATGACGCGCCGTGCCATTGAAGCAGGATTTGACGGAGTTGAAATTCACGGAGCAAATAACTATTTAATTCAGCAGTTCTTTTCTCCGCATTCTAATCGCCGCGAAGATAAATGGGGCGGCAGCGTAGAAAAACGCTTAACATTCCCGCTTGCAATCGTAGACGAAGTAAAGCAAGCCGTTTCTAAGCATGCAAAAGAATCATTTTTAGTAGGCTATCGCTTCTCGCCAGAAGAGCCTGAAACGCCAGGAATTACAATGGCTGATACGTTGAAGTTAGTCGATGCACTAGCAGAAAAAGACCTTGATTACCTTCACGTATCGCTAATGGAATTCTGGTCAAAACCGCGCCGAGGCGTGGAAGATACTCGTTCACGTATTGAAATTATTCAAGAGCGAGTAGGAAGCCGCGTACCTGTAATGGGCGTAGGTTCTATTCATACAGCAGACGAAGCAGCAGCCGCTCTTGAAACGGGCATTCCACTGCTTGCGATTGGCCGCGAATTAATTATGGATCCAGACTGGGTTCAAAAAGTAAAAGAAGGCCGTGAAAATGAAATTGTGACAACATTAAGCAAAAAAGATCAGGAAAAGCTTGTGATTCCTGACCCGCTGTGGCAAGCCGTTATTAACACACCAGGCTGGTTCCCGGTTGAAGATTAAAAGAAAGGCAGAAAAGCGCAAAGACGATGGGACTGATCCCATGTCTTTGCGCTTTTTGCTTTTTCATGGAATAGCGCTTTTGAACCATTAATTTACAAATGGGCTTCTTTGTGTTTGAATAGTAATAGTTTTCTGAAAGTGAGGTGAGAGAATGAAAGCAGGGCCAATGGTGAAAATGATGATTTCAATGAGTATTTTTGGTTCAATTGGCTTTTTCTCCACACAAACTGGACTGCCTTCTTTTGACTTAGTATTCGTTCGCTGTATTTGTGCAACACTTTTTCTCGGAATGTGCTGGTTCGTAACGGGTGAATATAAAAGGGAAAAATGGAATGCTAAAGAAATAAAGCAGATTTTACTGTGTGGGATATTTCTTGTGTTTAACTGGGTGTTTCTATTTAAAGCATTTGAAATGATGTCCGTTACGGTTGCTATTTCTATTTATCATCTTGCACCCGTTTTAGTATTGCTTCTGGGGAGCTTTATGTTTAAGGAGAAATTAACGGTTCTTGGCGTGATGTCTATCTTCATTTGTTTTGGAGGAACACTTCTAATTATTGGAGTGGAGCAACTTACGATTGACGGCTTCATGTCTTCAGGAATACTCTGGGCGCTTTTAGCCGCTTTGTTTTATGCATGCACGACGCTGCTTGGTAAAGGCATTATTCATACGAGTGCTTATGCTGTTACATTTCTTCAGACTTTTTTAGGAATTTTTCTATTATTGCCGTTTGTTCATTTTACTGATTTTCATTTCCTAACAACGGCCAACTGGACATCTATTTTAGTAACAGGCTTTGTACATACTGGTTTAGTGTATTATTTGTTTTTCGACAGCCTGCGCTATTTAAAAACTCAGGTGATTTCGGTTCTGGTGTTTTTAGATCCAGCCGTTGCCATTTTATTAGATACAGCATTCACGGGATTTCGCCCTACGCTTTTGCAGCTTGCAGGCATTGTTTTGATCTTTTTAGGAATGCTTTTTACTTTGAAGCCAAAACCTTCATCTGAAAAAATATTTCCAATAGCAAGATTAAAAAGATCACATAGAATTTCTATGTAATCTGCAGGTGTTCATTTATTAGAAAAAGGGGAGCTAGTCATGAAAGTTAGTAAGCAAAACGCAGAACACTACGTGTGGGGAGGAAAATGCGATGGGTGGCACCTAGTGAAAAATAAAGACGTAAGTATTATTCATGAGCGCATGCCCCCTTATACGGAAGAGGTAAGGCATTATCACTTGAAAGCACATCAATTTTTCTTTGTACTAAAAGGAACAGCTGCTCTAGAAATAGACGGAGTTATTTACGATGTAAAAGCACACGAAGGAGTAGAAGTATTTCCTTCGATTCTTCATCAAATGATGAATCGTTCGAGTGAGGAGATTGAGTTTCTTGTGATTTCACAGCCTTTTGCACAAGGAGACCGCATAGCTGTTGATGAAGATAATAAGCATAGATAGGTCTATTTTTACTAGTCCTAACAGTAAGCCAAGAATACCGTCCAGTACAATAGTACCTTTTCATTCAGCAAGTGAAATATTATGCCTAATAAAATAAAAATACTTTTATTGCAGAGCAGAAATGTGGTAAATTAATATGTATGCAATATAGGGAGAACAAAATTTACAAATTAACAATTGTGTAATATTAACATCACGATGAAAAATAAGAGATTACAAGTTAAAATGTAAATTTTGTAGATGACTAAAAAAAGAGATGAAGATGATATTGTTTGACAAATTGAATCATTTTCAGGTAATCTTTTGCAGGACGTAACCGTTACGATTTAATGTAGGGGACTTTCCTGAGGTTAGCTGAACATGAAATCTCTACTTTTTAGTGAAAGGAATTTGAAAATGAAAAAACTATTTTCAAAGCCGTTGTTTTACTTTTTTATAGCGGTTTTATTCATGTGGATCAAGTCTTACATGTCTTACAAAGTGGAGTTCAACTTAGATATAAGTGACTCAATGCAAAAAACGTTATTGTTTATTAATCCAATTAGTTCAACTTTGATCTTTTTAGGGTTAGCATTGTTTGCAAAAGGAAAAAGAGCCATCGTTTGGACGCTTATCCTTAGTACAATCATGACGGTCATTTTGTACAGCAATATTTTATATTATCGATTCTTCAATGACTTTGTGACATTGCCTACTTTAACGCAAACAAGCAATGTGGGTCATTTAGGAGGCAGTATCGCTGATTTAGTAAAAGCTCACGATATTTTTTACTTTGTAGATATCATTTTACTGATTGCGCTATTGTTTGTTAGAAAAATCGAATGGCCAAAAGCACGTCTTAAATTCCGCTATACGTTCATGGTGTTAGCGGCAGGAGCTGTCGCATTTGCAATTAACTTGCACTATGCTGAAAAAGATCGCCCTGAATTATTAACAAGAACATTTGATCGCAACTACCTAGTGAAATATTTAGGAGCATACAACTACACGGTGTATGATGCAGTTCAAACGTTTCAAAACTCAAAGCAACGAGCATTCGCAAGCAGTGATGACTTAACAACAGTGAAAAACTTCAGTACAAGTCACTATGCAGCTCCGAATATTGAGTATGCGGGTAAAGCAAAAGGAAAAAATATTATTAAAATTCATCTAGAATCATTTCAGTCATTCCTAATTAATTACAAGTTAAACGGACAAGAAGTAACGCCGTTTTTAAATTCATTAGCAAATGGAAATGAATTTATGTATTTTGATAACTTCTTCCATCAAACAGGACAAGGTAAAACAGCTGATGCAGAGCTTATGATGGATACGTCATTATATGGCTTGCCTCAAGGATCAGCATTTAGCTTAAAAGGCCGCAACACGTACCAAGCAGCACCAGCGATCTTAGATCAAGAGGGCGGCTATACAAGTGCTGTGTTACACGGAGATTATAAAACGTTCTGGAACCGTAATGAAATTTACAAACAGTTCGGTGTGGATAAATTCTTTGATGCAAGTTATTACAATATGACTGGTGATAACAAAGTAAACTATGGATTAAAAGATAAGCCATTCTTCAAAGAATCTATGCCAATGCTGCAGTCATTGAAGCAGCCGTTCTATGCGCATATGATTACATTAACAAACCATTTCCCATTCGTTCTTGATAAAGGTGATGCTAGCATTGAACCGGCGAACACAGGAGATGGAACGGTAGACCGTTATTTCCAAACGGCTCGTTATTTGGATGAATCACTGCAAGAATTCTTTACAGAGCTAAAAGCTTCAGGTTTATATGACAACTCAGTTATTATGATTTACGGTGACCACTACGGTATTTCTGAAAATCATAACAAAGCAATGGAAAAAGTTCTTGGCGAGAAAATCACGCCATATAAAAACGCTCAGCTTCAACGCGTACCGTTCTTCCTTCACGTACCAGGTGTAAAAGGGGGAGTGAACCATACGTACGGCGGTGAAATTGACGTAGTGCCTACGCTTCTTCACCTAGTGGGAATTGATAGTAAAGAGTATGTTCAATTCGGTACAGATTTATTATCAAAAGACCATGATCAGGTAGTAGCATTTAGAAACGGTGATTATGTTTCTCCGAAATACACGTCAATTGACGGCAAGTATTACGATACAAACACAGGAGAAAGAATCACAGCAACAGATGAAGCGAAAGCTTATAAAAAGAAAGTTGGAAGAGAGCTAGAA
Organism: Priestia sp. 3CA3; assembly: GCF_056836725.1. Lineage (NCBI taxonomy): Bacteria > Bacillati > Bacillota > Bacilli > Caryophanales > Bacillaceae > Priestia > Priestia sp. 3CA3. The sequence continues at coordinate 9,518 of NZ_JBXENJ010000022.1, forward strand.
CTTTCTGATAAAGTGTTATACGGTGATTTATTACGATTTAATAAATTAGATGACTTTAAACCGGTCGATCCATCAAAATACATGTATGGAAAAGACCAAGAAACAGAAAAATAATGTAAGCTTTCACACCATACAATCCAAACAAGCAAGTAGAGGAGCTTTTTAAAAGCTTAGCTACTTGCTTGTTTTATGAGAACTTCATTGAAAAAGAAAGCTGGTGACAGAAACTTGGAGCGAACAAGACGCAAAAGAAGAAGAAGAGTTCGATGGGGCAGAGTGTTCTTTGCTTTGTTGTTCCTTTTTATTATCGTTGGGGGCATATACAGCTATTTCCAATATAAGCAAGGGCTATCGATAGCAAGCGATGGTAAATTTACGGATGACGGCACGACATTTGAACAGTTTCAAGGCAGTCTCCCGAATAACAGAGAAGTAAATATGCTGCTGTTAGGAAGTGACTCGCGCGGGGAAAAGCATTCTCGTACAGACTCTATTTTAATTGCTCACTACGATTCTAAAAGCAAACACCCGAAAATTGTTTCTCTTATGAGGGATATGTACGTGGATATTCCAGGACACGGCAAGCAAAAGCTGAATGCTGCTTACGCGTTCGGAGGTCCTGAGCTGCTGCGTCAAACGATCAAACAAAATTTTGATATTGATATTAACTATTATGCAGTTGTGGACTTCGAAGGATTTTCAAAAATTGTAGATACGATTGCGCCTGATGGCATTGAAGTAACCGTGCCTCACGATATGTCTTCGGGAATTGGTATGACGCTTCACAAAGGTACCCAAGTTTTACACGGTGAACAGCTGCTTGGCTACGTACGTTTTCGCCATGATAACATGAGTGATTTTGGACGCGTTCAGCGTCAGCAAGAAGTCGTTTTAAAGCTCAAAGATGAAGTAGCAAGCCTAAACAGCGTGTTTAAAATACCGAAGCTTCTCGGCGTAATGGATCCTTACATCGATACAAATTTAGATACAAAAAGCATGATGCTTCTAGCTAAAGATGTGGTAACAGGAAACATGAAAGACGTTCAAAGCCTGCGACTGCCTTTAGACGGATCATTTGAAAACAAAACGTATAGCGGCGTTGGTATGGTGCTTGATATTAATTTAGATAAAAATAAAGAAGCGCTGCAAGAATTCTTAAATGACAAATAAAGAAAAGCCTCGAGACGCATGTCTCGAGGCTTTTTCTTTATACATAGACGATGATGCGTTTGAATGACGTAATTAAACTAGTCACTATACCAGAGCATACAACAATAAATAATGAATAAATAGCTGTATCGTTTTGAAGCAGTAAAATACCTGAAATAATAATAGATGCGTCAATCACTAAAATGATGATGCCAGGGTTTAACGATAACCATTTCGCAAGTATCAGAGAAAATAAGTCGACCCCGCCTTGACTTGCGTGCTGCCGGAGCATGATGCCAGTTCCGATTCCGTTAAAAATGCCTCCAAGGCAAGCGCTTAAGATAATGGGAAGGTGAAAAATTCCGTGAAGCGGAAACAGCAAATCAATCATAACGGCTGAGAGAACCATGCCATAGATAGCATTTAAAAAATAAGAGCGGTTAAAACCTAGAGCGAGAAGGTAAATCGGCAAGTTTAAGCAAAAAATCATCACGCCTACTTTATAGCCAAGTAAATAATTAATGATTAAGCTAATTCCCGTAATGCCTCCTGTTACAAGCTGAAGCGGAAGAATAAAAACGTTAATTCCAATACTAACAAACACACTGCCAATTCCAATTGCAATTAATTTTTTGTACATGCTGTCTCATCCTTGTCTATGAATCTCTTTATATGTATATGAAGACAAGCAGAGTTTCAGCACAAAGACTGCTTCAGAAACGATAATGCACGGATTAAATATATGCAAAGGAAGCTGTTTTAAGATGCAAATGTGTTGCATAAACATGGTTCACCATAGACAATAAGAACTAACGAAGAAGGTAAATGGAGGAGAAGAAATTGATCGTTCGAAAAGCTAGAGAAGAAGAAACATTATCCATTGAAACAGTGACGCTTGCTGCTTATGAGCAATATGCAGCTGTAAAATCAGAAGCACACTGGAAAAGATATCGAAAGGGAATTTTACATACCCTGAGTGAAGAAAAGAAATTTGAGTGCATGGTAGCTGAAATCGATGGAGAAATGGCAGGAAGCGTTTTGTTTTATCCGCCGAATACGGACGTATACGGAGGATTGTTAAAACCATTTCCATGGGCTGAAATTCGTCTGCTGGCAGTTGCTCCATCTCATCGCCGAAAAGGAGTCGCCAATGCGCTTCTTGAAGCGTGTGAAAAAAAATCTCGAGAGCTAGGGTGTTCTTATTTAGGTTTACATACAGATCATTCAATGGAACATGCCATTAAGCTGTACACTAAAAGAGGTTACGTTCGCTTTCCTGATAACGATTTTTATCCGGTAAAAGATTTGCACGTTATGGCATTTAGAAAATCCGTTTAATCAAAAAAGCCTTTGAAATCATTGATTTCAAAGGCTTTTGTATTTATATAACGTGACGATTCCAGTGGCGGTGAGCTGAAATAGCTTCAATAAATTCATCTGTAAAGCGTGTAGTTTCTCCAGTTACGACACCGGGACTACTATCTAAGCCAGCAGCTTTTAGCCACTTAACACCTTCAGCCGTCGCGCCAATTGGTTTAAAATGCTCGAATGCTTCTTGAGCAAACGTCAGTGCTTCTTTATGAAACTTTTCATCAGCCGACGAACTTCCGACAACATAAACCGCATCGAATAAAACAGAATCACTTGTTAAGAACGTGTGCTGTACTTCAAGTTCTGACCCGTCTGTTCCTTTTACGTTTTGGAGGGTTGTGCTTACAATTTCAGGCTGAATGCCCTGTTGTTTTAAACTGTTTAACACTTGTGGTAGGTCACTGCTAAAGTCATTCGCTACAATGACAGCTACTTTACGCGTATTCGGCTTTTTAATCGTTTGTTCCTGACTAAGAGCCGGAGATGACTTGGTCACTGGCGCGTCTTCTCCTGATGGAGGCGTTGCACCAATCGCTTGTGCTACTTGTTTAGCTAGCACTGTACTGACGTTGGCAAACATATCAACAACCTGCTGCTGAACAGACTTGCTTTTCACTTTTCCAAGCTCAAAGCTAAAAGCACTGATAATATGCTCTTTTTCAGTGTCGCTCATGCTATTCCAAAATAGCGTTGCCTGTGAAAAGTGGTCTTTAAAACTTTCGCTTCGGCTTCGAACTTTTCTTCCTTCCACTTTTTCTTGATAGTGAGCATAACCGCCCTCTGACTCTGGTACAGGAGCCGGGGTATTGGCTGCAAGAGAGTTTCTGTGATAGCTGACAGGTCCTTTGTTAATCGTTTGACGTCCGTAACCGTCTCGTTGATTGTTATGAAATGGGCAGACTGGGCGGTTGATTGGAAGTTCGTGAAAATTCGGACCGCCAAGACGAATAAGCTGGGTATCTGTGTATGAAAACAATCTTCCTTGTAAGAGAGGGTCATTGGAAAAATCAATTCCCGGTACCACATGCCCCGGATGGAATGCGACTTGTTCCGTTTCGGCAAATACGTTGTCTACATTTCGATTTAAGGTCATTTTTCCAACTAGTTTGACGGGAATGTCTTCTTCAGGCCAAAGCTTAGTTGGATCGAGAATGTCAAAGTCGAATTTAAATTCATCTTCCTCATCTATGATTTGAATGCCTAGCTCATATTCGGGATAGTCTCCGTTTTCAATCGATTCCCATAAATCGCGGCGATGAAAATCCGGGTCTTTCCCAGAGATTGTTTGAGCCTCGTCCCAAACAAGGGAATGCGTTCCGAGCACAGGCTTCCAGTGAAATTTGACAAAATGAGCTTTTCCTTCTGCATTAACTAAGCGAAAAGTATGTACGCCGAAGCCTTCCATCATACGCAAACTGCGTGGAATTGCACGGTCTGACATTGACCACATGACCATGTGAGCAGACTCTTGGTTATTGGCGACAAAATCCCAAAACGTATCATGTGCTGAAGCCGCCTGCGGCATTTCGTTGTGTGGCTCAGGCTTAACAGCGTGAATTAAATCTGGGAATTTGATCGCATCTTGGATAAAGAACACGGGAATGTTATTTCCAACTAAGTCATAGTTTCCTTCTTCTGTATAAAATTTTGTTGCAAAACCACGGGCGTCGCGCACCGTTTCAGCTGAACCTTTAGAACCTGCTACAGTAGAGAAACGGACAAATACAGGTGTTTTTACAGACGGATCCTGTAAAAATTTAGCTTTTGTATATTCACTGAGAGAGTCATACAGTTCAAATTCTCCGTGAGCAGCGAAGCCGCGTGCATGAACGATGCGTTCAGGAATGCGCTCATGGTCAAAATGCGTCATTTTTTCACGGAAATGAAAGTCTTCCATAAGGGTTGGACCGCGTTCGCCTGCTTTTAAAGAAAATTCATCTTCGGAAAGCTTTAACCCTTGATTGGTTGTGAGCGCTTGGTTTCGATCATCTGTTTTAAACTGCTCGAGCTGTTCTTGCTTGCTTTTTTCATTTACAGGGTGCTTTTTTGTCATACCTGTCTTCCTCCTTGATCTTTAATTAATAATCATTACAAAATGTGTACCCTATCAAAAGTTGAAGCAAACAGAAATGTTGGAATTTTTTCGTAGGAAATCCGTTATTTTCTTGTTATGATTATGAATAAGCATTCATAAATAAAAAATAAAAGGAGAGGGGATACATAGATGAAAACACGGGTAACAGATTTATTAGGGATTCAATATCCAATTGTACAAGGAGGTCTTGCGTATTTAGCGTACGCAGAACTTGCCGCTGCTGTCTCAAATGCAGGAGGGCTTGGACAAATTACAGCTATGACGCTCCGAACCCCTGAGAAACTTCGAGCTGAAATTAAGAAAGTGCGTTCTTTAACTGAGCGTCCTTTTGGCGTTAATTTTGCTGTTGGAGGTCAAACAGAAGGTTCTTATAAAGAACTTCTCGACGTAGCAGCAGAAGAAAGTGTGCCAGTTGTTTCCATAACAGGAGCAAATCCCGCACCTATTTTTGAGAGATTAAAAGGAACGGGAATTAAAACGCTCGTACTGGTAGCAAACGTGCGTCAAGCTCAAAAAGCTGAGAAGCTAGGAGCAGATGCTGTTATGGCAGTGGGGCAAGAAGCAGGAGGACATATCGGACGTGAGGATCTCGGCACAATGGTATTAATTCCCCGAGTAGCTGCGGCTGTGTCAATTCCGGTCCTAGCAAGCGGAGGGATTGGAAACGGACAAGGATTATTGGCAGCGTTATCATTAGGCGCTGAAGGGATAGAAATGGGAACACGTTTTATCGCGACAAAAGAATGTGTAGATGCCCATGATGCGTATAAACAAGCTATTGTAGAAGCAAAAGAAACCGATACTGTGGTTATTAAACGTTCGTTCGGGGCACCTGGACGCGTATTAAAGTCTCACTACACTCTTGACATTATCGAGCGTGAGCAGCAAGGAGAGAGGTACGAAGAGTTAAAAGACGTTATTAGCGGTGGGGCAAACTGCCGGTATATTTATGAAAATAAAATCGATGAAGGCTATGGATGGGCAGGCCAAGTCGTTGGTCTGATTGATAGTATTCCAACGGTGCAAGAGCTGTTTGACAGTATGATAGAAGAAGTAGAAGCCGGTTCTAAACGACTGCTGAGTATAGTGGAAAAGAAGTAGAGATACAAGCCGTCATACTGCAGCAATTATTCGCATATTTATAATCTATATCTCTAAATGAGGTGAGAGAATGAAAAGAATGCGAGCATTTGCTATTATGACGTTTTTAGTAGTAGGTTCAGGGTATGCAGTTTTTACTAAAAAAGAAGAAGTTTTCAAGACTCAGCAAGCACAAGTGTACGAAGAAGCAAAGCCTGTTATTAAACAAATGGACAAACTGGATATTTGGCATAAAATCAGCAGCGGTTTAACGGAAGCGGGCTATGAATCAAGGGGCGTGAATTCTTCCCTTTACTCAAAAGACAGAGTAGAGCTGGATGTGTATATGGAGCCTTCGGTTTCATCTGATGCCAAAACGCAAGAAACGATTAAACAAATGGTATATAAAATACTCGAAGAAAATAAGTTTCAGCAAAAGGCCTTTCATGTAACAATTAAATTCCTGCCCGAAAAACAAGCAAAATAGACTTGTCTCGGCCAGGAAATTTTTTTATTAAAATGCTTTTTCATTGGCTGCTGGAATATTCTCTGGGAAAGAAATTTCAGCATTTTTGGGCTGATACGCAATTTTTCCGTCCAGCACATCATTGGCTTTTTGTAGATCTAATAAATTTTCCCATCGTGCGATAATAAAAGCAGCTACCGCATAACCAATAATATTAACTGTGGTCCGGTAATTACCCATAAAGCGATCAGGAGCGAGCATCAGGGCAACGGCTGCTACCGGAATAGATCCGGTTGCTGCTGCGGTAGCAGAGAGAGCAACAAAAGCTGATCCTGGAATACCAGCCATTCCTTTAGACGTAAGAAGAAGAACACCAAGCATTAAAAGCTGATCAGTGAGGCTCAAATCCACGCCCGTTGCTTGTGCTAAAAAGACGAGGGCAAGAGACAAGTAAATGGAAGCACCGTCTAGATTAAACGAATAGCCCGTAGGTACAACAAGGCCAACGACTGCTTTGTTGCATCCTGCTTTTTCGAATTTATCCATGAGCTGCGGCATAACGGCCTCAGTGGAACCCGTAGCAAATGCCAGCATAATTTCTTCTCGTATATATAGAATGACTTTCCACAAACTTAATTTTAAATAGATTCGTAAAATAACAGCTAAAACAAGAACAAATGCTAGACAAGCAATTGTCATAGCGATAAATAGCTTTCCGAATGCAGCAAGTGTTCCAAGACCGTACTGACTAACTGCAAATGCCATGGCACTAAACGTGGCAAGAGCCGTTAATTTCATAATGTATCCCATAATTTTAAACAATACATCATTTACTTTCTCCAATACATTTAAAAGGGTCTCTGCTGTTTTTCCGCCTATATGGACAAGCGCGATGCCAAACAAACAAGAAATTAAAAGCACTTGAAGCATGGAATTGCTTGAAAAAGCACCAACTGCACTGTCTGGAATCATATTAAGAAAAAAATCACCTTCACTTGGAAGTTCGGAGCCGTTAGTCTTCGCGTCCACTTCGCTGGTGCTTAAGCTTGAAGGATCAACATTCATACCGGTGCCGGGATTCATTACGTTTGCTACTAATAGACCGATCAATAGAGCGAATGTTGTGACAATTTCGAAGTAAAGAATGGTTTTTCCGCCGATACGCCCAACTGTTTTAATGTTTCCAACCTTGGCAATTCCAACAACGACTACTCCAAAAATAAGAGGAGCAATCAGCATTTTGATAAGCTTAATAAAACCGTCTCCAATCGGTTTTACAGCATTTCCAAAGCTTGGCCATAGATATCCTACGGCTATGCCAAGTACAATTGCCATCATAATTTGAAAGAAAAGGCCTTTATAAAAAGGTTTTTTCTTATTTTTTGCCGCTGTTTGTGTCATGTGTTCTCCCTTCGTCGTGCAATTTTTTGAATATCACAACAGATGTTATGTTTTTTTACATTTTAACGTAAGGTTGTTTGAAGTGTCATTGGTTTCTTTGACTAAAATTCAATAAAAATATTAGTTGAAGTGTATAAGAAGGGAAGGGAAGTGGTTTAAAACATTATTATTTTTAATGTAGATCTTTAAAAAAACTAATAAAAAGCACATGCCTTTGCATGTGCTTTTTATTAGTTAAATTAATTTAATTCCGCTAATTAGAATGATGGTTGCCATAATGGCTTGAAGCGGTCTTGAAGGCACTTTCGTTGATAAACGGCTTCCGATTAACACACCTGGAATAGATCCAGTTAATAGGTTAGCAGTCAACATGTAATCCACGCTTCCAAAGCTTGCATTTAAAATACCAGCCACCGTGACGAGAAGAAACGCGTGTGCAATATCAGTTCCAACCAGCTCAGATGTTTTTAGCTTAAATAAGTACAGCATCGCAATCGCAAATAATGAGCCCGAACCAATCGATGTTAGTCCGACAATGAATCCAAAGACTACGCCAATTCCGATTGTTAATCCTTTTTTCTGATTTAAGTCCATTTCCTGAAACCGATTTGGACGAATTAATTTATCAAAAAAGACGCGAAAGATAATTGAAATGGCAACCAGCGTCATGACGTATCCAAGAGCGTGCTTAATAATCGTTTCTTGATGCTCGTGAAAAGATGGAAATGCATGAAGTGTGACAATAGCCAGCACAGCGCTCGGAATACTTCCGAAAGCTAAATATTTTGCTAATTTAAAGTTAATGGTTCGCTGTTTGTAGTGCTGAGCGACTCCGAATAATTTTGTGATAGAATTGTAGACAAGATCTGTTCCTACGGCAATGGAAGGGTTAATGCCGAGTACAATCAGTAAAGGTGTTAATAAAGCGGCACCTCCAACCCCCGTTAAGCCTACAAGGGTTCCAACGAATAATCCCATTAAGGTAATTGATAGTTCCATATTTTGTCCTCCTACTCTCAAAACCAAGTACATTGATCTGATTATAGAGCATTGTAACTCATATGTAAATAAAATTCTGAATATTTTTAGTGAAGTTGAAAAGGTTTTCTTAGTCTTCACTATTTTAGGGAACGGACGATAAAGTCATAGGAAGTTATAAAAAAGTAAATAGAATACGTTTATTTATCTATGATTACGCTCTAATTTGTGTTACAAATGTAAATGCAATAAAAGAGTTTATTTTTATCTCATTTGAAAGACCGGTGAATGCATGAGTTTTGTTACGAAAGATTTGTTAATTAATTTTTTATTTATTTTATTGGCGCTGTTTTTAGTGCAGATGTTTTATTTGATCAAGTATGCTAAAAAAGTTCATTGGTGGAAAGATCACTATATCGCGGTATTTCCGATTTTAGCTATTACCTTTTGCCTTTTGTTTCCGGTTAACGGAGCTTATGTCCCGGATGACTATCGAATGGATTTACGAAGAATTCCTTATATTTTAGGAACGTTATATGGAGGCTGGCCGCTAGGAAGCTTGCTTTTCGTCTTTATTTTACTGCTGCGCTTGCTAATTGGCGGGTATGATGTAGGGTTTTTATCAACATTAATTGCTCTGCCGATTTTATCCATTCCTTTATTTTTCATAACAAAATACTTTTTACATTTCTCATTAAAAAATAGAATTATCGTGAGCACCTGTCTTAGTGTAATTGGTTCTTTATTAGCTATGCTTGTATCTATTTTTGTCTTACACGTCACAAGCATTCCTATTAGCGTGTGGGTTCAGTTCGCCGTTTTAGATGTGGCAGGCATGTTTGTGATTACCATACTGTGGGAAGCGATACGGGCAAATTTATTAGTGCTGCAGCGCCTAATGAAAGCAGAAAAGCTAGAAATTGTCAGTCATTTAGCTGCCAGCATCTCTCATGAGGTGCGAAATCCTCTAACTGCAAGCAGAGGATTTATGCAAATGCTGCAAGAAGATGAAAAAGAACCTGCTAAAAAACGCTACATTTCGATTGCTATTAATGAACTAGACCGCGCAAAAGAAATCATTGATGATTACTTGCTATTTGCCAATTCCGCACCAGAACGAAATGAAAAAATGAATATGTCAGAAGAAATTCATCACGTCACCCATATTATGACGCCTCTTGCCAATATGAACGGAGTCGCGATTGATTTTACATTCGATGAAGAAGTGAAGTTCTTCGTAATGGGAGAAAGAAGAAAGCTTCAGCAGTGTCTAATCAACTTATTTAAAAATAGTATTGAAGCCATGCAAAACGGAGGCACGTTAACTATTAAAGTAGGAAAAGAAGGCGGAGTTGTGATCGTTGATATTATGGATACAGGCTGCGGTATGACGCAAGAACAAATCAACCGGTTAGGCGAACCGTATTTTACAACAAAAGAAAAAGGTACGGGGCTTGGAACGATGGTATCTTTCAGTATTATTTATTATATGAAGGGAAAAGTAAGTGTGTCTAGCGTAAAAGGAAAAGAAACGTGCTTTTCACTTCAATTTCCCCTTTGTGAGTAAAGAGCAGCTTTAGGGCTGCTCTTTTTATATGCAAAAATTTTAAAAATAGATAAAAGTAAACTGATTATTAAAAAAGTATTGAATTTAAGAAATGAAAGCGTTACAATCTATTTAAAGTTATCCGAAACGTTTTGGAGGAATTTTGATTGACAACGATTAAAGATATAGCGCGAGTTGCCGGCGTATCTGTAACAACGGTGTCTCGGGCTTTAAATGGTTATTCAGATGTAAATGAAAAAACAAGGCAAAAGATTGCAGCCGTAGCAAGAGAGCTTGACTATAGCCCCAATACGTTAGCTCGAGGATTGGTTATGCAAAAGTCAAAGACAATTGGACTACTAGTTTCAGGCATCAGCAGAGAGAGCGTAAAAGATAATTTCACGTTTGAAGTATTGTGCGGTGTAAATGAGCGTGCATCTACTTTGGGGTATGACTTGATTTTATTTAATACAAACACGATGATGCAGCGAGAAAAAACGTATACTCAGCTTTGTCGAGAGCGAAGAGTGGACGGGGCAATTATTCAGGGCATCAAAAAAGAAGATCCTTATTTAAAAGAAGTAGTAGAAAGCGATATTCCTTGTGTTTTAGTTGATATTCCCGTCCATTCTAGTTCAGTAGGCTATGTCACCACCGATAATGCCTTGGGAGCTAAAAAAGCGGTTGAACATTTAGCGAGTCTTGGGCATCAGCATATTGGGATGATTAACGGACATGAAGACGCATTTGTCAGCCAAGAACGTCTCAATGGATACAGACAAGCCCTCAAAGAATGCGGTTTGTCGTTTCGGTCTGAATGGGTTGTAAGCGGAAAGTTTGAAGAAAAGAAAGCAGAGAAAGCTGCCAGTGAGCTTTTAAATAAGTATGAAGAGCTCACCGCTATTTTTTGTGCAAGTGATTTAATGGCACTGGGAGCATTAAAAGCATGCAAAGAACTTGGCCTTGATGTACCAAAAGACGTTTCGATTGTCGGATATGATAATATTGTTCTTGCTTCTTACTCGTCTCCAAATTTGACGACTGTAGGGCAGGAAGTATATCAGATTGGCTATGAAGCTGCAGATTTACTAATTGAGATGCTAGAAGGAAAAGAAACAAATATGAAGCGTTATCTTGATACACAGCTGATTATTCGAGAATCAACAGCTAAAAACCACGGCTAGTGGTTTTTATATAATGTAAAAACCGAAACGTTTCGGTTTTGTGTTTCGTTTTTCCAAAACGTTTCGGTGAAATTTAGGGGGATGGAAATGGATTACCGTGTGATTAAAGAAAATGACTTATTTTTACTAACAGATCAAGCAGGAAATATCACTGAAAACCATCAGTATGGTTTAGGGCTATATATGAAAGATACGCGTTTTTTGAGCAAATTTCATTTGAAAATTAACGGTACAGATCCTGTGTTATTGTCCTCAAGTGCCGACGAAAACCTGTTAGCCACAATTCTTCTTACTAATCCGCATATGGAAAAAGAAGGAGAACTATCGCTGTGGCGAGAGTCTGTAGAAATAGAAAGAAAGCGCTTTATATATGAGGGTATTTTCTATGAAAAAATAAAATTGAAAAGTTATTTTCCGAAAAAAATTGCTTTTACATTAAGTATCCAAGCAGATGTCGATTTTAACGATATGTTTATCGTAAGAGGTTTTCAAACTGGAAATGTCGGAAAACGAACAGGGCAAATAAAAGGGGAAAGCAGTTTAATATATACATACGAAGGATCAGATGATATCAAGCGTTCGACACGGATTTCTTGGGATAAAAAAGCCTCACACGTGTATGAACAAGGAGAGGTTATGTTTTCTTTCAAACTGAACCATCAGGAAGAAGAAGAAATTACATTAATGGTTCAGCCGCAAATGGGCGAAGACATCAATGAAAATATTTTATCAGCTGGTGAAGCATTTAGTTTACTAACGCAGTCATATAAAAAGTGGGAAAAATCTTCTACAAAAGTGACAACCGATCATCCGACAATGCAGCGCCTTATTACAAGAGGACTTAACGACCTGCGCGTACTGCTAACGGATGTAGGGTTCGGTGCTTTTCCTGTAGCTGGATTGCCTTGGTTTGGTGTGCCATTTGGAAGGGATAGTCTAATTGCAGCGCTTCAAATGCTGGCTTTTAATCCGGAAGTAGCAAAAGGAACGCTACGTACTATGGCAGCATATCAAGGAACGGCAAATGATCCATGGCGTGATGAACAGCCGGGTAAAATTATGCATGAAATACGTTACGGAGAACTAGCAAACACAAATCAAATACCTTTTACTCCATATTACGGAACAGTTGACGCGACACCATTATTTTTAATTTTGTTAACGGAATATGTGAAGTGGACAGGAGACTTCGAGTTTGTAAAAGAAATGCAAATGACTGTCGATGGAGCTTTGACATGGATCAATGAATATGGAGATCGAGACGGTGATTTATTTCTTGAATACCATCAAGAATCAAGTAAAGGAATTGCTAACCAAGGATGGAAAGACTCAGGGGATTCTGTTGTCCATCGCAGCGGTGAATATGCAAAAACTCCTATTGCTTTAGTGGAAGTACAAGGCTACGTATATCAAGCGAAAATGGGTATTGCTTCTTTGTATGATCAGTTAAACAAAACAAATGAAGCAAATAGTTTACGTGAAGAAGCTGAGCTGCTGCGTAAAAAGTTCAATGAAGCCTTTTGGATGGAAGACGTGTCATTCTATGCCATTGCACTTGATGAACATAAACATCAAGTAGGAACGATTACGTCAAATCCAGGTCATGTACTTTTAGCCGAGATGATGGATGAGGAGAAGCTGAACAAAGTAGCGGAAAGGCTAGTATCAGAATCTATGTTTTCGGGATATGGAATTCGTACAATGGCAGAAGGAGAAGCGGGTTATAATCCAATGAGTTATCATGACGGGAGCATTTGGCCGCACGATAACAGTTTAATTGTTCTCGGTTTGAGTAAAGCGAACAAGCAAACAGAAGTCAATAAAGTGATAAAAGGGCTGGTTGATGCAGCTGAGCATTTTGAATACGACCGCCTTCCAGAGTTATTCTGCGGCTATTCAAGTAACCTTGGCAAGCCTGTCAAATATCCCGTTGCCTGCTCACCTCAAGCTTGGGCAGCCGGCACGCCTTTAGCTTTCGTACAGGCGATGCTAAGACTGTTTCCTGATAGTACAGCAGGTACTATACAGATAAATCCTTTGCTCATAGACGATATGAATGAAATATCTGTAGAAAACCTTGTGATTGGCAGTGGGAAACTTTCATTAACGGTTAAAAAAGAAGAAAGCGAAACTATTATTTACGTGAAAGAAAATACGACAAAATACGAGCTTCTATCTCAATGTAAGGTAAGAAATTATGTAGGTTAATGTGACTTCGACCGCGGCTTATTAAGCGTCAATTAATAAGCCGCAGGTCAATGAAATGAAAGGAGACAGCTAATGAAGAAGTGGATACTCGCTTTAAGTTTGGTTCTGGCAGTGGCTGGAGCAGCTTTAACTGGATGTTCAAATGTACAAGAAGTTTCCGGGGAAAATGGTCAAGTCGAAATTGTATTAGCCGGCTGGGGAGGCAACCCAACAGAGACGAAGCTGCTTAATCAAACTATTCAAGACTTTGAAAAACTTCATCCATCAATTCATGTGAAGCATGAAGTAATCACTGATCAATACATGGATATTCTAAAAACGCGTTTAATAGGTGGAAATGGTCCAGATGTTTTTTATCTTGATGCACTTGAAGCGCCGGGTCTTATTAATACAGGGGTTTTAGAACCTTTAAATTCTTATGTAAAATCTGATTTTGATGTTCAGGATTTTGAGAAACCATTATTGAAAGCGTTTCAAAAAAATGGAGAGACTTATGGTTTTCCAAAAGATTACTCCACATTAGGCTTATTTTACAACAAAAAGCTATTTAAAGAAGCAGGAGTAGAAGTACCAAAAACATGGGGTGAGTTTAAAGAAGTTTCAAAAGTATTTAAAAAGAAAGGGATTCAAGCGTTTGGTGTCACGCCGGAATTAGCGCGTATCTTCTACATGGCGCAGGCAAACGGAGGAGACGTTGTAAAGAACAATAAGGCAAACTTTGCTACGAAAGAAGTCGTGGATTCTCTTCAGCCGCTCATCGATCAGCATTTAAAAGATAAAACGTCTGTACAGCCCTCTGATGTAGGCGCAAATTCAGGTACGGACATGTTTGCACAACAAAAAGTAGCTATGGTGATTGAAGGGAATTGGATGATTCCATTTTTACAGGAGTCCTTCCCAAAACTTGATTACGGTACAGCGGAAGTTCCGACAATAAACGGTCACAAAAATACGATGGCATTTACGGTCGCGTATGTAATGAATGCTGACTCAAAAAAGAAAAAAGCGTCTTGGGAGCTCATTCAGTACTTAACCGGGAAAGAAGGAATGGAAACTTGGACAAGCAAGGGTTATGCATTGCCAACAAGAAAATCCGTAGCGGATAAGCTTGGTTTTGCTGAAGACGAAAAACGAGGTCCATTAGTAAAAGGAGCTGCTTATGCAACTGTCTGGCAAGATGGTCCGTATTTGCCTATTATCATGAATAACTTTAATAACCAGTTTTTAAGCGCCTTTTTGGGACAAAGTGATTTAGAAACAGCTTTGAAAAAAGCACAAAAGCAGGCAAATCAAGAGATTAGTATTTATGAATAAGGCTCGGCGGGGGAGTGGAGGAAATGAAAGACGGAAAAATACGAACGTACAAACCTCGTGATGTAGGGCAAGGATATGCTTTTATGACACCTACACTGTTTGTACTATTGCTGTTTGTTATTGCACCTATTTTTTATGCCATCTTTTTGTCTTTACATAAAGTTCAATTGCTGGGAGGAACTGAGTTCCATTTTCGAGGGCTTGAGAACTACATGAAGGTTCTTGAAGATGAGAAAGCTAAAATTGCTCTTTGGAATACGGTGAAGTATGTAGTAATTGTTGTACCGGTACAAACCGCATTGGCACTTATACTGGCGGCCACATTAAATGCAGGGCTAAAAGCAGAAAAAGTTTTTCGCATTATTTATTTTTTACCTACACTTACATCATCGGCTGTATTAACGCTTATTTTTATGTGGATGTACAATCAAAATGGAATTGTGAACGAGTTTTTAAAGTTTGTTGGTCTTCCAACTTACAATTGGCTTGGAGATCCTCAGGTCGCTTTGATTGCCATTATGATTATGAACATCTGGGCAACAGCTCCATTTTTTATGGTTATTTATTTGGCAGCTTTGCAAGACGTACCAGATTCGCTTTATGAAGCAGCTCAGTTAGATGGGGCTAATGTATTTCAACGATTTTGGCATATTACAGTTCCGAATCTGCGACCGGTTACATCATTCGTAGTAATCATGGGACTGATTGGTACGTTTCAGTTATTTGATCAATCGTTTATTTTCTCAGGAGGTTCAGGAGGTCCTAATAACTCGACTCTGACTGTTGTTCTGCTTATTTATCAATATGCATTTAAAAATTTAGGTACTATGGGGTATGCTGCAGCACTAGCCTTTATGCTGGCGCTCGTGATTTTGGTGGCAACGGTTATTCAGAGAAAGTTTTCAAAAGAAGAAAGTATGTACTAAGGGGGGGAAGAAAAAGATGAAGAAAAAAACAGGAGTCCTCATTTTATATACGATTTTAAGCATATACGCGCTGATTACTCTGATTCCATTTATTTGGGCGCTGTCCGCTTCTTTTAAAACGCTAGAAGAAATTGTGTCAGGTACGGTGAACTTTATTCCGAAACACTTTACGCTAGACAACTATAAACAAATTTTTGTGGAACAAAAGCTGTTCCCTCGCTGGATGTTTAATAGCTTATTCATTGCCGTAGTAGGAACAGCTCTAAATTTGCTATTTAACTCAATGGCTGGTTATGCCCTTGCACGCCTCAGTTTCCCGGGAAAGAAAAGTTTATTTATTATTATTTTAGCGGTGCTTATGATTCCTGGACAAGTAACGATGATTCCTAATTTTTTAATTTTAAAAGAGTTAGGCTGGTTAAATACCTATCAGGGAATGATTGTACCGGGAATGGTAAATGCAACTTTTATATTTATGATGCGTCAATTTTTTATTAATTTCCCAAAAGAGCTTGAAGAAGCAGCGGAGTTGGATGGGTTATCGAAGTTTGGAACATTCTTCAAAATAGTCCTTCCACTTGCAAAACCTGCCTTAGCAGCACAAACGATTTTTGTATTTATGGGGTTTTGGAATGATTTTATGAAGCCTTTAATTGTGATGTCTGATGAAAATATGTTTACGTTGACTTTAGGTCTTAACACATTTAAAGGTCAGTATATCAGTTATTGGAACTATATTATGGCAGCTTCCATGGTTTTTACACTTCCAATTTTGCTCATTTATGCATTTTTTAACAAATATTTCATTAAAGGAATTTCGTTTACTGGAGGAAAATAAAAAAGAGGCTGGGATAAAAGTATTTTAGTTGGAATTACAAACGAACGATTAATTAAAAAATCATAATCGTTCGTTTTTTGTTGTTATGGTGAGCGTGAATTTCATATGTTTAGTTGCTTCTAGCTGTTGATTGAAGTTCACTCACATACTGATCAATCATCGTTTGCAGTTCCTCTAGGTTCGTTTTACTGTTGTTAACAGGCAGCTGCTTTAATGAATGAAGGGCACTATCCACAACAAACTTGCGTGGATTCGATTGTTTAAACATCTCTTCTTCAATAAAACTAATAAGCTCTGTGCATTTTTGACGTTCGAATTCATCCGTAAATTGTTTGTGAGCTTGCTTTTTTAAATCGATAAGTGCTGCGGAAATGTCCTGTTCTATTTGATTTTTAGTATTTGGGCAAGATGGAAGCCATTCTTTGATCGTTTGCGGATCGAGCAAAATGTCTCCTGAACTTGCTACTTCGTCTACAAGAGGAAGCAGACGCTTAACGCTGTAAGTTATAATCTCATGGGAATCAGTATTTGTACCGTTGACCATAAAATTATAGTGAAAGTTGCGGTGAAGCATGCCAAGAAACATAATTGCACAATCTAGCAGATAAGGTTTCTTTTCTTGTCCAAATAAATCAATAAACCGTTTGTAGAACCAGTTTACTTCAATGAACTGGGTTTTTTTTATGTATGCTTTTAAATCAGGATCATTAGAAACAAATACTTCTTCAAGTAACGTAAAAAATTTATGTTTGTGATGGTTTTTCATCTGCGCATCGATCTGTTTAATAAATACATCTACATCGGTCAGACTTTTACCAACCAGCAGCTGATTCCGCTCTTGTTCAGTTGTTGTATGAAGCCAGGTGAAAACAGCGATTAATAATTCGTTTTTTGAAGAAAAATAGTTGTAGAATGTTCCTTTTGAAATGCCGCTATAATCAATGATGTCTTGAATAGATGTAGCTTGAAATCCTTTTTCAACGAAGAGATGGTGTGCATTTTTTACAACTTGCTGTTTTCGGTTATTCATTATTATCACCTAAATATAAAATTAGACTCATGGTCCAACTTTATGATACATGATTTAAAGCGTTTACACAAATGTTCTTTTCAAAAAAATAGACGATATCACGACAATATATTGATATAAAAGGATTATAGGACTAAAAAAGTCGATAAAATAAAGGACATGAACGTAAGATTTTTCGCTTGCATAAATTGAACTCACAGTATAATATACTTTATGTAGAACGTGTGTCTAAAAAAATGAACTCGAAGTATAAGGGGGTACAATAATGAGTCAATCGATAAATCAAATGGAAAAGCCGCCTTATGGCATAATTGCTATTTTGTTAATTGGCGCTTTTATCTCATTGTTGAATGAAACGTTATTAAATGTGGCGCTTCCGTCTATTATGAAAGACTTAGATGTGACAACGTCAACTGTCCAGTGGCTTTCTACTGGTTATATGTTAGTGAATGGTATTATGATTCCAACTACCGCTTTTTTAATTCAGCGCTATTCTGTCAGAGGCTTATTTTTAACGGCGATGACTTTATTTACAGCAGGAACAATACTTGCCGGTGCTTCGCCCGTATTTTCTGTGTTGTTAACCGCTCGTATTATTCAAGCGTCAGGCGCAGCTATTATGATGCCGCTTTTAATGAACGTATTGCTCACAAGTTTTCCGTTAGAAAAACGCGGAGCTGCGATGGGGATTTTCGGTTTAGTTATGATTTTTGCTCCGGCAATTGGTCCTACTTTATCAGGGTGGCTAATTGAACACTATGAGTGGAGAATGCTGTTCCACCTTGTTACGCCAATCGCGGCAATTGTATTAATAGGCGCTTTCTTTCTATTAAAGGACAAAAAAGAAAAAGTGGAAATCAATTTGGATTTTTTATCTCTTTTGTTATCTACAATTGGATTTGGAGGACTTCTATACGGATTTAGCTCAGCAGGGGATAAAGGCTGGGATTCTATGGAAGTGTACGGCACCATTATCGTAGGAGCTGTGGCTCTGATTTTATTTATTACGCGTCAGTTCAAGCTTAAAACACCTATGCTTGAATTCCGCATTTTTAAATATCCAATGTTTGCTTTATCATCAACGATTTCAATGGTGATCACAATGGCATTATTCTCAGCCATGCTGCTAATGCCAATTTATGTTCAAACGGTACGAGGCATCTCTCCGCTTCATTCAGGATTACTAATGCTTCCAGGTGCGCTGCTAATGGGCGTGATGTCACCGATTACCGGAAAATTATTTGATAAATTCGGAGCGCGTGCACTAGCTGTAACGGGCCTAACGATTACAGCCGTTACGACGTATTTCTTCAGTAACTTAGAGCTTGATACGACGTATACAACGCTCATTACGCTTTACACGCTTCGCATGTTCGGAATGTCTATGGTGATGATGCCGGTTATGACAAACGGATTAAATCAGCTGCCACAGCGCTTTAATCCTCATGGTACTGCGATGAATAACACGCTTCAACAAGTATCGGGAGCTATTGGTTCGGCTCTTTTAGTAACGGTGATGTCAAACCGTACAGCTACGCATGCAAAAGAGCTCGCTCAAGATGCAATGAGCGGAGCGGGAGCAGCGAATGCAACCGCAGCCGGGGCAGCTCAAATGAAAGAACAGATTGGGATGCAGGCAATGGTACAAGGGATTAACGATGCGTTTGCCGTCTCAGTAGTACTAGTGGTGGTTGCCTTAATTCTTTCATTGTTTATGAAACGCGCAACGCCGGCAAGTGAAGATGAAGTGATAAAGGAAAAAGCAGGACGCGAGCAGTTCGCTAAATGAAAAAGAAATCCCCGCTGAGACAGCGGGGATTTTTTTAGCTTGTATATCTAAAACTTAAGCCCATTTTCTTTAATAATTTCCGGTAGCCGATGGACGTTTGATCAGCCATAATATGCGCTTCCATCTGCAGGTCTAAAGGCAAGTCTTCAGGTTTTTGGTTTTCAACCATTTCACGGTCTTCGTCAAAGACGCGAAGGTTAAAGTCATACACACCTTCAACGGGAGAATCTTTGTCAAAGTTTCGAGCGATTGGTGCGAATAAACGTGTTTCGCGGGCTGAAATAGGGGAGACTGCATTCATAATCCACAGCTCTGCGCCTTCTGGGAAGTATACTTTTAGCGTAGCTGTAAACGGCGGATAAACATCAAAGACGCGAAGCCATTTAAAATCAGGTGGATTTAAATGCTGCTGTTCTTTGGAATAATTGCTCACGGTGCTCGTATATTCTACATGAAGCCCATAGTCTGTTTCGCTTACTTTATATTTAGGCACAAAGGCGTTGTTTCGATCACCAAATGTGTCCGTGTGCACCCAAGCAAAATGAGCTACGTCTAAAAAGCCTTCCATTTGACGACCGGCCGAACCCATGATATCAAAGCTCGGACAAACAATTTGCTGAAAATCAGGGTCCTCCCACGCATCGAAGTAAGGCAGGTTATCTTGTTCTCCTGTCAGGGAAGTCCACACTAATCCAAATCGTTCAATAACTGGATAGACGGCCATACACAGGCGGGGAGAAATGTTGGCATCAGGGTGAGCTGGAATCGATGTACATGCGCCGTCCGTTGCATAGCGGAAGCCGTGGTAAGGACAGACAATTTCATCATCTTCCACCCAGCCCATGCTAAGCGGGGTGCCTCGGTGAACGCATAAATCACGAGCCGCTACTACTTTGTGTGTGGTACGGTATAGAACTAGATTTACGTCTAGCAGTTTTACCGACGTTGGTTTCTCTGTTACATCACTGCAGCGTGCGACGGGGTACCAATACTTAGCGAGCGTCGTCCAATCTTCCAGGCTGAACGTGCAGCCTCTTGGGTAGGGAGTTGCCGTTTTTGATTTGGTCATGGTTGGTTGTTGTTCCATCTATTTTCTTCCCTTCTTTTGTAAGCTCTTTTACTAAGGGTAATATAAAAAAAGAAAATTCACACAATTTATGTAAGGAGTTCTAACATAAAATATGGAACTTTGTAGAAAGTGAGAATTTCAAAAGATGCAAATTAGAGAATATACCAATAAAAAAGTTTAAAAAAGCGCTTCCTAAATGAATTTAAATGTGATATAATTTTCCAAGACGCTGGTGTAGCTCAGTAGGTAGAGCACTTGCATGGTAAGCAAGAGGTCGCAGGTTCGATCCCTGTCGCTAGCATACTAAAAAACCTTCTTTCTTGT
>NZ_JBXENJ010000023.1:0-20570 GCF_056836725.1 Priestia sp. 3CA3
GGGGCTGTTTTTTCTTACTTTTTACACCACACAAGCAGCTAAAACAAAATTTAATTTTGCCAGAGAATGTTTCTCTGAAGGTATTTAAGGACTACAAATTTTAGAGATAGCAGGTACTAACCAGCGTTTTGATATCACAGGATATTGCTTTATCTTTTAGACAGAGATCGTTATTAGAAACCTTAAAAAAGCCAATTCTTATTAACTAAGAATTGGCTTTTGACTAGTATTTAAACAGTTGTCTTTGTAGTAAGAGGCTCTGCTGCTCCTACTTCTGTTTGAACATTGAAGACAGCTGTATTTTTAATTTTTCCTTTTAGAGTTCCTGTTGTACTGTTTAAAACGTTATCGGCTGCTAAAAACCAAAAATAATGACCTTCTACTTTACTAGGAAAGTTGGCTCCAAACGATCCTTGAACAGATAAAGGAGCTTGGAAATCCATGACTTCTTGTTTCATTGTACCAACCATGGACACTTTCTTTTTACTTCTAGGAGGCACAGCTACAGTAACCGTAGATGCTGCACTCCTCGAAACGGAAGTAGAAGAAGACTCTCCAACGGTTGTGGAAACAGAAAATTCGGCTCCAGATTCAAACACACCTTCTAAGGTAAACTTTGAAGAAATGCTTAAACCAGTTGTAGTTTCCGACGACCATGTTTTCGTTTCTGTCCAGTTACCTTGTACACTTAAAGAAATAGATGCTTCTTCATCGCCATGATTAATGGCATAGTTACTACCCAAGATTGCTTCACTAGGTGGTTTTCCATCCCCAATTTGATACGTAAATTCTCCTACTGTCTTATAACAAGGATGTCCATATTGTTCTGTGATTGCTGGTTTTGCCGCATCATAATATGTTTCGCTGTTTACAGAGATACCGTCTGGTAATGTACCAAAACGCTCTTTGAACTTTTCTCTTACACTGTTAGGATTCGAACCAACGGCAGACAATTCTGAAAACGAAAATCTTTCTTGGATAGGCATCAAAACACTCCTTTGAGGTTTAAAATAGGAAAATACTTCTATATAATAGCATCATATAAAAAATATGTAAATTTTTATATTAATAATATATATATTTCCTATCAAGTGAATGATTTATATTATTAATACATCCCAAAAAATATTTTATAGAAAGATAGTAACTATATTAAAGAAGTGGTAGTTTGAATATGATATTCAATAAAGTAGGCTATCAGATAACCGTATAAATATTAAAAATATAAATCAATAAACCGTCTATAATATTAAGTAATGTTAAAAATACTTTATTAAAAATAGTGTTAATCATTACACACCTTGTAGAAAAACATTATATTTGTCGTCATATAGAGTAAATATTAAAACCTTAATAATAACTAAAATACTTTAATATTTACTCACTGAAATACAAAACACAACTAAGGTTATTTCTTGAAAACAGAGTTAATTGCAACATTTATTTTCAAAGATATATGTATATGAATCTATAAATTTGGCCAGACTAATGACGTATTCCCCCTTTTCCAATAAATTTGAAAATCCTTTGCCTGGGTGGGCAAAGGATTATTTTTTAGGAAAGTTTACCTTTGTTGGTTGTTAACCTGAATAAAAGGGAACTACATATACTAATAGCACACAAAGGAGATATGCATTGGAGACAAATTACGTGTACTATACTGGATCTCTGTTCGTGAGGGAATTAGAACGTTTAAAAGAAGAATATATTCAACTTGATCTCAACGATATGAAAGTAATGATGAAGGAAGACATTTTACTTCTAGAAAAAGCAATGGATATGTTGTGTAAGAATAAAGTGTATTAAATTGAGCAAACTATTGGAGAAGTCTTGTAGGACTCCTCTTAAAACCTAATTTTATCTATCAGTAGAAAAAGCTATCTTCCCCAAAGATAGCTTTTTCGCTTTGTAGTTACCATAAAACCTTTTATCGGTAGAAACAAAAAGCCTAATTAAACAAATTAGGCTTTTTGCTTCATAATTATTTACTTTCATCACTCAGAGATAAGATTGAAATATCTTTCCAACCGTATGCTTCATCTTCTACTGTGTACTCTCCAAATTGGCTCTCTCGATGGGTGTAATATTTACCTCCCAAACGTTTATAAAATCCACGCCCAGATTTGTTATTTTTCATCACCCATACCATCATAGAAAAAACACCTCCAAGTTATTGTTAGGTACTACATACCCGTTTTTTAACTTAAAGGTGTTTTTTATTTGTCTCACTCTAGGGGGTCAGTCCCCTTTATCACACACCCAAGAGGTGGCTTTTTATTTTGCTTACCTTTTGATCAGACCAATTATAACCTAATACTATATTTTACTTTTATCAACTATTAAAAGCAGCTATGATCAACCGCACATGTAGGAAAAAGACCTTAAAGTTTAAGGCCTTTTTTCATTTCTAATAATTTGTTTACCTAATGGCTTTGAAAAACTTGTACTTTTGTCTTTATAGCCCATATTAAATGTGTATTTAAACATACTTCAACGATACAAGAATAGTAATTTTTTGTCAAAGTTAGATGCTGAATATCAGCCTCAAGCCTTATGCTTTTTCCTGCTTAAGGAGGTTATGAAGAGATGGGGAAATCGGATAAGATATGAAAGGCAAGAAACGAAGGGAGTCAGCGAAAATAAAAAATACTTATTAAAGATAGGAGAATGCTGTACAATTACTATCGCTACGGTAATCAAGTTACATTTACATAAATAGGAGGATATTTGATTTTGGATGAATTACAACGTACACTAAGCGAACTGTTTCAAGCTGGCATTGAGAATAATGCTGTTATGAACATGTTCTTTGATGATTATGTCACTTTCCACTGGGTTCGGATTATTTTCGGGAGTATTTTAACTTTGGCTATTATATGTACGAGTGTGTTTTTATTAAGAAAAGCGAGAAAAACACCTGCAGCATACGGGTTTGAGAAAAGAGTTTTCAAGATTTTTGGGGTTGCCGGCATAGTAATTTCATTGGCTTTCCTTGTCATCATTTACGCAAATATTGCGACTGTGGATAACCCAGTGCGGGGGTTCGGCTGGTTTATTGAGGACTTTGCAGCGTCAAAAGGAAACATATATTCTGATGAAATGCGCTCCACTTTTAACGATTGGCTGCAGCTTGGCACTGGCGACATGCCGGCAATTATCGCAACTGAAATCCAAGCACTGGGCAATGCTTATCGGCTAAAGGTTGTTGCTTTCGGAATTTCAGGAATGTTGATTTTTGCCATGGGTGTATGGATTTGGCGGACTTTGATTAAAAAGTCACGTAAATTTGAGCGGGTGAACGGCCGCTTCACTGGAAAAGACAGATTAACACTGTTTTCCGGCAGTAGCTTAGGAACATTTACCATTGTCTGTTCTTTCGTGTTGATTGTCATGACAGAGATAAGCCTAAGATGGGTAGTCTCACCATCCACTGTATTTTTAATGAATTTCATGTAGGGGTAGCTCGTCTGCTTCATTCATAAATAATATTGTAGAAAATACCTTGCTGGCAAAATGAAGGGTTCTGGTGCAAATACTTGAAGAAAATATAAAAAAGCGATAGAATTCCAGTGCCTCTTGGTCTTATGTAACTAGTCCAAACAGTTGATGGATGAATTTTTTTTGATTTTGAACGGACTTCTCCCTTTGAAGAATCTGTCCCTTTTTAATCATGTGCATAGCCTCTATTCCTGCAATTATTCGTTTGGCAGTACGTAAAGATTTTAATCCAAGCATCGGACGAATTCGTTTTTTAATAAAGCGATGATCCTGCTCCACGATATTGTTAAGATATTTTACTTGCCTTAGTTGGATGCCTTCAGGCATCTGCTTTTCTTCTTTTAACTCTTGGATAGCGATGGGATAAGCTGGGTTCTTGTCTACTGTTATCACACGAGGCTCAGAAACATGCGAAAAAGCCAAGGCTTTCTTAAAAAAGCGCTTGTCTGCTTGTTTATTTCTTGCTTTACTTAGATAAAAATCAATGGTATTCCCTTCTGAATCAACGGCACGGTAGAGGTACAACCATTGTCCTTTCACTTTCACATAAGTCTCATCCACTCGCCACGAATCATTTGTTGTCTTAAGGTGACGTCGTACGCGTTCATCTAATTCTCGTCCATATTGATGAACCCAACGCATAATGGTTGTGCGGGCAATAGATAGACCTCGTTCTTCCATTATTTCCACTAAACCACGAAAGCTAAGGTTGTATCGTAGGTACCATCTGACGGTTAGTAAAATAATATCTGGCTGATAATGTTTCCACTTAAATAGATTCTGCTTTTCCAGACTGATCACGTCCTCTATTAGAATAATAGTATCAGTATGTCCAAGTTTAGGAGATTAATTACGGCTATCCTGAAGTTTTTGCACCAGAACCAATAATAATACGACTGGCTTTAATTGTATTGGCTTGTTCAATCTAGATACTCTTTTCATCAATCCATTGAGCTAAAGTCAATTTTTCCTCTATGACTTCGGAAACACTCATCCCCCTCACCCAAGCTTGATCTTTTCAATACACATATTTAAATCCATTTGTTTATGTTAGGTAGTTGGTCAATTATGAGCATCATAATTGTTTAATTTAAAACAGATTTTAATAATAACTCCTACACAAATACTTTTAATCGCTATCGTTTCAATATTTTTTTGTGAAAATCAGATATATATAAGGTGTATCATTCCAATTTTGAAACAAAAATATTTCATTATTGAAAATATTAATTTCATTTTTGAAATTAAAAGTTTTTACCGTTGTGTTTGTGTTTTTTCTGTAGTAATAACTTAGAAATAGTGATTTCACCTTTCAAAAATGAAAGATTAAAATTATTTAAATCTATCGAATTGTTTAAAATTACTGTTTTAAAAGTTGGCATAATTATTGCAATGTATATGTTTGTATCCGCTAATACTAGGTGAGGTGAATAAAAATGAGCACAAGGTATGAATACGGTGGTGATGAGTTTGTTTTCGTTGAATTATCTGAAGAGATGAATTTGGAAGCAAACTTTAAAGGGGTAGCAATTACTCAAAAGTTAAGAGATAAACAGATAAACGGAATCTTGGATATTTGTCCTTCTAACGCCTCCTATATGATCAGAGTAATTCCGGAAGTTCTGCACCCAAGAGAACTGATAGAAATTTTAAAGCAAATCGAAGCCGACATTACATTAGATATGGAAATTGCTTCGCGAGTAGTCGATGTTCCTATACTTTTCGAAGATCCTTGGACACACGATGCTGTTATAAAGTCACGTGATCGTCATCAAGACCCAGAATCAACAGATATCGAATATGCAGCAAAAGTCAATGGATACCATTCTAAAGAAGCGTTTATTCAAGCGCTGACGAACTATCCATTTATGGTCTCCATGATTGGCTTCGTTCCAGGACTTCCCTTCTGTTTCCAAATGGTCAATCGTGAACAGCAAATTGAAGTTCCAAAATATGTCCGTCCTCGTACATTTACACCTGAACGAGCTTTCGGATTTGGTGGA
The DNA here is from genome assembly GCF_056836725.1 of Priestia sp. 3CA3. Lineage (NCBI taxonomy): Bacteria > Bacillati > Bacillota > Bacilli > Caryophanales > Bacillaceae > Priestia > Priestia sp. 3CA3. The sequence goes on from NZ_JBXENJ010000023.1 coordinate 5,502, forward strand.
GCGTTTGCCTGTATCTATCCAGTTCAGGGAGCCGGTGGTTATCAATTATTTGGGATTGCTGCAGCTCCTGTTTTTGACCGGGTTCAAAAATTGAGTGATTTCGAAAAATCTATGGTTTTCCCGCGTCAAGGCGATATTTTTCGCTACCGTTCAATTGATAGGAATGAGTATGATCAAATTCGCAAAGATGTGGAACAAGGTACCTTCCGATATAAAATTACTGATATCACTTATACGCCACAAGAAGTGATGGAAAATCCAAAGAAGTTCTCTGAGCTGGTATTAGGGAGGTTATACCATGATTAAAATATTGAAACCTGGACTTCAAACCACAGTTCAAGACTATGGACGGATTGGTTATTATGAAATCGGAATGCCTCCATCTGGAGCTATGGATCAATACTCCTTTGCAATTGCAAATCTATTGGTTGGCAATAGAGAAAACGCGGCTGCTTTGGAAATCACCTACATGGGGCCTGAGTTAGAATTTCAACAAAATACAGTAATAGCTATAACAGGAGGAGAGATTCCTCCAAAAATCAACGGAATGTCTGTTCCTCAATGGAGCACTTTAGATGTCAAAGCTGGAGATGTACTTTCGTTTGATTTTGTAAAGTCTGGTGCTCGTGCTTATCTTGCGGTAAAAGGCGGAATTGATGTGCCGATCATTCAAGATTCACGTTCGACCTATACACTGTGCGGAATTGGTGGGTATGAGGGGAGAGCGCTTAAAGAGAGGGATGTACTTTCGATTGGAAGTGATTATCAAGGTTCCGTCTCAAAGGGCACTACTATTCCTGGTTCATTTATCCCTAAATACGGTAAATACCATGAAATCCGTGTGGTTATGGGGCTATGTAGTTATCGTTTAATGCAAGAAAGCAAAGATTGTTTCTTGTCCATTGAATGGACAGTTACTCCAGAAGCAAACCGTGTAGGCTATCGTTTTAAAGGTGAGCGACTTCATTTCATTCCACGTGATCAGCCTTTTGGGGCGGGAAGTAATCCTTCCAACGTGGTAGATTTGGGATATCCCATCGGTTCTATTCAAGTCCCCGACGGAATCGAACCCATTGCCTTACTGAATGATGCTGTGACCGGTGGCGGTTATGCCACTATTGCTACAATTATTAGTACAGATTTAAATCGTATGGCTCAAGTCAAAACAAATGATAAGGTTCGCTTTGTAAATGTTTCCTTAGATGAAGCAATTAGAGAACGTCAAAAGTGGAAAGAACAATTAGCAAAAATCCAAAATATTATTATGAAAACTTAAGGAGAGACTTATATGACAACTCAAACTACGGTTTTATCCCCTATTCCTGGAATCTTTTATCGCAAATCATCTCCAGATCAACCTGAATTTGCGACTCCCGGTCAAGAAGTAAAGGCTGGTGATACCATTGGTCTGATCGAGGTTATGAAAAGCTTCTGCGAAATTAAGGCAGAAGAAGATGGTGTCATCGAACGTTTTCTTGTAGAGAACGAAGATGTTATTGATGCAGGCCAAGAGATCGCAGTCCTTAATGTCAAATAAACAAACTTATGGAGGAATTCAATGAGTTATTTTAAAAAAGTTCTTATAGCTAACCGTGGAGAAATAGCCCGTCGTATCATTCGTACTTGCAAACGCTTAGGAATTCAAACCGTAGCCGTTTACTCTGAGGCAGATGCTATGGCCCCATTTGTGGAAGAAGCAGATGAGGCAGTATGCCTTGGTCCAGCACAGGCTAAAAAGAGCTATCTTGATATAAGAAAAGTAATTGAAGCAGCCAAACAAACCGGAGCTGACGGCGTTCACCCGGGTTATGGATTCTTATCCGAAAATGCAGATTTTGCTCGCTATTTAGAACAGGAAGGGATTACGTTCATTGGACCAGATGCAAAAGTAATCGAATTAATGGGTAGTAAAATTGAGTCCCGCCTCCAAATGAAACAAGTGGGTGTTCCGGTTGTGCCCGGTTGGGACGGTTCGTTAGATTCAGTGGATCAAGCGTTGAAACTTGCTGAGCAAATTGGATATCCTCTAATGTTGAAAGCCAGTGCAGGTGGTGGCGGAATCGGAATGACACTAGTTCATAATCCGGAAGAGCTAAAAAATGCTTACGCGACAACTAAGCAACGTGCTGAATCTGCTTTCGGTGATGGAGCATTATTCCTGGAGAAATTCATTTCCAACCCTAGACATATCGAAGTCCAAGTAGCTGGTGACCATCAGGGAAATGTCATTCATTTATTCGAACGAGAGTGCTCTGTCCAGCGTCGAAATCAAAAGGTAGTAGAAGAGAGTCCATCTCCTTTCTTAGATGAGGAAACCCGTCAACTTCTTTTGGAGACAGCGCTTCGTGGAGTCAAACAGATTGGTTACACAACGGTAGGGACGATGGAGTTTATTTTTGACGATCAGAAGAATTTTTATTTTCTAGAAATGAATACTCGTCTCCAAGTGGAGCACCCCGTAACCGAAGGAATTACGGGTATCGATTTAGTAGAGCTACAGTTGCGACTGGCTGCGAAACAACCACTTTTATTCGAACAAGAAGAGGTAAAGCAAACAGGCCACTGCATTGAATGCCGTCTTTACGCGGAAGATCCTAAAACCTTTTTTCCTTCACCTGGAACCGTAACACGATTAGTTCTGCCTACGGGGGTAAGACTAGATTTAGCCATTAAAGAAGGTAATAAGGTTACACCTTTCTATGACCCTATGATCGGAAAAATTATTGTTCATGCTGCAACACGTAAAGAAGCCATCGAAAAGATGAATCATGCACTAGAACAGGTTCAGGTCGAAGGAATAGTAACAAACAAAACACTGCTTCAGATGATTGTGAAACATGCTGATTTCCAACAAGGTGATTATACGACAAGATTCCTTGATCAACACCTAACCAATAGGTAATAGGATGATAAAACCCATTTATACGATAGTAATTACAGAGAGGAAAAGACATGCCTATTATAACGATTGAGATGCTTGCCGAGAAAATAAGCACCTTGCCATGGTATGAGGAAAAGTTAATTTCGCCTGGGATTATCGTAAGCACAAATGGATTAGAACACATTCTTAAAATATGTATGAATTTGGGGAGAAGAGAAAATGGTCAAAGTCGATTTAAACTGTGATATGGGAGAAAGTTTTGGTTTATACCAGTTAGGAAATGACGAAGAAATGATGAAATATATCTCGTCAGCTAATATCGCCTGCGGTTTTCATGGTGGGGACCCTCAAGTTATGCGGAAATCAGTAGAATTAGCAAAGACATACGGAGTAGCTGTTGGGGCTCATCCAGGCTTTCCTGATTTGCTAGGTTTTGGACGTCGCCATATGGCTGCTACTCCGTCTGAGATCAAAGATTATGTTACGTACCAAGTAGGGGCTCTGCGAGAATTCGCTACTGCCTTCGGGTTGAAACTTCAGCATTGCAAACCCCACGGTGCCCTGTATATGTATGCCATGGAAGATGAACAGGTAGCGAGGATTATTTTAGAGGCAATTGCGGAAGTAGATTCAGATATGGCGGTGTATGCGATGAATCATTCAGCAGTGGTAGAAGCGGGGAAGAAAGTGGGGATTCGTGTAGTAAAAGAGGTATACTCTGATCGTGAACATACCGCAACCGGATCTATAGTCTTAACCCGAGTAGGAACCTCTATTGATGATTACGTAAAAATGGCTGATCGGGTGGTCCGCATGGTAAAAGAAGGGAAAGTACTTGCACATACAGGAGAAGATATATCGTTGAAAGCTGAAACAGTATGCATTCATGGTGATACACCTGGTGCCCCTCATTTGGCAAAAGCGATTGTAGAAGCTCTAAAAGCAGAGAATATTAAGATTGCTCCGATTCACGATGTGTTGAGTTCACGTGCATAAAATACAATCTTCTTTTTAAGGACTAAAATTGGAGACAGTAAAAAACTTAGTAAGCTGCTTGCTGACATCTAGACGAAATAGGTGTCAGCTTGTTTTCAGTGGACTGGATTTTACACTGTAAAAACGAATATAATCTCCATTAGTCTTTATAATACAAATTCTTCCCATAGAAAAATATCAAAAATTAATGTTTCAGTGCTTTATTGTTGGTAGTTTATAAGGGTTAATAAATAGGTTATAATTTGAGGATACAAATTGTAACTTCTATTCTAGATTGTTGGGTGTATAGTAACCTCAATTATCCATAGAATTCAATTCATATTCGACATTTTTTCACTTAAAAAGTCCTCTATAGTAGGATTTACGGGCCTATTTAATATAAAAGTTTTGACAATACGAGTCAGGTGAAGGCGGTGATATTATGTTTACCTGGAAAGGAATTTTAAAGTCGGATCCTGTAACAATACCATTTGAGGCTACTATCCAAGATGTTTTACAACAAATAACGATAAATCACGTAGAATTGGTTCTTGTCCTAAAGAATAGAAGAGTAGTAGGCTATGTGGATCAGCAATCACTCCTGCAACAGATCCAAAATTTCTCGAATTTGCAACGACCTATTGAGTATAAGCAAGATATTTTAAAAGTGCCCTTAGACCATGAGATAGAATTTTATCATAATATCAATGTTTACATAGGAATCAATGAGCATGATGAAGTTGTAGGATATTGTACCAATCAATATGCGCGGCAACAGATGCACGAACTCCGGCTTATGCATTTGAATCAACTTTCTCAAGGTGCTGGAATCGGAATGATTACCACCAACTCCTCACTTGAAATTACATTTGTTAATGAAATGGCTGAAAAAATTTTGGGGTTGTCTACTTCTTTTTTATTAAACCGCAAGTATAACTCTTTAATAGAAACGAAACAAAGTTTAGAGGATGTATTGTCAGGAAAATCTTTAATTAGCGTAAGTAGTTACCTTAATTTTAAACAAATCATTGGAAATTTTACTCCCTTAGTTGTCAATGGAATATGTACAGGGTTAGTTCATATATTTTTCCTGCGGGAACAATGGGAAGAAGCAGTTAAGGAGTTGGAGTTTGTTCGTGATCTCAACGAAGATTTGCAAGCGATATACTCCTCTTCTCAGGAACAAATTATGGTGGTTAGTCCTGAAGGGACCATTCTACGCTTTACAGGAACATTTTTGAAGGATTATTGGGAGTTAGATCGTCCCGACAAGGTCACGGGGCAGAATGTCTATGACTTGGAAAAACAGGGATTTATTCAACCAAATATTGTTGAAATGTGTTTAGCTAAAGGAAAAAAGCTAACTAGCATTCAAGAAAGCAAAAATGGCAAACGCCTATGGTCTGTCGCTACTCCTGTTTTTCATGAGGGACAAATAGCCAAAATCATTATTATTTCACGAGATATTACCGAGGTAAACCGATTAAAAGAAAAGTTAATGAAGGTTCAGCAAGAATCAGAGGGATATAAACAAGAACTACAGGAATTAAAAAGCCTATCCACTAAAAAAAGCGGACTAGTCTATCAATCCCAGGTAATGGAGAGGTTGGTTGACGAGATTCGCATGGTTGCTGATGTTGATTCAACAATACTCATTTATGGGGAATCCGGGGTAGGTAAAGAAGTTATCGCTCATACGATACATGAGTGGAGCAACCGACATAATCACCGATTTGTCCGAGTGAATTGCGGAGCAATTCCTGAACAACTTATTGAGAGCGAATTATTCGGTTATGAAAAAGGAGCCTTTACGGGTGCGGATGTAAGAGGAAAGCCCGGTTATTTTGAGATGGCTAATCAGAGCTCAATTTTTTTAGATGAAATTTCCGAACTACCATTAAACATGCAAGTCAAATTATTGAGAGTACTTCAGGAACGAGAAATCACTCGCGTAGGAGGTACTAAAACGACCCCACTTGATGTGCGCATTATTGCAGCCACTAACCGGGATTTATGGGAATTAGTTCAAGAGGGAAAATTCAGAGAAGATTTATACTATCGTTTGCATGTCATTCCCATTTATATTCCTGCTCTCAGGAAACGGAAAGAGGATATTATGCCTTTGTCTTTAAATTTCCTACAGCGTTTCAATCATATGTATAGGAAAGAAAAACATCTGTCCCGAGAAGCGATAGAAGTATTGGAAAACTATCCATGGAAGGGAAATGTTCGGGAGCTTCAAAACGTGATTGAACGATTGGTAGTGACTTCACGAGAAAACGTTGTTTACCGTGATGATGCCCTATCCATACTCTACGCCCGTCAAAAGGGGAAGACAGAACCTATGGTCACTTTAGGTTTAATGCCCTTAAAGCAAGCTGTAGAGGAAGTAGAAACGCAGTTGATCACGTTGGGATTACAAAAGTATGGGACTGCTGCTAAAGCATCAGAAGTTTTAGGCATAAGTCCTGCGACCATGAGCCGCCGGATAAAGAAGCTGTTGAAATGAGGAGGTGCAATCATGTTTACAGTCCCAGAGACTCGTTTTCATTATGGTGGTGACGAATATGTTTTTGCGGAAATCTCTAAAGATATGAGTGCAGAAAGCAACTTTAAGGCATTAGCCATCACGAAAGAACTGAGAAGTCGGCAAATCCCTGGGGTATTGGATATTTGCCCGGCTAACGCATCGTATCTTGTTCGTTTTAATCCTGACATTATCTCCTCTTACGATTTGTTGGATTGTTTGAAGGAAATCGATATTATAAAGAGTAATCCGGCAGAATTAAATTTATCGATTCGCATTGTGGAAATTCCCATATGGTATGATGACCCTGTTACACAGGAATATTCCAGGCAATTTAAGGATCGCCATCAAGATCCGTCTTTAACAAATTTTGAGTTTGTCATGAAAATGAACGGATTTCGAGGCAAAGAGGACTTTATTGAAGCACATACCTCTATGCCGCATCTCATCAGTATGATTGGATTTAATCCTGGAGCTGCTTGGGAATTCCAGTTAGGCGTGCTAAAGGAACAAATGATTCAAACTCCTAAATATATCAGTCCAAGAACGAATACGCCAAGACAAGCAGTTGGATTGGGTGGAGCTTTTACACTGATTTATCCGGTATCCGGACCAGGAAGCTATCAATTGATTGGGATGTCTGCTGTTCCCATCTTCGATAAGAATCAGCAATTGGAAGATTTCAAAGAGTCTCTTTTCCTTGCCCGTCCAGGTGATTTATGGAAGCACCGTTCTGTTACAGAATCGGAGTTTCAGAGGATTAGCCAAGAGGTTAAACAGGGTACTTATCGGTTCCGGATAAAGAAGGTTGAATTTTCGCCAGAGGAATACTTTCGTAAAGGAAGACCTTATATCCTTGAGCTAATGGAGGGGTTTTGAGATGCTACGAATCGTGGAGCCAGGTTTGCAAACAAGTGTTCAAGACCTCGGTCGATATGGTAATTATCATTATGGTGTTCCTCCAAGTGGTGCAGCAGACAAGTATTCCTTCATCGCAGGAAATCTTTTGCTCGGTAATCCCCTCGAATTCGCCGGATTAGAAATGACATTAATTGGACCTAAAATAGAATTTCAAAAGGATACCGTGATTGCCATTACTGGGGCGCCAATGAAGCCTCAAATTAATAATCAGCCTATTCCCATGTGGGAGAATGTCCGAGTACGTGAAGGAGACATCTTACATTACTCTCCTGCGAAGCATGGAGTAAAAACTTACTTATGTATTTCGGGGGGAATCCAGGTGCCTGTAGTCTTAGGAAGCCGTTCAACGTACCTGTATAGCGAATTTGGCGGTTATCAGGGGCGCAACCTCAAGGCCGGAGACTACGTTCCTATTGGCGAACCACTACCGGGAGTGTTTAAGCAGGTAGGTAAAACAATAAGTTGTGATTTTCTCCCTCAACTTTCCAATTCAAATGAGTTTAGGGTAGTTATGGGACTGGCAGGGTCACTAGTTAGTGATGAGGGAATTAAATCTTTTCTTAACACTAACTGGAAAGTATCGACAGAATCTAATCGAGTAGCCTATCGATTTAAAGGCGGTTCAATTGGATTACGAAATATAGAAACACCATTTGGAGCTGGGAATAGTTCGGCTAATGTTGTCGATATTATCTACCCCATTGGTGGGATCATGGTACCTAATAAAGAAGAGGTTATCGTACTATTACATGATGGAACAACTGGAGGGGGATTTGTCACAATCGGAACTGTTATAAGTTCTGACTTAGATCAAATTTCACAGTCTAGACCTTTGTCCACTTGCCGATTTTTAGCAGTGACGATGGATCAGGCGATCGAAGCTAGGAAGGAACGACAAAAGAAACTCTATGATTTAACTGAATTATTAAGATAACCATAGGACTCCAACGCCATCTTAAACATTCTATATCCTTTCCGCACTTTACTCCTAATAATCACCCTGCATTGGGTGGTTTTTTGTTTAATTCATTTTAGTCTTTCTTTTCATTATTCGAACATGGTATGAAGATACTCTTGAAGTGTGCTATTCGAGAGGAGTGATAAAAGAGTCTCATTCTTAATAGACCCTTGTATTTTAAATATGATTGAACATCGATGGAACTATTAGGAATTTTTTAACTCTTAATATATATTTAATATTGTTTTATAACAAATAAAATAAATACTAAAGGTATAACGTTTTTTTATATAAAATAAATTTAACTTTATTTATTAGAGTAATAGGAAACTTATTTTATTGAAAATAGCGTTAACTATTACATACCTTGTAGAAAAAGCCCATATTTGTCGTCACTTAGTGTAAATAGTAAAACTTTAATAATAAATAAAATACGTTAGTATTTACTCAACGAATTATAAAACATAGATAAAGTTATTCTCTAAAAAAATTTCAATATTTATTTTTCAAAGGCATATGTATATGAATCTACAAATCTGGCCAAACTAATAACGTATTCCCCCTTTTCCAATAAATTCAAAAATCCTTTGCCTGGGTGGGCAAAGGATTATTTTTTTAAAAAGCTTAATTTATTACAAATGATTTTATGCGATGACCCTTATTGGTAGCTTTTCTAAATTTAAAGATTAAAATGTTAGTTAAGTAACACCAGGATTTTATTCATAAATCAGAAGGGATAGATATTATTTAAATGCTAGATATTCATATTTACGATTGGGCAAAAAAAAGGCCTAAGAAACACTATAATAATATACATGAACTTAGAATTTTTGAATTGATTTTTTGTAACAGATTAAAGGATTTGGAATTCAAACTAGAAGAAGTAAAAAGCATAGCTGTTTATTGTTTAGCTAATCCCTACAAAGAAGTATCCTACTCAGAAGAGAAGGCTATTCAGGAAGTTGAAATATTCCTGCCTGATGACTATATGTTATTTATAGAGTTAGAAACTGTTGAGAAGAAATATCAAGCATTTTGTAACATAGTGAGGAATTATATAGTACCTGCCTTAAAAAAGTACTCTTTGCTTCCTTCAACTACAATAAAGAAATATGTAGAAGAAGCTTTGGACGAAATAGTTAAACAAAATTATGAAGCCATTTTTTTAGTTGCTAAAACACCAAAGAAAAGCCCTAATCGTAAGCTTTTAACAATGTTAAAAGGAGTTCATAGGTATTCTGGATTTCAATTATGGTGTGAGGTTTACAATGAAAAAGGCTTGAGAATAATTAATCAACTATTAGTAGAAGAAGTTGGAAATGAAGTTGTATATGCTAGATTCCTGGGTGAATTAAAGTGGGAAAGCGATCAGCTAATTACTGTTAGATCTAAAACAAGTAGTTGGATGAAAGAAGTGGATATTCCTTTGCAGTAGGGTTGCTATGCAGAAAACTACTGAGAGAGATACTTCAGCTAAAAGTTTATGTAAGAGATATGCAAAGTCATTTAACTGAATGTATTTTCCAGACAAAAAAAGAGGAAGAATCCTCTTTTTTCTCATCGTAGTTTTAGTTAAAATACTTTTCCATTCTTACCTTTAATTCTTCGTAATTTTCCTCTGTGGCTCTCTCTAGAGCATAATCAAGAATTTGTTTTGCTTTATTTCTTTGATTAGCCATCATATAAAAGTCACATACTTCTTCATAGAATATAACAGGTGCTTGTAAAGCTAGATCAGCAGCAGTACTCCAATCTGTTATTTGTTCATAATATGGTATTCCTGCGTTCAATATATTCTGGATAATTTTTTTGAATTTCTGGTTATCTAAGTCACTGTTAGAAAGAAATACATGATCACGATTACCTTCTAACCAATTCGGTATGTTCCAGTCCGCACTTCCAGTAATTACATCACTTGTCAATGTAGTTCCCCATGTTTTCTCGTACCACTTTTTATAGTCTTTAGATGAAACACTCCATTGAGTCCAAAAAATACAATGATTTTCTGAACTATACTTACTAGTATAGAAGCTGAAACTCAATGTAAACGGTCCTGTTTTTCTAGAGAATTTTGGGCCACTTTTAGCATACGTAAACCCTAAAGGTTTTAATATGTTAATTAATTCATTTTCAATATAGAATTTAAGCAGTTCTTTAGGTTTCATACATATCCTCTTTTATTATTTTTTCTCATATTATCTTATGGGTACGATGCTCATATCTAGTTAACATAAAACATTTTCTATGGATTTATTCAAAGTGTTCAGGAGACCAAACAGCTATATTATCGCCTGGAACGGCAACTAAAAGCCACTCATTGTCACTTCCTCCCCAATGATCACCTAGTTGCCAACATTCATAGTTCGTATCATGACCATTTACAAACAAAATGCTACCTGATTCAAATAAAATAATGAGATGGGGCGACCGATGACCTAAATGTACATCCACTATTTTTTGTCTCTTTACATCCCAAATATGCTTAAAGTGCTGTTCTTCAGTATGTGTGGGGACTTCTTTCTCCGAAGATGGATACACAAGTGGAACCTCGTCGTATACTGTCCAGGCTGTTTCAATCGTTAAAATGAATGCATCATCTTCTGTTCGATCATAGTGAGTAAAGATCAATGAAATGGCGGAAGCCTCAGACGCGAACTTTATTCCATCCATTTGACTACCAACAAGTAAATGCTTTAACGCTTTCTCTGCAAATCTCCGTTTCTCCATTTTCAAAGTCGTTTCTCCTTTAACGTTTTCTATGCTTATTATCTCATGTATGGGTCGTACATTTATAGTTACCATAATGCCTCTTCTAGGTACAAAAATAGGTAAAATCTTAAAAAGGGGTTTACTTATTTTTTATAGAATTACTTATCAAATAAAAGCAGTGATAATTTTTATATGAAAAAGGAGGATAAAGATGCGAAGAGTAAAAGGATTGGAAAATGGATTAAGAAGTGGTCCTTGGAGCGAAAATAAGCTTACCAATCAAGCTGAATATTCACCTTATGATACTGAAATATATAAAATTACAAAAGAATCCGAAAGGTTGCTTGATAAAGAAGAAGGAATACTATATCGAACCTATAAGCCACACCCAGAATCTTTTCACCCTGCAAATCAAGAACAAATACGGAAAATAATGAATAATATTCCGTCACATTACTTAACAGGCTTAAAAGGAATATTTTTATGTAGTGGTTCTAAAAAACAGCTTAATTGTAATGAATTTCGCTTCGCATCTTACAATGATTTTTATAAGGTAATATATCTATTTCCATTTCCTAAAACGATGTGTTTGCATTACAAGACTAAACCCAAACCCTCTATTTGCATTGAGTATGAAAGGCATGGTACTAGGTGGATTGAAGAAAATAATGGTTGGGTTTTAAAATTCGACAAGAAATCGATTCAATCCTTTTATCTAAAAGACGTACTTTTTCATGAATTAGGACATCATGTTGAAAATCAATTTCATGATATCAAACATAAAAGTGATAAACAACGCGAGCGCTTTGCAGAATGGTTTGCCATAGAATATGGACTTAAAAGCCAAATTAAATGGTTAGAAGAATAAATAACATTGGAAATAATAATTAAATTAGGAGATTGTAAATGAAAAAAAGATTAAAGAAGAAAGTAGCTAAAACCCACGAAAAGAGAAAAAAAGAGATATTTGAATATGCTGCTTACGGTGAGTTGGGAAAGATAAAGAAGCTGTTGGATTTCGGAATAGACGTTAATATAAGAGATGAAGGTGGATATACAATGCTTCACTGGGCCACACAAGAGGGGCATTTAGAGGTCATTCGATTCTTAATATCAAGAGGTTCAAGTATTCATTTAAAAGATGAAGAGGGCTTTACGCCATTGTATATAGCTTCTGGGGAAGGTTATATAGAAATTATTGAATGGTTAATCAAAAATGGAGCAGATATTGAGGTCAAGAGCAATGAGGGTGTAACACCTTTAATGATTGCTTGCTGTTATGACCATAAAGAAGTCGTTGAATTACTACTAGAAAATGGAGCAAATAAGTACACAAAAGATAATGATGATAAAACAGCTTTGTTTTATGCAGAGGAGTATCGTAACGAAGAAATAGCTAATTTTTTAAAGACTTAAGATACTATCTGAATACAAAGAACCTTAGAAATCTACAGATTCCTAAGGCTTTATTTGCATTCGTCACTATTACATTTTCTTTGCCCTTTTTAATATGTTATCAACAAACTTCCTTTTTTCATTGGTATATGAAATAACATCATTTGGGTATTTATTTGCAAGTTTTTCTTTTAGTTTTATATACTCTATCTTTGCATCAAGATCTGATCGTAAATAATCTCTAAAGGAAATTTGATCTATCCATAGATTCTGATTATATATCATTACATGTAAAAAATGAGTGATTTTCTTTTCTTTGTACCTTGCAAAAACATATTTACCATCTATACTTACTGGCACTTCAACATACCCAAGTGCCTTTACTTTTTCTTTTAGTTCTATAATTACATCCAAAGAGCTAACACCAATTGCGATATCAATAATAGGTTTAGCAAAAAGACCTTCAATAGAGGTACTTCCAACATGTTCGATTTCAACAATAAGATCCTTTAATTGGGAAGATAATAATTCTCTCTCCTTCTCAAATAACTTACTCCATTCATTATTATAAGGTTCTGATTTTACTAAACCACGTTCTAGTCCTAACATTACAATTCCCCCCTTTTATCACTCCTATTTTCAATATTAACTTTATGTATAGGATATTCCTTTCAAGTTAATATAAAACGTGTTATCGGTAATCCCATGTATAAAAAATAAAGCCTTCGCTTTTGGCAAAGGCGCATTCATTTTAATTAGCCTATTCTTTAAGGATTAGTGAACTAGCCACTCTTTAAAAAACTTATCATCCTTGAAATTAAAGTAATTCGTAGTAAATCGGATAAATTCTTTTGTATCTACTTCTTTGTACTTATACTCTTTATAATAACTTTTCAAAAATTTCTCTGCTTCTTCTTTTCCACCTCTTTTCTCAAATAACTTCCATAACATTGCGTTTGATTTCCCATAAATATATGAACTACTGTCGCTACCGTATTGATCTAACGGTAAATTTACTGGAAGGGGTTTAAGGTTTTCTATTTGACTGTACATCAATTTATAAGGAATATCCTGATTTGACTTAGAGAACAAATACAAAGTGGTGGCAAAATCAGCAAAGCCTTCGTCTAACCAAGCATTATGATAAGGATCATTACTAATAACGCCATAAAACCACTGATGAGCTATTTCATGTACTACGATTCGCTTTAATGATTCATCGCTAACGGAAGCATTGTAGACTGAATGGGCTGTTACTACGCCTGGGTACTCCATTGCCAGCTGATCCACTATTATATCTAATTGTTTGAAGGGATAAGGACCAATCTTCTCTTGGAAGTAGTGAAGAGCATCTGAGGCTTCTTTGCTTATCTCTTCATACAAAGGATCATCATGACTTAGGCCTATAACTCTAATATTCACCTTATCTTTATTTCTTTCGAAAATTAGAGGTTTTTTGAGTAATGCTACAAAAATTTCTTTTGTATTCTTGACCTCAAAAACACCATTTTTCTTACTTGGGAACTCATCGTATTCACTTGTTGAAACCATTGTATAATCATCAGGAATGTTATACGTTACTTTAAAATCACTAAATGCGGTATGATAGGTTTCTCCTTTGAAACGGTATTCTTCTTTATTCCATTTATGATTTCTATAAGTCGCAACCATTGGATAGAATTGAGCTAAATAATAATTTTCGTGACTTTTGGTAAATCTTAAACCATCTTCAGGAAGCGTAAAATCATAGTTGAATGTAACTTTTATTTCTTTACCTTTCTCCAATTTTTCTTTTAAGGGAACATTTAAGGTATCTTTCTCTAATTCAAAACTGGATGATTCTCCATTCACAGTAACTTTATTAAAATGAATAGCAGCCGGTTGATCTAATCGCGATGATATACTTTTTGTAAACATATTAGGAATAAAATAAAAAACAATAGTTCTCCATGAATCCTCAGAGATGTTTTTTACCGTTACGGTTGATTCTAAGTTAAATGTTCCTTCTTCATTCATTGTTAACACCATGTCGTACTTGATATCAGTTCCTGCTGGGACACTCCTAGGAGAAAATTTTATTTTATGTCCTTTTTCAGCAGGGCTAGAATTAACACTCTCCATATGTTTTATGACACCAAAGGAAACAAAAGAAATTACAACTACAATAAGTAATCCTAATAAAACGAATTTTTTTCTTATGACCATCACTCCTACTTAATTCAACTAAAAGTATATGAGTGGTCTATTCAACACCATTATTTGGTAATCCTTTTTTGTTATAAATAAAGTTAACATAAAACGGCTTATAGGAACATGAAAAAAAGGCTTGTCTATAAGAATTTCTTTTCGACAATCCGAATTACTCCAAACCATAAAATTTTTTTAGATTTAGCCATGTTTCATACCAAAATGTCTTAGAACACAATGGTTGAATTAATTTTATTTCCTCTTCATCTTTTAACAAATATACTGAATTACCTTTCACTGATAAAGTATCGCCAAATTTGAACATGATTTCTGAACAATATTCTTTATATTCTTTTTCTCTCTCGTTTGAATGCTGAGCTTTTTCAATTGAAAACCTTTTGTTAAACATCTACATCTGTCCTTTTAAACTATTTTCCTTTATTATCTCATGCATTCAATACATAGATATAATTCACATAATGTAATGTCTAGGGGCAAAAAAAGCTTGAACTAATT
>NZ_JBXENJ010000024.1:0-19048 GCF_056836725.1 Priestia sp. 3CA3
ATTTCCATCCACGTCCGTCCCTACCACTGCTCCTACCACAGGACTGTCTTCTTGCGTACTAAACGTGTAATTTGGCACCGTCGGTGCATCATTCACCGGCGTTACTGTCACTGTTACTGTCGAAACGGCCGTGCCTCCCTGACCATCTGAGACTAACACGGTAAACTGATCGCTTCCGTTGAAATTTAAATTTGGGGTATACGTGTAAGCTCCACTATTAGTTACGGTAACTGTTCCGTTTGTTGGTGGAGATTGTAATTGGAAGGTAAGTAAGTTACCATCTACATCTGTAGCTTGTATCTGACCAACTAAAGGGGTATCTTCATTAGTAATAACTGCATAGTTTTGAGTAACGGGATTATCGTTTACAGGTGTATTTATGATGGTAACTACAGAGGTAGCTGTTCCTCCTTGTCCATCGTCTACAATAACTGTAAATTGATCCGTCCCGTTAAAGTTTAAATTTGGGGTATAGACAAACTGTCCATTAGGATTAACAGTTACTATTCCATTAGTCGGCCTCGTACCAATACGATAAGTTAGAGGATTCCCATCGATATCACTACCAATGACTGTTCCAATTGCTACAGTATCCTCAGGATTTGTAACAGTATAATTGGGAACTGTAGGAGGAGTGTTGATAGCTGTTACGCTATTGACAGGAGAAGCACCTGATCCTGTTAATACATTTCCTGGTGTACTTTCAAATTGGTAATTAACAAAAACTTGATTACCTAGAGAAGAAATTGATGTCAGAGGGCCAACTACTCTAACCTGATATGTCAAAATCCGAGTTTGATTAATATTTAATGTACCAAGCGACAAACCATTTCGGATATCTGCATTTGTTTGAATAACCCCATCTACTTGCAAACTATTAGGGATAAAGGTTGTTGCTGAAGACAATGGATCTGTAGCTATTAGAACATTGGCAGAAGCCGTTCCAGTATTACTTACTTGAACCGTATAAGTAATAATATCTCCTGTTCGAGCAGACGTAACATTAGCAGACTTTGATACATTTAAAACAGGTGCGTTAATATCTACTTGAAGAGCTAAAGTACTAATAACGTAAGTATCTCCACTGGTTGTTCCACGTACGACGGCACTGGTTTGGTTGTTTGATAAACGAGCTGAGACGTCAATATTGGTAATATCCCACCCCTGCCTCGCACCAGATAAGCTACCTCCGGGTGTGCTATTTAAACTTCCAAATTGTCCACTTGTATCTAATACACCACTATCATTATTAATCTGAGAAGCAAAAAAGTTATTTATAGGATTATTTGGTCCCGAAACTGGTTGCAAAGTTGCAGTAGTAGGGCCAAATTGAAGCTGATCACCCACTATAGCTGAATCGCCTTCAATAGCACTTACTAATAATCTACCACTGACTGTTCCTGAAGTAGGCGTACCAAACCCAGTTACAGCTGCAGTCGAACTTCCTGTAGATGAACTTGTTAATTCTGCGCCAACAAAAACAGATAAGTTTCGAGATTTTTGTAAAGGGTCAGCATACACTACGGCCAATGTCCATCCAGCTGCATTGGCATTATTTTCTGTTGTACTTTGTGTTCCTGGAACCCCCAATACTGAATACGTCCCTGCTTGAGAAATCAAATTTGTAACATTTGCACTACGAACATAATAAAAGCTTGAAGTTGTTAAAGTAAAACGTGTAGCTGTGTCTGGCTGTACACTAACTGTTCTGGTCGGCGTAATAAAAGTCACAGCATTATTTAAAGCTGCGCTAACATCTTCTCCACCATAAAGATAGCTTCCACCCCATATTAATTCTGCATAAAGAATTTGAGTAGTGGTAGATGGGAGCCTTAGCACTGCACTAGAAGAGTTTTGCAAATAGTTTGCAGTAGTTCCCGTAGGAAATGACCCATCTACGGAACTTGGGTTTACACTGAAAAAGGTTCCTATCGACCCTGCTGTTCCGGGGGCATTAGCATTGGCTTGCTTATTTAAGCCGAAAGTGTTTCCTGTAAATGTAACAGCCCCATTAGCATTCGTTAAAAACCGATTAACATATGGCATTTACTCACCTCTTATAACAAAATAAATCGTAACAGTATATGTAAAGTACCAATAGAAATGTGTATATAGACCCGTCTTATTTTAGGTACAAGAGATAAATTTTTTGGGATTTTTAAATTGTAACAACACTCATTCTGACTTAAAATATGTATAAATAATATTATTTGTTTTTTAATCTAGGAGTCTAAAAAATTATAAAACAGCTTACTATCCCCGTTTCGCTGAACTTCTTTTCTACGCTCAATAACAAATATTCCTCGAACTGTTCCAAAAAAGTAAGCTGCAAAGTTAGTTTTTATACGATTTCTTTTATAAGCAAAAACCGTCTCTTTAAATGCTTGAACAGGAAGAAAACTTATATCTTCCAACGGCTTTTCTAAACGGCTCGCTTTGTAAGCTAGTCGAACTTTCCCCCATAAATCATAAATATCATCTGCACAAGGAAAAAAAGGTCTCACAGTATCTTTAAAAGTTTTTGGAATAAAAAACGGCACATAATCTGACGAGAGCTTAAAATTAACATCATTACGTATATATTTATTTAAATCTTTGAAAGATAAATTATAGGTAGACTGTTTTTTTGTGTCTTTATTCTTACTCTCCCAAGCGTTCTCAGTATTTTCTGTTTTAACATCTGCTTCAACATTAGACCCTAAGTCAAGCTGTAAATACTTAACCCAGTGATTAAAAAAAGGGTGGTTCACAAATAAGTGCACTGGATTTCCCTTTCCATTGTTACGAGGGCAGCGACGATATACAGTAATAATTTGCCCTTGTTTTCGTAGTTCTTTTAAATGACGATCGATTGTTCCTTTTGACTTTTCGTAGGTTTTACCTAAATATGTACTACCAGGAAAGCAAAATCCTTTTTCCGCAGCAAACCAACAAAGCCGGTCTAAAGATTTTCTAGTTCCTTCGTGGAGACGATAAAATTTTTCTCCATAAAGATTGATAATTTCTTTAAGTAATTTTCGTTTCATTGATTGATGTTGAGAACGGTTTTCTATGAAACTCTGATAATTTTTCATATAATCAAATTCTTCGGTCGTAAGCATACGCGTAGTAGACATTAGTCTATCCTCTCCTTTTCAGGAACAAAAAAAGACATCGCATCCCAGGAAATAGGAAAACGATGTCGGATTTTTTGATAGACTACGCCCTTGAAATAAATCTAATTATCCGATAAAATAAAGGCGTAACTAAATTTATGTATTAGGACTTCGACAGGTGTTTCCCCTAGGTGTTTTAGGGTTAACGGTGTAAGGGTGTTGGCGCACCACTTGCACACGTTGGAGTCTTTTTATATTCCGCACTGTTTTGGTGACTCTATTATACCGTCTATTAATCTTATAATTCAATAAGAATTCATGAACTTCTCATAAAACCTCTGTATTTTAACTATGATTAAAAGTTACTTCGTTTGGATATACTCCTAATATTCTGAAAAACTCCCTACAAATGTATCCTTTTACTTAATTATTAATCTGGAAAATTATAAAATAAAACAACTACTACTCTCTTATGTTGTTTTACTGTTTTATATATTGTTTTATATATTTGTTTTATTGTTTTATTGTTTTAGAGGGCTCATAAACACTGATATTACAACGTTTATAAGCCTAAACTATCACTAATTTTGCGCGAACTATCACTAATTTTGCGCGAACTATCACTAATTTTGCGTGAAACTATCACTAATTTTGCGTGAAACTATCACTAATTTTGCGCGAACTATCACTAATTTTGCGTGAAAAATGCAAATATGGCTTAAGTATCACTAATTTTGCGTGGACAATCTAGATGTGCTTTAAGTATCACTAATTTTGCGTTGAATATGCAGACATGCCTCAACTATCACCAATTTTGCGTGTTAAAATGAAGATTGAGTTTAATAAATCAAGAATGAGTAAGGTTTCTAAAGTTAACAAATCTCATGAAGTATCACTAATTTTGCGTGATATTTAATTTCTAGGGACAGGTTGCTCTTCAACATGCAATTTACACAGTATCACTTTTATGATATTTTAGTGATAGTTTAGAAAAATATGGGGGATTTTATGAAGAAAACCACTGTCGTTCAACCATATGATCTGGAAAGTATAAATATAAAAAATTGGGTAACTAAATCAAACATCCTCATTGAGAGTACATATAAATTGTCTTTACAAGAGCAAAGAATTCTCTTAATCATGGCATCTAAAGTGCAGCCTAATGATGAAACGTTGAAGACCTATAGATTTCGAGCTAAAGACTTTATCGAAATCGTAGGCAATAAAAAAGGAACAGGTTTTTACTCTTACTTAAAAGAAATCGTGAATGGCCTTCAAACAAAAATTCTTACGATAAAAGAAAAAGGCAGACAAAGAAATTACAACTGGGTAATTACGTCTATTTATGAAGAAAACGAAGGATACATAACATTACAATTTCATCCTAGCTTAAAGTATCTGTTTTTAGAGCTTAAGGAAAAATTTACATCGTATCAATTAGAGAATGTAGTGAGACTCAATTCGGTCTATTCCATTCGTATATATGAGTTGCTTAAGCAATATGAGCGTCTGCGAAAAAGGGAACTCACTCTTGAAGAATTACGTCATTTTTTAGCTATTGAACCTACCAAGTATAAACAGTATGGCCATTTTAAAAGCAAAGTATTAGCAGTAGCTCAAAAAGAAATCAATAATAAAACGGATATCCACTTTGAATTCGTGGAAATAAAAACTGGTAGAAAAGTAACGTCCATAGAATTTATTATTACCAGTTCGCCTGCATTGAATGGTTCTAGCTCTACTCAAGAGAAAAAACTAGAATTAAATCAATCCTTCTCGAAATTAGAATACAACACAAACAGCCTTGAGAATGATTTAGCAGGCTTAGGGGTTAAGCCAGAAAAAATAGAGTGGCTTTTATCAGAATTTACACAAGAACACCTAGAAAGAAATATAAGATACACGCAAGATCGTTTGATTACAGGAGATGTGACTCACCCTCATTCCTACGTAGTAAAAGCAATTCAAAAAGATTATGCCCAGGTCTCACAGGAATCAAAACGCATTAACTCTAAAAAGGGTGCAAAAAAAGAATTAGTTCCAGATTTTATAGCCCAAGATAGAGATAAAGAACAAATTCTTAAGGATGCAACTTTAAAAGAGAAGCAAGAATCATTTTTAAAAGAAAATGGAACTCAAATAGAATTTGAAGAAAAGCTCTTGCAGTTTCAAGAATTAAAAAGAATGCTGATTCTAAGTTCAGATCAACCTACCCAAGAAGAAATAAAAAAAGCCCAAGAAGCAGGCTTACAAGAAGTCATTCGAAATATGGAAGAAGATTATAATAAACGTGAAAAATTAGGCTTAGAACCAAGAATTGTTAAGGATTTTAAAAATAAAGAGTTAAAAAAAATGTATAAAAACTTTTTACAAAGTAAAGTTTTAAATAGAAATTAGCTATAGAAAAAAAGACGTGTAAAACCTTGCCTTGCAGAGATGGCTTTTACACGTCTTTTTTTTGCGCTTAGGTAAATTTAATATACATAAAGAAAAAAATCATTTTAGCAAGCTTGTTTAACATTTTTGTTATAATAATAGTATATTAAATTTACCTAAAAGATCGGGTGTGTCTTATTTGAATAACTTTATTTTACTTGGAGATTTCTTATCTCATTTAGTTGAATCTAAAAAAAAGGCTTCTACAATATCAATGTATAAGCATGATCTAAAACAGTTTTTTGAATGGTTAAATGAATCTCATCCCAATATCCCTTCAGAAATTTTGCCAGGAGACAAGAAATATTACGACGAATACTTTACCTATTTAAAAGAAAAAAACTTGTCAGAAGCTAATCTGAGGCGTGTAGCATCACATTTAAATGGCATGTTAAAGTATTATAGCCTCACAGATGATATTGGACTTTTACAAGCAACAACAAAAAAACAACGAGCATTAACTGATACTGATTTTATAACTGAATCGGATGCTTCAATTCTTTTAGATTCAGTTATAAGTCACGAACATTTAAGTGATATTCAATTGCAGATACATAAATATATAGGTCCGCGTAACCATTCCATGTTCATCTTAATGCTTCGTTACGGTCTTACCATTAACGAAGTTGTATCTTTAAATATACAAGACATTAACTTTGCACAGAATACATTAACGGTAAACACAGGCAAATCAAAACGCACGTTAGAGCTTTCTAAACACGATAAGAAAACCATATATGATTACCTATTAACAATCCCTCTGTTATTTAGACCTAAGGATTATACAAATGATCCGTTATTTATTTCTTTTCATCCTCAAAAAATGGTTTATTGGTATGATTACAATTTAAATAAACCTAAAAGGATTAGTATAATCGGTACAAAACGTATGATTGAAAGAGAAGTCAAACGTTCAGGCATACAAGCAATTGTAAGATCTACTCACTTTCGAAACAGTTGTATACTTAACAAAATTCATGATGGATATTCAAACGAACACATTATTTATTACTTTGGATTGTCCAGCCGCCATGCTTTATATCGATTTAAGCGATATCTAAAGACAAAATAAAATATTAAGTTCAACTTATTTTCCACCAAAACATCTTTTATGTAAGTGATTTTTATTTTACAAGTTAAACTTAATTTTATTTTCACCTTAGTTAATTTTAGAAAAAATCATTAAGTTTAACTTTAGTTTAACTTAATGATCCACTTTTTAAAGTTTAACTGTTTTAAAAAGTCGATTGCGATGGAAACAACCTTCTCAAGCATTACAAATTTAGAATTTGGCGGCCATGTCTTGGTTGTATAACAACAAATTTCTTGTAAAATCATCTAGAATTTAATTAGATTTATTATTCTAGGCTAAAATCTAGAAGAAGTTCACTCTAGATTCGTTAAAAACCCTTTATTTTCAATGGTTCATTGTATTTCTAGCTTTTGCTATAAAATTTAAATAACTTAGAAAAAATTAAGATTAATTTTAACTCGAAAAATAATTCTATAAGAATTGTATAAACAAAAAAGAAGTTCCATTAAACCAACGTAATAAATCCAGAAGATATAGGTATATAGGATTTATATTATCTTACACAAAATACTTGAATTAAAGTTAGAGAAAGTACATTCTAGATTCGTCTGAAGCTGTTTTATATCAAGCTTTCTAGGTACTCTAGTTTCTTTGGACTTTAGGAGAGGAAAAGATGTGAATCAGTTGTTAACAAAGATATTTCTTAACAGCTAAAACTCCTTTTTTGCAGACATTGGCTAAAACAAAGTTTTAGTCGAGTAGAGTTAATGTTGATCCTTAAGTTGCTTTTTTTTGAACTTTATATATAATCTACCTACATTTAAAATAAACAGTTTTACTCTTGAAAAGTTTATGATTTCATCTAGAATTGAAAAGGAAGAATAAAAGGCCTAGCGAAAGAAAAAGAAAAATGTACATAAAAAACAGGAATATAAAGTAATTAATAGAATTTTACTAGAAATATAAATCTTGAATAATATCTCGCAAAACCGCATTCTAGAATTGCCATTAACACTGATATATCAACTTCAAAGTATATCTAGATTTTTATACAGAAAGGAGAATCCTAGAAAAATGCATGAAAAAAATAAAGATGAAGTAGTCTATACTTTGAAAGACACAGTAAAGCTAACTGGATTAAGTGTAGATCTTATTCGCTTATATGAAAAAGAATTCAATCTCCAAATTCAACGAACGGAAGGCGGACATAGGCGCTATAACAAACAAAACATCGATTTATTAACTGAAATAAAAAAAAGAATTCAAGAGCAAAACTGGAGCTATAAGATGATAAACCAGTGGCTTCAAGGAGAAATTGTACCGGAGACAGTGGAAGTTCAATCAAACCTTGAAAAAAAAGTACAATCCCTTGAAGAAAAAGTTCAAGAGTTGCTTAATCGCTCTGAAAAAGATGAGCAATTTCAATTAGCGCTTATCCAACGACTAGATGAACAAGGAAGCCTTATAAAGAAACTTACAGAAAAACTAGACCACCAAGACAAATACATTGAAAACAATCTAGAGAAACGCGATGAGAAATTGACTAGTGCCATACGTGAAATTAGTGATACAAAAAAACTTATCGCGGCCGCCCAAGAAAATCTTGATTCAAAACCAAAAGGATTCTGGAGTAAGATTTTTGGGGGTTAATACGTTACTTAAACGATAAAAGCAGCAGGGTTTTTTGTGCATTACAGAAAATCCTGCTGCTTTTATCGTTTATTTTCGATGAATAAATAGTAAATTTTAAGATTTTATGTTTAGTTGCCAGAAGAAATTTATTATTGTTAAACAATTCTATAAGTTCTTGAAGGGGAATTTACAGGTGTGGCAGCTTTTACTAATACAGTTTGTCCATTTGATGGCATCCTATTTTTAAACACGTAAACTCTGGTTTATCCGCCTGGAGTACCACGTCCTCTAGAAGCTTTTCTTAGCACGATACTTCTTTCGTTATTTGAATCAAGTACCCAATGAAAATACCATAGCTGTCGTAGAAACTGCCTATTGGTATCTTGATGGCGTTCATCAAATATACAATGATTGATTTGCTCTGTCCAACATAAATATCGACCACTAGAAATTCTCCATTGTTTATGTGATCGGTATCTAATTCCTACGCAAGATCCACGGTTTATTATTCCTAAAAAGAAATGTGTGTCTTTGTAACATTTTTATTGTAAAAGATACGTAAAATTTATCAATAACCCATTTATAAAACTGATATTCTTATAGGCAATTAGAGGAGAGGTGCAATTTCAAATGGATGAAAAAGTTGTTATCTTTATGCACATTCCTAAAACAGGGGGAACCACACTCAATAATATTTTTAAAAAGTTCTACTCTGAAAATGAAATATACGATCATGTTCCTTTAGAAGAGATGAATAAACAGTTTAGCCAATTAAAAGAAGAAGATAAAAAAAACATAAAAGCTATATCCGGCCATCATTTCTATGGAATACATGAATTTTTTTCTCAACCCTATGTTTATTTTAGTATGATGCGTCATCCGGTTGAGCGTGTCATATCATTATATTATTTTTTGAAATCGTATCCAGGGTATTATGAAGAGAACATGAAACATATGTCTTTTGAAGACTACATTGATTGAGACCCTCAAGGTACAAATGGCCAAACTAAACAAAATTGCGGGGTGAAATCTCATCTAAGCGTAGAGAAAGCGAAAGAAAACTTGCTGGAATTTGAATTAATAGGAATAACAGAAATGTTTAACGAATCGCTTCTGTTACTAAAGAAAAAATTCAAGTGGGGAAATATTAAATATAAGAAGGCGAATGTGACAAAATCTCGCCCTTTGCTCAACGAAGTCCCCATTGATATCATTAAGAAAATAGAAAAGCACAATGAGTTGGATATAGAGCTGTTTCAGTATATAAAATCTAATTTCATCAAACAAATAAATGATTTATAGAAATAAAAATGAAAGCTCTCAATAGAGAGAGCTTTCATTTAATATATAAGAAAAGGTTATCTTATTAAAAAAATGCGGTATCAAATCCCATATATAGTTAGTTCAATTTTTTATGATAAAGGGATTATGTCTCATTTAATTAATATAGCCATGTAAGCTTCATACGCTTTGTATAAGGTTCATATAGATCTTTTAAATAGTCACGTGTTATTTGAATAATTTGAGGGCTCTTATCATCAAGCCTTAGCATTAAATCATAAGCCTTTGTCCTTTCTTTACGTACCAAACGCAGCAAAACTAACAAATCATACGTATGAAAGCATGAAAGTTCATTAAAAGGCTTCTCAACGTCCTCTAAGACCACAAATTCTTTTAGTTTGGGTCTTTTTATATTTAAAGTAGCCCCACAAAAAGAGCAGCTTTCTTCTAATCCTTCTGTCCCGCAATAACTACATATCAAGCTATATTCACCTCATTTACTAAAAGTAAAAGTAGGCTTAAGCCTACCTAACTAGCCTTAAAGGCTGTTTTAGCTTTTAGGGTTTTCCTTATCTAGCCGTTTTTGTCTTTGATTCACAATACGTTCACTTACAACCTTTTTTGCAAGTTTAGTTTCTTCTAACTCTTGAAGATCCGTTGTCATAATTCCCCGATAGCCATGGTGAAAATACAATCCATTCATGAATTCGATGAGAATTTGTGTGTTTTTATCGGCACTATTGGTTCCTAATCTAATTTTTTTAAGTTCGCTTTTTAATGCATCATTGAGATTTTCACTAACGGTTTCCGTAATGTAGTCTAACGACCATTCTTTCTTTTTTTCTTCTCGATACTTTTTACAGATATCCATAATTGCTTCTCCTGGGAAACGAAGTTTATGTTCAGCCATATAATCTTGGATGTATTGATCCGTTTCTTTATCAAGTGTAATCATACGTCGTTGTGTTTCCATTACTCCTCTACATCTCCCATCAGTTCATAGATAATATCGTTCATCTTTTCAATTGATATCGCACATTGTTTCATCATTTCGATGTTCTGATGAACGATTGCTTCTAATCTTTTTTCTCTTTCTACTTGTTCATCAAAAAAAGCTAATACTTCAAATTGTTCTTTCAAGAATTGTTGACGGGACATCCCATTTTCTTTCGCAAGTGCATCAACTTTTTGCATAGCAACCCGATCAATATTTCGTAAAAAGATATCCATGAAATCATTCCTTTTCTATCAAATTGCAAAATTTCCAGTACGAGTAGAGAAGAGCATAAGGGGTTTTTGATATCACATGGCTCTGATATGCTGGGCAAAGCCCAGCAAAACAACGTTTTCACCTCAAAAAAAGTGGTACCACGAAAACTTCCAGTCTGTCGACCTGCTGTTGACCTAAAGAGTAAAAAAAGCACCTAATGTTGACCTAGTGTCGACATCAAATCTTACACCTTTTTGCAAATGTTGACCTACTGTGCACTCAACGTCCCCTCAACTTTTATGAAGTTTTAACGAGTTTTTGAAAGATTTCTTGATGATAATTCGTGAAGTTTTGAGAAGAAGTCTGGGTAGTTTTTTTATAAAAATCGATTGCTTCTTTCATCGAAGAAACGTTTAATTTTTGTAGAATGCTGCGTCTCTGATTCTTAATTGTGCTCTCTTCTTTGAACAAAATATCTTGCATCTCTGTGATGGAATGGCCATCAAGCGCAAGAACAAAAACGCCTTGTTCTGATACGGTAAGTTGCTTCAAAAAAAGCTTTTCTTTAAGCATCTGACATTCTTCTTCAACACGTTTAAGACGATCTACTTCTTGTACTAAATCAGAAGCTACACTCAAGATATTCTCGATACCTATTAACAATTTTTCGGTTTGATCCATGATAAGACCCTCCTATTTTTTGAGGGCACCCCATGTTATAATGAAAGTCCATACTGAGTTTTACATGGGGTGCTTCCTTTGCAGAGGAAGTGCCCTTTCTTTGTTTACTTTTCTTTTCTTACTTTCTTCACATGCTCTTCTAATAAAGCCTTTACATACTTCGTAATACTTGTATCATTTTCTACAGCTAAAAAACGTAACTCCTTGTGTAACTCTTCTGGAATATCACATGTAAGTCTTCGATTACCTTCTTTAACTCTGCTCATATGCTCTCCCTTTCAAGCAACGTATTTAAGTTGCAACGTTGCTTTTTGTTGATTTTAAAGGATATAATTTCCAAAGTCAATAAAATAATCGTGCTATCATTGGACAAGCATACAAGCAAATTATTAGCAATTACATAACTTGTACTAATTATATAAAAGGAAGTGCATTCATTGAAAAAATCAAGAAAGAGAAAATATAGATATAACTATAGTTACTCAGTCCAATCGCAGAGTGATCATTCGGTTAATGTTTATGGTATCTTTACTCTCGGTTCTGCACCCAGTGATAGTAATGGCCGGCAAAATAGATTTAATCGAGACATTGCCTCAGCTAATCAAATATGGAATAGTGGAGGTGAATGTAATATAAACTTTATTTCACAACCTATAATCGAAGTAAATACAGTAATAGATGCGACCAATTTAAGTACTAATGAAGCATTTAGAGGATCTGTTGAGAATCTCATCAATCAAGTTAAACAAATGAATGGGAATCAACCTGGCATATACGTTGTTTACACAAGTGGCAATGATTTTGCATCTCCTTCAGGTAGTAGTCGACCTATAGGTGTTGGTGGAGTAATAATTGAGAATTTTAGAGTTGAAAACGGTGTACCTCAATTTACACTCTTTGGATCCATTGCATTGAGTAACAGAGCTTTGAGTGCTCCTTTTGCATTTGCACATGAAGCAGGACATGCTTTATTTACTCAGCTTAATAACCAACCTGTTAATAATGTATTCATGTTTGAATCTATAGATCCTACGGGTCCTTTTATTGATTCTGCAGGAAATATTGATACAGCCCACAGTAACCTTAGAGGTAATCTCATGGCTCCTATACTTCCTAACAGTACTCCAACTATTAATCCGTTACAGTGTCAAAAAGCTAGCACGAGTAGAATATTTCAATAATCTTAATAGGAATTTAAGATCGTTATTGTTAAAGAGTAGAGATTTTCAAGTGGTTTTCTTGAAAATCTTACTAGTACCTTGTATAGACACTAGCATATATTGAATTAAATAAAGTTCATTTGTTTCAAGATACTTGTCATATAACATAATAAGTATACAAACATTATTTTTATTAGAGAATATATTATATAGAAAAACCAACAAAAAAGTGAATTTCTCAACGTTTAAAGGTATGAATGCTTTACTTGTTGCTAATGCTGAGGACCTTGTAAGTCCCTCAGCATTCAGAGCCACTAATCCTAATATACTACTATTCCTATTTCTCAAACTGATACTTTTGTAAAAGTTACATTTCCAAATGAACAATTTGATACAGGTAATAATGAATATAATGCAGCTACTTCAACATTTATACCTGAGTTTAATGGTGTATACGCGTTTAATGCATCAATCTTCTTTCAGCCAGATAATCCAAATATTGATTATGAAGTAGAATTATTTTTTTTAGTAAATGGTTTATTATTAGATGCTGAGGTTGAGTTTCTTGGGGCATCTAGTCGTTTTGATGGTGTCATAGAGATCAATGACATACTTCAATTAAATGCTGGAGATAGAGTAGAAGTTTTAGTTGTTAGTACTACTCCAGGTAGAATTAGAGCAAACAACAGAATATACTTTGCTGGAGCTAGATTCCCCTCTACAAAACAATAATTTAATTTTATAATTATACCCATAGTTAACATAATCAATTTTTCCGGAAGACATCAAAAAAAAGAAACCTCTTGGGAGAAGGGTTCTAGATGAGGCCTTGTTTCTTCTTTATGCAGCTTTTTATACATCCTTGATTTATCAACGTTAAACGTATAAATCAAAAGCAGGGAGATGAATAAAAAGCGCACCTTTTATTCATATGCTCATACATAAAAACACAGTATTTATTGTAATATTATTTTTTTATGTTACATTATGTAAAAATAACATTATTATTTACTTGCTGTGTTATTCATTCTTCGACGAGTGTGAATCATAAAAAAGCAACCTCTCTCCAATGCCAATAGGTATGAGGTTGCTTCTCTTATTTTGAAACTCTTCTTATGCTTTCATTTTATTGTTTTCTAGAACTTAATGTTATACCTTCTAAAACATAATTCCATGTTTCCAGGTCATTAGGGAGTCTCGGTACTTTGACTGCACATACTTTATCAATTCCCCAATTAATTTCACTTACACCCTTGAATCCTTCTTCAGGGCATAGAATAAGAATATTAAAATTACCTTTAACAATCTGTTCTAAAATTGCTTGTAATTCTAAAGATTGCTCATAGGTAGCAGCCCATCTAATAAATAAAACAGATTCAGAAGTTGTGATTTTTTCTATAAAACGATTAATTCGATTTGTAAGTTTTTCTTTATAGGAGGTGTATGTGGCACTCCAATGTTGATGTGGAATGATTGGGAAATCGTGGACTGAAATAATATTATAATGAGTATCCTCTATTAAATAAGATTGCACCCCTTCAATTAAGACCCCATCATCGGCAAATGCAAACGCTCCATCAGTTAGTTGCATGTTTTCCAGTTCCATAAAATTGTTGAATTTATTTTTCAGTAACCTATTAACATCAGAAAGTGATAGAGATACACTCCAGTCTAGTGGTCCAGAGAATGTCCTTAAATTTAAGCGTTTTAATTCCATTGCAGGATTACAAGCACTGCCTAAGCTAACAATTACATCGTATGATCCCTTAATTTCTTTTAGGTTCAATAGAATTCTCCTTTTTTATGACCTACTATATTAAATAATGAATTGTACTAGTTGTAAAAAATATTAAATGCAAAAGTAAATTTACAGGTGAAAAAATTCCTTTTTAAACATTCTTTAAGTGCTAATAGTTTGTTTTATAATCTTTCGTTTTGTATATATGATGCACTACTTTTAAACTAGTTAATTTAATTAAAAAATTTATAGAATAAACTATCGGGTACATTGGGCTTTTTAGGTTGATAACTTCTCATAATGCACATTGGACATTCAGAAATAAAATAATTTGTAACTTTAGGGTCGTCGTAACCGCCCCTATGGAGCCAAGCATGAAACATAGAGCCTATAAGCAGGCCGGCAGTTACATTCGGTTGTTGGAGTTGATATACATTAACAATCATAGATAACGGAATTTGAGTCTTAGTGACTGTTGGTGGTAATTGTATGGTTATAGGAGAAGGGGTGTATACCCAATCTATCCTAGCTCTTTGGGATCGGCGAAACCCATTGTCTTTAATGACTTCTGTCAATTGTTCCATAGCTAAATCTGTGGCCTGTTTTCCGTCTGTAACATTAACACCAAAATAACGTAAAGGCTGTAAGTTTTTCACCGCATATGTGTTCGTGCAATCAGCCAATTGTGATACACCATTATTAAATCCATTGTTCCATTTTTGTGTCAGATGCAACGACCAGTTAAATAATACACCTTTAATAGTGTCTTGAATTTTTTGTACCTGGTCTGGAGTAAACTGCTTGGAAATATCAAAAAAAATAGTTGGTGGTAAGTCAGAGATGCCTTGGGGGATAGGGACTGCAAAAGCTATTTCTCTATAAATTTGTAGTGGAAGGTATTGTAAGAACTCTTTATCTTGATTTTTTTGAATAGATTTCTCTAAATTTTGTTTACTATTCGTTAGCAATGTTATGTTCCCCTTTTTAAAAAGGTATTTATATTAACAGAATATGCTACCAATCAAAAAGAGTTTGGACATGCTTAAAAAGAAAATATTTATTATTTTACTTCTCTTAAATAAAGAAGCATTTTTATCATCGTACAAGCATTCCTTGATCTAATGAATACTATATCAAGAACAATAGACAGAAAGGGTGGTAAAAATAATTAAGAACGATAAAGATAAAAGAGAAAATGACTGCGTTCAAAATCAACCAGGACTCGCACTAGCTACTACAGTTAATTTAGCAGTTGTAGGTGATAGTCATGTAGGTTTTTTAAACAGTCAAAGTATGTTTAATACCCTTTTGCAAAGAGTAGTGAACAATGGTAACAAACGATATATTATATTTGGTGGAGATGATGTACACGCTTTAGGTGCTTCTTCAATACAAGTAGCTGAAACATATTACCAACAGTTCACTAATATTTTAAATAGTGTTTTAGGATCAATTCCCTTCAGATCTTCTATAGGAAACTGGGAGGCTACTAACAGAAATAACAGTAGATCTTTATTTCGACAGTACATCAATCGTTATTTAACTGGCTATAGAGTTATTCCTGGAACACAAGGGTTGGTGCGTCATGTTTGGTTAGATAATGGTCGAGGCGGTGTATTTAGCCAGGATAGCTTAAACTTGCTAAGTAACTTAGATCCTAACTATTATTACATTATTGATTTTCATTGGCCTTTGAGAGTTCCAGGTATAACTACAGAAATACATGGTGATCATGTTATGACTCAAATGCAGACAAACATGTTTTTTAATGCTATACCCTCTAACGTAAGGAACAAAATTTTAGCGATTTTCACTCATCATGCACATAAATTTTTTGCTAACTCAGTTACAATCAATCCTAACTTTCCTAATACATCATTTTTTGTAACTGGATGTTCAGGGGACTATGCATGTATATCCAGCGAGAGAGGATACTATGAATTAAATTTAACAGTCCAAAATAATATAGCTACTTTGCAAACCATAAAAGCTCGCATTCAATAGCTTGAGGAATAAAGAAGACTACATTAAGAGTAGGTAGGGTAACCTTAGGCAACTTTGCATTTATTATTTCATTTGTATAAGTTTACTTTTTATAACATAGTATCTCCTTCCTCTCACAACTTACTATTTCTTAGTACGTACAATCGTGTTACATTAAAAGATAAAACTATTCCTTTGATCTTTAAGGAAGATAGTTTTATCTTCTTTTTACAATATGTCTCCATCAATCCGGAAAAGGAGGATTTTATGAGTAACATTATTAACTTTAATAAGTTTCAAAGACATAAAATAATGAAGAAATTTCTTCGTTGCGCTTTAGTAACAGGAGCAATTATGATCTGCTACATGCTTGCTTATTTACTAATCTTAATAGAAATACATTTTCCTGCTCATTATCCCCATTTATATTGAAGCTAAACCATAATAATTGTGTTCTTAACCTCTTATGAAAGATACTCAGTCTGGTTTGTTTATATAATGAATTCCTATTTCTAATTATTTACTAAGATACAAATTTTAGTTCATCCGTTAAACGCAAAAAAGCTTCTTTGTCTTTATTCTTTAAGGACTGATCAATTTCTTCAAGAATTTTACCTCTTTTGAATTGTTTCGTTACTTGACTTAAAAACAATTCAGCTAATATTTCATCAGATATATTTTTTTCAATTTGACTCATTTCGTTGGATATATTATTTTCCATAAACGATTAACCCCTTTATCATTTCTCTTTTAAAAATAGTGTTTCCTTTTTTCATTGTTTTAATACGAGGTTAATAGATAAATTAGTATATAGAAGAATGTGGAATGAAAGATAACTTGACACAAAGAATAATATTTATTTCAAAACTCTAAAGGTAAAACATAAATTAGCTTAAATAGTTTACATACTCATTTCATCCTCATGTTGTTTTACTAATTTATAAAACGTTGTCTTTTTTACATTCGCTTCCTTCATTGCCTGTACGGCTGTAATTTCATTTCGTTTCCAACGGTTATAAGCCTCAATAAAATCTTGGCTAACTTGGGCTTTAGGACGGCCAAAAGATATACCACTCTTCAGCGCAGCATTAATTCCTTCTCGCTGGCGTTTACGAATACGATCTCGTTCTTCTTGCGCCATCCAGGACAAAATTTGAAGAACCAAATCTGCAATAAAGGTTCCCAAACTATCCTTATACTGAGTCGTATCAAGCAGAGGCATATCCAAGACAACAATGTCTGCCTCAATTTCTTTCGTAATAGCATTCCACTCTTGTAAAATTTCTTCTTTGTTACGACCAAAACGATCTAGTGAATGAATATAAAGAATATCGCCTTTACGAATCATTCGTTTTAGTAATTGGTACTGTTCTCGATTGAAATTTTTTCCACTTTGTTTATCGATGAAAATATCTCGAGGAGAAATGCCCACTTCTTCCATGGACTGAAGTTGTCGTCCTTCATTTTGATCTCGGCTGCTTACACGGATGTATCCAAATTTTCTATTTTCCATTTTTATACTCCCTTTTGTGTCTATCTCCTTTTTATTCTACCAAAAACATTCGTAAAAGTGTATGAGATAAAGAGAACGTTCGTAATTAATTTTCCCACTTAAACGAACGATAAAAATAGTAGATTTCTTATATAAAAGGAAAGTTCGTAAAAGTATACTTTTACGAACTTTCCTTTTATATATTTATTAAATGTATAGAAGTATTTCCTTAGTGTTTTAAACATTAGCCAAATAACTATGTCATGAACAATACATAGGAAATTGATATTATATTCCCTATTAAATTAATGTTATAAGAAGAAAGGTCTAAATTTATGCAGAGATTATTTAATTACAGCATTTATTAATAAAAAACATTAAATTATATGTCTTTAACGTGCAGAGAAACGCTCTGTAAGGAATTTAACTTTTGTTTTACACACAATGGGGGATTAGATACAACTTTTCAGCAATTAAGAAAAGAGATTAGCACAACTTTTATAAAGGCATTTATATTAAGGAGAATATTTTATTTAAGGTTTTAAGTTATTAATACATAAAATGGTGGAGATCTTTAAACATTGTTTCTCGTTACAGAAGAGTCCATTCGGTTAAGGTCTATGAAAGTTGACCGTTTTTTGGTCATCACCTGTTTGTTCGAATCATCCTCTAAAGACCCAGTACCATCACATTGTACTATTGAGCAGATTCAAAGAACGCTTTTTCCGTTACGTCTCCTTCAACATCAGCAGCTTCTGCTGATCCAGAAGAACCTCCTAAATTCGGTAGAGCTAATGGAGGCGCTAACTAAAAATAACTAAACCTACGGCAGAAGCTACCACAGCTTATTTCGCTTTTCTTATTCAATCTCCTCCTAATTTTATTTAATAGGAATAAAAAAGCAGTTTGCAAATGCAAACTGCTTTTTTGATGACCCGTACGGGATTCGAACCCGTGTTACCGCCGTGAAAGGGCGGTGTCTTAACCGCTTGACCAACGGGCCAGTATCAATTTATAAGTTAAATTCAATTACTATAAAACATGATGGGCCTAAGTGGACTCGAACCACCGACCTCACGCTTATCAGGCGTGCGCTCTAACCAGCTGAGCTATAGGCCCTTTACTTGGATTTGGAGCGGGTGATGAGAATCGAACTCACGACATCAGCTTGGAAGGCTGAGGTTTTACCACTAAACTACACCCGCATATTTTCTTAAGATGGCGGTCCCGACGGGATTCGAACCCGCGATCTCCTGCGTGACAGGCAGGCATGTTAACCGCTACACCACGGGACCAAAATAGAAAAT
>NZ_JBXENJ010000025.1:0-19024 GCF_056836725.1 Priestia sp. 3CA3
TTTAAAAGCGTAAGCTTTACTCAGCAAACTGTTACCTAGTTTTGAGAGAACAATCTCTTGTCTGGTGGCGATAGCGAAGAGGTCACACCCGTTCCCATACCGAACACGGAAGTTAAGCTCTTTAGCGCCAATGGTAGTTGGGACTTTGTCCCTGTGAGAGTAGGACATCGCTAGGCATTTTTATTTTGCTTTTTTATCATCGCGGGGTGGAGCAGTTCGGTAGCTCGTCGGGCTCATAACCCGAAGGTCGCAGGTTCAAATCCTGTCCCCGCAACCAACATGGTCCCGTGGTGTAGCGGTTAACATGCCTGCCTGTCACGCAGGAGATCGCGGGTTCGATTCCCGTCGGGACCGCCATGTTTTAGAAACGAAACAATGTGTTTCGTCTTTTTTATTGTTTGAACTATTTTTATATAAAACTTTACCGTCCTTAGGAGCAATCCTAAGGAATTTTTTATATACAAAGAAATTTCTTTGTAGAATTGCGATGTTAAAGATTGTTGGATTTCTTACTGGATATGTATAGTCCACAACGTTTACAATATATATATACAGATTGAAATGAGGTTCTGAATGAATGACAGAGATTAATGAATTTACGTTTATGTCTACGTCTCCTGATGAAACTAATCAGCTGGCTGCTCGTCTAGCAACTTTATTAGAAGCTGGTGACGTGCTGCTGCTTGAAGGCGATTTGGGAGCTGGAAAGACAACATTCACAAAAAGTTTAGCTAAAGGCTTAGGAATTGAACGCAATGTGAATAGCCCGACATTTACTATCATTAAAGAATACAAAAGCGGTCGCCTTCCTCTTTACCATATGGATGTGTACCGTCTAGGGGATGAATTTGAAGACCTAGGGTTCGATGAGTATTTTGAAGGAGATGGCGTGACGGTCGTGGAGTGGGCTCACCTGATTGAAGAGCAGCTTCCTAATGAATATATTCAAATCAATATTTACCATGAAAACGAAACGACTCGTAAAATCCTTGTAAAAGCGATAGGCAGTCGGTACGTTGAAATATGTAAGGAGCTTTTTAAAAGATGAAAATGTTAGCCATTGATACATCCAATTTTGTCATGGGTGTTGCTGTCGTTGAAGAAAACAAAGTAATTGGAGAAATTATTACGAATCTAAAAAAGAATCACTCTGTTCGTGTGATGAACGCTGTGGAATCTTTGTTAAAAGATTGTGATATTGCGCCAAGCGAACTAGACCGTATTGTAGTGGCACACGGTCCCGGGTCCTATACCGGTGTACGCATTGGTGTTACCATTGCCAAGACACTTGCTTGGACTTTAAATATTCCTTTAATAGGTGTATCTAGCCTTGAGGCACTAGCAGCAAACGGTCGTTATTTTGATGGATATATTGCTCCGTTATTTGATGCGCGCCGTCAGCAGCTTTATACAGGACTATATGAATGGAATAACGAACGAGGTCTTGTAGAAGTTGAAAGTGATCGACTTGTTATTAATAAGGACTGGGCGGAACATTTAAAGTCATACAACAAACCTATTTTATTCATAGGCAATGATCTTTCCATGCATGAAGAGGCGTTAAAAGAAGTGTTGAGTGAACAAGCTGTATTTGCCCATGTTCAGCAGTTTAACCCAAGACCAAGTGAATTGGCTTTCTTAGGAATGAAGAAAGAGCCGCAGTCTGTGCATACTTTTGTTCCGAACTACATTCGTTTAGCTGAAGCAGAAGCCAACTGGCTTGCTTCACAGCAAAAAGGATAAAAGAAGGTATAACATGAAACTAACAATTAAGTTTCGTTTAATGGAAGTTAAAGATATTGATCAAGTAGTGAAAATCGAAGAGAAGTCTTTTACGACACCTTGGAGTGCAGAAGCATTTCAAAATGAGTTAACCAATAATCAATTTTCAACTTACATTGTGATGGAAGAAGGGGAAAATATTATTGGTTATTGCGGAACGTGGATTGTTATTGACGAAGCACATGTAACCAACATTGCGCTATTGCCAGACTACCGAGGCAAGGGACTGGGTGAATTGCTGCTGCGCAACGTGATGGACGTTCTTCGAAAACTAGGTGCTACGTCAATGACATTAGAAGTTAGGGTATCTAATCATATTGCACAATCATTGTATCAAAAGCTAGGTTTTAAACCTGGAGGTATTCGTAAGAATTATTATTCTGATAACAATGAGGATGCATTAGTTATGTGGGTGAATTTATGAATGAAAATCAATTAATTTTAGCATTAGAAACAAGCTGTGATGAGACAGCAGCAGCTGTGATTCGAAACGGTCATGAAATTGTAGCCAATGTGGTGGCCTCTCAAATAGAAAGCCATAAACGATTTGGCGGTGTCGTACCGGAAATTGCATCTCGTCATCATGTAGAACAAATTACAGTAGTAGTTGAAGAAACTTTAAATCAAGCGAACTTGAAGTTTGCAGATATAGATGCAATAGCTGTAACGGAAGGGCCAGGGCTTGTGGGAGCACTTCTTATTGGCGTAAATGCAGCCAAAGCGCTAGCATTTGCACATCAAAAGCCATTAATTGGTGTTCATCATATTGCAGGACATATTTATGCAAATCAGCTAATCAAAAAACTAGAATTCCCGCTCTTATCGCTAGTTGTATCTGGCGGGCATACGGAGCTTGTATACATGGAAAGTCACGGTCATTTTAAAGTGATCGGTGAAACAAGAGATGATGCAGCAGGAGAAGCCTACGATAAAGTAGCCCGCACGTTAAACCTTCCATATCCAGGCGGACCTCATATTGACCGCCTTGCACATGAAGGAGAGCCATTAATTGATTTGCCGCGTGCTTGGCTAGAAGAAGGATCCTATGATTTTAGTTTCAGTGGATTAAAATCAGCAGTTATTAACACTGTCCACAATGCGAAGCAAAAAGGTGAAGAGATTCTTCCACAAACACTTGCTGCTAGCTTTCAAGCGAGTGTCATTGATGTGTTAGTAACTAAAACGATTAAAGCTGCAAAGGAATATAACGTTAAGCAAGTTTTATTAGCAGGAGGAGTTGCTGCTAATAAAGGGCTTAGAGCAGCGCTAGAAGAGGCATTTGAACCCCTATCAAATATTGAGCTTATTATCCCGCCGCTATCTCTATGTACAGATAATGCCGCAATGATTGGAGCAGCAGCAAGCGTACGATTTGCTCAAGGAAAACGTTCAGATATGTCATTAAATGCAAACCCCGGTTTGGACTTGGAAGAGTAAGTGACGAATGAGATTTATTTCTCATTCGTCTTTTTTTTGTGGATAAAAATGATTTATCAACAATATTCAATAAATTTAGAATTGACTGTGGATAATTATGTGGAAAAGTCCGTGCACTCAGTACACGGACCTGTTATCAACAAGTTTTAATTATGAAAATCAGACAGATATCCACTATTTATTCACAGAGTGGATAAAGCTTGCTCTTAAGCGCATGAACAAGTAAATAGGATGAATAGATACGCAAAAATATAGGCTACTCTTCTAGAAGCAGCTGTAATTCTTCCCACTCTTCCATTAATGTGGATAACTGTGAAGAAATTTTTTCATTTTCACCGTTTAATCTTGATACTTCTTCGTGATTTTGATAAATTTCAGGGTCACAAAGAAGTTCTTCATTCGCTGCTTGGGCGGCTTCTAATTTGTTTACTTCAGTTTCAATTTCTTCAATGCGGCGCGTTCGCTGTCTCATCAATTTCTTTTGTTCTTTATCTTGTTTATAGGACTGTTTATCTACTTTTACCGTACGTTCTTCGTTTGCTTTTATATTTTCTAATTCTTTGATTTCCTCTATTTCTGCTTTCTTTTCTACATAATAGTCATAATCTCCAAGAAATTCTTCTACTCCTTCAGGAGATAGCTCTGCTATTTTATTGGCAATACGATTAATAAAATAACGGTCATGTGAAACAAATAATAGAGTCCCTGGGTAATCAATTAACGCATTCTCGAGTACTTGTTTGCTATCTAAATCAAGATGGTTAGTAGGTTCATCCAAAATTAAGAAGTTAGCTTTTTGAAGCATAAGCTTCGCAAGAGCCAAACGTGCTTTTTCACCACCGCTGAGCGTGGAAACGATTTTCAGTACATCATCACCTGAAAACAGAAAATTTCCAAGCGCTGTACGGATTTCTTTTTCAGGTTTGGCTGGGTAGTCATCCCAAAGTTCATTTAAAACGGTTTTATTAGACGTTAAATTGGCTTGCTCTTGGTCGTAATAACCAACCATTACATTTGAGCCAAAGGAAATGGTTCCAGTCTTGCAGCTGAGTTTATCCACAATGCCTTTTAATAAAGTTGATTTCCCCACGCCATTAGGACCAACCAACGCAAGGCTTTCCCCTTTTTTAATGCGAAGGTTTGCCTCTTGGACGACATAGTTGTGTTCATCATATCCGATAGACACATCTTCCAGATTTAAGACTTCATTTCCGCTTTGACGTTCAATTTCAAACGAAAAACTAGCTGATTTTTCGCCTTCGTTAGGTCGATTTATTAACTCCATTCGATCGAGCTGTTTACGTCTGCTTTGCGCACGTTTTGTAGTCGATGCGCGGGCGATGTTTCGCTGAATAAAATCATTCAGCTTTGCGACTTCATCTTGCTGCTTTTCGTACTGACGCAACTCTTTTTCATATCGCTCTGCTTTTTGTACAAGGTATTTAGAGTAGTTGCCCGTGTACTTCACCGTTGTTTTTTGTACGACTTCATACACTTGATTTACGACTTTATCAAGGAAGTAACGATCATGTGAAACGATTAAAATAGCTCCTTCATACCCTTGCAGAAACTGTTCCAGCCATGCTAAAGTTTCAATATCTAAGTGGTTGGTAGGCTCATCCAGAATAAGCAAATCAGGCTTTGTTAAAAGCAGTTTTGCAAGAGCCAGGCGCGTTTTTTGTCCACCGCTTAAGGAGGAAATAGGGGTGCTGTAGTCAAAGTTTGAAAAACGGAAACCGTGAAGAATAGATCGTGTATCCGCTTCATATTGATAGCCGCCTAAATCTTTAAACGTTACTTGAAGCTGATCATACTCTTTGGTTAATTTTTCGTATTGAACTGAATCATTAAAAATGTCTGGATCACCCATCTTCGTTTCAAGCGTACGTAATTCTTTTTCCATCTTCTTTAATGGAGCAAAGACAGTCATCATTTCTTCCCATATGGAGAGTGTTGACTCAAGAACTGTATCTTGTCCCATATAATCAATGGAAACACCCTTAGGTTTAATAATTTCTCCGCTGTCATAGGAAAGCTGCTCAGCAATA
Source organism: Priestia sp. 3CA3 (assembly GCF_056836725.1). Taxonomy (NCBI): domain Bacteria; kingdom Bacillati; phylum Bacillota; class Bacilli; order Caryophanales; family Bacillaceae; genus Priestia; species Priestia sp. 3CA3. The sequence goes on from NZ_JBXENJ010000025.1 coordinate 5,268, forward strand.
ATTTTTAATAAAGTTGATTTACCAGCACCGTTTCGTCCCACTAGGGCAATGCGGTCTTTTGATTGTACTTCTAACTTTATATTCGATAAAATGGGTTCTGCCCCATAGTATTTTGTAATACCGTTCAATTGTAGAATAATCATTTTTTCACCTCTAGTAGTATATCCATAGTGTATTTTAACATATTTTTAACTACAAGTTCTTCCTACAAGCGTTTGTAATTTGTAGAGGGACAAGGACAAATGATGAAGCGAATGTTTTGATTCATGAAATAAAATGATTTTACCTGCACATTTTATACAGGATACTATGTTAAAATAAGAGATAAGTGCATCTCTGAACTTATCTATGATGGATGTAAAAAAATCCGTCATGACTAACAAACCGATCCTTTGAAGGGCTAATTGCTTCGTTCTACATACCGACTTTAAGGAGTGCTGAATAGACAAAAGCCGTCGAGGTGTGAAGCGGAGTATATATAAAACAAGAGAAAAGAGAGAGAATTGGAAGCGCTACCTCAAAGCGGTTGATGCTTTGTGAAAGGTAATGCAATATGACTTGAAAATGTTAGTAATGACATACATGAACTGAGGGGGTACAACGTGAACACTGAACAATTAAAAATACCACAAGCAACGGCTAAACGATTGCCGCTTTATTATCGTTTTTTGAAAAATTTGCATGCTTCTGGTAAACAGCGTGTGTCGTCAGCGGAGTTAAGTGAGGCAGTGAAAGTGGATTCTGCTACTATTCGTCGGGACTTTTCTTACTTTGGTGCATTAGGAAAAAAGGGATACGGCTACAATGTGAATTATTTACTTACATTTTTCCGTAAAACGTTAGACCAAGATGAAGTAACGAAAGTAGCACTGATTGGCGTAGGGAATCTAGGAACGGCCTTTTTAAATTATAATTTTATTAAAAATAATAACACCAAAATTGAGTGCGCTTTTGATGTGATAGAAGATAAAGTAGGTACGAAAGTAGGCGACGTGCCGGTCTATCATCTTGACCAATTGGAAGATTATATGAGTGATGACATCTCAGTAGCGATTTTAACCGTTCCTGCCACTGTTGCTCAGCAAATTACTGATCGTTTAGTGAGTTGCGGAATTAAAGGAATTTTAAACTTTACTCCTGCACGCTTAAACGTACCGGATGAGATTCGACTCCATCATATTGATCTTGCTGTAGAATTACAGTCGCTCGTCTACTTTTTGAAAAATTATCCTGTTGAATAAGGCGGACTGTGTTACGATTTCCTTAAGTCTAAATTAATAAGGAGAGTGGGAATATGGGGATTGGAGCAGGCAGTTGGATTATTATTGCGATTGTAGCACTGCTTATTTTTGGACCGAAACGGTTACCGGAGCTAGGAAGATCAGTGGGCCAAACGCTTAGAGAGTTTAAGCATGCCGCTAGTGGTGCATCAGAAGATCGTGAAAAAGATAAACAGCGTCAAGTAGATGACAAAGAGTAAAAGGGTGATCATAGTATGACCGAACAAGAAATGTCAATATATGATCATATAGGAGAGCTGCGAAAACGCATTTTAATTGTTTTATTTTTCTTTGTGATTGCCACAATTGGCGGCTTTTTTATAGCGGATAAGGTTATTGTCTATTTACAGCATGCTGATGAGGCAAAGAATTTAACGATGAATGCATTTCGGTTAACAGATCCAGTTAAGATTTATATGCAATTTGCTGTTATTATCGGCTGTGTACTTGCAGCTCCTGTTGCACTGTATCAACTTTGGGCATTTATTAGTCCTGGTTTATATGAAAAAGAGCGTAAGGTAACGCTTGGATATATTCCTGTTTCCATTTTTCTCTTTATCGGCGGTGTCTCTTTTTCTTATTTTGTGTTGTTTCCATTTGTCGTTGATTTTATGACGCGCGTTTCTGATGAGCTGAATGTAAACCAAGTGATTGGCATTAATGAATACTTTTCTTTTTTAATGCAGCTCACACTGCCTTTTGGCTTGTTGTTTCAGCTTCCTGTCGTCGTTATGTTTTTGACGCGTTTAGGAATTATAACGCCTATGTTTTTATCTCAAATTCGAAAATATGCCTATTTCGTACTGCTAGTTATTGCCGCACTTATTACACCACCGGAATTGCTCTCGCACATGATGGTGACAGTGCCGCTCTTAATTTTGTATGAAATCAGCATCATTATTTCCCGCATTTCGTATCGCAAAGTGTTAAAGGCAAGGGCAGAGCAAGAAAGAGAAGATGTTAGTATGTAAAAAAAACCACTGAAACAGTGGTTTTTTTATTTGGATGAATCATCTTGATTTTTATATTGCTGCTGCAATTTTTTAATTTTGTAGTGCAAGATAAAGATGCGAACCGCAAACCTGAAATCGAATGCGGCTACGAGTGCAAATAAGATTGTGGGGAAATTCCAGACGGTTTCCTGGGCATTTTGAATTGCCAAGTAGGTGAATAAAATCCCCATAATAATATAAATAAACCCTCGTGTTAAAGGGATATTCTTCATAAAAACATGCCTCCAAAAATGAACTGCATTTGTTCTGCTTGTTTTTGCATTTCTATAATTTTATCTGCAAAAATAGTTTGAGATAAAATAACGATTGTATTCATCAAAACATGAGCAATAATAGGTACAACAATTAGTCTCGTCCTTGCATAAAGGAATGCAAATACAAATCCCATAGCTGTATACACAAGTAAATGTTTAAAATCCCAGTGTACCGCAGCGAAAATAAGGGAACTAATAAATGCAGAGATAAAGAAATTGTATCGTTTGTGAAGAGAACCAAAAATAATCTTTCGGAAAATAATCTCTTCTAGTATTGGTCCAATAACAGACGTAACGACAATAAGGAACGGCGTTGCTTTAACAAGATTAACAATATTTTGTGTGTTTTCAGATACTTGGGTAATGCCAAGAGCGTGCTCAATCATACCTGCTACAGCTTGACCAGCCATAGCGAGAAACACCCCAAGGACTGACCAGACAACAGCAATCGTTTTTCCAGCATGTTCTATACGCATGGACATGTCACGGCGCAGCAGCAGTAAGACAATAAGTAAACCAAGGATAAAGCTAATGATAGTCCAATAAGTCAAAAGCATGACATTCGCTGTTCGAACTGGATAGTCATCAAACATTCCTGTTAATTTTAACAGCGGTATACCAACAACTCCTGAAAACTGCATAAGGATGTAGGTGAGGATAACATACCAATAACGTTTTTCCAATCTTCTATACTCCTTTAAAAGGTTTTTATGTATATATGTCGAAGAAGTACTGTAAAGTTAGTAATTTCTTCTTGCTCGTATTGTAACATACATATTATTGAACAGAGAAAAGAATGCTTTATTTCTCAAAATCGTCGAAATCTAAGACTATTATATGTAGTTGTCGTAAATTTTAAATTTTTTTTGTTTAATACTTGCAAAAAAAACCCACTTTGTTTTAATATAATAATTGTGTTAGCACTCGTTGAGGTTGAGTGCTAATAAAAATGCAAACATATTATTTGAGGAGGTTGTTTCACTTGTTAAAGCCATTAGGTGATCGCGTAGTGATTGAACTTGTAAAATCTGAGGAAAAAACAGCAAGCGGTATCGTGTTACCGGACAGTGCAAAAGAAAAGCCACAAGAGGGTAAAATTGTTGCTGTAGGTACAGGCCGAGTATTAGAAAGCGGTGAGCGTGTAGCTTTAGAAGTAGCTGCGGGCGATCGTATCATCTTCTCAAAATATGCGGGTACTGAAGTAAAATACGAAGGTACTGAATACTTAATTTTACGCGAAAGCGATATTTTAGCTGTAATCGGCTAATTTTAACCACAAACTTATCATACGTAAAAAATAGATTATTAAGAACATCTTGAGGAGGTCAAAGAACATGGCAAAAGACATTAAATTTAGCGAAGAAGCACGTCGCGCAATGCTACGTGGTGTAGATACATTAGCAAATGCTGTAAAAGTAACGCTTGGACCAAAAGGTCGTAACGTTGTATTGGAAAAGAAATTCGGTTCACCGCTTATTACAAATGACGGTGTAACAATTGCAAAAGAAATCGAATTAGAAGACGCATTTGAAAATATGGGTGCTAAATTAGTAGCCGAAGTTGCTAGCAAAACAAACGACGTTGCTGGTGACGGTACAACTACTGCAACAGTTTTAGCGCAAGCAATGATCAGAGAAGGTCTTAAAAACGTAACGGCTGGTGCTAACCCAATGGGTATCCGTAAAGGTATGGAAAAAGCAGTAGCTGTAGCGGTTGAAGAACTAAAAGCAATCTCTAAACCAATTCAAGGTAAAGATTCAATTGCTCAAGTAGCGGCTATCTCAGCAGCTGACGAAGAAGTAGGTCAATTAATTGCTGAAGCAATGGAGCGCGTTGGTAACGACGGCGTTATCACACTTGAAGAATCAAAAGGTTTCACAACTGAATTAGAAGTGGTAGAAGGTATGCAGTTTGACCGTGGATATGCATCTCCTTACATGGTAACTGATTCAGATAAAATGGAAGCTGTATTAGATGATCCATACATCTTAATCACAGACAAAAAAATCGGTAACATTCAAGAAATCTTACCGGTATTAGAGCAAGTTGTTCAACAAGGCAAGCCTCTATTAATCATTGCTGAAGACGTAGAAGGTGAAGCTTTAGCAACATTAGTTGTGAACAAACTTCGCGGTACATTTACAGCTGTAGCTGTTAAAGCTCCTGGTTTCGGTGATCGTCGTAAAGCAATGCTACAAGACGTTGCTATTCTAACAGGCGGAGAAGTAATTACTGAAGAGCTTGGTCTTGACTTAAAAACAGCAGGCATCGATCAATTAGGTCGCGCTTCTAAAATTGTTGTAACAAAAGAAAATACAACAGTTGTAAACGGTGCAGGAAACGCAGAAGATATCCTAGCACGCGTAAACCAAATCAAAGCTCAGCTTGAAGAAACAACTTCAGAGTTTGACCGTGAAAAATTACAAGAGCGCTTAGCAAAACTTGCTGGTGGCGTAGCTGTAATCAAAGTTGGTGCGGCAACTGAAACTGAGTTAAAAGAACGTAAATTACGTATTGAAGATGCATTAAACTCTACGCGTGCTGCGGTTGAAGAAGGTATCGTAGCTGGTGGTGGTACTGCATTAGTAAATATCTATAATAAAGTAGCAAGCATCGAAGCTGACGGTGACACTGCTACAGGTATCAACATCGTATTACGTGCGATTGAAGAGCCTGTACGTCAAATCGCTCACAACGCTGGGTTAGAAGGATCAGTAATCGTTGAGCGTCTAAAAGGCGAAGCAGTTGGAACTGGATTCAACGCTGCAACTGGCGAGTGGGTAAATATGCTAGACACTGGTATCGTTGACCCAACAAAAGTAACGCGTTCAGCTCTTCAAAATGCTTCTTCTGTAGCGGCTATGTTCTTAACAACTGAAGCAGTTGTTGCTGACAAGCCAGAAGAAGGCGGAGCTCCTGCAATGCCTGACATGGGCGGCATGGGTGGAATGGGCGGCATGATGTAATCACTGCCCTACCTAAAAAAGCGACCAAGTACTCACTTGGTCGCTTTTTTGTGTGCGTTAATATTTTCAGATTTTTTTAAAATTTGTTAAGATAGTACTATGTTTATTGGAAAACTTACTAAACTCAAGGCTTAACTGAGTTTTAAGGGGGAGCTTCGTTGATTCAGCTGGATCATATTAATAATAAATTAAACCAAGTATTAGAAAACATTGATCAAATTGTGATTGGAAAACGTCACGTATCTACGTTGAGTTTGGTTGCTTTGCTTGCCGAGGGCCATATTTTGCTTGAAGATGTACCGGGTGTAGGAAAAACGATGCTAGTGAAGGCACTGGCCAAATCAATTGATGCGGAATTTAAACGAATTCAATTCACGCCTGATTTGCTGCCGTCCGACGTAACAGGTGTTTCTATTTACAGTCCAAAAGACATGGAATTTCATTTTCGTCCAGGTCCTATCATGAGCCACATAGTACTCGCTGATGAGATTAACAGGACTTCTCCTAAAACACAATCGGCGCTTTTAGAAGCAATGGCTGAGCATCATGTAACAACCGATGGTATCACCCGGGAAATTCCGGCGCCTTTTTTTGTGATGGCTACTCAAAATCCCGTTGATTTTGATGGGACCTATCATTTGCCGGAAGCGCAGCTGGATCGTTTTTTATTCAAACTAAGCATGGGGTATCCTACGCAAGAAGAGGAGCTTCAAATTTTAAATGGCGTATCGACTCAAGTTAATCTTGAAGATGTCAAACCTGTTATGAGCGTTCCAGAATTAGTACAGGCTCAAAAAGCTGTAAGCAGTATTTATGTAGATGATACGATCAAGAACTATATCATTGAAATTATTCGCAAAACTCGCTCTCATCCACATGTTTCATTAGGTATTAGTCCTCGTGGCACGGTTTCCTTTATGAAGGCTATTCAAGCATATGCGTTAGTAAAGGGAAGAGATTACTGTCTTCCTGATGATGTTCAAGAGCTTGCTTCGTATGTGTGTGCACATCGATTAACGCTAAGACCTGATACTCAGTACAGCGGTTTAATAGCGAGTGATGTGATGAAGCAAATTATGGCTGATACGAAAGTACCTGTTAAAAGGTAAGAGGATAATTTATGAAACAGTATATAAAAGTGATATGGAACAAAGGTAGAGACTGGTTCGTTTTATTCTGCATCTTTACCGCTACGTTTTCTTACGCCATGTTTCAAGGAGGCTTTGTCAGCTGGTTTTTATTTTATAGCTTCTTACCTTTTGGATTATATGCGGTAGCCGTGTTGCTCTATCCGTTGAAGAAGTGGAATGTTGCTCGTGACGTGAAGCTACAGCCTCGATTCGCTGGAGATCATCTTTCGTATGACATTCACATTACACGCTCCTCGGCTTTTCCTGTTTATATGGCAGCCGTGAAAGAGGAGAGTAACCTTTTAGATCAAGAAGAAAGAACAATTTATCCGCTTTTTCAACGAAACGCTGTTATTCCGTATGAAAGATCGTTTGTAGAAAGAGGAGAATATGAATTTTTTACGATTTCGATTGAACTGAGTGATTTATTAGGCATCGTAAAAAAGAAGGCATATTTTCTACTGCAGCAGCGGTTTGTCGTGTATCCTCAAATCCATGAGATAGATATCCCGTTTCTTTTAGCGGGAATAGAAGAAGGAAAAAATGAAGTTTCGACGGGGAATCAATCTACTACGTTAGTGACAGGCATTAGAGAATACCAGCCGGGTGACCGATTAGGGTCTATCGATTGGAAGGCGACGGCTCGTAAAGCTACGTTGATTTCTAAAGAGTTTGGTCATTATCATGAACGGAGTATAATTATCATTGCAGATGTTATGGGCCCTCTATACTTTGAAGAGCGAATGAGCTTTCTGGCATCCATGCTCATTCATGAAGAAACCAAGCGTAAAAAAGTCGATTTTCTTTTAGCTGGAGATGCCCTTTTTTCGCAGAAAACCTCTGAACAAAGGGAGGCTGATAACCTGTTGCATCACTTAGCACGTGCACAGCCTATTAGCAATCGAGCATTCGAAACAGAATTTCAGAATATTGCTATTCAAAAGCAGCATTCTTTTATGGTAATTGTCAGTCAGGTTACAGGGACTCTTATTGGCCAGATTCAATCCAAGCTGAGCCCTCATGCTAAGGCTTCACTCATTGTCGTTAAAAATGAAGGAGCGGGGCTTAGTGACGAAGAGACAGTTATTGTCAATGGCATACAATCTTCTGCTTTAACGATTGAAGTCGTTCATATTGATCTTCCTCTATCACTAAAGGAAGTGAGGGCGGAAATAAGTGAATAAATCAGCTTGGTATGTAAAAAACGTCTTATTATACGCGGGAGCTTTCTTTTTATTAGTGGAATGGCTTCTCCCTTTAAATGAAGTCACTGATACGAATCAAATTCAATACTTTATCCTGTTTGTCGCTTACTGTTTTTTGAGCTTAACGTTTCGATTGCCGTTTATTGTGATGACGTTAGGGAGCATGTTGTTTATTTTGTTTTCACTTCACAGTCTCTATTTCCAAGGTGCCTTCTTTTCTTCAGAATGGCTTCCAAGACTTTTGGAAATTCTTCAGTCAGATGTACAAAGTATCATGGAGTGGAATATAGCGAATTTATCCTTTGAAATGAGGAGCACTTTATTTTTTATCCTGCTTTGGATTATGGCTTATTTAATTCGATACTGGATCTTTTATCAAAAAAGAATTTTCTTCTTTTTCTTCTTAACCATTTTGTATATTACCGTATTGGATACCTTTTCTACTTACGATGCCGGAGCTGCTATTATTCGCGTGACGATTATCGGATTTTTATTAGTAGCCATGCTTCGCATCAATCCTGAACGTATAAAAGGTGCTAGCACCGAGCGTTTAGAAAATAGAAAACGATCGTTTCTTTTTCTAGGCAGTTTTTTAGCCATTGTCATTGTGCTGGCTTATCTCGCCCCTAAACCAGGTCCGCAGTGGCCAGATCCGGTCCCTTTTATTGCAGCTCACACAACAAATCAAGGACAGGGAGAATCTGCAAGCGGTCAACGAATTGGCTATGATATGGACGATTCTAAATTGGGGGGATCCTTTGTCAATGATGATACGGTTGTGTTTACAGCTAAAGTAGAGGATGAGCACTATTGGCGTATTGAAACGAAGGATGTGTATACAGGTAAGGGCTGGGAGCTGTCTAAAGAGGAAGAAAAAGTGCCTTTCAAAGGAAATGAAAACTTACTCCCTCAATATGATTCAAGTGTTGCAGGAGAAGTAAGAAAAGCAGAAGTTACCTATTCGCAGCCTTCTGTTCATCTTATGCATGTTCCTCAACTGCTGTCTCTAACCTTAAAAAATGGCATTCAAACCGATGTTACACCGACAAATGAAAAATTATATCCTTATCAAAATGACAAACTTGTTACTGTTCAATCGTATGAGCTAACGTATAAATATCCTGTGTTTGATACCGGGCTTCTTCAGCAAGCAGAGGAGAAAAAGTCAGAGAGTCTAGAGAATAATAATGAATTTATAGCAAGGTATACACAGCTTCCTGCTAATTTGCCAAAACGAGTAAAGGATTTAGCTCGTACGATAACAAAAAATAAAAACAATCGCTATGAAAAAGCGAAAGCCGTTGAAGAATACTTCCGATTCAATCCATATGTATATGATACTGAAAATGTTCCAATTCCTACGAAGAATAAAGATTATGTGGATCAATTTTTATTTGATACAAAAAGAGGATACTGTGATAACTTCTCTACTTCTATGGTCGTGCTGCTTCGTTCATTAGATATTCCTGCTCGGTGGGTAAAGGGCTATACAGAAGGTGATGCCACCGTTATTTCAGGAAGTAGTAAGTGGACAACCTATGAAATTACACAAAATAATGCTCATTCTTGGGTCGAAGTCTATTTTCCAGGAGCGGGCTGGGTACCTTTTGAACCAACAAAAAGTTTTTCTAATCCTTATGATTTTGTAGATAACCAACCTAACAACTCTAGTGAAAATAGTCAAAGGGAAGAAGAGAAACAAGAAACGCAAGTCAAGGAGCAGCCTAAGAAGAAAGAGCTTCCGGCACAAGAGAAAAGAGAGAAAGAAAAAACAGCTTCTCTTCAAAATGCTAAGTTGTCTATGAAATGGAAAGTGCTTTTCTACGGACTGATTGTAGTTATGTTAATAGTAATATATCTCAATCGATTTAAATGGTTTTTACCTTTTTATATCTCTTTTTATAAAAAGAAAGAGAGTGTGGAAACCTTTGAATCAGCGTATGCTTTTTTACTTAAAAGACTCGCTGCAAATGGACTAAAACGGCAAGAAAATCAAACGCTGCGCGACTTTGCAGGAGAAGTAGACGAAAAATTAAATACGGTAAATATGCTAAAATTAACGGAAAAATACGAGCGGGTTTTATATCGAAATGCAGATTCCATAAAAGAATGGAAAGAGTCGATTGAATTGTGGGAAAATTTAATCAAAAAAACGAGTTCTTGACCATTGTTTCGCGGATTGATAGAATATTCTCGAACTTACTATAAATGTTTCGTATACCTTCATATATCCTCGATAATATGGTTCGAGAGTCTCTACCGGGTCACCTTAAACGATCTGACTATGAAGGCAGAACAGTCTATTTGACGATAAACGTCGTGCTCAACTAGACTTCTGCCTTTGTTTTTTGAGGGAGAAGTCTAGTTTTTTTTATATTTTAGGGCATAATAACAAGTGATTATTTACACATTCGGAGAGGTGAACAAGATGGAAGGCATGATTGTTGTATTAGATTTTGGTAGTCAATATAACCAACTGATTACGCGTCGCATTCGCGAGTTCGGAGTATATAGTGAATTGCATCCGCACACAATTACAGCAGAAGAGATTAAAGCATTAAATCCAAAGGGAATTATTTTCTCTGGAGGCCCAAACAGTGTGTACGGTGAAAACGCATTTCACTGCGATGAAAACATTTTTGAATTAGGTATTCCTGTTTTAGGTATTTGTTATGGAATGCAATTAATGACTCATCATTTTGGCGGGAAGGTAGAAGGTGCTAGCCATCGTGAATATGGTAAAGCAGCGATTAACGTACAAAACGATTCATTAATGTACCATGAGTTGCCAAAAGAACAAGTTGTTTGGATGAGTCACGGTGATTTAGTTGTAGAAACACCAGCTGGTTTTGAAGTGGACGCAACTAGCCCATCTTGTCCAATTGCCGCAATGAGTAACAAAGAAAAGAATATGTACGGAGTGCAGTTTCATCCAGAAGTTCGCCATTCAGTGCACGGTAACCATATCTTAAAGAACTTCGTGTTTGAAGTATGTCATGCTGAAGCAAACTGGTCAATTGAGAACTTCATTGAAGTTGAAATGGATAAAATCCGTGAAACAGTTGGAGATAGAAAAGTACTTTGCGCACTTAGCGGCGGAGTAGACTCTTCGGTAGTAGCTGTATTAATTCATAAAGCAATTGGTGATCAGTTAACATGTATGTTCGTAGATCACGGTTTATTACGTAAAGGTGAAGCTGAAAGCGTAATGGAAACATTTAGCGAAGGCTTTAATATGAACGTAATTAAAATCGATGCAAAAGATCGCTTCTTAGAAAAATTAAGCGGTGTATCAGATCCTGAACAAAAGCGTAAAATCATCGGTAATGAATTTATTTATGTATTCGATGACGAAGCTGCTAAATTAAAAGGGTTTGATTTCCTAGCTCAAGGTACGCTATACACAGATATTATCGAGAGTGGGACAGCTACAGCTCAAACGATTAAATCTCACCATAATGTAGGTGGATTACCGGAAGATATGCAGTTCAAACTAATCGAACCGTTAAACACGCTATTCAAAGATGAAGTACGTGCATTAGGTTCTGAATTAGGTATTCCTGATAACATCGTTTGGCGTCAGCCTTTCCCAGGACCAGGTCTAGGTATTCGTGTACTTGGTGCAATTACGGAAGAGAAGTTAGAAATTGTACGTGAGTCGGATGCTATTTTACGTGAAGAGATTGCAAAAGCAGACTTAGAGCGCGATATCTGGCAATACTTTACGGTTCTTCCTGACATCCGCAGTGTAGGTGTAATGGGAGATGCTCGTACGTATGATTACACAATCGGTATTCGTGCTGTTACATCGATTGATGGTATGACTTCTGACTGGGCGCGTATTCCTTGGGATGTGCTTGAAGTTATCTCAACGCGTATTGTAAACGAAGTTAAGCATATTAACCGCGTAGTGTATGATATTACAAGTAAGCCACCTGCAACAATTGAATGGGAATAATATGTAAGAAAACCGAACAAACGAACATTCTTTTATAAGAATGTTCGTTTTTTGTTGACTTTTTTAAAAAGTTAATGGTAGGATAGTAACATAAAACAGCGAGATATAGCTTTAATGTCGTATAATCTTGGGGATAAGGCCCAAAAGTTTCTACCGAGCTACCGTAAATGGCTTGACTACGAGAAAGTAATACATGTATGTATAAAAATCTTTTGTTTTTTGCTCATACATTTCTCTTTTAGTCGATTTTATGCCTTTACGCGCCATAGTGTAGAGGCATTTTTTATGGCTTGCCTAAGTGCATGCGGCTTCTATAAAGGGAGGAAAAAACGTGAAGAAGTATTTTCGTTTTGAAGAGCTGGGTACTAGCTACCGAAAAGAGTTTATAGCTGGCCTTACAACTTTTCTATCTATGGCTTACATTTTATTTGTTAATCCATCTGTGCTATCACTAAGTGATGTAAAGGATCTACCTGACAGTATGAGAATGGACCAAGGGGCTGTATTTACAGCTACTGCTTTAGCGGCAGCTTTGGGATCAATTGTTATGGGAGTGCTTGGTAGATATCCAATTTCATTAGCTCCAGGTATGGGATTAAACGCATTTTTTGCTTATACAGTTGTTCTGACGATGGGAATTCCATGGCAGACGGCTTTAACGGGTGTTATGATATCAGGTGTTATTTTTATTCTTTTAACATTAACAAGCCTGCGAGAAAAAATTATTAATTCTATTCCTATTGAATTAAAAATGGCTGTTGGAGCAGGTATTGGTTTATTTATTAGTTTTATTGGTATGAAAGGTGCGGGAATCATCGTCAAAGATGATGCCACATTCGTTGGACTGGGTGATTTGACGAACCCAACAACATTACTTGCGGTTTTTGGTATTGTCATTACTATTGTATTAATGGTGCTTCGAGTAAATGCAGCTGTATTTATCGGTATGATTGTAACGGCTGTAGCAGGTATGGCTTTTGGGTTAATTGATACACCTAAAGCAGTGGTTTCATCGGTTCCTAGTCTTGACCCGACGTTTGGGGCAGCTTTCCAAAATATCGGTGATATCTTTACTGTAAAGATGCTAGTCGTCATTTTAACTTTCTTATTCGTTGATTTCTTCGATACAGCAGGTACGATGGTTGCTGTAGCGAGTCAAGCTGGGCTTATGAAAGATAATAAGCTTCCGCGAGCGGGCAGAGCGTTATTGGCAGATTCTAGTGCGATTGTAGTTGGTGCTGTTCTTGGTACCTCATCAACAACAGCTTACGTAGAGTCTACGGCTGGAGTAGCAGCGGGCGGACGTTCAGGATTTACTGCAATTGTAACGGCGGCGTTTTTCTTAGTTGCACTGTTCTTTTCTCCGTTGTTAGCGGTCGTAACACCAGCTGTTACTGCGCCAGCTTTAATTACGGTAGGAGCTCTGATGGTGTCAAACTTAGGAGAAATCAATTGGAAAGAGTTCGAAGTGGCAGTTCCGGCATTTTTCACGGTGATCATGATGCCATTAACGTACAGTATTGCAACAGGCATTGCGGTTGGCTTTATCTTTTATCCTATTACAATGTTATGCAGCAAGCGTGGAAAAGAAGTGCATCCCATTATGTATGCTCTCTGTATCATCTTCATACTCTATTTCGCGTTCTTAGCAGAATAGTTTAAATAAAAAAGCTCAGTTTAATGACTGGGCTTTTTTTTTATGGTAAGATAAGAAAACTGCATAGCGGCTAGATTGCTATTGTAATAGAGGTTAATTGGTTACTTTACTGAAGGTTTACTTCATTAACTTTTTTATTTATAAAGTTTTTTAGAAAAACGATTGACTCTATATATTATATATGGTAAATTATTAAATGTCGCTGATGAACAGCGCAGTTGAGAGAAACATCTTAAAAAAGATGTTGACATCAAAATAATAGAATGTTATACTGATAAAGTTGCTTCAGAGCGA
>NZ_JBXENJ010000026.1:0-18365 GCF_056836725.1 Priestia sp. 3CA3
CAATTAATGAGTAACAAGTATAATAAATAACTTTAAACAAGTATTTGATTATAAAAATATTAGATAATTAGTTAGAATAATTAATAGTTTAAATATTGTTATTAACACTATTAGTACGTTTTGAAGGGTATTTATTATCTATATACATATAATTGAAAACTTGATCCTCGTATAAAGAAGAAACTATTTCAACACAAGGAAGACCTATAAATAAGAAGACATGTTTTACGAAAGGAGAGGTTTTATGCAAGATTTCTCGTTAGTACACATAGGAACAGAAGTAAGGGAAAGAAAAGGGGGGTTCAATGAAATTGTTTCATTGATGCTAGATAATAAGTATTATGATGCCTTAGAAGAAAGAAATGAGCATCACCAGCGAAAAAACGAAGAGATGTTCAGTGATTTTACAGATGAAGAAATGATGTACTACTATGTACACCAACGAAAGCATATTCGAAAAGATCGAGAACGAAAAGAGAATACCAAAACTGAATACGTACGGATACTGCTGCAGTTTTATCGGTATGCTGTAGACAGTGAATCGTTCTTACGACAGGATGTAGACAATTATATAGAAGAAACTATTTTTAAGAATTTAAGACCTTGGCATATACGGAACTACCAGACATATTTAAGCACAGCATTGTTAGGAAAGGGTGGGAAACCTTATTCACCTGCAACTTTAGATGCCAAAATGACGACTTTAAAAAGTTTTATGAAGTGGTTACATGAAACGAAATATATCCAGCATTCTTTACATAAAGAAATCTTGAGTACATCACTATCTGAACAAGAAATTCCAAATCGAGATTTGTATTACCATGAAGTCAAACAGCTCCTAGATTACTATAAAGACCATCCTGTTAATTATGGATTGTTAACGATGTTGGCCATGACAGGATTGCGTGTACAGGAAATAGCTAAATCTTCGTGGGGAGATGTATATCTAGACAGTTTAAGTGGCCATTATCGACTAAGAGGAGTAGGGAAGGGTGGAAAGAAATTTGATAAGCTACTTCATCCATCGCTATATGAACGCATTCTTTCTTTTCGAGAACGACGTCATGTCAGTACAGTATTAAATTCAAGTGATCAAGGTCCATTATTTCCAACTAAAGATGGAGGGTTTTATCAATATAAAAACTTAAGTAATTATATTGTGCGTATCATTGAACGAACGGAATTACCTTTTATAAAAGAACGGAATGACAGGATTACGCCTCATTACTTTCGTCATTTTTATGCGATTTATAGTAGGCAGCAGGGAGCCGATATTTTCTTAATTCAAAAGGAGCTTGGCCATAGTGACCGTAAAACAACGGAACGTTATCTAGAGAAGGTTTTGCAGCGAGAGCAAGAAATTGGGCTCATGTGGAAGGAAGAGGAATTCTAATATTGTCATCAAAAAGAATTTTTAAAGTTGAGAATTACGCCTTCAAACCTTGAAGGATTGATAGTTGAAATTTTAGGGAAACAAGAAAAAAAGGGTTTTAAATCAAATAAAAGTTATTTTTACAAACTGTTTGCTATTAGTGCATGATGCAATAAGAAAGAAGAATTTTTAAGGAGAGATTAAAATGGCACTATTTGGATCAAAAACCGATGGGAAGATTGTTACAGATTCAGAATTCTCATGGAAAAAGAATAAGATCAGTATTAAGAATGGTTACCTACAAAGTGAAGGACTTATTAATATAATCCGGATTCCTATCGAACATATTGATACTGTTACATATATGATTAATGCTACCAAGCCATCTATGTCCGTTGATCTTCAGATTATTGGCAAGGGGACAATATTGGGAACCCTAGCAGTAGGAATTGATTTGAAAGATGAGATTCAAGATTGGTTAGTTGATAAGTTAGATCTGTAGCAGATATGCCCTTTTTACTTAAGGAAGGGGTGTGTTAATCTAAGGAAAGACAAATAAAAAAGAGTGATCAACCTAAAAGACATAAAAGAGCAAGAAATTGATCTCGATAAAGTTTATGATTATGTTGAATTTCCGGATAAGATTAGTGGCCGGTGCGGTAACTGCAACTCAGCTTACTTCAAAAGTTCGGTGAAAGATGGTGTTTTCTTGCGTGAATGCCGGGATTGCGGCATGAAGAAAATTATATAAGCATAGATGATTATATATAAAAAAGAGAAGGTTTTTAGCCTTCTCTTTTTTTAATTCAACCTTGTCTTTACTCTTTTTAGAACGTAGGGCATACGTTTTACAATGTTACTGCCACTAACCCTCATGACTTTATATCCCTGTTTCCTCAAATAAGCATCTTTCTTCCGATCATGTGCCTTTTGCGCTGGTGAAGAATGATAGGCTTTTCCGTCGCACTCAATCGCAAGCCTCCCTATGACAAGGTCAATTCGATAAGGACCACACTTTACTTGCGCTCGTACCGAATAGCCATTCATCACTAAGGCATTATATAAGCGTCTTTCAATTGGGGATTCTAATTTGCTGTATTCAGTTGGTAGGACATCTTTCGGCTTCTCACCCATTTCATGAAAAATAAAGATCAATAATCCAACCCCGAGCAGTCCAAAGAAGAGGAGATATTCCATTATCATCTACTAATCACCTACTGCGATTTCTAAATATTACCTTATAAACCAATTATTCCTTACCAGTAATCTATTTAAGTATTATTACCGTATTAATACAAGCCTTATACGCACATTGGAAATCTTCAGAAGAAAATCAATCATCAAAGTTAATCTGTTTAAAACAGAATAATAAATATTGAAAGTAAGACTGGTACTTTTTATAACAGTATAAACTCACTCCTATTACTAGGATTATATTTTTTGTATCCTAAATTCAGAAAGGGAGGTGAAAATATGGAACAACAAAATAAAATTAATAAAGGTATTGTGTTACTGATGGCTCTAACCTGTGGTTTTACAGTTTCAAATGTATATTTAAATCAAAATTTATTATTAAGTATGGCAGACTCGTTTCACATATCTTCAAATCAAATAGGAATTATAGCTACTTTAACTCAAGTTGGATATGCTATTGGAAATCTAACTTTAGTGCCACTAGGTGATTTATTTGAGAGACGTAAAATCATCTTATCGCTCCTAATACTAGTTTGTTTAAGCCTTATTGCTTCTGCTATATCAACTAGTTTTAGTTGGTTAATAATATATAATTTATTATTAGGATTCTTTACTATTGTTCCACAGATTATAGTACCTATAGCTGCTGGTCTTGCTAGCGATAAAGAAAGAGGGAAAATCTTAGGTAATGTAGCTATAGGTTTAGTTTGTGGAATCTTAGGGGCACGTTTTATCAGTGGAATTGTAGATACTTACTTGGGTTGGAGAGCAATGTATTGGATTTCATTCGCATTTACTTTGTTAGTAATTCTACTCATTAAAATTTACCTTCCACAAAGTAAAGGTAAACAAACAATGAAGTATGGAGAACTACTTGCTTCACTTTGGCCACTTTTTATTAAGGAAAACATATTACGAAGAGCATGTATTAGCCAAGGAATGATGTTTGGAGCTTTTAGTTTGTTCTGGACTACATTGGTTTTTCGACTAAGTAATTCTCCTTTTCACTATGCGAGCAGTGTTGCAGGGACAATAGGTTTAGTGGGAATAGGTGGAGCATTTGCTACACCTATTATTGGCAGAATAATTGATAAAAAAGGGGCTAATCTTGCAAGTATACTTTGTATGAATCTTTCATTGGTTTCATTCTTGATTTTTATCTTGTCAGGTTCGTCTCTAACGGCCATTATCATAGGAAGTTTATTAGTAACAATGGGAACTCAAGCTAATCAGGTAGCTTGTCAAGCCAAAATTTTTCAATTGTCTGAAGAAAAAAGAAGTCGTCTAAACGGTATTTATATGGTTTCTACTTTTTTAGGAGGAGCATTAGGATCATACTTAGGTACGCTCGCCTGGAGCCATTTTAAATGGATGGGAGTTTGTTCTGTAGGTTTTATTATGGTTCTTTTTGCCTTCACTTCAATCATCGGTGTAAAGAAGAAATTAAATTCAATTCAACAAGTGAAAATTAATTGAGGGAGAAGATATTATGTTAAAACAAGATGAAAATTTCAAAAAAGGTTTAGAAATTTTAAAACAAATTGATGCTGACAACTATGAAGAAATCGTAAATAGTTTTAAAGATTCCATTTCCCCCGACTTAGGAACATTAGCAGTATCATTCAATTATGGTCAAATATTTTCTAGACCAGGTTTAGATTTGAAATCACGTCTTCTTGCTACTGTTGCAGGCTTGACAGCGCTTGGAAATACTGAACAATTAAAATTTTATATTAATGGAGCATTAAATGTAGGTTGGACTGAAGAAGAAGTTATTGAAGCAATGTTACAAATGATTATCTATTCTGGATTTCCTAATGGATTAAATAATATCTTAGGAGTGGCTACAGAAGTTATTGAAGAAAGAAAAAATAAAAATTCTTTAACTAAAGTAGGTGAATAACTTGATTATAGATAGTCATTCACATGTAACATTTCCTGTTTCTAAGCATATTCAACTTATGGATGACTTAGGAATTAATAAGACTATATTATTTTCTACATTAATCCACCCGGAAAAAGCTATAAAATTAAATTCATTTAAACAAGAAATGGAAGCTTTAAATCAAATTCTTAATAATAATGTCAATAGTGTAAGTGCTAGAAAGAATTCTATGAAGGAACTGGTAGAAGTTGTTAACCAATATCCAGATAAGTACATTGGTTTTGGTTCTGTCCCGTTAGGATTAGAAGTCGAAGAGACAAAAAAATGGATTAAGGAATACATTGTAGCCAATAACTTAAAAGGGATAGGTGAGTTCACTTTAGGAAGTGGCCAAATTGCTTTCTTAAAACCAATCTTTGAGGCATTAAAAGACTTTAAAGGTTTGTCAATCTGGATTCATACTTTTGCTCCTCTGCAATTAGACGACATTGTAGAATTAATAGAGCTGGCAAAAAAATATCCTGAGATTCCAGTAATTTTTGGACATTTAGGAGGTATAAACTGGCTTCAAACGATTGAACTTGTTAAAAATACTCCTAATGCTTATATTGATACTTCAGCTTTTTATACTACCTTTGCTTTAACCTTAGCGATGAACGAGATTCCAGATAGAACTATATTCGGAGCTGATTATCCATATGGAGATCCTTACATTACTATAGAGGCAATTAAGCGTTATGCACCTAATGCAGAAGTTGAGAGAAAAGTTTTAGGAGAAAATTTCAGGAAACTGTTAGATAATATAGCTTAATTATTAAATAACTTAAATTGGAAGGGGTGGAATAATTTCCACTCTTTTTGTTTTTTGATATTCTAATGGTATTCAGTGTATAAAAGGACTTGATTTCTTTTGTATAGCTTGTTATAGGAGGTATATAAAATTGAGTATTGAAAAAGAAAAAAAGAAGCAGCTTGGTAAGTTTCTAAAATCAAAGAGAGATAAATTGTCTCCTGCAGATTTTGGTATCACTATTGGCAAAAGAAGAAAAACTTCAGGACTTAGAAGAGAGGAACTTGCTCAATTAGCTGGTGTAGGCTTAACTTGGTATACGTGGTTAGAACAAGGGCGAGATATTCAAGTTTCAACCCAAGTGTTGGAGAGTATCTCTCGGGTACTAAATTTGAACAACGAAGAGAGAAAGCATATTTATCTATTAGCAAATCATCAAATACCATTAGAAATGAAGGTGAACGTAGAGGATTCGTTGCATCCAGTTGTAAAAAACTTTATAGATCATTTAGAAGATTGTCCTGTATACGTTACAAATGAAAAATGGGATATTATTTCCTGGAATAGTATTGCTTGTAAAGTATTTGGTGATTTCACAAAAATGAGCGAGAAAGAACGAAATGCAGTCTGGCGTTGTTTCTGCTCAGTAGAATATAAGAGCTTACTCGTGAATTGGGAAGATCATGCTAAGCGATTACTTGCACAATTTCGAGGTACTACTAATCGCTTCATTGGTGAGCAATGGTTTGGAAATTTAGTTAATGATTTAAAAAATAACAGTAGTGAATTCAGCCAATGGTGGGGTGATCAAGAGATTTCTGGAACTCCCATTGGTGAAAAAGAAATTAGACATCCTTACGTGGGAACCCTATTTATGGAACACATGACTCTTCAAGTTTATGATTCTCCCGATTTGAAATTAACAGTTTATCGGCCCTTGGAAAAAGGAGACACAATTAAAAAAGTTAAAAAATTATTAAATAGATAATTTATTTTTGCCCCCTTTAAATTTTTTATATATAAATATGCCCTTCTAATATAACTTTTCTCCTTAAAATTTATTAATATCTATCTAAACTTTTGCTGTAGGACAACTGAAATTATAAAGTGATATGTTTAATCCATAGAATTATAAATTTTAAATGGAGGGAAATTTTTGAGAAATTTTAGATGGGAAAAATATCATACTATTTGGTTGTTTCTACTTATAGGTTGGATTTTTAATTCAGCAGATCGTTCAATTACCGGTCCAGTTATTACTTGGATGATACAAAACCACGTTTCATTCTTACAGGATGCTGCTAACCCCTATGCATTAGGGGGATTTCTAGGTAGTTTATTATTTACTGGGTATATGTTAACTCAATTTCCAGGTGGTATGCTGGGTGACAAGTATGGCTACAGAACAATATTGACTATCAGCCTTATTTGGGCAGGAATAGCTACTCTTTTAAGTGGTCTCTTTTCCTTGTTAATTGTATTCATTATTTTAAGAATCACCGTAGGGTTAGGAGAAGGTGCTTACTATTCTAACGATCGAGCACTAGTTATTGAAGTTACTCCCTATAAAAAAAGGAATCTTGGGATGGGCGTAGTAATAACCGGATTGGCCATAGGATTAACACTAGGTACACTTTCAGTTCCTTACATGATTGAATTAGGAGAGAATATCCTTGGAAAACATGAGGGGTGGAGGATGCCTTTCATAATTTTGGGGATTGCTACCTTGTTAGTAGGAATATGTTTATATGGTCTATTTAAGCGTGATAAGAAAGAGATGCATTACCGAAAGGCATTCATTGAATTGTTTTCGTATTCACTGTTATTTTTATTGGCTATTTTATTAATCTATAAAGTAACTGATTGGATTGGGCTATCTGACTGGATGGTAGCTGTACTAGAACTTATACTAGCATTTACTCTAATAGCATTTAGTTTGAGAGGTAAAAATAAAAATACCTCAATTAATCTTTTTAGTAAAAACCTCTTGCTAATGTATTTATCAGCTGTAGCAATACTATGGAATTTGTGGTTTTTTAGTTATTGGTCTATATCTATAGTAACTAGTACAGCCGGAACTTCCTTTCTTCAAGCTACTTTGACTGCTGCTTTTAATGCTGGGGCAGGCATTTTAGGATATCCAATAGGTGGATTTCTAGCAGATTATGTTATGAAGAAGAATTGGAGTAAAAAGTCCTTGCTTTGTTTCTTAACTTTTGCACAAGGAGCTTTGACTATAACCTTTGGATTCTATTTATTATCTGGAGGACACTCTGTGCTAATTATGGGAATTCTTTTACTTATCACTAGTTTATTTTTTAACGCCCTTCAGCCTATTTCACACTCCTTAACGGCTGATATGGTTGAACCGAAATTTCGAGGTTCAGCTTTTGGGATGTGGAATCTAATAGGTGAGATGGGAGCAGTTCTTTCTCCTGTCATTAATGGTGCTTTAAGAGATGCAACAGGTAGCTGGATTTTTCCAGTATTCTTAGATGGAATCATTATTTTAATAAGCTTTATACTAATAATGTTTGTAAGTACTAAATCTTCAAACTTTAAATTAGCTAAAAATCAAGAAATCGCATAAAAAAATTTTTAATGAAAAGAACTCCCCTTTATAATTAGGCGAGTTCTTTTATGAATTGTATTAATAATTATGGAGTATAAAAACAATAAACGGTTTCAGTGAATATTATCTTTATTATTAAGTATGATCTGAAGTAAGCCTGGAAATTGATCATCAATAAGATTTCTTCTTAAAATAATATAACGCTTAACGCCTTCTTTTCTAGTATAGGTTAATCCTGTTTGTGTTAAAATCTTAAGGTGGTGAGATAAATTAGGTTTAGAACCTGTATACCTTAAAAAGTTATAAGGTACTTCGTCATTCTCTATTAATTGAAGTAAAAGCATAATTCTAGTAGGATGATTCAAAGCATAAAAAAGAGAAGATAAAGTAATATGATTACCACTAGGGTACATGTGAATTTCAGCCCTTTATTTTACTACGTTTTGTTCTTTTGCCACATTAGCTTTAACAGGATTTAAAACACCACTTACCTTATAGATAAGAATAGAGATAATAAACATAGATGCTGTAAACGTAGTAACCGAAATGAAGTTACCAAAGTAGTGGTATAGAAATCCAGCGATACAAGTACCTAAAGTAGTACCTATGTACATAGCAGAATTTGATAAAGCTGCAATAGTTCCTCTTGCATTTGCAGATAGAGATTGTAATAAGCTCATCATTAAAGGGAATAAAATTCCAGCTATAAAGAACATTAGGAAAAAAGCAACTTCTACCAGAGCGATATTGTGATAGAAAGGTAAACTAAAGTATAAGGCTGCCATTAAGACTAAACCACCAAAAAGAGTAGACGCATTACCAATTTTAGAGACATATCCACTGCCAAAGAAGCTTCCACAGAAGTTTCCAATACCTAATATAAGCATAGCAAGTCCTATTTGTGTAACGTTAAAATTATAGTCAGCGCTTAACCATGTACCTAAAAAATTAAAGGAAGCAAAGTTTCCTGTTTGGAACAGAAGGTACGCTAAAAATAACGGAGAGGCTTTAGGATTTAAAAATAAAGATTTATAACGGTCGACAATAGATTGTTTATTTTGAATATTTTGTTTATTTTCTATAGATGGCATTAATACGGCTATCAAAAGAATCAGAACAAATGAACATCCAGATAATACGAAGAATGGTGTATTCCATGAGAAAGAAGCAAAATAACTACCAATAGGAAGACCGAAAGCTTGAGAAATCGCTAAACCTGCTGTCGCAATACCCATGCTTTTTACTATCTTTTCGGGTTTTACCAATAAAGGAATAGACGCCCAAACTTGTGGGGTAACAAACGCTGCACTTATTCCTGCAATAAGTCGCATTGCACACATCATCCAAAAGCTTGAAGCCATACCGCAAAGGAACGTTGAAATAGTAAATGCAATCATTCCATATAACATTACTTTCTTTCGGTTCAGATTATCAGATATAGGACCAGCTATAAAAGCGAAGACCGCATATCCTAGGGCATATGCACTCACCATCCAACCTGAAATATCTGTAGATACATGATATAAATCAGAAAGTGTAGGTAATAAAGGGGATATTAAAAATGTATCTGTACCAATAACAAACATTACAAAGAAAAATAAAGTAATTATTTTATTCATATAAGCTCCTCCGTTTTTAATAGTTTTAAAACTTTAAAACTATTGTACAAATTGCAACGTGGAAACTCTCTTAGAGAGTTTCCAAGAAGTTAGGTATATACTTCTCAAATGTTTCTAAATTTAACTTTACGTATTTAGTTCTAGAATCTTTTCTTACAGTTGTTAGTTTCGCCTCTCTCAAAGTTTTAAAATGATACGAAGCTGTTGTTTTTAAAATATCGCATTTTTCCCCTACCTCTCCACAACTCAATTCTCTTCCACTTCGATATAGAGTCCGAACAATTGTAAGTCTTGATTCATCTGATAAGGCCTTGAAAATTTGTATCCTCATCTGATCGTCTAATTGTTTTATATCCATGAAAGTATCATAGTATAAGGAAATTTGAAAATCAAGTAAATTTTAACAATTACTAAATATACAAAAGAAATATATCTGGTAAAATAAGTGCATAATTTTACAAAATAATCCTTATTTCTATGGTAAAAACCTTTATTTTTTACAAAAAAGTACATTAATTTTAAAAATTTTACAAAAAAATAGTTTTAAAAGTATGAAACAATAGTATAAAATGTAATATATTGTTTAAAGATTCTAATTTTTGAATTTTGGAGGAAATATTAATGATTGAAACTTATGTAGTGACGACAAATGAATATTTAGCTTGGATACTAGAATTTTCACTATCGCAGTTTGAGTTTACGTTTTTGAATAAACATGACTCGAATTTTTTTACAGAAAAAGCTCCTAATTTATTAATTTATGATTTACCAACTGTTCATAATCAATCGGGCCTACATAAAATTTTAAATACTATTACCTGTCCTGTAATGTTTGTTGACTCATCTAACAGAAATGTTATATCTAACACTATTGAAGCCTTAAAACTAAAGGAAAACAATAAAGGTCCTTACCAACATAGAGACAATAACAATTCTTATTTATTAACCAAGAATTTGATCTTTGACATTGAAAGCCACTGTCTTTATAAAGGGGAAGAGAAAATTCATCTGTCTACAATTGAGTTTAAGTTGTTATACATCCTTACAAAAAACGAAACTCCTTTAAGTTCAGAAGAACTAATAGATTATTTAGATACTACTGGACCAGCAGTTTTATATGTTTATATAAGAAAACTTAGAGAGAAATTAGAAGATAATCCATGTAAACCTCAAGTGTTAGTTTGTTCAAGAGGAAAAAGTTATTACATAAAAAATTTTGCTAAATGAACCTTTAAAAAAATAAAGGTTAATCTAAACATAAGTTGAAGGAACAGATTTCTTCTTCATGATAGGATGGTTTTAAGAAAAAAAAAGGGTGTGAAAATAAATAAAAAGTTCAAATACATATCTCAGTGATTTTATTAATGGAAATGAAACTCCACTTATTGAACCAGGTGTAGAGCTGATCAATTCTAAGGTGAGCTCATTTTCGTGGGTCAGAAGAGAAAGTAAGTTGTCATCATCTACCATTGATGCAGATGTTTTTATTGGATTTAGATGTATACTCCAAAATGCAATAGTCAAAAAAGGTGTTCAAATAGCTTCTAATGCAAAGATTGGTGGTGAGAAGCTAACAACTATTGGAAAATATGTATGGATAGGTGCCGGGGCTGTCATCAAAGGTGGGTTAAACATCGGAGAAGGGGCTATTATAGGAGCCAACACTATCGTAGAGAAGAATGTTCCACCATACAGTATTATGGTTGGTCAACCTGCTACTAAATTGAAAGATAGAAATATTACAAATGACAGCGAACCTAATTTTCGAAACTTAATAAATGTGTTTAGAAGAAATTTTCGAGATCCTATCCAAAAAAATAATTTGCAGAAAGAAATTGAAGAAAGATATCAAAAATACTTATTCAATTTTATTGACGCTGATATTGACGGTGATTTACCTCTTCATCTAGGAAAAAACGTTATCATGATTGGCAAGGAAATTAGTGACTCAAGTGGAAAATTGCAGATAGATGGAGGAATTACCATAGGCAAAAATGTTTCTATAGGTGATTCAACAATTGTTGAAGGCGGTGGAAAGGTTATTATAGGTGACAATGTTAGGATTGGGAAGAACGTACATATCACTTCTACTTCCCATGATTATAATAAACTCTCTCTACCGATGACTTTACTACCAGTCATTATTGAAAATGATGTAACAATCGAAGATGGAGCTCAAATTCTAGGCGGAGTAACTATTTCGAAAGGTTCTTTAGTCAAAGCCAATAGTTTTGTTCACAAGAATATTAGTTAAGGAGGAGTTCATATGGCAAAAATATTTATGGTACCTAATCCAACTGGTACAGGACACAATATGAGAATGTATTCAATAGCATATGATTTGGTTAAGGAGAAAAACGTGAATGTGACCGTTGTTCTCAGTTCTTTACAGGATACCTTTACAGATTTATTTAATGGGATAGGGGTAGAGGTAATAGATTTTAATCCTGAAAAAGTAGTGAATCATACAAAAAAGTCTCATTTAGAAAAAAATTTAAACTGGGAAACAATGATAGGTGGATATTTTTCTAAGACTTTCTTCAATGGTTCTAAAATTTTAAAGTACATGAATCTATTTCTTGAAAATAAACCTGATGTAGTGGTAAGTGATTACAATATTAATGCTAGTATCGCTGCTTGTTTACTAAGAATAAAACATATTTTTGTTACAGAGAGATTTAATTTCACTTTAGTAGACGTACCAAATGACCTTCTTGAAGCTGGAGAATTTAATGTTAACAAAAATGAGCTAGATGAGGCTAGAAATTCAATGAATGCTTTATTTCAGTGGCTAGGTGATAATACTTCATTAATGTTAACGGATAAGCCTTATGTTAAAGATATGGACGAAGGATCTATCATAGAAAAATATTTTCAAGAAGAAAAAATTCAGTTTGTAGGTCCTATGATTAGACCTATCGATCAAAATGATGATCCATCATTTCTATTTGAACTAGGTGTAAAAAAAGATGCTTATCCATTAATTGTTGCTACAGTTAGTGGAACAACCATGTTTAAAGAAAATAAAGAAAAATTGATATCACTCTACACTAAGCTATTTGAAGATTTAAAGAAGGACTATCCAAAAGTACAGATGGTACTGTTGGCTAAGGAAGATGTTTCTGTACCTAAGGGGATGCTTTCCATACCGTACATAAGTAATTGGATTCCTCTATTGAAAAAATGTGATTTGTTGTTATCACACCCTGGATGGATAACTGTTACTGAAGTTTCAGCTTTAAAGGTGCCTGCAATCTTTTGTCTATCGTCTTATAAGGAATATCATGAAGCAGAAGCCTTTGAAAGATTAAATAAAATGGGGTATGAAACCAACTATGGGTTTGGTTCAGATTTATTTTATAAGAAAGCTTATAGGCTCATCAATAATAAAGAGAACTTAATAAAAAGTTATCAGAACGCGTACAAGGATCACTCAGGTTCCAAACAGGCTGCACATTTAATTACGGAAATTGCTTGTGAACATTCAAAAAAAGTATTGAATTGAGGAGATATTATGACAACTATTTCTACAAAATTACCACTAGAAGATTATTTAATTAATAAGTTTTATGATAAAGAGTTGAATGGTTTTTACGTTGCGGTAGAGAACGATACTATTGTAAGTGATGATAAAAAACTAGAAGATCAGGTTTGGTCGTTATTAGCTTTAGCTTCTTCAAATTACAAGATAGAAGATTTATGTGAAATATCTAAAAGCTTGGATCGCTATTATGACGAGTATACAAATACTTATCATGAATTAACGGACCGATTCGGCATAGTTCATAGCGCAGGTATGGTAAGGCATACTCATATTCAACTTTTAACATCTTATGGGCTTTTAGTAATGGGTAAATATACAAACAACCAGGAATTAGTTGAGAAAGGATTAAGTTTATTTAAAACTATACATGAAACAGTTTTAACGAAAGGATCTCCTTCCATTTTAAATGCAAATTTAACTGAACATATTAACCCCAATAAGTATGTTTTGTCTACCATTTTTGCAATTTTAACGCTAGAAGAAGCTTATAAAATAACTGAAGATTCGTTATATTTAGAATACATTAAACTTTATATTTCAGAAGTAGATAAATTTGAAGATCAAGAGTACGGAGGGGTATACGATTATTTGCTCACAAATGATGAGCCATTTAAATCTAAAGGAAAGAAAACCTTCTCAAATGCATTAGCTACTATAGCCCTTTATAAGGCGTACGAAATATTACAAGATCCTGGTGTTATTGAAAAGGGAAAATCTTATTTCGATTTTATTGTCAACAACCTGAAGCATCCACTAACCGGTGGTTTTTGGAACAAGGCTAATTATAAAGGGGAAGCTAGAGTCGAGCCAGTTGAATCATACTACAATAATGACGAATCACCATTTCCAGTGAAATATACACACGATCAAGCTTTACTATTTTTATGCACCCAGTTAATATCTAAATACCATAAAGCTACAGAATATAAAAGCTTAGCAGAAGAATTATTATATCAAGTTAATAAGTTTAAAAGTAAAGATGGAGGTATGTTTATCGGTCAAGGAAATTGGTTTTCCACTCCTACAGATCCAACTGTGCCTTTAATTAGACATTTTATGGTACCTCATCACACGCCAGGTGCATTCTATGCTGGTAATACTGGATATTTACCTTTACATGAGAAACAAGCAAAAACTCAGGCTATAACGTTATGGGTATTAAATACAGCAAACGCTCGCCTAGTTAATGAAGACAAAAATATTAACCTTGATATGATTCCAAAACATAAAAGTGAATTGAAGCAGAATTTAGATACAATTACTTATCACAAGGATGTTAAATTGAAAATTGATGAGAAATCATATCTGAATTGGCTTGATAAAACAAAATCTGGTGCAGGTTTTGGCCTTACTCCTTATAAGTCACCATTAGGATTTAGATCAGATAAATCACCTCAAAACTTTTCAGCGTTACATGTTGTATCAGATTTAACTATTATGGGCGAAAAAATTAGTAATGAAGATAGGGAATCTATTTTAAGAGGAATGTTTGATTGCCAAAATGAAGATGGTGGCTTTGCAGAACAACCAGGACATTTAAGTGAGGTGTTTACTACCTATTGTGTTATATTAACAGCTTATATTCTAAAATCGAAAGTTCCAAATGAAGAAAAGTGTATTGAATTTATTCAAAAGTGTCAAAACGATGATGGTGGTTTTGGTAATTCAGAAGGCTATCCGAGTGATGTATGGCATACTAACCTAGCAGTTCTTGGACTTCATGCTATGAATGCTACTCCACTGAGCATTGATAAATGTTTAGCTTTTGTAGCAGCTTGTCAAAATGATGACTTCGGTTATGGGGTAACGCCAAATGCTCCTTCAGAGACATTTTCTGTTTTTCGAGCTATCGATACTCTTTTAGTATTAGGAAAACAACCAACTAAGTATGAAGAAACCATTAAATGGCTTAAGCAGTGTCAAACAGAGAACGGTGGCTTTCGTTATAAGCCAAATGCTAATGAAAGTTTTGTAGGTAGTTACCATGCTATTGCAGCTTTATATTTATTAGGGGAACTTCCATTGAATGCGGAAAAATGTAAGGAATGGCTTAGTAAACATCAATCGAAGGATGGCGGTTTCTCACGTGCTATTAATGCCCCTTCGGATACAACTGATGAAGGCTTCATTTGCCTTCAGGCATCTTATATGCTCGAAAGAAATTTAAATCCATACTGGGTAGCAATTATTACTTGATCTTGGTCCATATCTTTTAAAGGAGGCTTTCATATTGAAATATCTTATTACTGGAGGAGCAGGGTTTATTGGAGCAAATTTTTTAAATAAATTTGTTCGCCTTAATCCAGAAGATACATTTGTAAATTTAGATAGTTTAGGCTATGCAGGTAATCTTTTAAGTCTGAAGAAAATAGAGAAGTGTGATAACTATTTCTTTGAAAAGGTAGATATTACAGATTATAAAGAACTAGAAAAAGTATTTGAAAGGTTTACTCCAGATGTAGTCATTCACTTTGCTGCGGAAAGTCATGTGGATCGCAGTATTGTTAATCCTGGAAACTTTATAAGTGCTAACATTATAGGAACATACAACCTTTTGGAGTTATCTAGAAAGTATTTCGAAAATAAATCATACAGTCGTTTCCATCATGTTAGCACAGATGAAGTATATGGAAGCTTAGGGGAAGAGGGGTATTTTACTGAAAAAACACCTTACAACCCTACAAGTCCTTACTCGGCTTCTAAAGCAAGCAGTGATCATTTAGTGCGTGCTTATTACCATACCTATGAATTACCTATCACTATTTCTAATTGCTCGAATAACTATGGACCGTATCAGTTTCCGGAAAAATTAATACCTATTACAATTAAAAACTTTCTTAGTGGTAAAGAGGTATCGATTTATGGAGATGGGCTAAATATAAGAGATTGGTTATATGTAGAAGATCATTGCGATGCCATTTGGGAGATTATAAACTCAGATAATGTTGGAGATACGTATAACATTGGAGGGAATAATGAATTGACTAATGTACAAATAGTTAACATTATTGCAGAAACCTTATCTAATTATACAGGTGAAAATATCCAAACTTATCGAAATTTAATTACGTATGTAAAGGACCGCCCTGGTCATGACTACCGGTATGCAATTGATGCAACCAAAGTGCAAAAAGAGTTAGGCTGGTATCCAAACGAAAGTATTAGTACAGGACTTCAAAAAACGGTGAAGTGGTATTTAGATAATCAAGATTGGATGAATAAAGTAGGAAATAAAGAAGAGTATGAAGGCTGGTTAGAGATTAATTATTCTAATAGATGAGGTGAATAAGTTGAAAGGAATTTTATTAGCAGGTGGAAACGGTACACGTTTATATCCTTTGACAAGGGCAACAAATAAACATCTAATGAGCATCTATGATAAGCCTATGATTTTTTACCCCTTATCTACGTTGATGTTAGCAGGTATTAAAGAAATTGCGTTAATATCTTCCCCAAAGTATTTGCCCTTATATAAAGAACTTTTAGGAGATGGCAAGGAATTAGGGATTTCATTAACATATATAGAGCAGGAGAAACCTGAAGGAATTGCTCAAGCTTTTTTAATCGCAGAAGAGTTTATAGGAAATGATACTGTATGTTTAACTTTAGGTGATAATATCTTCTATGGAGATGGTTTCTCTAAATTGTTAAAAGAATGTGCCTCTCTAGATAAAGGTGGAATTGTTTTTGGCTATCATGTCAATGATCCTGAAAGATACGGAGTAGTAGATTTTGATGAAAAAGGAAACGTTATAGATATTCAAGAAAAACCTGCTATTCCTAAGTCTAACTATGCAGTGCCTGGTATTTATTTTTATGATAATTCTATTATAGAAATCTCTAAAAGTTTAAAACCTTCAGAGCGTGGGGAACTTGAAATCACCGATGTGAATTTAGCTTACTTGCACAGAGGAGAGTTACAAGTGAAAATATTTGGGCGTGGAAGTGCTTGGCTAGACACTGGTACTCCTGAAAGTCTTCTTGATGCAAGTAACTTTGTAGGAACATTAGAAAAAAGGCAAGGAAATAAGATTGCTTGCCTAGAAGAAATAGCTTATAAAATGGGTTTTATATCTTTAGACATGTTAGTTCAAAACATATCTAAAATGCCTAAAGGAGAATACAAAAACTATTTAGTCCAGCTGTTAGAGAGTGAACAAACCAACTTAGTGCTAGCCACTACTGTATAAATTAATAACAAAATGAAAACTAAGGACATCCGGGTTCTTAGTTTTCATTTTATAATGGTACTTTTAATACTATTATAAATAAGCTCCTATTTTTCTATTACAGATTTGCTATGATGAATTCGTCAAAGAATATTATGAAACGGAGGAGATACCCGTGTTAATAACAAAAACTTTGAATAATGGTGTAGAAATTCCTGCAGCAGGCATGGGATTTTGGCAAATAAATAATAAAGATAATATTAAAGAAATAATAAGCCAATCTTATTCAACAGGGATTTCGTTAATGGATACAGCTTCTGCATATGGAAATGAGGAATTAATAGGGTCTGCTATACAAGAATTAGAAATCCCTAGAAATGACCTTTTTATTACTACAAAACTCTGGAATAGTAACCAAGGGTATGACTCTACTCTGAAAGCTTTCAACCATAGTTTGAAGAAGTTAAAAACGGATTACTTAGATTTATATCTCATTCATTGGCCGGTGAAAAACAAATTTGTTGAAAGTTGGAAGGCTATGGAGAAGCTGTATGAAGAAGGTTACGTAAAATCTATAGGTGTATGTAATTTCCAAAAACATCATTTACAAACTCTCTTGAGTGTGGCCAGTAATAAACCCGCTATTAACCAAGTAGAATATCACCCTTATTTAGTTCAAACAGATTTACACAATTATTGTATAGAAAATGATATCCAGTTAGAAGCTTGGAGTCCATTGGGACAGGGTGAATTATTAAAAGACCAAATTTTGAAGGGAATATCCGAAAAGTATCAACGTACTGCTGCTCAAGTAATTTTAAGGTGGCATCTACAAAAAGGAATAATTCCTATACCAAAGACAAGCCATAAAGAAAGAGTGGTTGAGAATTATCAAATTTTTGACTTTAATATAAATGAAGCTGATCTCATATTGATTGATAATTTAAATAGAGATTTAAGGTTTGGTCCTCATCCTGATTCCTTCCAAGAATTTTTTGGTTCTTAAAAACAAAATATTGTATTTACAATACAAGAAACCTTTTAATTTAACTTTGAAAGGTTTCTTTCTCTTGTACAGATAATACATGTTACGAATAGAAATTTGTAAACTATGTTGTTTATTTGAAATAGTAGTTAACAAAAATTTAGTTTAACCTAAACGACCATTACAAGTTGAATTTTATATGTTAATGCTAAAATATTTATTAAGTAATAAAATA
>NZ_JBXENJ010000027.1:0-15563 GCF_056836725.1 Priestia sp. 3CA3
GTGTGTTCATTTAAGTAACAAGAAATTAAGTAAGGAATCTTTTGAGCTGTAACCTCAAGGAACCTCAAGATAAATGGATAATCTTTCGAAGAGTATGTATGCAATAATTCATACCACCACTCTGTTTCATAACGTGAAATCATACTTAAATTATAAAGTAATAAGTAATGTGCCAACATCTCAGGGAAATATAAGCAGCTATCTTTTTCCAACGGTGCATGCAGCGTGTTAGCTTGGAAATTGTACATAAAAGGTGAACAATTATATAAACAGCTTGAAGGGTCAAGAATAAATACCTGATCTTCTGACAAAGACAATGATAGATGGGAACGCTCTTTTAAAAAAGAATAGAGTCTTTCGTGATTCATATGATAACACCTTGTAACTTGTTCAGGAATAGGCAAAGAGGTAGCTGGAAGCGATCCAATAGTTGTTAAATGGGAAGATGGCCTCGTACCCAAATTTAAAAATAATGTATCTAATTCAGGTACACAAGACAACAGATAATTCATTGTATATTTACTACCTTCTAGTTGTTTCACATGAAACAATTCTTCTCCTACTTGTGAAAATAAACCGCTTTTTTGAATCTTAACTTCATCATCTAAAAAATCATAACTTTGTTTTTTTCTTTTTCGTGTTGATACTCCATGTGCTAACACCGCCGTATTTTCGGGATATACGGGGTTTTGTGTTAACAAACAAGCTTTTAACAGCTGTGACATTCCATAAAATAATAAAACGGGTTGAACTGATACAGGAGATTGTGCCGCAACTTGATAATAATTTTTACTGTGTTCCAAATAATAAATAAATGGGTAACTGTTTTTAAAACTATGTTGCTCTGCATCGCTATAATTCAATTTTTGATAGCGCTTTTTTAAAAAGTGTTGTACAAAAGGAACGGAGAAAAATAAATTGTAGGACGTCCAAACATCATTAAATTTATGCAACTAAATCACCTTTTCTTTTTATTAGAATTATCTGATATCTAGTGAAGTTATTGACAGGTACATATCTGCTTGTTAATCTACTAATAATATTCTGTCGTTTAAAGGAGGATTCTATAATGTGGGAAAGCAAATTTTCTAAAGAAGGCTTAACATTTGATGACGTTTTACTGGTGCCAGCAAAATCTGAGGTACTACCTAAAGACGTTGATATGAGTGTTGAACTAACAAAAACATTAAAATTAAAGGTGCCGTTCATCAGTGCAGGAATGGATACAGTTACAGAAGCTGAAATGGCTATTGCGATGGCTAGACAAGGTGGTTTGGGTATCATTCACAAAAACATGTCGATTGAACAGCAAGCAGAACAAGTTGATAAAGTAAAACGTTCTGAAAGTGGTGTTATCACGGATCCTTTCTTTTTAACTCCTGAAAACCAAGTATTTGCTGCTGAACACTTAATGGGCAAATATCGTATCTCAGGTGTGCCGATTGTCAACAACGAAGAAGAACAAAAACTAGTTGGAATCCTTACAAACCGTGACTTGCGTTTCATCCAAGATTATTCAATGCAAATTGCTGATGTAATGACAAAAGAAGAATTAGTTACTGCTCCAGTAGGAACGACTTTAGAAGAAGCAGAGAAAATTCTACAGCAATACAAAATTGAAAAGTTACCTCTTGTAGATGACAATGGCGTATTAAAAGGCCTTATCACAATTAAAGACATTGAAAAAGTAATTGAGTTTCCAAATGCAGCTAAAGATCAACAAGGTCGATTATTAGTTGGAGCAGCTGTTGGCGTAACAGCTGATTCAAATGTTCGTATCGAAAAATTAGTACAAGCTGGCGTTGATGTTATCGTTATTGATACAGCGCATGGACATTCACAAGGCGTTTTAGATACAGTGCGCAGCATTCGCGAGGCATATCCAGAATTAAATATTATTGCTGGTAACGTAGCAACGGCTGAAGGTACAAAAGCATTAATTGAAGCTGGAGCAAACGTAGTAAAAGTAGGAATTGGACCTGGTTCAATTTGTACAACTCGTGTTGTCGCTGGTGTAGGCGTTCCACAAATTACGGCAGTATATGACTGTGCAACTGAAGCTCGTAAGCACGGGGTAGCTATTATTGCAGATGGCGGTATTAAGTACTCTGGAGATATCGTAAAAGCACTTGCAGCTGGTGGACATACAGTAATGCTAGGAAGCCTTCTAGCAGGAACGACAGAAAGCCCTGGCGAAACAGAAATCTACCAAGGAAGACGCTTTAAAGTGTATCGTGGAATGGGCTCTGTGGGAGCTATGGAAAAAGGAAGTAAAGATCGATACTTCCAAGAAGATAATAAAAAATTAGTTCCAGAAGGTATCGAAGGCCGTTTGCCTTACAAAGGACCTGTAGCAGATACTTTATATCAAATGATTGGTGGTTTACGCGCAGGAATGGGTTACTGTGGTTCAGCTAACTTAGAAGCGTTACGTGAACAGGCACAATTCATCCGTATGACTGGAGCAGGCTTAAGAGAAAGTCACCCACATGATGTACAAATTACAAAAGAATCTCCTAACTATTCTATGAGATAATCATGAATGTGTAAAAAACACGTTTCCTTAATAGGGAAACGTGTTTTTTATGTCATTAATCATGAATGTAACAGTACTTCTTTATCTATTTTTTTAAATTTTAGTATGATAAAATTACATTTATGTGAGTTTACGTTTGGAGGGTATAGAGTGAGAAACGCAGTACAGAAACAATTAATTTGTGTCATTGCTGTTATGTTAATGGCCAGCGTATTTTTTGTCTCTACACAAGCATCAGCTGCTTCTAAAACAGATGATATTGGCGTTGAAGCAGACGCAGCCATTTTAGTAGAGGCAAGTACGGGGAAAGTGCTATACGGGAAAAATACGGATGCTTTATTAGGTATTGCAAGCATGACAAAAATGATGACGGAATACCTAGTATTAGAATCCATAAAAGATAAGAAATTATCTTGGGATCAACGTGTGCCAGTTAGTAAATATGCAGCTAAAATTTCTCAGGATTATGGATTATCAAATGTACCATTAATCGAAAACCAAAAATATACGGTAAAAGAATTATATGATGCCATGGCTATTTATTCAGCTAATGGAGCAGCCATTGCTTTAGCTGAAGCTGTCAGTGGTTCTGAAGAAGGTTTCATTAAGTTAATGAATGAAACAGCAAAAAAATTAAATATGGGTGAATCAAAATTTGTCAATTCTACAGGTCTTTCTAATTCCTTGTTAAAAGGGATGTATCCAAAAGGAACAAAGGAAGAAGATGAGAACCTCCTATCTGCTCGGGCAGTTGCTACTCTTGCTTATCACTTGATTCATGATTATCCAGAATCTTTGGAAGTAGCCAAAACTCCTTCCAAGATGTTTAGACAAGGGCAACAAGGCGAAACAAAAATGAACAATTGGAATAAGATGCTCCCTGGTTTTTCAGCTGCATACAGCGGCGTAGACGGCTTAAAAACTGGTCATACAGATTTTGCAGGTCAATGTTTCACTGGAACTGCAGAGCGTAACGGGGTAAGATACATAACAGTTGTAATGAATGCCAAGGAAAACGGCAAGTCTACAGAAGCTGCTCGTTTTTCTCAAACGAAAAAGATATTGGATTATGCTTTTAGTCATTTTCAGTTAAAAGAAGTAGTGCCTGCTAACGGCGAGATTAAAGGGCATGAAACAATTGATGTTGCTAAAGGAAAATCAAAAGAAGCTTCCGTTTCTCCAAAGAATTCGGTAAAAATTATTACCGAAAAAGGTCAAAAAGATCATACTAAAATCAACTTTAAGTTAAACGATAAAGTTATGAACGATCAAAAAGTTGTTGCTCCTATTAAAAAAGGAGAAACAGTTGCTTATGTAAGTGCAACAAACAGCAATCTTAAAGATCTAGGCTATGTAGGAGGCCAAACTACAGATAGCATGACGCCGGTCGTGACAAACGAATCTGTTGAAAAAGCTGGATGGTTCTCTCTCGCTATCCGCAGTATTGGTAACTTCTTCAGCGATATTTGGATGAATGCTGCAGATACAGTGAATAACTGGTTTTAATGATAACTCAAGAGAAAGAAGAGATACTACAAGGGAGTATCTCTTTTTTTATTTTTAGATTTGTTTGTATATAATCTATAAATTAGATAGGAATTTTCCGAAAAATACGGTAAAATAGACACTAAGTTTTGAATTTTGTATATACACTAAAAATTATTGTGAAACACTTGATACAGGAGGAAGACAAACATGAATAACATTACAGGTACTGATCGTGTAAAACGAGGAATGGCGGAAATGCAAAAAGGTGGCGTTATCATGGACGTGATCAACGCAGAGCAAGCAAAAATTGCAGAAGCAGCAGGCGCTGTTGCCGTTATGGCATTAGAGCGTGTTCCAGCTGATATCCGTGCAGCAGGCGGCGTGTCTCGTATGGCAGACCCAACAATTGTTGAAGAAGTGATGAATGCTGTGTCCATTCCAGTTATGGCAAAAGCTCGTATTGGCCATATTGTTGAAGCACGCGTGCTAGAAGCGATGGGTGTAGACTACATCGATGAAAGTGAAGTGTTGACTCCAGCTGATGAGGAGTTTCATTTAAATAAAAATACATTTACGGTTCCATTTGTGTGCGGTTGTCGTGATCTTGGTGAAGCATCCCGCCGTATTGCTGAAGGAGCTGCAATGCTTCGTACAAAAGGCGAACCAGGGACAGGAAACATCGTGGAAGCAGTGCGTCATATGCGCCAAGTAAACGCTCAAGTACGTAAAGTTGTGGGCATGGACGAAGATGAGTTAATGACAGAGGCAAAACTATTAGGCGCGCCTTATGAGCTATTACTACAAATTAAACGTGAAGGTCGCCTACCGGTTGTAAACTTTGCAGCGGGCGGTGTAGCAACACCAGCAGACGCAGCGTTAATGATGCAGCTTGGAGCAGACGGTGTGTTCGTTGGTTCAGGAATTTTTAAATCCGACAACCCTGAAAAATTTGCTCGAGCAATCGTTGAGGCAACAACGCATTATCAAGATTATGAACTCATTGCAAACTTGTCAAAAGGATTAGGAAGTGCAATGAAAGGAATTGAAATTTCATCATTATTACCAGAAAACCGCATGCAAGAGCGTGGATGGTAATTTAAAGGGAGTTTTGACAAAATGGTAAAAGTAGGCGTGTTAGGATTACAAGGTGCCTTTCGCGAGCATGCACAAGCATTAGAAGCAGCAGGCGCTGAAGCCATTATCATTAAAAAAGTTGAACAGCTAGACGAAATAGATGGTTTAATCCTACCGGGCGGCGAAAGCACAGCGATGCGTCGTCTGATTGACAAGTATGACTTTATGGAACCTCTTCGCCAGTTTGCACAAGCAGGTAAACCGGTGTTTGGTACGTGTGCGGGTTTAATTTTACTTGCAGGACAAGTTGTTGACCGTGAAGAGCCCCATTTAGGTGTTATGGATATTACGGTAGCTCGAAATTCATTTGGGCGCCAACGAGATAGCTTTGAAGCTGCTCTAAATATTAAAGATATTGGTGAAGATTTTATAGGCGTATTTATCCGTGCTCCGCATATTGTAGAAGTAGGAGAAAACGTTGAAGTCTTGGCAATGCATAACGACCGAATTGTTGCAGCAAGACAAGGTCAATTCTTGGGATGTTCGTTTCATCCAGAATTAACAGATGATGCTCGCATGGCTCAGTATTTTGTAGCAATGGTTGAAGAAGCTTCGAAAAAACCTGTATAAATGAATTGCATCTTGTAAAGACTTGTAGTACATTATGATTAATAAAAATGATATTGGTATAAAGCGTTGATAGGAAATAGTAATAAGATTTTTGATTTCAAGAGAGTCGATGGCTGGTGTGAATCGATAATCAATTCTTATGAATCCGTCCTGGAGCAAGCTGTCGAAAAAGTAGTAGGCAGTTTCGGTTCATCCGTTATCTGGTTTAAGAGGAAGGCTTATTTTAGCTTTCAATTAGGGTGGCAACGCGGGTAAACTCTCGTCCCTTTCATAGGGATGAGAGTTTTTATTTTGCCCTTTTATACTAAAGGAGGTACTCAGTATGTTAGATTTAAAATTTTTACGTGCTAATTTTAATGAAGTAAAAGAAAAGCTCAAGTTTCGTGGTGAGGACTTAACGGACTTAGGTCGCTTTGAAGAGTTAGATGCAAAACGCCGTGAGCTAATTGCTCAAACAGAAGAGTTAAAAAGCAAGCGAAATGAAGTATCACAGCAAATTGCACAATTGAAACGTGAAAAACAAGATGCTGATCATTTAATCGTCGAAATGCGTGAAGTAGGAGACCGCGTAAAGCAATTGGATGAAGAGCTTCGCAGCGTTGAAGAAGAGTTAGAGCTATTGCTGCTTTCAATTCCTAACGTTCCACATGAAAGTACGCCTGTAGGTGAAACTGAAGATGATAACGTAGAAGTTCGCAAATGGGGAGAAATTAAACAATTTGATTTTGAACCAAAACCGCATTGGGATTTAGGAACAGATTTAAATATTTTAGATTTTGAAAGAGCTTCGAAAGTAACGGGAAGCCGCTTTGTATTTTATAAAGGGTTAGGTGCAAGATTAGAACGTGCTCTTATTAACTTTATGATGGATTTACATATGGATGAGCATGGTTATGAAGAAATCCTTCCTCCATATATGGTGAATCGTACAAGTATGACAGGAACAGGGCAGCTTCCTAAATTTGAAGAAGATGCATTTAAAATTAAAGAAGAAGATTATTTCTTAATTCCTACAGCTGAAGTACCAGTTACAAATTTACATCGTGATGAAATTTTAAGCGGAGATCAGCTTCCAATTGCTTATACAGCGTATAGTGCTTGCTTCCGCTCAGAAGCAGGCTCTGCAGGAAGAGATACACGTGGGCTTATTCGTCAGCATCAGTTTAATAAAGTAGAACTTGTTCGCTTTGTTAAGCCAGAAGATTCTTATGATGAATTAGAAAAATTAACGGGCCATGCTGAAAAGGTTCTTCAACTATTAGGTTTACCTTACCGAGTTCTAAGCATGTGTACAGCTGACTTAGGTTTCACAGCAGCCAAAAAGTATGATATTGAAGTTTGGATTCCAAGTTATGAAACTTATCGTGAAATTTCTTCTTGTTCAAACTTTGAAAGCTTCCAAGCTCGCCGTGCTAATATTCGCTTCCGCCGTGATACAAAAGCAAAACCAGAACATGTTCATACACTAAATGGTTCTGGCTTAGCAATTGGCCGTACGGTAGCTGCAATTTTAGAAAACTACCAGCAGGAAGATGGATCAATTCAAATTCCAGAAGTGCTGCGTCCATATATGGGAAATAAAGAAGTTATTTCTAAATAAAAGTAGAAGATGTTCATTAAATTAATTTTTAATGAACATCTTTTTTTAAAAAATTAATAAAAGAGTTGACTTCATTATTTTTATATGATAAATTAATACTTGTCGATACGGAGGAATACCCAAGTCCGGCTGAAGGGATCGGTCTTGAAAACCGACAGGGGTGTTAAAGCCCGCGGGGGTTCGAATCCCTCTTCCTCCGCCATATTTGACTTATAATGCAATTAACATAGCGCGATAAATTGGAGATTGGAAAACCGTTACTTATAAGTAACGGTTTTTTATTTGTTGAAAATGCCGCTTTATTTATTAAAGCGGCATTTTTTTATAGCTGACGACGTTTTAACTTTTCATTATGTTGTAAAAAGCGAGCCACTTTTTCAACAATTGATTCAATTGAATCAGGATCCTTGAGAAGGTCGTATTCTCTAATATCTAAACGGAGAATAGGACAAGCCGTAAAGTTATTAATCCATTCTTCATATCGGGCGTGCATCTCTTTCCAATAATCAAGAGGCGTTTGTTGTTCCATTGGTCGCCCTCTTTCTTGAATGCGATCTACAATATCTTCGAAGCTGCCTTCCAAATAAATGAGCAGATCTGGATGAGGGAAGTATGGAGTCATAACCATTGCATCGAACAAGCTTGTATATGTCTCATAGTCTACTTTAGACATTGTTCCCTTTTCAAAATGCATCTTAGCAAAGATACCGGTATCTTCGTAAATGGATCTGTCTTGGATAAAGCCGCCCCCATACTCGAAAATCTTCTTTTGTTCTTTAAAGCGTTCCGCTAAAAAATATACCTGTAGGTGAAAGCTCCAGCGTTCAAAATCCCCATAAAATTTGTCCAGGTAAGGGTTGGAATCTACTTTTTCAAACGATGTGCGAAATTGGAGAGCATCAGCCAATGATTGAGTCATCGTAGATTTCCCAACTCCAACTGTACCCGCTATCGTCAACACAGCATCATTAGGAATGTTGTATTTCGATCGTAAGTTTACCATTATATACTCCTTTTCAACATACTCTCTTGAACCTCTGATAAGATTCTATTTAAGTGTTGTTTATTTTGTACAAAATCTATTTCATCACCGTTATAACGTAAAATGGTTACGTCAGGGTTCTTTTGTTCAAATGCCGTCATAGCTTTTTCATAATCATCACTTAGTCTCGCAAGGTAGTGAGGATCGATGTTTCGTTCAATTTCTCTTCCACGCATTTTAATACGCTTTAGCAAGGTATCTAAACTGGCATTTAAATAAATAATAATGTTCGGAGCCGGCATATCAGCCGTTAAGATGTGGAAGATTTGTACATATTTTTTATACTGTTCATCTTTTAACGTTTGCTCAGCGAAAATCATGTTTTTCATAATATGATAATCTGCTACAACAGGTTTTTTATAAGATAAGAACCCTTTTTGAATATCCTCTAACTGCTTATATCGATTACATAGAAAAAACATTTCGGTTTGAAAACTCCACTCGTCGATATTCTCATAAAATTTCCCGAGAAATGGATTTTCATCTACGATTTCTTTTAAAATTTCGAACTGAAATGCTTGTGCAATCTCTTTAGCTAGAGAGGTTTTTCCGACACCGATGGGTCCTTCTACTGAAATAAAAGGTGTGCCTTGCATTCATTTGCCTCCTTCATGACCACTCGTTCAAAAAAAACAGACAAAAAATATTTTAACATAGAGAAGGAGAATAAGGGGAAAAGAAATTTCTTTCAGTAAGAAGAATAACAAAAAGCCTACTGTTAACAGTAAGCTTTCCCTATTTATGGCTGTGTCACTCTTTTTGTAATTTTGAAGTTGTCTTCAATCAAGAGCCAGTTTTGCGGGAAATCTAAGCCTAGTTTCCAGTAGGCCATTCCTCTAAGTTTTAATTCTTTGATTAAATCAAACTTGGCCTGAATAGATCTAGCGTCTTCAAACCATACTTCGTGAGTGCGCTGCTGTTCATCTTTATACCGGAAGAAAGGAGCTTGTGCTTTATTGTCGTATTGAATAGCTACTTTATAACGAGCTGCCAACTCAATAGCTCGTTGAGGACTAATGGCTTTGGCATATTCTCCTCCTGGTTTGTAAGGCAGTGTCCAATCGTAACCATATAGGTTTTGGCCCATGATAATTTTTGAACTAGGTATTTCAGATACTGCATATTCTAAAACATCACGTACGGGACCAATAGGAGAGACGGCCATAGGAGGCCCACCGCTATATCCCCATTCATATGTCATTGGAACAACGAAGTTAGCAATCTCTCCAATGGCTTTATAATCATGTGCTTCATACCATTTGCCTTTTTGATCTCGACTTGTCTTCGGAGCTAAAGCCACAGACATGAGAAGTTGCTCATCTTGAAGACGCTTTTTTGCTTTCTGTAAGAATGCAATATAGGCTTCTTTATCTGCCGGACGCAAAAATTCGAAGTCAAAGTGAATGTCTCTGAAATTTTGTTCTTTCGCTGTTTTTACAATATTATTTAAGAGCGTATCTTGAACGTCTTTATTAGTTAAAATTGCTCGGCCGACTTCATCACTGAATGCACCGTTTTCAATATTAGCCAATACCATTAAGAAGATGACGTCATTTTCTTTAGCAATAGAACCTAAATTGTTAAGTGGAGGTGCCTTTAGAGAACCGTCTTTTTGCACTTCGAAGTTCGCTGGTCCGAGATAAGTAAGGTATTTTGCATTTTGATTAATCATTTTCTCTGTTTGAGGGGTGATTTTTCGATTGCTTGTTTCAACATACCCTAAAAACTCACCGTTTCTTTTGTTTGGGGAAGGGGGAATTAAGATGCGGCGGCCAGGTGTTAAGGGTGCTGTAACTGAAACATTGTTCGCATTGGCAATAGCCTGATAGCTAACGCCTAATTTTCGTCCTATTTTCCATATAGTGTCCCCAGCTTTTACTGTGTAGTAAGTACCGTTGATGGGAATAACCATAGATTGCCCGATGACGAGTTGATTTGGATTAGGTAATTCATTTGCTCTTA
Organism: Priestia sp. 3CA3; assembly: GCF_056836725.1. NCBI lineage: Bacteria > Bacillati > Bacillota > Bacilli > Caryophanales > Bacillaceae > Priestia > Priestia sp. 3CA3. Next base: position 10,333 of record NZ_JBXENJ010000027.1, read on the forward strand.
TAATCTTTCCTGCGTCAATCCGGAACTGTTTTGCAATACTATATATACTGTCACCTGCTTTAACAGTGTAAATTTGCATAATAAAAAGCCTCCATTTCATATGACTTACTTCCATCATATGAGAAGGCTTTTTACTTAATTCATCAACTCAGTATGTTTGCAAATACGAGCATTTAATACGTTATGCATCATTCTTAAAGCAAAGGTATTGTCTTCATCTGCGTTTGAAGCAATACAATCTTCAGGCACAATTAAATTATACTCACGCATATAAGCATCGTTGGCTGAAAAAAGCACGCATATATTTCCCGCAATTCCTGTTAAAATAAGTGTATGCACATCGAGCTGTGATAGCAAAATATTTAAAGCTGTTCCATAGAAAATAGAATGCTTTGGTTTAATTAAAAAGTAATCAGCGTTTTGTGGTGAAATGTGATGTAGAATGGGTGAACTTACCTCATTTGTGCAGTGTGTTAAAATGGTTTCTAAGTTTGCTTGCCATAGCTTATAGTGGTCATTGACGTAAATAATAGGGATATGTTGAGACGATGCGTACTGTTTTAACTGGGCAATATTTTGAGCGATTATTAAAGATTTTTCAGCAAGTACTTTGCCGTTTTTGAATTGAAAATCGTTTAGCATATCAATAATAATTAAAGCAGTTTTAGCATTCTTCACACAAGGTCTCTCCTTTTCCTGATGTACATAGTAAATAGTTTGACTCAGAAAAAATATAATATGTAAGGTTGGATAAAAAGTGTTAAATGATGAAAAGTATATGAGGTTGGCAATTGATGAAGCATTAAAAGCTAAAGATAAATTAGAGGTTCCTATTGGGGCAGTTATTGTTCAAAATGATGAGGTGATTGCTGCAGCTTATAACTTACGAGAAACAGAACAGCGATCAGTTGCTCATGCGGAACTTTTAGCCATTGATGAAGCATGTAAGAAACTAGGAACATGGAGGTTGGAAGACGCTACGTTATATGTCACCTTAGAACCATGTCCGATGTGTGCAGGTGCTATTGTATTATCAAGAGTGAAAAGAGTTGTGTTTGGCGCTTATGATCCTAAAGGTGGCTGCGCTGGAACATTGTTAAATTTATTAGAGTTTGAAAAGTTTAATCATCAAGCAGAAGTAGTAGGAGGTATGCTAGAAGAAGAATGCGGGAGCCTCTTAACGACTTTTTTTCGTGAGTTACGTCAACGAAAAAAGGCTGGAAAATAGCGCTAAAAAAGTAAGTTTTCTATAGCGGTTGCATTTTTGAATGAAAAGACGTATACTTGTAAATGCATCAACTTGATGCCCAAACTATTGGTTTCAACTTTGCCGTGCTAAGCGGGGAGGTAGCGGTGCCCTGTACTCGCAATCCGCTCTAGCGAGGCCGAATTCCTTCTTGAGGTTAGCTCATCTTAGGGCCTGCCTTAAGTAAGTGGTGTTGACGTTTGGGTCCTATGCAATGGGAATCTGTGAACCCTGTCAGGTCCGGAAGGAAGCAGCAGTAAGCAGAACCTCTCATGTGCCATGGGGTCGCCTGAACCGAGCTAACTGCTTAAGTAACGCCTGGGGTGGCTAATCGACGGAAGGTGCACGGCAGTTATATACATAAGTTTAGTCTACTCTGTGAGAGTAGGCTTTTTATTTTATCTCTTACTATTTTGAAAAAAAACCTCATAATACGCTATAATGAGAACTAATGAATTATATTAAAAGGAGAGGATGTAGTGGCATATCAGGCTCTGTACCGTGTATACCGTCCTCAAAGCTTTAACGACGTAGTCGGTCAACAACATATTATCAAAACACTTCAAAATGCCCTTGTCCAAGAAAAATTTTCGCATGCGTATTTATTTTCTGGGCCTCGAGGGACAGGGAAGACAACAGCTGCTAAAATTTTAGCGAAAGCCGTTAACTGTGAAAAAGCACCCATTGCTGAACCTTGTAATGAATGTGCAACTTGTCGGGGAATTACGGATGGTTCCATTTCTGATGTAATTGAAATTGATGCAGCCTCTAATAATGGAGTCGATGAAATTCGAGATATCCGTGATAAAGTAAAATATGCACCTAGTGCTGTTCGATACAAAGTGTACATTATTGATGAAGTTCATATGCTTTCAATTGGAGCTTTTAACGCTTTGTTAAAAACGTTAGAAGAACCTCCTGCACATGTCATCTTTATTTTAGCTACAACAGAGCCCCATAAAATTCCATTAACGATTATCTCCAGATGTCAGCGCTTTGATTTCAAACGCATTTCGCCAGAAGATATCGTATATCGAATGAAGGAAGTATTAGGTTCTGAAGAGCTAGAAGTAAGCGAGGATGCTCTTTACGAAATTGCGAAAGCTTCAGAAGGAGGCATGCGTGATGCACTTAGTCTTTTAGACCAAGCCATCTCGTATAGTACGGAGAAGGTGAGCTTAGAGGATGTTCTATCCATAACAGGAGCAGTATCACAGTCTTTTATTGTGAAGATCGTCCAAGCTATCTTTAACGAAAACATTGTAGAAGCGCTAGATTCTGTTGAAAGTTTGATCAAAAACGGAAAAGATCCAGCGAGGTTTGTAGAGGACCTCATCTTCTATTATCGTGATGTTCTGCTTTATCAAGCTTCAGAAGAAAATGCATATTTACTTGAAAAAGCAGCGGTTAACGAAGAGTTTAAAGAACTTAGTTCAAAAATGGATAGTGCCTTTATTTATAAAGTCATTGCTGAATTGAACCAAACTCAGCAAGAGATGAAATGGAGCAATCATCCTCGAGTGCTACTTGAAGTAGCTTTAGTAAAATTAGCTCAAAGTTCTACAAATCAAGAGGGTGCTCTTCCATATCAAGACATTTTGCAAAAAATGAATCAAATGGAAGCAGAACTGCAGCAGCTAAAAGAAAAAGGCATTCAAGTTGATCATACAGCTCAGGCAGCGCAAACAGAGAAAAAACAGACAAGACAGTCAAGAAGTCAGTACAAAACGCCTGTTGGAAAGGTAAATGAAGTTTTAAAAAATGCCACTCGGCAGAATTTAGAAACCATTAAGCGATCTTGGGCGCAGGTATTAGACACATTGAAACAACAAAATAAAGCTTCACATGCAGCGTTGTTATCTAACAGTGAACCGGTTGCGTCTTCAGATCAATCATTTATACTTAAATTCAAATATGAAATTCATTGCAAAATGGCTTCTGAAAATAACAACAATGTACGTGATAATTTAGAGAATATCTTATATACTTTAATTGGCAGCAAGCGTGAAATGGTTGCAATTCCAGAAAGTGAATGGGATAAAGTAAGAGAAGAGTTTCTTCAAGGACAGCAAAGTGATGGGTCATCAGGTCAACAACAGGAGGAAGACCCCGTGGTTGCAGAAGCGAAAAAGCTATTTGGAGAAGACTTAATCGAAATTCAAGAGTAAATTTAGGAGGAATGTTCATATGATGAAAGGCATGGGCAATATGCAAAAAATGATGAAACAAATGCAAAAAATGCAAAAAGATATGCAAAAAGCGCAGGAAGAGTTAGCTGAAAAAACTGTTGAAGGTACAGCTGGCGGTGGAATGGTAACAGTTGTGGTTAACGGTCAGAAACAAGTAATTGATGTAAATATTAAAGAGGATGTAGTAGATCCTGAAGATATTGAAATGCTACAAGATTTAGTACTAGCAGCAACAAATGACGCATTAAAACAAATGGACGATTTAACAAATAACACAATGGGTCAATTTACAAAAGGTTTAAATATTCCAGGACTTTAATAAGGTGGTTGCCACGTGCATTATCCAGAACCAATATCAAAGCTTATAGATAGTTTTATGAAGTTACCCGGCATTGGTCCAAAAACAGCTGTTCGCTTAGCGTTCTTTGTTTTATCTATGAAAGAAGATACGGTATTAGATTTTGCAAAAGCATTAGTTAATGCGAAGCGAAATTTAACCTATTGTTCAGTTTGTGGGCATATCACAGATCAAGATCCTTGCTACATTTGTCAAGATCAGCGTAGAGAGCGCAGTGTGGTGTGTGTCGTGCAAGACCCTAAAGATGTCATTGCAATGGAGAAAATGAAAGAATATAACGGCTTGTATCATGTCCTGCATGGCGCAATTTCACCTATGGAAGGAATAGGGCCTGAAGATATCAAAGTACCAGAGTTATTAAAAAGACTTCAAGATGATGAGATTCAAGAAGTGATTTTAGCTACTAACCCGAATATAGAGGGCGAAGCTACGGCTATGTATATCTCTAGGCTCTTAAAGCCGACAGGAATTAAAATTACTAGAATTGCTCATGGGTTACCCGTCGGAGGAGACCTTGAGTACGCGGACGAAGTAACATTATCTAAAGCCCTAGAAGGTAGAAGAGAAGTATAACGAGGTACTTGCATATGTTTTTTAAACGAAAAGGTTGGCTACGCAAAGAGTACGATGATGAATTTGTGAAGACTTTTATGCAAGTAAAGCAGGAATGGAGTCACAAAACTTCAATGGTAGAAAGAAGTGTAGATCCTTCAGAAGAGGTAATGGTAGATATTCGATTAGCCAAAATGAAGTATCTTTTTCTATTAAAAGAAGCCAAGCATCGAAATATTTCAATTAACAGGATGTCATAGAGGCATCCTGTTTTGTTGTCTTTATAAAATAAGGATTTCCCTCTGTGAAATAGTGCTTTTTTTGAATGCTTGGACATATATATAAGGTAACTTATCTGCTTTAAGAAGGAGGCAACATGCTAAATCATCCTATTGTAGTTGTGTCTTTTTTAATAGGGCTAATCATTCTACTCTTAGTAACAGGTGGTGTTGAAAAAATGCTTCGAGTCATTGGAAATTTATCGATTAAGCTTATTATTGGCGTTTTGCTGCTTTTCTTTATTAACATCTTTGGCGTACAGTTCGGTATTCATATTCCTATTAATTTCCCCACAGCCATTGTTTCAGCTATTTTAGGTATTCCAGGAATAGCTGCCCTACTTGTTATTAATAATTTCATATTATAATTTGGAAGAATATCCAAAATAAAAGTTTTCTGGAATCTTTTCGAGAAAACTTTTATTTTTTTGAAAAAGTTGTTGACCAGCAAGTTATCAGATGTTATATTTATATACGTCGCTAAGACAGTAACGAAAAATAACTCGAAAATAACTTAAAGAAAAAAGTTGTTGACAAGTTATTCTTAAGGTGGTAAGATAAGAAAGTCGCCTTGAGACAAGAGTTCTTTGAAAACTGAACGAAATAGT
>NZ_JBXENJ010000028.1:0-11089 GCF_056836725.1 Priestia sp. 3CA3
CTGCTCCAGGTGCGCCCGTTGCTCCAGTGGCGCCAGCTGCTCCAGGTGCGCCCGTTGCTCCAGTAGCGCCAGCTGCTCCAGGTGCGCCCGTTGCTCCAGTGGCGCCAGCTGCTCCAGGTGCGCCCGTTGCTCCAGTGGCACCGGCTGCTCCAGGTGCGCCCGTTGCTCCAGTGGCGCCAGCTGCTCCAGGTGCGCCCGTTGCTCCAGTGGCACCGGCTGCTCCAGGTGCGCCCGTTGCTCCAGTGGCGCCAGCTGCTCCAGTGGCACCAGCAGGTCCTGGTGCTCCGGCAGGTCCTGGTGCTCCAGCAGGTCCTGGTGCTCCAGCAGGTCCTGGTGCTCCGGCAGGTCCTGGTGCTCCAGCAGGTCCTGCTGCTCCAGCAGGTCCTGCTGCTCCAGCAGGTCCTGCTGCTCCGGCAGGTCCTGGTGCTCCAGCAGGTCCTGGTGGACAGCATATATCACAGGTACAAGAATTACTATTATATGGGCTATGTTTATAATGAAATTGATCTATTTTCATACATTTTGATTTTTTTATATATTTCTTTTTTTTATAATTAGTCATATTTACACACACTTTCTACATTTTTGTATACAGTATGCGTGAACAAATGATGATGTTTTTAGATATAAAGAATTAGGTATAATTTTTAACATTTTCATTTTATTTAATAACAGACTTAAGAAATCCTTCATTGTGTTTAATATAGGGATTATTAGGAGCAAATGAAGCAGCAAGAGAATTATGTTTTTTAGCTTCGGGAAAATTAGATAATTTACTGTAACATAAACAAAGCTGTAAATGAGGAAGCCAAGTATAACAAGATTTATTTAGAAAAGGACTAGTTTCAGGAGTCTCTACTAATGTTGCAATTTTATACCAAGAAATCGCTTTTTCAATAAAGTTCTGTTGTAAGTATATAAAACCTAATCGACAGCAGATTTCTCCCCTTGGACCATTATATTTAAAGGAACGAATACAACTGTCAATAGCATTAGACCATTCTTTTAAATGAAGATAACAATCAGCCATTCTTCCACAAGCTTCAATATTATCTTCAGACCATCCTTTTTCATCATTTAAAAACTTCTGATACCATTCGATTGCTTGCTTATATCTGTTATGATCTTTAAGTTCATTAGCGTAATAATATTGATCTCTAGGAGAAAATTGTTGCTTTTTTGCTAATAATTCTTCATAGATTCTTAGGTTACGATCGTTGCTTTCTTTACTCTTTTTATGCACAACAAAGATATCAGAGTGAACAATAGTACCGTAAACTTCTAAAAATTCATGTACAAAACCATACCATTTAAAATTCATTTCCCTCCTAACAAGTCTGTTTCGACGTGAAATGAAATCTGGATTACCACTTTCGTCGAATGTAAGGTGATAATCCATGGATACAGCATCTATATTTGAATCTAAGGTTTGCTTCAATGCTAATAATTTCACTTTGTTTTCTTCAGTTATAATATCGTCAGCGTCAAGCCATAAAATATAATCTTTAGTCGCTTTAGAAAAAGCAAAGTTTCGTGCAGCTGAAAAATCATTATTCCACTTAAAATCGTAAATAGAATCCGTAAATTTAGTAGCAAGTTTTTTCGTTTCATCATTAGATCCTGTATCAACTACAATGATTTCATCAACTATCTCTTGAATAGATGATAGACAATTCTCTATAACAGATTCTTCATCTTTTACAATCATACATAAACTGATTGATATAAATTGATGTTCTTTCATTCTCTCACCTCCAGATTTATTTTATTGAAGCGCTCAAAAATCCGTGTTGAATTTATATATATAAGTTACACAATTTATAAAAATTCCGAGAAAATTACTTAAGGCGGCGTAAGGCGTTGTTTCTTGGAGGAAATATGAATAACAGAAAAATTAACCTTTAGGAATCATAGGTTGGTTTTTCATTTTTTAAGCTGTATATGGTATACAAATTTAGTTAACATAATCACTCTTTCCGGAACACATGAAAAAAAGAACCCCTTGGCGCACAAGGGGTTTAAAAAAGGATTGATTACAAATATATGCAGCTTTTTATACATCCTTGATTTATCAACGTTAAATGGATAAATCAAAAGCAGGAAGATGAATAAAAAGCGCACCTTTTATTCATATGCTTCAGACCCTAAAAATAGCATTTTGTACCATAATATGTTACATTTAAGACCAGACTATTTTACAAATTTCAACGTAGCAAAAAAGCAACCTCACTCTCCTATGACAAAGATGAGGTTGCTCTTTTTTTTGTTAACAAGAAAATATAAAAAGCTGTATAACAAGATACAGCCTTACATAAAAAAAACTTCTATATACTTAAATTATCTAAAAATTTCATTGTTAAACTTGGTAGAGTTTGCTATGATTAAATCAATTAAATGATCGGAAAATCGAAAAAGGCAAAGCGTGTTGTCGAAGGATTAGGGCCCTTCTTCAACCGTCCACCGTAAACACACTACGGTAAACACCTGCTTCACCTTTTCTTTAGTGTAATTCTATGTTCATTTTACGATAGAATTACATGAAAAACAAGGGGAAGTTCTATACTCTTTTATCATTTTAAAAGACGTGTTTACCAGTAAAACGGTATCACGTCTTTTTTCGTTTTCCAAAAAAGGGAGCGAATAAAAATGGCAAAAGCAAAAATTGAGATTATTGCAAGTGTAGAAACGTATAAAAACCTATCATCCTTTAAATCTATTGAAGAGCTAAATGACACAGTGCGAGCTCACGCAGAGCTTCATAAAGATAAACTAAAGAAAACCCATATTGCAGTACTAAAAGTCCTACATGGGCATTCAGCGAAGCACCTAGGGGTTTCTTTCTTAACGAAAAGAAATATTGGTAAATTGGTTGGTAAAAGTCGTGCTACTATTATTCGTGTGTGTAAGCACTTAGAGGACCTTGGCATTATTAAACAGCTAGAAATGAAACGCAGCAGTGACATGAAACAAACAAGTAACGCTATCATTATTCAGCCAGTTCAAAAAGATGAACCAGTGAAAGAAATTCATCAAATTGAAGAAAATGCAACACAAGGAAACTCAAAAATGCAACACCAAAAAAACAAAACCTTTTTAAAACAAATACATAATATTAAACATCTAAATATGAGTAAAGAAACATCTAAACGTAAACCTTATATAAAAATGGTTCCTAAAAGACTCCAACAATATCAAGCTTTCTTTGGTAATGAAACTAAGTCTCTATATGGACGTATTTGGCTTGCAATGAAGAACTTTGGTGTATCAGTTGATAAAACTATTATGCAAGAAATTGCTCATATTGCTTTTGATAAACTTGTAGATTACATAAAACAGGGACGTAACCTTTCTTCTGAAGAATTGCACAAAGTAGCTTACGCTATTGCTTATAACCAACTTTCAGAACGTGAAGACACAAAAGCAATGGCCAGCTTTGTAGATAGTTTTATTGAACGTACTAAAAATCTTAAAAACCAACCTTTACATTTGAGGGTATAAGGTATGGCCTCTTAAGCCAAAGTTCATCTTTATGGCGGTAATCTATGACTAGACTTCTTGAAAACAGATCTGATTTCAAAGTAAGATGGCCGTCGTTCATCATAGTATTCTTTAAATATATTCGTTTGCCAGTTCTTTAATTGAAGGGCTAATATAATGTCATGACGAATGAATTAGAGAGGGGGCATGACGTTATGTCTGAGACAAATAACTTTGTTTATAAAACGGGTGAAGTTTTAAAGAGGTTAGATCTCAAGGATTCTGTCTTTAAAAAGTATGTTTCTAGCCTTGAAAAAGAAGGGTATTCTTTTCGAAGAAACAATTTAGGGCATCGCCTTTTTACAGAGGAAGACATAAAAGCTTTAGAGATGTTTTTAGAGCTAATCAGTTATGACGGTATGACCATTGAGTCTGTAGCAAGGAAAATAGGGACGGCCAACAAGAAGCAAATAGAGCCAATGGGTCATGATGTCATGACTGGGAACGACATAGACGGTCATGACGTCATGACCGAAAAAGATACTAGTAGTCATGACGTCATGACGCTAGTGAATGTGCTTTTAAAAGAGCAGGAACAGCGCTTTGTAAGGATTCTTCAGGATCAAGAACAAACATTTAAAAATGAGATACAGGCTATTAAAGATAATCAAAGCCAAGAAGTTTATGAGTTAAAGAAGACATTGCTTGAAAGAATGGATGACGATGGTGGAACTGAAAAAAGAGACGAGATCCTTATTCAAGTTATGCGGGACATTAGGGAAACCAAAAAAATGGTGGCTGCTTCTCAGCAAGAAAGCAAAAAGAAGTGGTGGGAGTTTTGGAGATAATATACCAGACTAATATATAAGTGTCAGTTACAACAAAAATAAGGTGATGGAAAATGAGGATTAAATTTGAAGAGCCAGTTACACCTGAACTTATTGCCAGTACATTACAAGGGTTGATGGACGAGTATGAGGTAAGTCTTTCAAAAACGAATTTATATGTCAATTTCCGAAATGCTGATGGAGAGTTAGTGACTTTAGTAGATAGTAATGGGGATGAGATTGAAGGGGTTGTAGTCAAAAAACCAAAAACTCAAAAGCCAAAAAAGAAAGAAATAACAGACAATCTAGTTGAGTTTCCAAATAAAGAACGAGAAATTGATATTGAGTAGTATAAGAAATACAAGGTTTCAAATTGACTATTTTAGTTTGAGTAGTTTATTCAAGCTAAAATAGTCAATTTGAAACTCTTATAATTTACAATATAAATTATTCTTCGGCAGTAGCTACTTCAGCTTCTGCTTTATTTTTTTCTTTTACAACTACATCATGATGCAAAATCTTATCTTTATTTTTCCCTACATAAGATTGCAATGCCTTCGCAATCTTTTCTGCTTCTTCTTCATTTTGAATCTCAAAGTATTTCTCAAAGATCGCGCCGACTTGAATAAGTCGTCTTGTTCTTTCTTTTCTCTCTTTTTCCTTTTTACGTGCTTCAACTTGTTGTTTCTTCGCTTTCATCTTCTCAATTTTCTCTTCTAAATCCTGAAGAATCTCCTCATCTGTTCGCTTCTTCGTCATCCATCTTCATCTCCTTTTTATGTTCTCTAATGTTTGATTTGATTATATCAAAAATTGAGATAAAATGGTATCTTTAGCATAGATTCTCTCACCAGGATATGGTATAATTCCCTTAGATCAAAGAGATAAGGGCGCACTTATACATCGTACCGATGTGTGCGGTTCCTTCGGAACGAAAAGACAAAACCAAAGACCCATTCGCCTAGATGGCGAATTTCATAAAACTTATTTGCCTATCGGCAAAGATGAAACCACCATCTGACACCTTTGGTGTTCATGATGATGATTTCATTAAAAACGGTGATTAACGCACTTCGTGCTCTCATCACCTTATTCCTAAAACATAAACCCATTCTCAAGAAAGGAGGAACGAATCATGGCTATTTACCATTTGTCGATGCAAATTATCAGCCGTTCAAAAGGACAATCAGCTGTCGCTGCAGCTGCTTACCGTAGTGGCGAAAAACTACATGATGAACGCACGGACGAGCAAAAATTTTATGCTCGTGATGTACAACCAGAAACCATGATTCTGACTCCTGCTAATGCTCCAGAATGGATGAAAGATCGGAACCGTTTATGGAATGAAGTTGAAAAAATAGAGAAACGCAAAGACTCACAATTAGCACGAGAATTAAATATTGCATTGCCAATTGAGTTAAATCACGACCAACAAAAAGAACTCATTCAGTCTTTTGTCGAAAATGAGTTTGTTCAAAAAGGGATGGTGGCCGACATCGCCATCCATCGTGACGATACGAATAATCCTCATGCTCACATCATGTTAACCATGAGAAATGTAGATCAAGATGGTTTCGGCAAAAAGAATCGTGACTGGAATGCGGACTTTGCCAATGCCAAAGAAAACAATCGTGGGTACGTCAAAAATAGCGAAGGCTGCTTATCTATTCGTGAACAGTGGGCAAACTATGCCAATCAAGCACTAGAACAAGCCAAAAGTAACGAGCGTATTACGCACCTTTCTCATGAGAATCGTGGCCTTGAAGTTCTTCCAACGATTCATTTAGGCCATGTCGCACATGACATGGAGAAGAAAGGCAAACAAAGCGACCGCGGCCAAGTGAACCGTGAGCGCCAAGAGTACAACCAAGCTGTCATTGATTTACAAACTTATCGTCGTCAAAAAGAAGCACATGTACAAAAAATGAAAGAAAAAGGGAAACAATTTGCCTTTTCTACAGATATCGAAAAGACGTATATTCAAAAGGCTGCATCTCTTTTAGGTAAAAAGGTTATTTCCTTAGAAGATATTGCCAAACGCCACGAAGAACTGAGCAAAATGAGCAACCGTCATGACCCAATTGAACGCCATTTGCATACAGAACAGCAGCAATTCCTAAACGCCAGCAATTACTATGACCGTATAAGAGATTTAAATTGTGAAATTCAGCAAAATGAGGAAAAAGTAGATGAACTTAAAAAGTCTCTTAATCCGTTTAAACTAAAAGAAAATAACATGATGAAGCGTCGACATCTTGATAAAATTTCTGATCTAGAAAGTAACAAAAAAACCTATGTAAATGGGCTTGAAAGATATAAAGAATCTCTTCGTTTTTCAACGAAGGAAGAGTTCTATCAACGTTATCAAGACTTCTCTCAAAAGAAAGAGGACCGCCTGCATCAGATTAAGTATGAGAAAAAACAGATTCAAGTAGAAACCAATGTATTATTACAAGCAGAAGATGCAATTAAAAAAGTTAAAATACGTGAAGTTAGCTCTCATTATCCTGATTTAAAGACAGCTGGAAAATATTTAAGCTATGAAAATGCATTAAAACTAGAAAAACATGTAGATATGGCCCAAAAGACTCCAGTAACGTTAGATGTGATTAGAAAAGCAATTAAAAATCAAGAAGATGACCTATATAAACTAAAGAAAGATCTAAAAATCTTTCAAATGGAAAAAAATCATCTAGATAAAATGAAAAGCCAAGTTACTAGCCTTGAAAAAACAGAGAAAGAGCTCAATGAATTAGAAAATAGCCCTGGTGAAGCAGCTAAACGTTTGGTTTCAAAGAAAGCACGTCAGTACTATGATGAATTACAGCATGAAGCAAATCACTACCGAGATAACCTTAAGGAAAAAGGATATAAAGGACCAGATGATTTAAACAAGCGACAAGCCGAAATTAGAGAACTTGAGCAAAACGTAATACCAACTATAGAAAAAGACATAAAAGTCAAAGAACACGTCACAGAAATAGTCTCAGGCATCTTTGATGCTATTAAACAAGCTGTTGATACCCAAGAACAGGCACAACAAAGGCATCAACTTAGAAGAATGAGAAGTAGCAATATAAATAGATCTAAAAATCAAGGACCAGAAATTGAACGTTAATAAAAAAGGCTTGTTCGAATATAAGAACAAGCCTTTTTCTTTATAAAATTAATAATTTGAATAACCGTCACGTTTACATTTACAACCAGAATGATGATCTTTATGACCGTCATAACCATCTTTGCAGTTATTATGGCCATAATCGCCGCCTTTGTTATATCCATCGTGACCACCGTAGTTACCACAACCGCCATAATTGTTATTATAGTTCCAACAACCACATCTACAGCGACGTCTACAGCCACAACCAAAGAAATTCCAAAAACACATACATTTCCCCTCCTCTAATTGCCTTAAGGCTTATTTAGTCAACTTAAGTTGACTCTCGTTTACTAAGGGGGAACAGCCTGTACTAAGTTTTAGCATTTATTAATTGCGAATTACCTTATAGTACATACTATGAAATAAATATAATTTGGTATAAGACAACCGTTTAGAAAAAAAGCAAAGAAAATATTTTCTTTGCTTTTTTAAACGATAATAGAAATGAATTATTATTATAGCTTGTCCAATTATGCCAATGAAGGAATAGAAGCCAGTAAGCTAGTGAGAGTTTGCAAAGTATATTGAAGTAATTGAAGTAATGAAGTAATTGTTCCACCTACAACTTCGCCAACTACCGGAATAAGGGGAGTAAGAGACGAAGTAATCGACTGTATTGAAGATTGAAGTGTTTGAATTAAAGGGTTGATTATTTGTTGTAAGCTAGTTGTGGCGATGCTAAGTGGTGTATTTACTAAGTTAACTACATTTCCTAACAAGTTTTGAATAAACTGAAGTAAATTATCGTCCATACAATTCACCTCACTTTTAAAAAGATAGTATATTGTATGTTGAAAGATAAAGGTTGAAATGGACAAGCATCCATTTATATAAAAAAATAATCATTTATACCTAATCTGAAATAATCCATATGATACAGAACTATATGAATTTAAAAAAGCTTTCTATACAAATAGAGAGCTTTTTTAAATTCATATAGTCCATCATAAAATTATTTATTTCATGGCAACACTTGAGGGGGAACGGTAATACCCTCAATAGCACATAATGAGAAAGCATAAATCGTAGTTGGTGCTGTAAGACTATCTACAAAGAAGCCTATACATCCGCATATTTGGAGAACAAAAAGACTAGGCAACGGTGAAGTGTTTCCCTCGATTAATAGATTTATACTTAAGCCAAAACTACCTGCTGCTCGTAATTCTGATTCGAGTGTATTACAACAGCAAGATTTATTTGTAGAGTCATAACCACAACCACATGGATAACCGTTATTCGGCGGAATTAATGTCGTGCATGTATTAGCAAAAGAAAGAAGGAAGTCAAAAATGTCTGTAGTTGAGCCTATATTATTAATTGCACTTATACCAGAAATTTTATCAAGTTTTAATGTAGTAGGAGAGGAATTAGTTAACCCGTTTTGGAAGGTTGCAGTAGAGCAATCATTTACATTTGTAATGATTTGATTAGGAATGAGACTTGGAGTTATAGATGTGCTATTTACATATACATTAATTAATTTATCTAATGGAGAAATTATGGTAGACTGTGCACTTTTCACTCTGTTTAATAAATCAGCTAATGAGGCTGTACAGCAATCACAGCCTGTAGAACACCCTTTATTATTACAGTCTTCTTTCTCTCTTTTCTCACACTCCCATTTTTCTTTTTTACCACATCCACACTCTACGGTCACTGGGACAGTTACAGGAACACTGACTGTGACACCACTGACTGTTACAGGGGTTGAGATGGTTTGACTATTATTTAATGGAGAACTATTTGTATGGCCACCAATGGATTGATCTCCTTGTGTTTGATCACCGTGTCTTTGAAGTTGAAATTGATCGCCTAATGTTTGTGTTTGTTCTTCATCTTGGGTTTGAGTTTGACCTTCTAAGGTTTGAACAGGATTTTGAGTGTTTGTTTGGATAGGATTTGTTGTTGCGGTCTGAATAGTCTCTGGATCAGAAGTGAGAGTAGCTGTTTGTTCTGGTGCTGGACCTGTTATTATAGGGTTTTGAGTAGTTGTTTGATCTTGTTCTATAACTGAACCTTCTTGGGTAGGAGTTTGGATGTTGTTTTGATCTTGTGTTTGTTCTTGATCAGGTCCCACTTGAGTCGGTGTCTGATTGTTGTCTTGTTGTTGGGTTTGCTCTTGGTCAGGACCTTCCTGAGTAGGAGTTTGGTTATTGTCTTGTTGCTGACTTTGTTCCTGATCAGGTCCTTCTTGAATCGGACTCTGAACAGATTTTTGATTCTGTTCTTGACAATTACAGGGAAAAGTCATACATGCCGGGCAATACTCATGTTCACAATTACAGTCATCACATGTACTATAATCATCGTATTTTGGGGTTTCTATTTTCTCTTTATACTGTTTACATCTTCCCCGTTTTTTCAGTTTATAATGGTTATCTGAAGACATTCTCTATCGCTCTTTCTTTGAACATATTTACCTATTTAAAATCGGCTCTTATACCTTATTCCTACTAACGGTAAGAGGTTCGCCTATTATATTGATATATATTACATACATCTTTTAGACTAAATACCTTTTATATACACATGAATTTAAAAATGCACTTACTATGAATTGAACTAAAAAACACCATTATATGTTTGGTTTTTTCAGTTAACATAAAACGGCTTCTAGGTAGCCATAAAGACAAAATAAGCTACAGATAAAGACATCTTTCGCCAAGTTAGTATGTTAGTGTGAAGGAAGAAACAAATAAAATAAATTATTTGGTCTCTTTGCACTTGAAAATTCCTCATAATGGGAAGGGGTACATTTCTCTATGAGCATAACCCAAATAAAAAAAATGCTTAGCACTCTAATTGAATATGAAAATAGCTCTATTACACATACCATACCTGATTTGATTGAATTAATATATGATAAATTATCTAGAACCTTTCAAATCACTACACTCATTGATGGACACTCTTCGCCATATTACAATATAGATTCTGCTTGCCATGCTTTATATATAATTTTAAATCCTATAAAAAAATACAATAAGTATCTAAAAAATAAAACGTTCACCTAAGTAAAAGATAAGCACTTTATTTTTTAGATATTTGCAATCCTTTTAACCTAATTAAACTGTTCATTCTAAAGGAGTGAATTCAAATACACACATTGTTTAAATATTAGTATTAAAGAATACATTATACGCTCCGTTTGATGAAGGAGTAGGGTTCGAATATAATGAAATAGCGTCATCAACAGTCACTGGGTTTCCTGGAACATTACTAGTCCATGTAACTGTAGCTGGTGCTGCAACATAAGGCCCCGAGTTTGAAACAAACACAGGTTGTGGTCCTACACTAGTAGGACGAACAGCAAATTTAAAAGTTCCACTTGTTGTCGCAGTTACTACTAATGAAATAGTAGATATAATATTACCCGGCGCGGGAGCTGCAGCGTTATTAAACACATTTGAACATATTTGAAAATTGTAGGTTCCAGGTGATAAATTATTGACAAATATTGATGCCGAAAACCCTACTATACTACCTGCTCCACCTGTTACATAAGGTATTGTTTGAGAATTGGAACCTGGAGATCCAGCTACCCTTTGAAAACCTGTATTAACCCCACTAAATAAAATAACTTTTGTATTACCACCAGGTGCGCCCGTTGCTCCAGTGGCGCCAG
>NZ_JBXENJ010000029.1:0-10942 GCF_056836725.1 Priestia sp. 3CA3
TTCTATATAAAAAAACATATTGGGGCCTTAGCTCAGCTGGGAGAGCGCCTGCCTTGCACGCAGGAGGTCAGCGGTTCGATCCCGCTAGGCTCCACCATACATATAAACGTACAACCTTTAAGCAATTTGCTTAAAGGTTTTTTTGTGTAGTTTCTACAAATTAGAATTGTATATATATTCAAAAAAGTGTCGAGTTGAGCCATCGCTCATTTAGCCGTTACAATAAGAGAGTAGCAACATTTGTGATGGGGGGACATATTATGAATAAGCTTTCAATTATTGGAGTACCAATGGATTTAGGTCAAACTCGCCGAGGGGTCGATATGGGGCCAAGTGCGATACGATATGCAGGTGTTATGGAACGCATCGAGAATATTGGATATAGTGTAGAAGATAAAGGGAATATTGAAATTGCCTTAGCTGAACGAGTACATAGTGATGAAAATACAAACTTAAAGAATTTAAAAGCTGTAGCGGATGCTAGCGAAAGACTTGCTCAGACCGTAAGTGATGTTATTACAAATAAAAGGTTTCCTTTAGTGCTAGGGGGAGATCACAGCATCGCTATCGGAACACTAGCAGGAGTAAGTCGTCATTATAAAAATTTGGGCGTAATTTGGTATGATGCACACGGAGATTTAAATACAGCAGATACGTCTCCTTCCGGAAATATTCACGGTATGCCATTGGCGGCAAGTATAGGTATAGGAGACGAAGCATTGACTCGAATTGGTGGCTATGCCCCTAAAGTCAAGCCCGAGAATATTGTGATTATCGGAGCCCGTTCTTTAGATGAAGGAGAAAAAGAGCTAATAAAGGAAAAAGGAATTAAAGTGTATACGATGCATGAGATAGATCGAATGGGTATGACAAAAGTAATGGAAGAAACAATTTTATATTTGCGTGATAAAACAGATGGCGTTCATCTATCACTCGATTTAGATGGACTGGATCCACATGATGCACCTGGAGTAGGAACGCCAGTTATCGGTGGAATAAGCTACAGAGAAAGTCATTTAGCTATGGAGATGTTGGCAGAATCTCAGCTAATCACTTCTGCCGAGTTTGTGGAAGTGAATCCTATTTTAGATGAGCGGAATAAAACAGCTACCGTAGCTGTTGCATTAATGGGCTCACTTTTAGGAGAAAAATTAGTATAAAACATTATTGCCTACCAAAAGGTACATGAAACATATGTGAAGGTAAAAAAAAGAAGCTCTTAGTTCAGATTCTAGAGCTTCTTTATATAGAGAAAAACTTTTCATATTCATTTAATAGACCATCTAGCTCTGAGCTTACTCTCACCACTGTTAGTGATGATAAAGGATTTTCTGCTGCAAGAGTGACCATGTTATTTCTACATTCTTCAATTTGATTCAAAAGGTTTTCTTTTGTATGAGTCAAGCTTTCCACTCCTCTTCTTTTCATCTATACTAATTACATAACCTACGTACGATCTTTTTAAACGTATTTGACAAATTTTTGTTAAAATAATTAAGCATAAGTGAAACTTTATGATAAAGTACACGTATATATACTATCCCGCAATGGGCGGAGGTAACCGTTACATGGATTTATTATTAAAAAGAAAAATAAAAAAAGTAAAAAAAGGTGACCAGGATGCGTTTGCTGACATAGTAGAATATCACAAGGATAAACTTTTTCATCTATGTTATCGAATGCTAGGAAACCGGGAAGAAGCGCAAGACGCTGCACAAGAAGCGTTTATTCGAGCCTATGTAAATATTCATAGCTATGACACGAGTAAAAAGTTTTCCACCTGGCTATATCGAATTGCTACAAATCTTTGTATTGATCGAATTCGTAAAAAAAAGCCAGACTATTATTTAGATGCAGAAGTAGCCGGGACCGACGGGTTAAATATGTACTCTCAAATAGCTGCCGATCAGGCCTTACCAGAGGAAGAGCTAGAGCAAGTAGAATTGCAAGAATTCATTCAGTCGGAAATATTAAAGCTACCTGAGAAATATCGAACTGTCATTGTCCTAAAATATATAGATGAGCTGTCGTTAAAAGAAATCAGCGATATTTTAGACCTGCCTCTTGGTACGGTAAAGACTAGAATTCACAGAGGACGTGAAGCTTTAAGAAATCGACTTCGCCACTTGTAAGGAGTGAACTAAGAATGAAATGTCCAAAAATGTATGTAAGCCTCATTCATGAGCATTTAGATGGAGATATTACAAAAGAAAATGAACTGTTATTAAAAGAGCATTTGCACCAATGCAAAGGTTGTCAGCAGCATATGCATCAGTTAAAAAGAACGATTGCATTTGTGCAAAGCACTTCTCATATAGAATTACCTATGAACTTTACAGCAGGTGTTATGGCCGGGTTACCACGTGAGAAGAATCGAATTCGAATGAATAGATGGTTTACAAACCATCCGATTCTTAGTGCAGCTGCTGTATTTGTGTTGTTAATGTCTGGCACGGTGTTTTCAGCTTGGGAAACGGATGAAGACTTTTCTGTTTCAAAGCAGCCGAACCTGGTCATTCACGATAAAACAGTCGTTGTACCAAAAGGTGAGACCGTCAAAGGTGATATTACTGTGAGAAATGGCGATATTAAAATTGAAGGAAAAGTAGATGGAAACGTTACTGTTATACATGGTGATAAGTATCTAGCTTCTGCAGGAGAAGTGACAGGCAATATTGAAGAGTTAGACAAGATTTTTGACTGGGTATGGTATAACGTCAAAACTCATGCCAAGCAAGCTGTTGACTTTTAATAGTTAAACATAAAACCGTCCGCTTATCTTGTTAGAGAGGAACAGTGGATGGTTTTATTTATATAAAAAGAAGGCTACATTATATAGGAACAAGGATTTAAAAATAAGATGTAATTTACAGTGTAATTTTGTTTTATGGTATAATAAAACGGTTATGTTATCTTTATTACATATATAGAGGAAGTGAGAAGATGCCTATTGGAGACCTGCCAATCCTCTCATATTTAGGAAAAATTGTTGATGTTCTCCTGGTATGGTTCGTCATATATAAATTAATTATGGTCATAAGAGGTACAAAAGCAGTACAGCTTTTAAAAGGAATCACGGTAATTTTAGTTGTCCGCTTTATAAGTAACTTCCTTGGACTAAATACGTTGCAATGGTTAATGGACCAAGCGTTAACGTATGGATTTTTAGCTATTATTATTATCTTCCAGCCAGAGCTGCGCCGAGCGCTTGAACAGCTTGGGAGAGGACGTTTGTTTTCACGCAGTAATTTGCCTGAAGAAGATGAACGTACCGTTACGATTGAGGCGATTATAAAAGCAACGCATTATATGGCTAAAAGACGCATAGGTGCATTGATCTCAATTGAAAGAGAGACGGGTATGGGTGATTATATTGAAACAGGTATACCGCTCAACTCTAATATTTCTTCTGAATTATTAATCAACTTATTTATACCGAATACACCACTTCATGATGGAGCGGTTATTTTACAGCGGGATCAAGTAGCCGCTGCAGCATGTTACTTACCTTTATCTGAAAGTCCTTTTATTTCAAAAGAATTAGGTACTCGCCATCGTGCTGCTGTAGGAATAAGTGAAGTAACAGATAGTGTGACTGTCATTGTATCTGAAGAAACTGGAGGCATTTCCGTTACCAAAAACGGTGAATTGTATCGTGAATTGACCATTGATACATTAAGAGAAATGCTAGAAAAAGAATTAGTCACAACTTCTAAAGCAACTTCTTCCACTCGTTGGCAATGGAGGTTGAAGAAGAATGGATAAATTGATGAATCGATCGTGGGTTATGAAAATTATCGCGTTGCTGTTAGCCTTCATGTTATATTTATCTGTTAATTTAGATGATGGTGCCAGTTCATCAAATAAAATTCTGAACCGAAGCAGTTCTGCCAACACTGGAGTAGAAACATTAACAGATGTTCCGGTTCAAGTATCCTACAATGAGAAGAACAGAATTGTAAGAGGTGTTCCGGATACGGTCATTATGACACTGGAAGGTCCTAAAAATATTTTGGCTCAAACAAAGCTACAAAAAGATTATCAAGCTTATATTGACCTTGATAATTTAAGCTTAGGGCAGCATAGAGTCAAGGTTCAGTATCGAAATATCTCTGATAATTTAAACGTAGTGGTTAAGCCTGATATTGTAAATGTAACAATTGAAGAACGCGATTCAAAACAGTTTTCAGTAGAGGCAAGCTATGATAAAAATAAGGTCAAAAATGGGTATGAAGCAGGGGAAGCAACCGTTAGCCCAAGAGCCGTCACGGTAACGGGCGCATCAAGTCAATTAGACCAAGTTGCTTATGTAAAAGCTATTATTGATTTAGATAATGCTTCAAAAACAGTGACGAAACAAGCAACTGTTGTCGCATTAGACAAGAATTTAAATAAATTGAATGTAACAGTTCAACCAGAAACGGTCAATGTAACAATCCCGGTGAAAAATATTAGTAAAAAAGTGCCGATCGATGTGATTCAAGAAGGCACGCCAGGCGACGGTGTCAACATTACGAAGCTAGAGCCTAAAACAGATACCGTGAAAATTATCGGTCCATCTGATTCTTTAGAAAAAATCGATAAAATTGATAATATTCCAGTCGATGTTACCGGTATTACGAAATCTAAAGATATTAAGGTGAATGTCCCTGTTCCAGACGGAATAGATAGTGTAAGTCCTAAACAAATTACCGTTCATGTGGAAGTAGACAAACAAGGTGATGAGAAAGACGCAGAAGAAACGGACGCAAGTGCAGCTGAGACTAAGTCATTTAAGAATTTGCCGGTTTCTTTAACTGGTCAATCCTCAAAGTACACGTATGAACTGCTTTCTCCTACTTCAGTAGATGCGGATGTAAAAGGACCAAAATCTGATTTAGATAAGTTAACGAAAAGCGGCATTAGCTTGTCAGCGAATGTAGGGAATTTATCTGCTGGGGAGCACACGGTTCCTATTATAATAAATAGTCCTGACTCTGTTACATCAACACTATCGACTAAACAGGCAAAAGTTCGTGTAACAGCGAAAAAACAATCAGGGACAAATGATGAGCAAACGGATAAAGAAACAAGTGGAAGCACGAGCGATAAAGAAACAAAGCCAGACACGGGAACTGGATCAGGATCAGGAACAAATCCTGGGACGGGAAATTCAGGTGATTCAACTGATAAACCAAGCGAAGAGACTGATACACCTGAAGACAATACAGATACACCAACAGATAATACAGAAACTGGTGACGATAGTAGTAATCAAAGTGATGAAAATTCTACACCCGTAGATGGACAGACAGATAATACATCAGGAAACTAAATGTTTTGACATGAAGGAGAGAAAATTAATGGGTAAGTATTTTGGAACAGACGGAGTACGAGGAGTTGCCAATAGTGAATTAACTCCTGAGCTTGCTTTTAAAATTGGACGCTTAGGTGGTTACGTTCTAACAAAAGATGCAGAGCGACCAAAGGTATTAATCGGACGCGATACACGCGTTTCTGGTCATATGTTAGAAGGAGCGCTTGTTGCAGGCTTGCTTTCAATTGGTGCAGAAGTTATGCGATTAGGCGTTATTTCAACTCCAGGGGTAGCGTATTTAACAAAAGCACTTGGCGCACAAGCAGGAGTCATGATCTCTGCTTCACATAACCCAGTTCAAGATAACGGAATTAAATTCTTTGGTCCAGATGGATTTAAACTGTCAGATGCACAAGAGAATGAAATTGAAGCGTTAATGGATAGTGAAACAGATCAATTACCAAGACCTGTTGGGGGAGATTTAGGTCAGGTAAATGACTACTTCGAAGGTGGACAAAAATATCTTCAATACTTAAAACAAACGGTTGATGAAGACTTCTCAGGTATTCATGTTGCATTAGACTGTGCGCACGGAGCAACGTCATCGTTAGCAGCACATTTATTTGCAGATTTAGATGCGGATATCTCTACAATGGGGGCATCACCAAACGGATTAAACATCAATGACGGTGTAGGATCTACACATCCGGAAGCATTAAGTGCCTTCTTAAAAGAAAAAGGAGCGGATGTTGGGTTAGCATTTGATGGAGACGGAGATCGTTTAATCGCAATCGATGAAAAAGGCGAGATTGTAGACGGTGATCAAATCATGTTCATTTGTGCAAAGTACTTATATGAGCAAGGACGTTTAAAGAAAAATACGCTTGTTTCTACTGTTATGAGTAACTTAGGCTTCTATAAAGCACTAGAAGCTAGCGGAATTGAAAGTGCACAAACGGGTGTAGGCGACCGTTATGTAGTAGAAGAAATGAAAGCTAATCAATATAACCTAGGTGGAGAACAGTCAGGTCATATTATTTTCTTAGATTACAACACAACAGGTGACGGTATGCTTTCAGCTATTCAGCTTGTAAACATTATGCAAGCAACGAAAAAGCCTTTATCAGAATTAGCAGCTGAAATGAAGAAGTATCCTCAGCTTCTTGTAAATGTAAAAGTAACGGATAAGCATCATGTTACAGATAACGAGAAGGTAAAAGTGGTTATTGAAGAAGTGGAAAAAGAAATGAACGGTAATGGCCGAGTACTTGTACGCCCTTCAGGAACAGAGCCGTTAGTACGTGTTATGGTTGAAGCACAAACACAAGAAGAATGTGAAACTTATGTAACGCGTATCGTAGAAGTAGTAAAAGAAGAAATGGGCTTAGAGTAATTCATTAATTATATGCATAAGCGGTGACGTTTCAAGCTGCTTATGCATATTTTTATATTGTTGAGAAAAATTCTTGGAAATTATCTGATGCTAAAGGCTGTTTTTACAGATAGTAAAGAAGATAATTGACGTTTTCTCACTTCTTATTGTAATATTAAATCTGTTCGTCTCTTAATTTATGTAAAGGAGTGAACAATCTATTTTAAAAGTGAATACAAAGCGCCTGAACTAAGTAAAGGGACGGAAACGACTTAGTTGACGAGGAGGAGGTTTATCGAAGTATCGGCGGATGCCTCCCGGTTGTTGATTATCACGGCCGAAAACTTGATGTGAAAAACAATGAGGTGACTTATTGGACAAAAGCATTGAGATGATAATCATTGATGATGAAAAGAGACTCTCTTTTCATACATGAAGGAGGATTTTATCTATGTGCGGAATTGTAGGATATATTGGAACAGAAGATTCGAAAGAAATTTTATTACGTGGTCTTGAAAAGTTAGAATATCGTGGCTATGACTCAGCAGGTATTGCAGTTGTTAACAATGAAGGCGTACACGTATTCAAAGAAAAAGGCCGTATTGCAGAATTGCGTCAGGCAGTAGATAACAGTGTTGTAGCACCAGCAGGTATCGGTCATACGCGTTGGGCAACTCATGGTGTACCAAGCCAAGAAAATGCTCACCCGCATCAAAGTACATCTGGACGCTTCACGCTTGTGCATAATGGTGTAATTGAAAACTACGCTATTTTAAAACGTGAATATTTACAAGATGTAACGTTCAAAAGCGAAACGGATACAGAAGTAATCGTTCAGTTAATTGAAAAAATCGCAGCAGAAGGCTTAGATGTAGAAGAAGCGTTCCGCAAGACAGTAAGCTTGCTTCACGGTTCTTATGCACTAGCTCTTGTTGATAACGAAGATAAAAATACAATCTACGTAGCTAAAAACAAAAGCCCGCTTCTTGTAGGTGTTGGCGAAGGATTTAACGTTGTAGCAAGCGATGCTATGGCAATGCTTCAAGTAACAGATCAGTACGTAGAATTAATGGATAAAGAAACAGTAATTGTTACAAAAGAAGGCGTAACAATTAAAACGCTTGATGGTGAAGTGGTAGAAAGAGCACCTTACACAGCAGAGCTTGATGCAAGTGATATTGAAAAAGGTACGTACCCTCACTATATGTTAAAAGAAATTGATGAGCAGCCTTTAGTTGTTCGTAAAATCATTCAAGAGTATCAAAATGAAAACAATGAACTGCACATTGATGCAGACATTTTAGGAGCAATGGATGAAGCAGACCGCATCTATATCGTAGCATGTGGAACAAGCTATCATGCAGGCCTAGTAGGTAAACAATTCATTGAAACGTGGGCGAAGGTTCCGGTAGAAGTGCACGTAGCAAGTGAATTCTCTTACAACATGCCGCTTTTATCTGAAAAGCCACTGTTTATCTTTATTTCTCAAAGTGGAGAAACAGCTGACAGCCGTGCAGTATTAGTTCAAATTAAAGAACTAGGTTACAAAGCGTTAACAATCACAAACGTTCCGGGATCAACATTATCTCGTGAATCTGATTATACGTTATTACTTCATGCAGGTCCGGAAATTGCTGTAGCATCAACAAAGGCTTATACAGCTCAATTAGCAGTCCTATCAATTCTAGCGGCTGTAACAGCAAAAACACGCGGCATTGAATTAGAATTTGATTTAGTTCAAGAGTTAGCAATCGTAGCAAACACAATGGAAGTACTTTGCGACGACAAAGAAGAAATGGAAAGCATTGCTCTTCAATTCTTAGCAACAACTCGCAACGCATTCTTTATTGGACGTTCTGTTGATTATTATGTAGGTTTAGAAGGCGCGTTAAAACTAAAAGAAATCTCTTACATTCAAGCAGAAGGATTTGCTGGAGGAGAGCTTAAGCACGGAACAATCGCTTTAATTGAAAACAATACGCCAATTATTGCATTAGCAACACAAGAACATGTAAACTTAAGCATCCGTGGTAACGTAAAAGAAGTAGTAGCACGTGGAGCTAATCCTTGTATCATTTCAATGAAAGGATTAGAAACAGAAGAAGATCGCTACGTGATTCCGAAAGTTCACGAAACACTTTCACCACTAGCAGCGGTTATTCCTTTACAATTAATCTCTTACTACGCTGCATTGCACCGCGATTGCGATGTAGATAAACCACGTAACTTAGCAAAATCAGTTACTGTAGAATAATAAGGTTCTAGACACCCTTCTATTATAGAAGGGTGTTTTTGTATATAATTCTCATTGAGCTAAAAAATATATTTGCTTGCTTCATTTATTTTATATAATAGAGTAGGTAAATGAACGAAACTCATTTATAAAAAAGGAAGTGAAAAGTATTAGTGGAGTAGCTCAAAGTATAAAGTACGTGTTGCGAGGCATCTTTTTTGTCTTGTATTTTCCCTTTTATTTTGTATTTCAAATTTTGTGTAAGATATGGATATATTTTATCGCTAAGCCCCTCATATGGATAGGAACAAGAATTATTCAACCTGTCATTGATTTCATTTGGAGATACATTATACGTTTTTTATTCGTTTATCCTATTTCTTGGCTATGGAGTGTCCTCATCTATCCTTTTATTCTCTTCGTTTGGAAACGATGTTTTTTGCCTATAACTAGATTTATATGGAAGTATGTTTTATACCCTGTTTTATACATGGTTTGTTACCCTTGTTATCTTCTATGGAAATATGTTGTGCTGCCATTTTACAATGAAATTGTTATTCCCGTGGTTTCATTTTGTCAGCGTATATTCTTCTGTTTTTGGAAAGGAGTTAAGTGGATCATAATTAATATGATCTACTATCCCCTACGGTGGATTTGGGTGAGATGTATATACAAACCGCTGAAAAAAGTATATACAAAAATCATTCAGCCTGTTATCAAATGGTTTTCTCATTTATTTAGTTAACGAAATATACCAAAAGATTGCTTGTCTTTTTTAGGTATTAAACTCGAAAGATAAGAGGGAATTGATGTATAATAAAAACGGATATATCATTGCCTATTTATTTTATTAGATTCAATTTTGAAAGAGAGTGAAACAATATGGGCCGTAAGTGGAACAATATTAAAGAAAAGAAAGCGTCAAAAGATGCTAATACAAGTCGTATATATGCCAAGTTTGGCCGTGAGATTTATGTGGCTGCAAAACAAGGTGAGCCAGATCCAGAATCAAACCAAGCGTTAAAAGTTGTATTAGAACGCGCGAAAACATACAATGTGCCAAAAGCAATTATTGACCGTGCCATTGAAAAAGCAAAGGGCGGTTCAGAAGAAAATTACGATAATCTTCGTTACGAAGGTTTTGGACCAAATGGCTCAATGGTTATCGTAGATGCTCTTACGAATAACGTAAACAGAACAGCTTCAGACGTGCGTGCTGCCTTTGGTAAAAACGGCGGTAATATGGGAGTAAGCGGATCAGTAGCGTATATGTTTGATCCAACAGCTGTTATTGGTGTAGAAGGTAAAGATGAAGAAGAGACGCTAGAACTGTTAATGGAAGCAGATGTAGACGTGCGTGACATTTTAGAAGAAGAAGATTCTGTAATTGTTTATGCTGATCCGGATCAATTCCATGCGGTACAAAAAGCGTTCAACGATGCTGGTATTACGGAATTTACAGTAGCTGAGCAAACGATGCTTGCTCAAAATGATGTAACTCTTCCTGAAGATGCACAAGCTCAGTTTGAAAAAATGATTGATGCATTAGAGGACTTAGAAGATGTGCAGCAAGTATATCACAACGTTGATTTAGGATAATAGTGAAAGAGGCAGACCTATCAAAGAGGTCTGTCTTTTTTTATAGGCCGTGTGAAAAGCATCTATTGACCCTTTCCCTTCGTTTGGAATATGGTAAGATAATGAATTAAGAATAGAAAATAGTAGAATTTTATAAGGAATAAATGGAGGGAAAGCAGTTGAAAAAATTAATGGTGGGGATGGCGTTAACAGCTACGCTTGCAACGGCTGTAACGCCTGGCTTTGGCTCAATTGGGGGAAATCAAGAAAAGGCATATGCAGCAACAGTTACATATAAAGTAACGGCAAGCAAGCTAAATGTGAGAAGCGGAGCGGGAACGAATTACGGGATTATCGGCAGCGTAGTAAAAGATCAAACACTATCTGTGGTGAGCAAAAGCGGAAGCTGGTACAAAATTAACTATAACGGCCGCACAGGCTATGTAAGCAGCGATTATGTACA
>NZ_JBXENJ010000030.1:0-9529 GCF_056836725.1 Priestia sp. 3CA3
TGTGAAAAGTGTAGTTGAGTCAATTTGTATATCAGGCCTTTCTTCTTCAAAAGTAATGGACTACCTATCAAATTATTTTAGAAGAGGATTTAGCTTTGGCAGCACTGTGTATATGGAAGATATGTCCAAAGAGCCAATTAGACACCTATACAAAAATATTGAGAAAGAGCGTGTCTCTACGCGTTTAAAAGATGGCCATGGAGAAACATATGATATTTTGAAACGCTTAGCTTATGCTTTAGATTGCTCTCCAGCATTAGCGGCATCTTTCTTAATTGAGGAGAGTATCAGGAATTCTGATTTTGTTGATGAATACATGACTCGCCATTTAGAAGAAGAATTGGACCAGGAAAGAATAAAGGAATTAAAAGAGGTATTGAAATTCATCAATAAAAATAACCCTTATAAAGAAGAGTACAGTCTGCACAATTTAATTTCTTATATTATGGATGAATTAAAAGTAGGAGCAACTAGCTTAGGGTCTTCTGTACAAAACTGGTTAGAAAGTATACAGCATAAAAAATAGGTCCACTTAAAAAACCTTTGAATTTACGATTCAAAGGTTTTTTGCTTGTCTTTTATTTCGTTAAATAAAATTTTTGCGCCTAATGGACTTAGAACTAAGTTATTTGCATATCTACGATTTTGCGGCGTTATCTTACCTGTAATCAGACATTCATTAGATTCTTTGTATTTTTTTATCTCTATATGATCATCTTCCAATAAAATCTCTACTTCATCATCTTTACCTATATCCAGTAGCTTTCTTAGCTCAATAGGAACCACTATACGACCTACTGCATCTATCTTTCTCAACGTACTTAGTCCCTTCATGCTGACTCTCCTTTTATATGTTCATAAGTACAACTTTCATATTATACTATAAATGTATAAATTAACCTATAAAAAAATTATAAAAACAGAGTTCAAGGTACAAGTTTATAGTTTTTTCTTCAATTGCTCTTTTACATAAATACATGTGCGATCATGGTCACGGGAAAAGAAATGATCCTGTTTGGGATACACTTTTACTCCACAAGAGGGACAGGCAAAGAAACCCACATTAATGCCTTGAGTCACTTCATGGGCATAAAATTCACCAGCCGTTTCGAACATTACCACATGGTTTGCTTTCTCAATCTTTGCTCTCATAAATTCATCTCCCACCTTATTTTGAGTTCATTACCATAATAAGGGTTTAGAGAGTAAATTGTAAAAGGAAATGTATAGGTATATACCTATATTTATAGAAAAAGCAGCATTCTTATGCCATTTATGCATGAGAATGCTTATTTTTCTACATCTATTTCTTTACAGGTGAATAACGGTTTTCTAATTATAAAACCATAAAAAAAGACTCTAATTACCGTTGATTTGAGTTGTAGGAATGGAGTTTGTGTTTATGATAAGCTGAGGTTTTAAATTAACTTTTATAATGTCCTTTTCTACTTGCACTATTTTACTAAAAACGTTCGTAAAAACCTGTGTATTCCAGAGTACGTTCGTAATTAAATTTTAAACTTAAACGAACAATAAAAAATATTGATTTCTAATATAAAATAAAAGTCCGTAAAAGTATACTTTTACGGACTATTTGTGTTTCTATTTAATGGAACATGTAAAAAAGGGTAAATTAAAAAGTAGAATATAATAATGAATTTTAAAGGAGTGTATATCTTGAGTATGAATGAACTATATTTATCTTTAAATAAAGCTGGTCTATTGTTCAAAGAGCATACAGAACGTGGAGAAGTCGACTTTATTTATCTTGAAACGGACAAAAATGGAACAACATGTTCAGTAGATGTAAATGCATTCGAAATACTCTTTCAGGATGTACGTGAAAATCCAGATTATGAAGCCTTATCAGGAACTCATACTTTTGAGTTGGAAGGTACACAATACACCATGACAGCAGAAGAGATGGGCTATCAAAAGTATTTTGATAAATGGAAAGAACAAGGAGTATTGAATTAATAGTTTCTTTAATTCAATACTCATAAATGCAAGAGATCATATATTTGATGAGCATGTATAAAAATCTGAATTAAGGCTTAACCTCTGTTAAAATGTAATTATAAAGAAAAAGAGGTGTTTATTTGAAAGGGATCACAAAGAAATATGCATTCATTTTAACAGGTTTTTTATTTGGTTATCTTCTTTTAGTAACGCTGGGTGTAGATATTTCTACTAATACGTTCAAACTGTTTATCCCAGTAGCCGTTACAGGACTATTTTTTGGAGAAATAATAAATGTAACAAGGAAAAGACATAAATCGCACTTAAATTAAACTGACATGAGCTTATCTATCTATAGATAAGCTTTTTATTGTTGATAAGAGGGATTTTATAAGCTCATGTGGTATATCATATAAAGTTTAAATTCAATCATAGAATATAATGAGAGGAAGGTGGAGCATTATGAAAAAGTGGTTATCCATACTTTTCATTATATGTTTATTTACGTTATGTTCAGCATGTTCAAATGTAACTTGGAAGAAACAATATGCGACTTCTCTGCCGAGGGAATTATTATCAGAAGGGGAAGAGTACTCTGTTTTAGCAGTAGGGAAAAGTATTGATCACTCAGAGGATATACTGGGGTTAAAAAAGGTTAAATATTTTTCTTCTCTAGATCAAGTAAAGGAAGAGTATCCTAATTTAGGTATCAAGGAAAGTCCATTTTTTATTATCTTCGATGATAAAGAAATTGTTTTCAGAACCTCTAATCTTGATAAAGCATTACTTTTTATAAAAGAAAATTACTGATATCTACCAGTAGGGAGCTGTGTATTATGTCCGACAGAGAGAAAAAGGAATCAGAAATTGGGAAGCCTAGCTTGGATAGAGCTGGAATGAGGTCATATATGGGCAGCCCAGAGAAATTTGAGTTCTCCTTTTATGGAGTATTGATGGCATGTGTTCCTTTAATAATCGTAGGAGCTTTTATTTGGTACAACTGGTAAACAGATTTAAATATGATAGGGGGGATACTTTTGTTAAAGTTCATAGAAAAGGGTTTTTTATATGGATTTATCCTAGGTATTTCATTTGGATTATTTACAGTTCCTTATAAGGAAGTTGTTGTTGGAGATTTAGAAGAAACAAACTATCTGGATCTATCCGATTTTATAATACCACTACTTAGGATTGGAGTTGTTATAGCTTTAATTGGTGCAGTAATAGGATTTTTCTTTTACCAATATAGAACAAAAAACTTAGGTTGATTGTTACAAAATCTCTTCTTCAACGATAACTTATACTTTGCAAATAACTTTTCAGGGTTGAATTGTATTTACAAACTTAAAAGCTACAAAGATGTTATAAAGTAACATAGCGAAATATAAAGTAAAAGGTGTGCTTAAAGCATATCTTTTTTATTTAGAATGGGAGGTGCTGCTGTGAAGAAGTATTTTATCGCTATTATCCTAATAATGGTTGTGATGGTTACATTTTATTCTATTCTTCATAAGTTCATAAGGGCAAATAACTCCACTACAATCTCACAAAATTCTCATAATGGTGATCGTGAGGAACAGAAAGCTAATACTATTGAATATGGCTTGTATAGTTTGGATGGGAAATATATTGATAATGGAAGTACGATTTACCCTAAAGATGATGAAGCAAATGTAAATGTCTCTATAAACCATAATTTAAATGAACGAAGAGAATATGGTTTAATCGTACTAGAAGATTTTAAACAAGTCTCATTTAAACTTGGAAATAAGAAAGAATCCATAAAATATTTTTTTACTATGAACCCCAACTCATCTAAAGATATAGGTGTAAGGATTCCGATTAAGCCAAACACACAGGAGCTCACAATTTTATTGATAA
This sequence comes from Priestia sp. 3CA3, assembly GCF_056836725.1. Classification (NCBI taxonomy): domain Bacteria; kingdom Bacillati; phylum Bacillota; class Bacilli; order Caryophanales; family Bacillaceae; genus Priestia; species Priestia sp. 3CA3. The sequence goes on from NZ_JBXENJ010000030.1 coordinate 3,841, forward strand.
AAAAACCTAGCTACAAATTAAAAGAGATGGATCTTAACAGAGCATCCGTATTAGAAGATGTTTTAAGCCTACGTTATCTGATTAATCATAAAAAAGAATTGGATAATTTAGAAGAGGTAAAATCTGATGTTGTAGTAAAAGATGGACTAAACGAAGAAATGTTTATTACAAATGATATACATAAGCTGCAATCAGTAATGGTTGGAAAAGAAGGTGAAAAACTATGGTTCTCTAATGGAAACGATACAAGTAAACCATTAAAATATGCAATTATCGCCCTTAAGAATTGGAGGCAAACTACAGTTACCGATAATCAAGAGGTCATATATACAACAGTTTCAGGGGCAGAGCGAAAACTTTTTAGTTTCACGCTACCCAACGTAAAAAAAGATAGTAATTTTCAATTAATCGCTTTTCCATACCCTTATCAAGTACGTAAGGATAACTATGCTAGTCAGCAAGCATTTGGCTCTTTTAGAACGGTCATAGAACCAAGGCATCATACTAAGTAGCAACGTATTAGAAACGATGTATACTTTACAGTTGGCTTTACTAAAAAACAGACCAAATAAAATTGGTCTGTTTGCTAAAGGTAATATAAGAATTGAAAAGTAAACTGGTTAAGCTAAATTACTTGATTGTAAGAAGGGAAATTATTGCACATTGACCACAAGAGTATAAGAGGCATCTCCATTTGGCCATTGGCTACTAATTTCAATTACATATTTCCCCCTTTCTGATGGTAGTATTACTTGATTTTGATCTAAGGATAATTTCTTAGTTCGTTCTTCTTTATCCCATAGATAGGCATGTAATTTTGGTTGAGATTGGTCATTAAACTCTACATTAACTGTTGAATTCCCCTTCACTTTTTGTGGTTTAATATTTTGAGCTATTTGAGATGGGGAAGCAGCATCAGCAACTGTTGTAGTATTAGACATGAAGTTTTTGGTTTTCCATTGGTACGTACCTCTAGTTGCGTCAATCCTTTCTTTATTTACTGTCGCTATTAACTGTGGGGGCTCTTTTCTTATATTGGTTGAACAACCGTTTGAAAATAATAAAAAAACGAGCAGAATAAGTAATAAATACTTCTTATCTCTCAAGTTTATCTCACCCTAAAATATATTTTTAAAATGAACATTTAATGGTTATATTTCCTGTAGTTATTGATCTTTCTTATAACAAGTAGCTAATCATAATCCTTTTTCTTTATTAAGGTAATTAATTCAAAAACTCAATAGGACATAAAATATTAAATAAGTGACGTACAGAAAAGCTATATTAACTTTTAGCTTTTTACATACTTTATGAAGGAAGTTAGAAATCATCTTATTACGTACAAATAACTGAACCAATATAACTACTAGTATAAAACTAAATATAAGCTTTAAAATCGCTATGTCTGTTATTGCTTCTACAAAAGGTATTAATTTGATAGATAACGAAATAGCTACAAAAGCTAAAAAGTTTTCGTAAGAAGTAATATTTTTTTTATTTTGAATTTCTATAGAGGATTTTTCAAGTTCCGTCATCTTAGTTCACTACCTTACTTTAGGGGAATTTTGTACTTGTTCAGAGTATTAGCTATCTAAGCGTTATATTCCTCTGTAGATATGGTTAATTTTTTACGTTTCTGTAACATGTCTTATATTAACTAAAATGACGTTGTCCATTTTGGAATGTTGAAACAAAAAGAACCCTTTGCATATATAAGCAAAGGGTTCTCAAATCTAGTAGAATAGGGGGAATGCGTTATTAAGTGTGGCCAGAGTTATAGATTCATACACATACTATATTTTTTTCATACAATCTTATGTAGAAACGGCTATAAGAATTTAAAAAAAGCTTTAATAATAAAAATAACACTTATAAGTACAATAAAAACAATTAATTCAATTTTCTCCTCAGGTTCTTTTCTTTTATATTTTAACTCTCGATCCTTAAACTGTAGATTTTTCTTATATTCTAAATCCATCTGATTAATTCCTTCCCGTAGCTGTTTGTGTTAATTAGTCGACTTGCTTATTTTAAATCCTGCTGCTAGACCTGATTTAGCATGTTTTTCTGCTAATACACCTGCGACCCTAGTTGTTAGATCATGAGCAGCATATACACTGAAGGTAAAATAACCAGAATGAAAATGTCTAATGTAGGATTACTTCCATTGCAATGCTTCCTTCTTTTTATCCTATCAAAGCAAGTTCGAGTGGGTCTACAGCAACCTTTTTGAAGGATTCTATAAAAGTATTCCTCTATAAAGAAAGTTTCGTTAAGTAAAAAGAGCATCTAATTGAACTATTAGATGCTCTTTTGGATGAAATGTAGGTGATAGAGTTTTGCTCTTAAGATTCCCTTGCACATTCATCCCAGGTCATTTCATGATGCTTTTGGTCATAGCATGTTAATTTTGTGGGATAGGCATCCTTCATCTTAAAAGATGATGACAATGCCTGAAAATGGACAAAGTATGGAGAATCGACAGCCTTGATGGAATATTTAATGGGTTTGTTAATTAATTCAGCATTTATAGATCCTATCTGTTTTTCAGTATTCTCTCCATAGATAACGTTGTACAATTGATTATCGATTGTGATTGTCGTGTGCCCTACCTTATCTATGCTATAACCGTGTCCATCTACATGTTTATATTCGCCATTCTTTTTGATAAAAGAAGCCTCTCCGAGATAATTCAAGGAGTTCGATTTGAATGTAAATAACGCGGTATAATAATTCTTCTTGGGTACTTTCTCTAATTTAACCACCTTGACTTTAATGGAAGAATCTATACCGTCGCCATATTGGATAACTTCTTCTTTTATGCGCTTTTCTAATACTTCTGTATAACTAGTTTGAGCTACAGCAGTATTACCAGCACTACACATAAGTAATAACACCCCTGATAAAAAGCTAGCAACATACTTCAACATCCCTACACCTCCGTTATTTTCGTTCCTAAACATAAAGGTAATATACCCTTGTTCAGTTATGCTTATGTCCGTTCAAGCATCCGAAAACCCCTGGAATATAAAAATTCGAATGAGTTTGTTCTCAACAGGAAAATCTAATAAAAAACTAGGAGTTGAGTGTCATAAAACCTTTTATTTTAATATTGTTTATGTTGTTAGCTACGACTATTTCTCCACTTCAAACACAAGCTGATAAAATGCCCTGTACCATTTCATTAGAACCTGTGAATAAGAACCTTAAAAATACTAAGGGTTCAGCATTAATTTACAACGTTCAACTAGGCAGTCCACCTAGTTTTCCACGGACAAATATTAGCATTTTAGGCGTTCACCTTCCGAATCCATCGTCTTACGGTCAATATGATAGTTATGAGGATTACGCAACCATACCCAATGAAATTAGTTGGCGATTCCGCATGTATCCAACACCCGAAGAAGATGGACCTACTTGGGCTGGTCGAATTGATTTGATTACAGCAGATATGAGAAATGTAAAGGTGCAAATTCGTCTTTCAAATGCAAAACTTGAAAAGCTTGGCCCTCCTGTATTACAGGGGAAAATAGATATATGTAAGTAATCCGTTTACGAACGCGGAAAACGACAAAGGTGTAGATGAAAAAGGAAGGTACAGAAATGAAAAGGCTTGTATGCTTAATTCTTACGATTGCTTTACTATTTTCAGGAACTCAGATAGCGTTGGCTTATACAGACACTAGGCCTGCCTTATACGACTTCGTTCATTCTTTGACAAAGATGGGAAGTGAACAAGCACAGAAATATGTGTCTCCAAACGTGGAAATTCCAGAAATACGAGAAGACACACCCTTACGCAATATTCAAGGCTTGCCTTCTTCAAAAGAAAATGAACGTATCCTTATTGGTTATTTCAATGATGAGAAAAAAACGAATGAAAGAATTGCATTCATTTGGAGAGTTACTTTTAATAAAGCTCAAATTACAAATATTGGCGAAGTATACAATGGATCTAACCCTTTTATGAATGAGTTCCATGCTATCAATAAATACGAGAAGAAATTTAATGTGGATATATTGGAACCCACAACTTTCCCTTTTGAAATTACGCATATCGACACTCAACAAGATAAAGATATGTTAATTATTCGTTATCGAAACAATACATCAAGTAGCTTGCTTCAATTAAAGGTCATAGAGACTACTAACTCTCTGGAGGATTATAAAGGCCCTAAGGATATTTCATATACTTTAAAAAACGGAACGAAAGCTTTATATCAGCCAAATTATTTTCCAGCAAAGCAATTGCTGTTTCAACGAGATAAGCTAATTTATACAATTGGCATTAGCAAATTTACTAAAAAGGAGATTACAGTAGATGATTTGCTCAAAATTGCAAACTCCATGATTTCAAATTAAATGTATTCAGAAAGGTAAATGTAAAATGGAGAGAAAGAAAAAAGCAACCTCCGCATTGGCCAATGAACGAGGTTGCTTTCATATAAGGGGTCATTCAAACGTATCCGAGAATGAACAGCCTGACTATAACATATTTTTAATATTCATACAATTCTCGGTGTGCTTTCACATATGAATAAAAGGTGCGCTTTTTATTCATTATCTCTTCAACTACCTGTAAGGAGAACTCCGTCATATCAACGATGTATAAAAAGTTGCATATTCTATAAAAGTGACTCCGTTAGAACCCTTACTCCCATAAGGGTTCTCTTTTTTGATGTGTACCGGAAAGAGTGTTTATGTAAACTAGGGATGAATATAATATACACTTATAGCTAAGCTATTAAATTTAATTTATTGTAAGATTAAAAGAAAAGAATTTGTAGGTGGATACGTTGGAAATTAGAATTTTAAACTCGTTAGATGCTTCGGAATATCGTCAAATCCGTTTAGAATCTTTAAAACGAAACCCTGAATCATTTGGATCTAGTTATGAAGAGGAAAAGAATTTATCTATTGATACTTTTAAAGATAAGCTTTCTTCTTTAGACTCATTTACCTTTGGAGCAGTTCATGATAATGAATTGGTCGGGATTGTAACTTTAAAACAAGAACGTTTAATTAAGCTAAGACATCGAGCAAATATAGTAGCGATGTACGTTTCTCCACATAATAGGAACTTGGGAATTGGAAGGAAACTTATATCCAGGTGTATTGAACAAGCAAAATTATTAGAACATATAGAACAGATTTACTTAACTGTAGTAAGTACGAATACTTCTGCAAAAAATCTTTATTTATCGCTAGGTTTTAAAAGTTTTTCTGAAGAAGTAAGGGCTCTAAAGGTAAATGATACATATATTGATGAAGAGCATATGGTTTTATTTATCAAATAGTTATAGAGAAGCCTTAAATTAACTTATTTAAGGCTTTTCTATTTCCGATAATATGGATTATGGAAACTAGATTTGTATATAGTATCGACTACAAAATTGAGTTAAAATATTCATTGTATGTAATTAAATTCATAATAGTAAGGGGCAATTTGCTTGTTGAAATTTATAGAAAAGGGTTTCTCCTATGGATTGATCTTAGGAATATCATTAGGTGTTTTAATAGTTCCATATAAAGAGGTTGTATCGGTAGATGACAGTACAACAGAAACAACATATTTAGATCTTATTGATTTTATTATTCCTCTAATTCGCTTTAGTGTGGTTATAGCTTTACTCGGAGCAGCGATAGGATTTTTCCTTTACAGACGTATAAAAAAAAGCTTGGACTAATT
>NZ_JBXENJ010000031.1:0-7417 GCF_056836725.1 Priestia sp. 3CA3
CCTGAGCCAGGATCAAACTCTCCGAAGAAATGTTTGACTTGCTCAATTAAAAAATAAAATTTAACGTTGACGTTTGTCGCTTTGTTCAGTTTTCAAAGTTCAACCGTTGCTCTTAAGCAACTTTAAAATAATATCAAGTTATCAACTTGTTGTCAACAACTTTTTTTAAAAAATTAAACAGCATCTCTTTAAACGACGCTTTATAATAATAACCTTCTTTTAATATAAAAATCAATAGTTTTTTAATTTTTATATTAAAATATTATATAAAAATTAAATTATGCAAATTAGGATATAACTTAAAATTAGAATTCCAATGCGTTGGTGTTCGATTATTTATTTAAAACAATGAAGTTAAGGTACCATACCCATTAGTAAGCATGATAAAACAAAAAAAGCAAAAAGATTAATCTTTTTGCTCTAAATTAACTATTCTCTAAATTAAGGTGAAAACGATTAGCGTTTAGAATGGCAAGGTATATTAGGTACACAACGCGGAACGTCAGGTATACATCTTGGTATCTGTGGCATACAGTTTGGCACTTTAGGTAGACAATGCGGTATCTGTGGCATATAACGTGGAACATCTGGTATACATCTAGACATCATTTTAGTCCCTCTTTTCAATGTTGATTGATTTATTATATGTATAGATCTAAGGACAAGCTTGTACGCTTGTCCAATATCATAGAAATTTTTCTAGTTTAATATGTTAACTGAGATAAAAATAAACTTAGCGTGATTTCCTAAATCATTATAAGGAAGTTCTATTTTTATGTATATAATCAATTCCCTTAAAATCTTTCCAATCAACTCAATAATCAAAGATTTGCTGAAGAATGTCTTGATTCTTTGTTTAAATAAAGACTTTGTCCAAACCCTTTTAATAAGTCGTGAATATTCTATAAAAAGTGTTATTTTCAGGAGGGAACAAATGTTTAATTTATTAGCAATTCCTTTATCTGTTTCTATTATTATACTTCTATTCTATGCAGTAGAATATCTCGTCAAAATTTCAAAACAAAAACGGGTAGAAAAGATAAAAATCCAGCGCCTAAAAAATTCATCGCAACTATTTAGAATTAATAATGAAGCTATTAATAATGCAGACGCAGCTAATAACTTTCAAGATTCAACCCAAATTATTGTGAAATTTAAAGACGGAATCTGTTTTAAAAAGCAGAAGGATATTCACCGTAAAAATAAATGTATACTTGTACATCACAACAAAGATCTTGACTTCCAGGTCTTACGTTCCAATAAAAAAATTGATAAGTTGATTAAACTCTACAGTGAATTAAATGAAGTGGAATACGTGGAACCAGACTATACGTATAAAACCTCCTATACCCCCAACGACCCCTTTTTCCCTTATCAATACAGTCCTCAAAAAGTACAAGCCCCTGATGCCTGGGATGTTACTACTAGTAACGGAAATATAAAAATTGCTATTGTGGACACAGGAATTCAACTAAATCACCCTGAACTATCTATTAAGCTTTGGCCTGGCTACAATTTTGTAGATGGCAATCTAGTACCCAACGACGGTAATGGACACGGAACTCACGTAGCAGGCATAGCAGCAGCCCTTACAGAAAATGGTTTAGGAATTGCTGGAATGGCTCCATCGGCGTCACTAATACCCGTTCGGGCTCTTGACAACAGTGGAAATGGTCTTTTAAGCAATATCGCAAATGCAATTACCTATTCAACGAATGCAGGAGCAAAAGTTATTAACTTAAGCCTAGGTTCAACCCAAAGTTCAATTACTTTAGAGAATGCAGTTAATTACGCTTGGAACCAAGGATTAGTAGTTATAGCTGCAGCAGGAAATGAAGCTTCTAGTACCCCAACATACCCAGCTGCTTATCAAAATGTAATCGCTGTGGCCTCCACAGATAACAACGATCAAAAATCTGATTTTTCCAACTTCGGAACTTGGGTAGATGTAGCTGCCCCAGGTTCAACAATTTTGTCTACTTATATAAACAGCTATTACGCATATCTAAGCGGTACTTCTATGGCAGCTCCACATGTTGCCGGACTTGCAGCCTTACTAGCAGCTCAAGGAAAAACCAATCTTCAAATTAGAACTGCTATTCAATCCACCTGCGACGTGGTGCCAGGAACAGGATCATACTGGATTTATGGAAGAATTAATGCAAATCGAGCAGTTCGCCTTTAAAGAATTGATCTATTACGGCTGTCAACAATTTTATTCAACACAAATCTATAAAGGTTATAAAAAGCACTGAAAACCCGATTATTAGTGCCTTCTATATTACAAGAGAAAATTAACCGATCACCATGTACGTGTGTGTCTTCTAAATAAATCTATTGACCAAATACATGTATATCAAAATTTAAATACTAGGAGGATTAAATTGAACCTACAAGATATTAAGGGACAATACGATGTCATAATCAGTTTAGGTAGTGCTTGTAACCCTGCACTACAACTGAATCGATTAAATTTGCGAAGTTTTACCTCAAGTCCACTTGACTGGAGCTATTCTCCATATCTTTCAGACGTAAATAGACTACTTCAAAATAGATTTAATGGATTTATGCAGATTGAGAACATGAGTTTAGTAGATGACAGCGGAGATTATGTATATTTTAATGATAAAATGCTTAGATTTCCTAATCAAAATCTATATAAATCAACTAAATCTTACATTATACAGGATACTCACTACAATATCTTCTCAGCTCATGATTTTGCTATAGTTCCTAATAAAGATTGGACTGATATGTATCCGAAATTCACAAAAAATCTTAATTACAGAATTAACAGGTTTATGAAAAAGATGATGAGCAGTAAATCAATTTTGTTTATAAGGTGGGGAGCTAAATATGAGGAAGCAACTGAACTACAAAAAATCTTATCCTCTCTTACAAAAGCGCAGATTAGAATACTTATCCTTAATCCCGTAGACGGTATACAGACTCCTACCGAAGTTGACTGGGAAATTAATAATGTATGTATGGTCAATGTACCACACAATCCAAATAATGTTTCGACTTGGGACTATGTTCTAGATGGAATATTACTACGTCACTAGATGGGCGCCACATGGAAATATATCCCATTAAGTCCCAGTGTCTTTTTAACTAAGACTTTCTTATAAATATATAGTTACTTTGTCCAATCAAATGTACAAGGTTTAGCATTTACTATAATAGAATTGCTAAATAAAAAGGGATGATTATATTGAATTTACAGGATATTAAAGGATCTTATGACTTAATGCTAGGGCTAGGTAGTTGGTGTGGTCCCTCCCTTAATTTAAGAAGACACAATTGGAGAAGGTTTTCATTCCCTCTAGACTGGATGATATCTAATTCAATTGCTGATGTCAGTAGGTTGTTACAAAACAGATTTAGTGGATTTATGGACCTTGAAAACCTGCAGCGAACTGATGGATATGCTCATTTTCTTGATGACGGAGTCGCAATTTTCCCTGAAGAAGGTGGAACAGAACCGGTTAATGCTCACTTTATTCACGATATGCATTATAATATTATTTCTGTTCATGATTTTCCTATTATTCCAAATGTAGACTGGACTGTAATGTATCCTTCTTATAAGGAGAAGCTTAATCAACGTATCACGAGATTTTTCGAAAAAATTGAGAATAGCCCTTCTGTTTTATTTATTAGATGGGGAGCAGCTACTCCAGAAGAAGCGATAGAATTAAAAACCACATTATCAGAATTAGTAAACGGTCCATTTAATATACTACTACTTCAACCCTTAGACGGATTAAAAGGCGTAATAGATATGAACTGGACAATTGATGGAATTTGTTCAGTTCAAGTACCTCTAGACAACCCAAATGATGAAGCTGTTTGGGACTATGTACTGAGTGGATTAAGTATAACTAATTTTTGGGCGTAATTCCCACAACTATTTTCATACAATTTTATGTATTAAGAATAAAATTAAGCACCAAAGACCTTGTTTCTTTTTAAAAAGGAAGCAAGGTCTTTTCTGATTTTCAACCCCCTGTATTTACTCTTTAAATATTCGTACTTGACGGCCTAAAATATAAGATTTTAGCCACTAGAAGAGAACTTACAGAGAAAGATTTAAACATTGAACCACAAAAAAGCAGTCATCATTCTTATTAATTTAAAGAGGAGGGCTTATTATTTTAGACTTATCACTTTTTATTGGGAAGATTAATAGATTAGCCTATAGCAAGAAAAAAGGAAAAGCATATTTTAATAAATAAGGGGCCGAATGCGAATTAGGAGAGGGTAATTATGCTTATAAATAAGGTGAATAGGGTGTGTAAAGAATGAAAGTTATGACTATTTTGGGTACAAGGCCCGAAATTATACGTTTAAGCCTCATTATTAAAAAGTTAGATGAGTATGCTTCACAGCACGTTTTAGTGCATACAGGACAAAATTTCACTCCTTCATTAAGTGAGGTATTTTTTCAAGAGTTAAACATACGCAAACCAGACTATATATTGGCTAATCAGCAGCTCTCATTAGGTGAACAGTTATCGAAGATGTATAAAGAGCTCGAACAGCTATTTTTAAAAGAAAAGCCGGACAAAGTTTTAATATTAGGCGATACTAATAGTGGTTTAAGCGCAATTCTAGCAGAAAGAATGGGTATATCAGTCATTCATATGGAGGCTGGAAACCGTTGTTTTGATTTAGAAGTGCCAGAAGAAAAAAACCGCCGGATTATCGATGCAATCTCAAGCTTCAATCTACCCTATACTCCTCAAAGTAAAGAAAATTTAATTAAAGAAGGTATCCCCTCAAATCGTATTATTACTTCTGGAAATCCAATTAACGAAGTTTTAAAACATTATGAACCTGCTATAAAAAAAAGCAGCATTCTTGAGAAACTGTCCTTAAAAGAAAATGACTACTTTCTGGTTACAGCCCATCGTGCGGAAAATGTAGATCATGAAGATCGACTGTTGGAAATCATGAAAGGCATCAATATGGTAGCTGAGTTTTACCAAAAGAGAATAATATGTAGTATTCATCCTCGTACTAAATCTCGAATAGAAAATATTTCACTGCTAGAAGTCCATCCGTTAGTAGAATTTCATGAGCCTTTTGGTTTTTTCGATTTCGTAAATTTAGAAAAAAATGCTTTTTGTGTCTTAACAGACAGCGGAACAGTTCAAGAAGAATGCTGTTTGTTTTATGTTCCTACGGTAACTATTCGTAAAACAACTGAAAGACCAGAAACCATTCAATGTGGAAGTAACATGCTGTCAGGAATAGATGCTAACCAAATCTTGACTTGTGTTCATGTAATGGTGAACCAATTAAAAAATTGGTCTTACCCTGAAGGATATGGTGATGTAAATGTTTCAGACAAGGTAATTAAAGTTGTACTAGGAGGAATGAAAGGTGTTTAATAATAAGACAATTTTAGTAACAGGTGGCACAGGTTCTTGGGGGTATGAACTTGTTAAACAATTACTAACACATAACCCTAAAGAAATACGTGTTTTTTCAAGGAATGAATCAAATCAATTTACTATGAAGCAAGAATTTGATAATCATCCTAAGTTAAATTTTATTATTGGAGACATTAAGGAAAGAGAAGCACTAATTGAAGCGTGTCAAGGCGTAAATTATATCTTTCACTTAGCTGCTTTAAAACATGTTCCTGTATGTGAAGATCAACCAATCGAAGCCTTAAAAACCAACGTACATGGTACTCAAAATGTAATAGACGCAGCAATAAGCTGTGATGTAGATAGAGTAGTTTATATTTCCACTGATAAAGCGTCAAATCCAGCTAATTTTTACGGTTTATCAAAAGCAATGGGGGAAAGATTAATCATTCACGCTAACACATTAAATACTAAAACTAAATTTGTTTGTATACGTGGAGGAAACGTTCTAGGAACTAACGGAAGCGTTATTCATGTATTCAAGAAACAAATTCAAGAAAAAGGAAAAATCGGTATTACTGACCCTGGGATGACTCGTTTCTTTTTAACATTAGAGGATGCGATAAAGCTGGTTTTTAAAGCCACATTTGAAAGTCTAGGTGGGGAAATATTCGTCATGAAAATGCCCACTTGTCGAATTATTGACTTAGCAAATGTATTAATAGAAGCTTCTGGAAAAGACAAGATTGAAATTGAAATATTAGGTATAAGACCTGGAGAAAAAATTCACGAGCTTCTGTTATCCGAATATGAAAGCGCAACAACTGTTACTTATGATGATGAGTATTATGTGATTCTACCTCCAATTTATATTAAAGGCTTAAAAGAATATTATTCAAACTATGCTCAAGTAAACTTAGAAAAATATGATTCAAGTAAACAAGTGATTAGTAAAGAGGAAATTAGAGAGATGTTGCTGAAAGGCGGGTTTATCTAAATGAAAGTACTAATTCTTGGTGGAAAAGGAATGGCAGGGCATGTAATTACTAAATATTTTATACAGCATACAAATCATGATGTTTTCTGTACATCAAGAGACCCGAAAGATAAAGATGCTATTTACTTGGATGTAACTGACTTTAAGCATGTTGAAGAGACTATAGAATCTATTAAGCCCCATGTCCTCATTAATTGTATCGGAATTTTAAATGAACACGCTAGTCATAATCCGATGCGTGCTTTTCAGGTAAACAGCCTACTCCCACATCAGTTGGCTAAATTTGTTGAACGTCATCAAGGAAAATTAATCCATATCAGTACAGATTGTGTTTTTTCAGGGGCAAGAGGAGATTATACAGAACATGATGTTCCGGATGGTACCTCTGTATATGCTCAATCTAAACAGCTTGGTGAAATTATTGACGAAAAGCATTTAACAATCCGCACCTCTATAATAGGACCTGAGTTAAAGGAGAATGGCATTGGCTTATTTCTGTGGTTTATGAAACAAAAGGGTACCATTAAAGGCTATAAAAAAGCATTATGGAATGGAGTAACAACATTAGAATTAGCTAAATCGATTGACTTCTTCTTAGAAAATAATACTTCCGGACTCTATCATTTGCACTCACCGAAAAAAATATCAAAGTTTGCATTACTAGAATTGATTAAAGATATCTTTAAAAAAGATGATGTCAAAATTATTCCTAATCAGGATGTAATATTGGATCGTACTATTATTAGTACTCGGACAGATCTTTGTTATCCAACTCCTAGTTACCAACAGATGTTAATGGAGCTGAAAGAGTGGATGTCAAAATAAATAACACTAACTATGAGTAAAAGAAAAACATGATAAAATGAGAAACACTAAAAATGATTTCTTCTTTATTGTATTATGATAAACAGATAATAAAATTCATTGTATACTTCTACAAGAATAAGAATAGACAGCTAGACTATTTCTATAAAAATAGCTTAGCTGTCTATTCTTATTCTAATTTATAGTAAAATGAAAATAAAGTTACATTAGAGATTAG
>NZ_JBXENJ010000032.1:0-4344 GCF_056836725.1 Priestia sp. 3CA3
CGGATCTTGGCTAACACGTTCCCACTCGTCCATCGCTTTCTTTAATACTTGATCTTCTTGCATCGCAATCTCCTCCAATACCTGAGTGATTTCTTCATCTTCGGATGCTTCAAGTAATAATAACCATCGCACAAGTTGATCTTCCCGGGGGTCTACCTCTCTGTTACGCCATTTTATTAATAACTTAGGTAGCTCCATGAAATGAATTTCCAGCATATCCGTTAAGAGTAATTTCTGCTCTCGCTCATATAACTGAAAGGTAGAGTGATAATCATGAATATGAGATAAATAACGGAAGTTCACAATGTTAATGGTAATCGTTTTACAAAGCTCTCCGTAGTCCATGCCTTCTTTCATTTGACTACTGTACATTTTAGACCAGTAATAGAGTGTTCGTTTTTCCATGTCATGTTTGTTATTAAGCTGAATTTCAATATTAACGCGGCTTCCATTCTCTAACTGTGCGTGTACGTCTAAAATAGAGCGTTTATCTTCTTGGTTTTCTTTATTGAAATGTGGATCTAATAACTGCACCGTCTGAATTTTTTTATCATCTGGAAAACGGAGTGCTGCGTTCAAAAAAGCAGCTAAAATAGATTCATTTCCATGTGTGCCAAATAGTGATTTAAATGCAAAGTCGACACGCAAATCTAATCGTTTTGTCATAATATCCTCCATCATTTCCATGTTTGTTATTAGTATACCATGACTATACCGATTCCTTCTATCTAACACTTTAGGCGTAATTTTATTATCAATATAGTATCTGTTACACCTAATTATTAATGTTCTTCAGACAAAGAAGTAAGGAGGGGATTTAGAATAAATAGAAGTACTCGTACTGATTGCTATTACCAATAAATAAACTCCTCATTCACATTATTATTTTAGTTTGAGCACGCTCTCTGTATATATAGAAATACATTGAAAATCAATAAACCACGGAAAGTAAAAAATCCACTAGGACACCTAGTGGATTAGTATTTTAAAAATCACTATATTCTTCGAGATCATCGTCCTCTAAAGAACCAGATACTTGTTCTAAATCGGCAACTTTACCTTCTTTTAGGGTTTGACTTTCTGAATGCTCGTCTTCTAACTCTTCTTGTTTACCTACAAAACCGTTAGCTTTAGCTAACTGCTTTAATTCCTGCAGTTCTGAATTGATATGTTCGAGAAGCTCTTCTGTTCTATGTGTTTGTTCTACTTGGCTGGAAGATGAACTATGAAGCTCACGAACAACTAAGGATGAAATATAGTCCCCTAATTTTCGGGATTTTGCATATTTTGCAAGTACGTCATAGACTTCATCACTTAACTGGTTGGTTTTAATCGTAAAGGCGTTCTGACGCTCTGACATGGTTATCACCTACGCTGTTAGGATTTAACGGCTTTCTTCTCGGCTTGTTTCTTTTGAAGATATCCAAGGCTTCGAATTTCTAAGCCGAATAAATTCAAGTGACGACTATTTTCTGGCACTTTATGATATTTCTCGGTACGTTCTTCACCGATTTTTTCATTCATGCTATCCATAATGGCTACTTTTAGTGTCGGAGCAACACCACCACTATATACATATTTACGAACTTTATTTGCTGGTGGTGGGGCCACATCATTTAACTTCGCTAGTAAAATCTCTACATATTCTTTTAGAGAAGATGTAATTTGAGCTGTTAAATCAATAGATTCACCCGTATTTTCATTCTTCAACTCAAATTTTTGTTTGTTGTAGTTATCTAAAATAAACTGATCAAATGCACGTAAATCGGTAAACAGCTCTGGGAATTTTTCTTTTCGTAACTTATCAATGTGCGCTAAGTATGGAATACCTTCAATACTTTGGAATGATTCGCGACTGTTTGCAGCTTTCAATCCTTCAGGTAGAATAACAACATCAATGGATCCTCCGCCAATATCAACCATCACGGTTTCACATTCTATATATTCATTAGCATCTTCACGGTCTTGAAGCGTTAAGTCTTTCTTTAATGCAAAGCGTGCAATTTCCCCTTCTTTTAAACATGCACTTTCTTCTACAGAAACTTTTATTTCTTTTTCGAACCCTGGTGTATGAATACGGAAAGCATGGTCACCTAAGAAGCGAGTTGCCATTGCTTTTTGTGCTTCACCAAATGTGCTTTCTTTTTTTAGTAACCAGATTGGTAACATCGTAGAGAAATAGTCAATCTCGATGCCATTATCTTTTTGATCTTTTGCATGTAATGTATGGTAGTATGCAATGGCAGCTAGAAATGTCACATAAGGAATATGACTTGTAATTTTGTTATGTAAACGATTGATGTGGTTATTCGCAAGTTGTTGGCTTGCTGCGATATCACCGACTAAGAAATAACGTTCTTTCTCTTCGTCACCGATTGTTGTAGATAGTAAGATACGCTTCTTAAACTCTTCTGGTGCTGTTACGGCATCTGTAAAAAATGAATCAGCAACATCTTTTTGTAATTCTACAACGTTGGTTGGGAAATCAAATAGGTATCCATCAATGATATTCATATCAACGGAGTTTCCACAGTCTTTATTAAAACGTGAAATTTTCATGTTTATACACCTCATTTTTAAGTTGAACTTCTGTTGAACTCATTATACAAGAAGAAGGACAGAATTTCAATCTTTTAGTTCAACTTATTTATCTTCAAAAACTTACATATATCAACAAAAATTTTTATCTAGTTGAACTTATGAAGGAGTAAAAAAATAGTATTATGAAAGTTCTGGTTAGAGAATGTGAAGGTCACAAGTGGATTATAATAAGCAAGAATGTGTGAGAAACATAACACTCTTCTCAATATAAAATAAATATATAGTTGCCAAAAGTTTAAAAAGAAAATAAAAGAACGAACAGAACCTATTCTTATAGCTGAAGAACGATTAGGCCTTCTTCAAACCAGCAGAGAAGCTTTTGGTATGCTAGATTCACAATCATTACAAGTGAGATTGCGTATAGAATGAAAGATATGGTAGGGTTTCGGAACATTGCTGCTCACGATTATCAAGCGATTAATCAGGGTATTTTGCAGCAAATCTTAGATAAGTATTTAAGTAATTTTACTACTTATACTAAGCAAATTCTTGATGATTAATTGAAAGGGTTATTCTATGTCAAATACAAGACGTATTGTAACACGCATTAGGTATAAAAAATAAGCTATTCAAACCCTAAAAAAGGGATTCCGAGCTTTTAATTGGATTTTACAGAAAAAAATATAGTTAGTGTTAAAGAAAAACGTAACAATTTACAGAAATAGGTGGTTAGATAATTGCAAATATATAGGAATAACAATGGTTTAGTAAAAGCTTTACTTGTAGATATAGAGGCAGGAAGAGAACTTATGATTCAAATTGGTTTAGAAGAAGTATTTACCAGTAAGAATACCATTGTAACACTCAATCAGTTGGAATAAAAATACGTGGAATTAACCAGGAAGAGATTGTATTAACGTATCACTTGGACAAAGAAACACTGACACTCGATTGTTCTAAGTCTGGTAAAGTTGAAGATGGTGTAAGAAATACCATTTTTAGAGCAAATCAAGAGCTTTCTTTACGCATATTCATTGATCGATCCTCTATTGAAGTATTTGCAAATGAGGGACAAGCAACTATGACAAGTCGTATGTATCCAACTGAAGATAGATTAGGCATTGAGGTATTTGCAGATGTTCAAGATGTAAAGATTAATGAATTAACATATTGAAAGTTAAAAGATATCTGGAAATAAACTATGAATGAACAAGTGTACAAGCACTTGTTCATTGTTTTGGGGTGAAGATGTTGAAAAGAGTTTTTTGTATTGGTGAAACATTAATTGATTTTATTCCTGTTCAAAAAGAAAAGTCTTTAAAAAAAGTTACTAGTTTTGAACGTGTGGCTGGGGGAGCTCCTATGAACGTTGCAATTGCGATTGCAAAATACGGAGGAGATTCTGTTATGCTAACCAAAATAGCTAATAATAGCTTTGGTGATTATTTAGTAGATGTGCTTGAACAAAATGAGGTAGATACTTCCTACATTATTCGATGTGATGAAGGAGAGACTGGTTTGGCATTCGTATCTGTAGATAAATTGGGAGATAGGAACTTCAGTTTTACAGAAGGAATTCAGCTGACTTATTACTCTTACCAAACGAGGTGAAAGTAGAGTGGTTTGATAAGGGAGACCTTCTTCATTTTTGTTCTGTAGATTTAGTCGAAAGTCCAATGAAACAAACTCATATAAAAGTAATAGATAGTTTTCAAAAGATCGGGGGGATTGTCAGTTTTGATCCCAATGTTCGTCTTCCCTTATGGCCTGATAAAGAAAGCTGCCGTCGAAGGGGACTGACCT
>NZ_JBXENJ010000033.1:0-2939 GCF_056836725.1 Priestia sp. 3CA3
TTGTTCTTTGAAAACTAGATAACAGTAATTGCTGAGGAAAAGTGAAACTTTTCTTTAATCAAACCAATAAATAACACAACTTTATGTTGTACCATTTATTCGCTAATGGTTAAGTTAGAAAGGGCGCACGGTGAATGCCTTGGCACTAGGAGCCGATGAAGGACGGGACTAACACCGATATGCTTCGGGGAGCTGTAAGTGAGCTTTGATCCGGAGATTTCCGAATGGGGAAACCCACTGTTCGTAATGGAACAGTATCTTTATCTGAATACATAGGATATTGAAGGCAGACCCGGGGAACTGAAACATCTAAGTACCCGGAGGAAGAGAAAGCAAATGCGATTTCCTGAGTAGCGGCGAGCGAAACGGAATTAGCCCAAACCAAGAGGCTTGCCTCTTGGGGTTGTAGGACACTCTATACGGAGTTACAAAGGAACGAAGTAAATGAAGCGACCTGGAAAGGTCCGTCGAAGAAGGTAACAACCCTGTAGTTGAAACTTCGTTCCCTCTTGAGTGGATCCTGAGTACGGCGGAACACGTGAAATTCCGTCGGAAGCTGGGAGGACCATCTCCCAAGGCTAAATACTACCTAGTGACCGATAGTGAACCAGTACCGTGAGGGAAAGGTGAAAAGCACCCCGGAAGGGGAGTGAAAGAGATCCTGAAACCGTGTGCCTACAAGTAGTCAGAGCCCGTTAATGGGTGATGGCGTGCCTTTTGTAGAATGAACCGGCGAGTTACGATCCCATGCAAGGTTAAGCTGATAAGGCGGAGCCGTAGCGAAAGCGAGTCTGAATAGGGCGTTTAGTATGTGGTTGTAGACCCGAAACCAGGTGATCTACCCATGTCCAGGGTGAAGTTCAGGTAACACTGAATGGAGGCCCGAACCCACGCACGTTGAAAAGTGCGGGGATGAGGTGTGGGTAGCGGAGAAATTCCAATCGAACCTGGAGATAGCTGGTTCTCTCCGAAATAGCTTTAGGGCTAGCCTCATGTTGTGAGAGTCTTGGAGGTAGAGCACTGATTGGACTAGGGGCCCCCAACGGGTTACCGAATTCAGTCAAACTCCGAATGCCAAAGACTTATCCATGGGAGTCAGACTGCGAGTGATAAGATCCGTAGTCAAAAGGGAAACAGCCCAGACCACCAGCTAAGGTCCCCAAGTATACGTTAAGTGGAAAAGGATGTGGAGTTGCTTAGACAACCAGGATGTTGGCTTAGAAGCAGCCACCATTTAAAGAGTGCGTAATAGCTCACTGGTCGAGTGACTCTGCGCCGAAAATGTACCGGGGCTAAACGTATCACCGAAGCTGTGGATTGACATCTTTGATGTCAGTGGTAGGAGAGCGTTCTAAGTGCTGTGAAGTCAGACCGTAAGGACTGGTGGAGCGCTTAGAAGTGAGAATGCCGGTATGAGTAGCGAAAGACAAGTGAGAATCTTGTCCACCGAATGCCTAAGGTTTCCTGAGGAAGGCTCGTCCGCTCAGGGTTAGTCGGGACCTAAGCCGAGGCTGAAAAGCGTAGGCGAT
The DNA here is from genome assembly GCF_056836725.1 of Priestia sp. 3CA3. Classification (NCBI taxonomy): domain Bacteria; kingdom Bacillati; phylum Bacillota; class Bacilli; order Caryophanales; family Bacillaceae; genus Priestia; species Priestia sp. 3CA3. The sequence continues at coordinate 1,530 of NZ_JBXENJ010000033.1, forward strand.
GGCCAACAGGTTGATATTCCTGTACCACCTCCCCGCCGTTTGAGTAATGGGGGGACGCAGTAGGATAGGGTAAGCGCGCTGCTGGATATGCGCGTTCAAGCAGTTAGGCTGATGAGTAGGCAAATCCGCTCATCATAAAGGCTGAGCTGTGATGACGAGGGAATTATAGTACCGAAGTTCCTGATTCCACACTGCCAAGAAAAGCCTCTAGCGAGGCGGGAGGTGCCCGTACCGCAAACCGACACAGGTAGGCGAGGAGAGAATCCTAAGGTGATCGAGAGAACTCTCGTTAAGGAACTCGGCAAAATGACCCCGTAACTTCGGGAGAAGGGGTGCTCTGGTAGGGTGTATAGCCCGAGAGAGCCGCAGTGAATAGGCCCAGGCGACTGTTTAGCAAAAACACAGGTCTCTGCGAAGCCGCAAGGCGAAGTATAGGGGCTGACGCCTGCCCGGTGCTGGAAGGTTAAGAGGAGGGGTTATCCTTTGGGAGAAGCTCTGAATCGAAGCCCCAGTAAACGGCGGCCGTAACTATAACGGTCCTAAGGTAGCGAAATTCCTTGTCGGGTAAGTTCCGACCCGCACGAAAGGCGTAACGATCTGGGCACTGTCTCAACGAGAGACTCGGTGAAATTATAGTACCTGTGAAGATGCAGGTTACCCGCGACAGGACGGAAAGACCCCGTGGAGCTTTACTGTAGCCTGATATTGAATTTTGGTACAGCTTGTACAGGATAGGTAGGAGCCTGAGAAGCCGGAGCGCTAGCTTCGGTGGAGGCGTCGGTGGGATACTACCCTGGCTGTATTGAAATTCTAACCCGCGGCCCTGATCGGGCCGGGAGACAGTGTCAGGTGGGCAGTTTGACTGGGGCGGTCGCCTCCTAAAATGTAACGGAGGCGCCCAAAGGTTCCCTCAGAATGGTTGGAAATCATTCGTAGAGTGTAAAGGCACAAGGGAGCTTGACTGCGAGACCTACAAGTCGAGCAGGGACGAAAGTCGGGCTTAGTGATCCGGTGGTTCCGCATGGAAGGGCCATCGCTCAACGGATAAAAGCTACCCCGGGGATAACAGGCTTATCTCCCCCAAGAGTCCACATCGACGGGGAGGTTTGGCACCTCGATGTCGGCTCATCGCATCCTGGGGCTGTAGTCGGTCCCAAGGGTTGGGCTGTTCGCCCATTAAAGCGGTACGCGAGCTGGGTTCAGAACGTCGTGAGACAGTTCGGTCCCTATCCGTCGTGGGCGTAGGAAATTTGAGAGGAGCTGTCCTTAGTACGAGAGGACCGGGATGGACACACCGCTGGTGTACCAGTTGTCTTGCCAAAGGCATCGCTGGGTAGCTATGTGTGGACGGGATAAGTGCTGAAAGCATCTAAGCATGAAGCCCCCCTCAAGATGAGATTTCCCATAGCG
>NZ_JBXENJ010000034.1:0-2482 GCF_056836725.1 Priestia sp. 3CA3
GTGTAAACGCTAGAATATAATTGACAGTTTTTGCTCAACGTAATTTTACACTTTTGCTTCAATAAGCTAGAACTCTAGTAAAATAATAGAAGATGTTATTTTACTGGGGGGACAGCGTTTTGGAGGAGAAGCTAATGCTTTATTTAAATATTCAACAATTACATCAACGGAAGTTTAAAGTATCTCAAATTGCACAGGAGCTCAAAGTATCAAGACCAACCGTTTATAAATATTTAAAAATGACGTTTGAAGAGACAAAAGCATACATGGAACAGCTTCAAGGCAAAGGTAAGAAGTTGGATCCCTACAGGGATTGGATTATCGCTTGGCTTGAAGAATACCCTCATCTCAGTGCAGCACAAATCCACGATTGGCTTTTAGAGCGTTATCCCGATTTAGTTGTTGGCGAGAGTACAGTAAGAGCCTATGTGAAAGAGATGCGGGAGATTTATCAGATTGAGAAAAAAGTAATAATTCGGCAATATGAAGCAATCCCTGAACAACCCATGGGTAAGCAAATCCAGGTGGATTGGGGAGAAACGAAACAGAAGACAACTGAAAAGAATGAAATTAAACTATATTTCATCGCTTTTGTCTTAGCTCACTCTCGATACAAATACATGGAGTGGCAGGACCGGCCTTTTACAACAAATGATGCCATTCGATGTCATGAAAATGCATTTCAATTTTACGGAGGACGTACAGAAGAAATTGTGTATGATCAGGATCGTTTAATTACAGTAAGTGAAAATTCAGGTCAGCTACTTTTAACTTCTGAATTTCAAAGCTATGTAAATGAGCGTAAGTTTAAAGTTCATTTATGTCGTAAGGGAGACCCAGAATCAAAAGGAATGATTGAGAACGTTGTAAAGTACATAAAGGGAAATTTCGCAGATAGCCGAGTATTTAGCAATATTGAAGATTGGAATAACCGTGCATTACAGTGGTTACATCGCACTGGAAATCAACATGTTCATCAGACAACGAAAAAAAGACCAGCTGAAGTGTTCCCCGTCGAAAAGCAACACTTACAGCCGGTCTCTTCACCACTCTCATATGAAAGCGTCATTACCCCAAGTATAACAAGGAATATTAGTAAGGACAATACAATACGGTTTAAATCAAACCGTTATTCCGTTCCTCTCGGAACGTATAGTGCAGCCTCTGATAATGAGGTTTTTATTGAAGTCACTTCGAGCCAACCGCCAACGCTGATTATCCGTAAACAGTTAGATGGAGAAGTAATTGCTGAACACAGCATTAGTAATGAAAAGGGAAAGCTTATTCAACATCTACATCATATCCGGGATCGCTCAAAAGGTATTGAAGAATTTAAGCAACAACTGGTTTCACATTTTGAAGATCAGAAACGTGCAACTTCTTATTTAAATGAAATTTGTTTAAGATACCCACGGTATCGGCGTGATCAGCTCATAATCATTCAAAACACCATTGAGAAATATCCAATGTGGATTGAAGCAACCTTGACTAAATGCATCATAGATAAACTTTACAGCGCCAATGACTTTCGAGATATCGCAAACCACCAAAATGCATTACAAACTGAATGTACCCAAAAGGTTAAGCCTCCCTTTATAAAACATTCAGGTAAAGACAACATTACAGTGACAACTCGCTCCCTTACTGCTTACACAAGTATTTTAGGGGGTGACCCACAGTGAATAAGACTGTAAATGACTTGCAGGAACACTTTCGCCAATTAAGGTTATCCGAAACAGCTGAGGAGCTACCAAAGCTCCTACGTGAGGCTGAAAAATCTTCTTGGACATATTTAGAATTTCTTGAATCGATTACGCGTTACGAACTTAGAAAACGCGAAGTAAAGAGTTTAGAAAGAAGAATGAAGTGGGCGCACTTCCCTTACGTGAAGTCATTAAGTGAATTTAATTTAGAAGAGCAAACAACTTTAACGGGACGTCAATTGACCCAGCTCGCAGAGCTAAACTGGCTTGAGCAGCAGTATAATTTAATTTTATTGGGACCGCCAGGCGTTGGTAAAACATTTTTAGCGATTGGTTTGGGGGTTGAGTCTATTCACAGAGGTTTCAACGCCTATTTCGTAACTATGGGTGAGCTTATTCATCTTTTAAAAACGGAAGAGTTTCTAAACAAATCGAAAGTGCAGCTAAAGCGATTAAGAGACGCCGATCTGATTATCATTGATGATTTAATGTACATGGCAATGGATCAGCGAGAAGCAAATTTGTTTTTCCATTTAATTAATCATTTGTATGAACGAAGTTCTATCATTCTTACATCCAATAAAAGCCCTGAACAGTGGGGTGAACTAATGGGAGATCAAGGAATTACTACTGCAATTTTAGATCGTTTACTCCATCGTGTAGAAGTCATTCATATGGATGGAGATAGTTATCGAATGAAACATCGAAAAAGTGTATTTTCAGCAGAAGTGTAAAAAGTGAATAAGCAAAAAATGTAAAAATCGACTTGACGTCTACAA
>NZ_JBXENJ010000035.1:0-2328 GCF_056836725.1 Priestia sp. 3CA3
CCCTCCTATAATAAAGGTCTGCTCTTAGTTCATTTTCTTATTTATTTGCGCTAAGTGACGACGAATAGAACATTTTTCTACAAGGTATGTAAATATAAAAATTATTACTACGAAAGTATTTTGCTATTTACTTAACATTGTAGAGTTTCGATATATTTTCATCTTCATAACTTATATATTTAGTCCAACGTTTTCTTTGGTTAATATAATCTTCAAACGCAGCGTTTCTAACTACAATTTAACCGCAACATTTAACTGCGATTTGTTTTGCAATGAACTGTATGTCAAAGGGAAATGCCACCGATTGGAGAATTACACTTTGCCCAAATAGCTTCTTGTATTATTTGGAATAACTACTTTTCCATTTTTGCTGTATTTCTCAAATAAATTTGATAATGCAGCAATGAAGAGATTATACTCCTTGTCAATCCTTTTTGGGGAATAGGAAGCAGATAGGTACCTGCCCAAAAATCCATTAAAATCAAATTCCAAGTCATTGCTAAAGTTCTTAAAATCATATTTTCCATCTTTAAAAAATTGCTGATATACAACTGGAGTTTCTTCTATCCCACCACTAAAACCTTTAAAATTTGGGCAATACTTTCGGCAGACTTCAGCACTTTCCTTGTTTATATCGCTTGACCCATCCCGGCTGTTCCATACAAGGGCCACTTTCGCATCCTGTTTCAAAATCCGTTGACATTCTAACTTGAACTTCTCTTTGTCGAACCAATGAAATGCCTGTGCTGCCGTAACTAAATCTAAACTATTATCCTTTATAGTTGTGTTTTCAGCCGTTGCCTTAATCGAAATAAAACGGGAATCCAGCTTCAACGATTGTTCTGCTAAACTTCTCATATCATCATTTGGTTCCACAGCGATTACAGGAAACCTCTTTTCAATCAGCTGCCTGCTTAATATCCCAGTCCCCGAGCCAATATCTGCAATAATACTATCCTGATGTAACCCAGCTTCAGTGATTAGATATTCAATATATTCACGAGGGTAACTAGGACGGTATTTTGCATATACCTCAGCTTTGTCTGTGAATTTATCCGTTGATTTCATAAAATCACCTTCTCCATAATTTAAATATATTTAATTGTATATTCTATCCACTTTTGTACTAATGATTAATTGCTTCTTTAACTTAGAGTTATTACGGCTCAAGTTAAGAACTATTCATGTTAATTATTAAGCTAAGAATAGTTTCTCTTTAACCTGATAAACGAATAATTGTTAATGCAGCTCCAGAAGATCCTCCACCCGTCAAAACCACTGTAGCAACTAAACCAAACAATTGAAGGGTAATCGTATTACCTGCAGCTAAAGAAACGATAACATCATTATTGTAGCTTGATATAGCAAGAGCTGGAGTTATTATGGATCCAGGGATTGGAGTTGTATCATTTAGAATGAGCCTAGATCCAGCAAGTACAGTAGCTGTAGGATTAATTTGATATGTGATGTAATAACGTCCAGTAGCTGGAACTGTAAATGTTGTATTAGTACCATTGACAGTAAAACCATCGAGATCTTGATTACTAGGAAGAGGAATACTTGTCCCGCCTAATAAAACTGCAATTGTACTGCCGATTGTGTTGCCTGCAAACATAGAATTAGTTGTAAAACTTATTCCCGTAGCTCCAGTAAGTCCCGTAGCTCCAGTAAGTCCCGTAGCTCCAGTGAATCCTGTAGCCCCAGTAAGTCCCGTAGCTCCAGTGAGTCCTGTAGCTCCAGTGAGTCCCGTAGCTCCAGTGAGTCCCGTAGCTCCAGTAAGTCCCGTAGCCCCAGTAAGTCCCGTAGCTCCAGTGAGTCCTGTAGCTCCAGTAAGTCCTGTAGCTCCAGTAAGTCCCGTAGCTCCAGTGAGTCCTGTGGTTCCAGTAAGTCCCGTAGCTCCAGTAAGTCCCGTAGCTCCAGTGAGTCCTGTGGCTCCAGTAAGTCCCGTAGCTCCAGTGAACCCTGTAGCTCCAGTAAGTCCTGTAGCCCCAGTAAGTCCCGTAGCTCCAGTAAGTCCTGTAGCTCCAATAAGTCCCGTAGCTCCAGTAAGTCCTGTAGCTCCAGTGAGTCCTGTGGCTCCAGTAGCACCTGTGACCCCAGCAATTCCAGCGTTCCCCGTAGGGCCTGTGGCCCCTGTGAGTCCAGGATCTCCCGTAGCCCCAGTAAGTCCCGTAGCTCCAGTAAGTCCTGTAGCTCCAGTGAGTCCTGTAGCTCCAGTGAGTCCTGTGGCTCCAGTAGCACCTGTGACCCCAGCAATTCCAGGGTTCCCCGTAGAGCCTGTGGCCCCTGTGAGTCCAGGATCTCCCGTAGCCCCAGTAAGTCCTGTAG
>NZ_JBXENJ010000036.1:0-2060 GCF_056836725.1 Priestia sp. 3CA3
TGGTGGGTCCTGTAACGTGTACGTCAGTACTTCTCCATCTGGGTCAGTCGCTACGATTTGGCTAGTAACAGGTGTTTCTTCAGGTGTAACAATCGTAATTTCGTTTGGACCTACTGGCGGATCATTTACTGGCAGAATTGTAATCGTAATCGTAGAAATGGCCGTGCCTCCTTGGCCATCGCTTACCACGACACTAAAGCTATCCACTCCATTGTAATTTTCATTTGGCGTATAGCTATAGCTGCCGTCTGGATTTACTACCACTGTTCCATTTGCTGGACCTGTCAGTAACCCGTACGTTAGTGAGTTTCCGTCCACATCCGTTGCCACCACTTGGCTGTTCAAACTCGTGTCTTCATTGATCACAAACGCGTAGTCTGGCACCACTGGTGCATCGTTCACTGGCGTGACTGTTACTAATACATTCGTCACTATGAACGCACCCGAAGGGTCGCTTATTAGGACTGTGAACGTATCATTTCCAGTGTAATTTTCATTTGGCGTGTACGTGAACGTTCCATCACCATTGACCAATGCCACCCCATTTGTCGGTGGATCTTGTAACGCATACGTGAGCACTCCTCCATCTGGATCAGTCGCTACGATTTGGCTAGTAACAGGTGTTTCTTCAGGTGTAACAATCGTAATTTCGTTTGGACCTACTGGCGGATCATTTACGGGCTGAATCGTAATTGTAATTGTGGAAATGGCTGTGCCTCCCTGGCCGTCTGACACCAATACCGTAAACTGATCTATCCCATTAAAATCAGCATTTGGGGTATACGTGTACATCCCATCTAAGCTCACGTTTACTATTCCATTTACTGGAGCATTTTGTAGCGAATAAGTCAGTGGATTGCCATCAATATCAGTGGCAATTACCATAGAAGTTACTGGTGTGTCTTCATTCGTTGTCAACTGATAATTAGGAACAATCGGAGGATCATTTATTGGAATAACTGTAACGATAACTGAAGAAGTAGCATTTCCTCCTAAATTATCAGTTATATATACTACGAACGCATCTGAACCGGTAAAGTTTGCATTCGGTGTATACGTAAATATTCCTGTATCAGAATCAATCGTTACTACTCCATTAATAGGTTGATTTTCAATAGTATAAACAAGTGGATTTCCATTTACATTAGTAGCAATTATTTGATTTGTTACTGGTGTGTCTTCATCAGTAGAGATTTGTAAATCTTGTGAAGTCGTAGTTCCATTTGTTTCAAGTACTCTTACAAAAATGGTTGATAGTGCAGTCGCTCCTTCTGGGTCTGTTATTAGTATGGTAAATTGATCATTACCTATAAAATCGTTATTAGGTGTATAAATGAATGTACCATCTTGACTTATAACAACATTACCGTTATTTGGAAATAGTTGCAGAGTATAGGTTAGAGTAACGTTGTCGGGATCTGAAGCAGGTATGCTACTTGTAACAGGAAGGTTAATGGTCGTTGTAACAGATCTATCTCCTCCTACTGGCGGATCGTTTACTGGGACAATCGTTAAGGTTACAGTAGAAAGAGAAGTTCCTCCTTTATCGTCTGACACTAGCACACCAAAAGTATCCATTCCGGTGTAATTTAAATTTGGTGTATAAGTAAATACTCCGTTTGCCCCTAATACAACACTTCCATTTGACGGAGGCGGATTCAACAGAGTAAATGTCAAAGGATCCCCCTCGGGATCAAAAGCTGGAATTTGATTTGTAAGGGGTGTATCTTCATTAATTGTAAATGCTAAATCAGCGGTGATTGGAGGGTCATTCACTGGAATTACGTTTATTGTAACGGTCGAAACCGCCGTGCCCCCCTGACCATCTGAAACCAATACTGTAAATTGATCTGTCCCATTGAAATTTAGGTTTGGTTGATAACTAAACGTTCCATCTGCGTTCACGGCAGCTATTCCATTTGTTGGACCATTTTGTAGCTGATAACTAAGAGGATTTCCATCCACATCTGTCCCTACCACTGCTCCTACCACAGGGCTGTCTTCTTGCGTACTAAACGTGTAATTTGGCACCGTTGGTGCATCATTCACTGGCGTGACTA
>NZ_JBXENJ010000037.1:0-1783 GCF_056836725.1 Priestia sp. 3CA3
CGTAGCTCCAGTGAGTCCTGTAGCTCCAGTAAGTCCTGTAGCTCCAGTGAGTCCTGTAGCCCCAGTAAGTCCCGTAGCTCCAGTAGCACCTGTGACCCCAGCAATTCCAGCGTTCCCCGTAGGGCCTGTGGCCCCTGTGAGTCCAGGATCTCCCGTAGCTCCAGTAAGTCCCGTAGCTCCAGTAGCACCTGTGACCCCAGCAATTCCAGCGTTCCCCGTAGGGCCTGTGGCCCCTGTGAGTCCAGTAAGTCCCGTAGCTCCAGTGAGTCCTGTAGCTCCAGTAAGTCCTGTAGCTCCAGTAAGTCCTGTAGCTCCAGTGAGTCCTGTAGCCCCAGTAAGTCCCGTAGCTCCAGTGAGTCCTGTGACCCCAGCAATTCCAGCGTTCCCCGTAGGGCCTGTGGCCCCTGTGAGTCCAGTAAGTCCCGTAGCTCCAGTGAGTCCTGTGACCCCAGCAATTCCAGCGTTCCCCGTAGGGCCTGTGGCCCCTGTGAGTCCAGTAAGTCCCGTAGCCCCAGTAAGTCCTGTAGCTCCAGTAAGTCCCGTAGCTCCAGTGAGTCCTGTGACCCCAGCAATTCCAGCGTTCCCCGTAGGGCCTGTGGCCCCTGTGAGTCCAGGATCTCCCGTAGCTCCAGTAAGTCCTGTAGCTCCAGTAAGTCCCGTAGCTCCAGTGAGTCCTGTGACCCCAGCAATTCCAGCGTTCCCTGTAGGGCCTGTGGCCCCTGTGAGTCCAGGATCTCCCGTAGCTCCAGTAAGTCCTGTAGCTCCAGTGAATCCTGTGGCTCCAGTAGCACCTGTGACCCCAGCAATTCCAGCGTTCCCCGTAGGGCCTGTGGCCCCTGTGAGTCCAGGATCTCCCGTAGCCCCAGTAGTCCCTGTGGGGCCAGTGGCACCCGTAAGCCCTGTAGCTCCAGTAGGTCCTGCAGAAGGACAGTGGGTTAAAATAACTTCGATTTGTATTAAAACTTTGAAGAATAGAATATGCGTCTCTGAATTTAAGCACAAAAGAGTAATAAGTGTTTTTAAACTATTAATTAGTGTTTCGAGTAACTTTACTGGAGGAACAAACCTTGTTTTTAAAGCAGATAATAAATTTTGAACAGTAATAATTAAATGATTAGTCATTGAAGAATCAAGTTTTAATTCATTTAATAAGACAATAAGACAGTTTAGTGAATTAGAAATAGTATTGATATTTTTAGAAGTGGAATTCTTCAGAATCAGAGGAATTTCCTTTTTTAAGCTATCTAAAATAGTAAGCAACCTTTTAATTTGAGAACTCTTAATATCTATACAATCCATTTTTTTAGAATTTTTCTTTCTCAAGTAACCAATCTCATCATTAGAAGTAAAGTACCTAACTTTAGATGCACGTCTATAAGCCATTGTGGTCCTCCTTTGTTTAAGGATAAATAATTCATTACAAATCCAACTTAAGTAAGTTTTATATTTTATCTTAAAAAATCTTGGCGATAAAACATCACAGGAGTATATTTGTGCTAAAATAAGGAATTTTTCACGATTATCTATACATAGTTATTATAAATATTAAGAAATATTGCAAATTAATAGCTGTTTTATAGTAGAAATTAAAATTATCATCTAAAAAACATATAAATATATACTGAGAAAATAACAATTTAATATTTTTTCATGTATCTACTAAAATTTATTAGGAGGAATGAGAAATGATTTCTATCAGTTTATGTATGATTGTTAAAAATGAAGAAGTATCACTTGGGAGGTGTCTGGAGAGTGTATACCAATTAGTTGATGAAATAAATAT
>NZ_JBXENJ010000039.1:0-1237 GCF_056836725.1 Priestia sp. 3CA3
GGGACTGACCCCTAATTTCGAGACAGGGATCAAAACACCTTTTAAACAGCCAGTTTTCGGTATTGTACCGGTGACTGGTTGTTTAGTTTTGTTTGAATACGGATATGGTTATAATAAGTAATATAATTTTCGACGGTTTGTTCTACGATGGCAGTCGTAGTACATGTTAACTCGTCGAGGTAAAACGTTTCAGACTTTAGGATGGAATGAAACGATTCAATGGAGGCATTATCAGCTGGTGTCCCTTTACGGGACATACTCATGATGATGCCTCTTTCTTTGACTTTTTGTTGATACGCATAGGACGTGTAAACCGAACCTTGGTCGCTATGCAACGTACATCCTTCAGGCAAAGGAGGGAGTTGACTTAATGTATCTAAAACAAATTCTACGTTTTGGCAATCACCAATGGAGTACGCAATAATTTCCCCATTAAATAAATCTTGAACACTTGAAAGATACAACTGTTTGGGTCCAAAAGGCAAGTAGGTAATATCCGTAACTAGCTTTTGAAGAGGGCGCTCTGCTCGGAAATTACGGTTTAACACGTTTTCTACAACCTGATAAGGTTGTCCTGTTTGTTTCCGTTTTTTTCTTTTTACTCGGCATTGCCAACTGTATTTCTGCATAACACGCTGCACGGTTTTATGGTTGATATGCATGGTTTGATTGAGTAACGCTGTAATTTTTCGATATCCATATCGAAATTTATGGTTGCGGCACTGTTCACCAATTTTTCGTTCGATTCGTTTTTTTCTCTTCATTTCTTCTCGTTGCTCATTTTTCTGCCAACGATAATAAGTAGATCGAGGAACCCCTAGGCACTGACAGATTTGAGAGATCGGCAACTGCTTCTTTAATTCTTCCACTACATTCAATACAACTTCTCGTACCACTCCCTTTCCAATTCTTTGTACTTTTTTAACACGTCATTCTGTTGCTTTAAATATTGATTTTCAGCTTTTAACGTTGATAAAGCATCTTGAGAACGGGACCCCTTTTGATGGGTGTAGCTTTGCCCAACGGGCTGTGCTAAACGATAAGCTTCTCCATTTTTATGCCATCTCATCCATGTCTGAAGCTGCGTACGATTGCGAATCTGTAACGTGTCCATCACTTCTTTGACAGGAATTCCTGCCAATCTCATTTCAATTGCTTGTAATTTCACTTCTACTGGATAGCTTACTCTTGTCCCCATAGAAAAAACACCTCCAAGTTATTGTTAGGTACTACATAC
>NZ_JBXENJ010000040.1:0-1216 GCF_056836725.1 Priestia sp. 3CA3
TGGATAGGCTACACTCAGTTGGACAGAATTTTTAAGGTCAAGTAGACTACAGATAACATACTAAAGGAGCATCTACAATGACCAGAAGAGAACGTCGAACATTTACAAAGGAATTTAAACAACAGATGGTGCAGCTGTATCAGAACGGAAAACCAAGAAAAGAGATCATTCGTGAATATGACTTGACTCCTTCGTCTTTAGATAAGTGGATAGAGCAAAGTCAAACATCTGGTTCGTTTAACGAAAAAGATAACCTGACCGAGGAACAAAAAGAACTGATGGAGCTTCGCAAACGAAATAAACAATTAGAAATGGAGAATGATATTTTAAAGCAAGCCGCGCTGATACTAGGACGAAAGTAAAAGTGATTAAAAATAACCAACACAAATACTCGATATCAGCAATGTGCAAAGTCCTACAACTCCCGAGAAGTACGTATTATTATGAAGCGAAGGAACGTCCGACGGAAGATGACGTTACCTCTGCCATCATAGACATTTTCCATGCCAATCGTCAGGTTTATGGGACACGCAAAATTAAGTATGAGTTAAAGAAACAAGGGAAAGTTGTCTCAAGACGCCGCATTAGCCGCATCATGAAAGAGCAAGGTTTAGTTTCTATCTACTCAGTCGCTCAGTTTAAACCACGTTCTACTGAACCAAATGAATCCGAACAAAAAAACAAATTGAACCGACGGTTCAAGCAAGAGAGAGTGTTGTCCGTTGTCGTAAGTGATCTCACGTATGTAAGAGTAGATAAAAAATGGTCTTACATATGTGTATTTGTCGATCTCTTTAATCGAGAAATCATTGGTTATAGTGTAGGCGCCAATAAGGATGCCCTCTTGGTTTATCGAGCGTTTGCATCCATAAAAGCAAATCTTCATCAAATTCAGCTCTTCCATACGGACCGAGGGAATGAATTTAAAAATAACCTCATAGATAAAGCACTAGAGACATTTACGATCGGACGATCGTTAAGCATGAAAGGTTGTCCATATGACAATGCGGTCGCTGAAGCCACCTTTAAAATCATTAAAACGGAATTTGTGAACGGGCGAAATTTCGCTAGTCTAGAAGAATTAACAAGGGAATTACAAGACTATGTCCATTGGTTTAATCACTTGCGTATCCACGGAACCCTTGATTATATGAGTCCTATTCAATACAAAATGAAACACCTTAAAAAAACTGTCTAGTTTAGTGTTGACATACCA
>NZ_JBXENJ010000041.1:0-825 GCF_056836725.1 Priestia sp. 3CA3
GGTGTATTTGTAATGTAAGACAATCGATAAACACATTCTTTAAGATCAACTGGAAGTGATGGTTTTACATCTCGTTTTTTGTCACTTCGAATTTTTCTTTTCTTCTCTTCTGCTCTCACATAATCACTCCTAAAATCTAAAATTACCTCTAGGACAATGACTTTTTGTACATACCTAAAACATGTATATGGCAGGGGAGGGAGGAGCATGTATATTTTTTTGTGATAGTGGAAAAAACTTATAATAGTAGAACATGGGAGGAGTCTTTTGTATGAAAATGACGAAAGAAGAAGCACAAGAAATCGCAAAAAAAATAAAAGAAAACTCTAATAAGTACGGATTGCCTGTAAAAAAAAAGAAAAATGCTAGTGCAACCTAAAAGGGAATATATAAGAAAAGGTCTTCAATTTAACAAAAAATATAAGACTTATATTTTCCTACTATAGTACGCTGCGTAATAAAGATAAAATAAATATAAGCTAATTCACTTACAATAAACTTGAAATTAGATGAGTTGATAATGAAGAAGTTAAAAAAGAGACTGCCTAATAAAATTAATTTATTAGGCAGTCTCTTTTTTAAATATGATTATTGATGACGTAGTTTATCAATTTCTTCTGGTGTAAGGTTTGTAAATTCAGCGATTGTTTGGTTATCTAAACCTTTTTGGATCATACTTAAGGCTACCTTTATGATACCTTTCTTTTCGCCTATTTCTTCACCGATTTGTTTTCCTTTTTCTTCTCCAAGTTTTTCAGCTCTTCTTAAAGCTGACTTTTCATCTAATAATGCTTTTCTTCGTGCTTCATATGCTAATAGCACTTC
>NZ_JBXENJ010000042.1:0-599 GCF_056836725.1 Priestia sp. 3CA3
TATTTATATCATATTCATATCATCGCGGGGTGGAGCAGTTCGGTAGCTCGTCGGGCTCATAACCCGAAGGTCGCAGGTTCAAATCCTGTCCCCGCAACCAAAGTGGTCCCGTGGTGTAGCGGTTAACATGCCTGCCTGTCACGCAGGAGATCGCGGGTTCGATTCCCGTCGGGACCGCCATTTTGTTTGGCTCGGTAGCTCAGTTGGTAGAGCAAAGGACTGAAAATCCTTGTGTCGGCGGTTCGATTCCGTCCCGAGCCACCATTTTAAGACGGCGATTGTGGCGAAGTGGTTAACGCACCGGATTGTGGTTCCGGCATTCGTGGGTTCGATTCCCATCAGTCGCCCCATCTTAAGTAACGCGGGTGTAGTTTAGTGGTAAAACCTCAGCCTTCCAAGCTGATGTCGTGAGTTCGATTCTCATCACCCGCTCCAAATAATGGGCCTATAGCTCAGCTGGTTAGAGCGCACGCCTGATAAGCGTGAGGTCGGTGGTTCGAGTCCACTTAGGCCCACCATATTCCACAGTAGCTCAGTGGTAGAGCTATCGGCTGTTAACCGATCGGTCGTAGGTTCGAGTCCTACCTGTGGAGCCATAC
>NZ_JBXENJ010000043.1:0-598 GCF_056836725.1 Priestia sp. 3CA3
GGTTTCAACGGTGACCATCAACGTTATCCCTGTCAACGATCCCCCAATTACGTCCAATGTTAGCTTTACGATTGCAGAAGATAGCACGTTAATCAATCAAGTAGTGGCGGTGGATCCTGATGGAAATCCGTTAACGTTTAGCTTACAAACGGCACCCGGAAACGGAGTAGCCGTGGTGAATGCAGATGGAACGTTTAGCTACCAGCCGAACCTGAACTTTAATGGGACGGATCAGTTTACCGTGTTTGTGTCAGATGGCCAAGGAGGCACGGCCGTTTCGACAGTAACAGTGACAGTAACGCCAGTGAATGATGCACCGACGGTGCCAAACTACACGTTCAGTACGCAAGAAGATAGTCCTGTGGTAGGAGCAGTGGTAGGAACGGACGTGGATGGAAATCCTCTTAGTTATCAGCTGCAAAATGGTCCAACAAATGGAATAGCTGCCGTGAACGCAGATGGAACGTTTAGTTATCAACCAAATCTAAATTTCAATGGGACGGATCAGTTTACGGTATTGGTGTCAGACGGTCAGGGAGGCACGGCGGTTTCAACGGTGACCATCAACGTTATCCCTGTCAATGATCCCCCAATTACA
>NZ_JBXENJ010000044.1:0-487 GCF_056836725.1 Priestia sp. 3CA3
TGGTCAATGGTGATGGAACGTTCACGTACACGCCAAATGAAAATTACACTGGAAATGATACGTTCACAGTCCTAATAAGCGACCCGTCGGGTGCGTTTATAGTGACGAACGTACTAGTAATAGTCACGCCAGTGAACGATGCACCAGTGGTGCCAGACTACGCGTTTGTGATCAACGAAGACACGAGTTTGAATAGCCGAGTGGTGGCAACGGATGTGGACGGAAACCCACTAACGTACGGGTTACTGACAGGTCCAGCAAATGGGACGGTGGTAGTAAATCCAGACGGCAGCTATAGCTATACGCCAAATGAAAATTACAATGGAGTGGATAGCTTTAGTGTCGTGGTAAGCGATGGCCAAGGAGGAACAGCCATTTCTACCATCACAATTACGATTCAGCCCGTAAATGATCCACCAGTAGGCCCAGTGGTAGTGACGTTGGTCACTAATGAAGATACATCCATATCTAATCAAATTACAGCGTT
>NZ_JBXENJ010000045.1:0-417 GCF_056836725.1 Priestia sp. 3CA3
TAAGCTAGTAAGATCCCTGAAAGATGATCAGGTTGATAGGTCAGAGGTGGAAGCGTGGCGACATGTGTAGCTGACTGATACTAATCGATCGAGGACTTAACCAAATTTTTAAAAGCGTAAGCTTTACTCAGCAACCTGTTATCTAGTTTTGAAAGAACAAAACTTTTTCAAAAAAAGTCTTGCTTTCTTTATCAAATCATGTATAATATAATTTGTCTGGTGGCGATAGCGAAGAGGTCACACCCGTTCCCATACCGAACACGGAAGTTAAGCTCTTTAGCGCCGATGGTAGTTGGGACTTTGTCCCTGTGAGAGTAGGACGTTGCCAGGCTATTATTATTCCACAGTAGCTCAGTGGTAGAGCTATCGGCTGTTAACCGATCGGTCGTAGGTTCGAGTCCTACCTGTGGAGCCAAC
>NZ_JBXENJ010000046.1:0-400 GCF_056836725.1 Priestia sp. 3CA3
GTTTCCATCCACGTCCGTTCCTACCACTGCTCCTACTACAGGGCTATCCTCCTGCGTACTGAACGTGTAATTTGGCACCGTCGGTGCATCATTCACCGGCGTTACTGTCACTGTTACTGTCGAAACGGCCGTGCCTCCCTGACCGTCTGACACCAATACCGTAAACTGATCCGTCCCATTAAAGTTCAGGTTCGGCTGGTAGCTAAACGTTCCATCTGCATTCACCACGGCCACTCCGTTGCCCGGTGCCGTTTGTAGGCTAAACGTTAACGGATTTCCATCGGGATCTACGGCCACTACTTGATTGATTAACGTGCTATCTTCCGCAATCGTAAAGCTAACATTGGACGTAATTGGGGGATCGTTGACAGGGATAACGTTGATGGTCACCGTTGAAACG
>NZ_JBXENJ010000047.1:0-394 GCF_056836725.1 Priestia sp. 3CA3
AGCTGGGAGAGCACCTGCCTTACAAGCAGGGGGTCGGCGGTTCGATCCCGTCATCCTCCACCACCGTGCCGGTGTAGCTCAACTGGTAGAGCAACTGACTTGTAATCAGTAGGTTGGGGGTTCAAGTCCTCTTGCCGGCACCATTTATATCGGAGGGGTAGCGAAGTGGCTAAACGCGGCGGACTGTAAATCCGCTCCTTCGGGTTCGGCAGTTCGAATCTGCCCCCCTCCACCATTTTTATTGGGCTATCGCCAAGCGGTAAGGCAACGGATTTTGATTCCGTCATGCGTTGGTTCGAATCCAGCTAGCCCAGCCATAGAGAGCCATTAGCTCAGTTGGTAGAGCATCTGACTTTTAATCAGAGGGTCGAAGGTTCGAGTCCTTCATGGCTCA
>NZ_JBXENJ010000048.1:0-362 GCF_056836725.1 Priestia sp. 3CA3
TTAAATAAATCCTGAATACTTGAAAGATACAACTGTTTAGGCCCAAAAGGCAAGTAGGTAATATCCGTCACTAGTTTTTGAAGAGGACGATCAGCTCGAAAGTCACGATTTAATACATTCTCTGCAACCTGATAAGGT
Source organism: Priestia sp. 3CA3 (assembly GCF_056836725.1). Classification (NCBI taxonomy): domain Bacteria; kingdom Bacillati; phylum Bacillota; class Bacilli; order Caryophanales; family Bacillaceae; genus Priestia; species Priestia sp. 3CA3. Next base: position 139 of record NZ_JBXENJ010000048.1, read on the forward strand.
TGCCCTGTTCGCTGACGTTTCTTCCGTTTTACGCGACATTGCCAACCATACTTCTGCATGGCACGCTGCACAAACTTATGATTCATCTTCATCGTTCGATTGAGTAATGCTGTAATCTTTCGATAGCCATATCGAAACTTGTGTTTATGACATTGTTCACCAACTTGTTGTTCCATCCATTTCTTTAATGTATCCCGTTTTGTATGTTGCTTCCAACGATAGTA
>NZ_JBXENJ010000049.1:0-356 GCF_056836725.1 Priestia sp. 3CA3
TGTGGAGCGGAAGACGAGGTTCGAACTCGCGACCCCCACCTTGGCAAGGTGGTGTTCTACCACTGAACTACTTCCGCACATATATGAAATTAAGTAAAGATGCGGGTGAAGGGACTTGAACCCCCACGTCGTAAGACACTAGATCCTAAGTCTAGCGCGTCTGCCAATTCCGCCACACCCGCGTGTGAATATAAATGGTGAGCCATGAAGGACTCGAACCTTCGACCCTCTGATTAAAAGTCAGATGCTCTACCAACTGAGCTAATGGCTCGAAAAACTGGTGCCGGCAAGAGGACTTGAACCCCCAACCTACTGATTACAAGTCAGTTGCTCTACCAGTTGAGCTACACCGGCAA
>NZ_JBXENJ010000050.1:0-336 GCF_056836725.1 Priestia sp. 3CA3
AGTGGATCGAGGGATATTAAGATGTAAACAGATTTGATAAATAGGCACCTGACCTTTTAGCTCTTCCACCGTGTTCACTACGATTTCTGGTACCACTTCCTTTCCAATTCCTTGTACTTTTTTAAGATCTCAATCTGTTGCTTTAACTGCCGGTTCTCTGCCTCTAACTTAGACGTCTCGCTCTTAAATTCAGGACCTTTCCCATATGAATATTGCTTGCCTACAGGCTGTTCAAATCGATACATTTCTCCATTTTTATACCATGTCATCCACGTTTTTAATTGGGTATGATTACGAATATTCAGCTGTGATAATACTTCTTTTACAGGTATACCA
>NZ_JBXENJ010000051.1:0-336 GCF_056836725.1 Priestia sp. 3CA3
CGTGGAACGAGGGATATTAAGATGTAAACAGATTTGATAAATAGGCACCTGACCTTTTAGCTCTTCCACTGTGTTCACTACGATTTCCGGCACCACTTCCTTTCCAATTCCTTGTACTTTTTTAAGATCTCAATCTGTTGCTTTAACTGCCGGTTCTCTGCCTCTAACTTAGACGTCTTGCTCTTAAATTCAGGCCCTTTCCCATATGAATATTGCTTACCTACAGGCTGTTCAAATCGATGCATTTCTCCATTTTTATACCATGTCATCCACGTTTTTAATTGGGTATGATTACGAATATTCAGCTGTGATAATACTTCTTTTACAGGTATACCT
>NZ_JBXENJ010000052.1:0-304 GCF_056836725.1 Priestia sp. 3CA3
TGGTGCCGTTTGTAGGCTAAACGTTAACGGATTTCCATCGGGATCTACCGCCACTACTTGATTGATTAACGTGCTATCTTCCGCAATCGTAAAGCTAACATTGGACGTAATTGGGGGATCATTGACAGGGATAACGTTGATGGTCACCGTTGAAACCGCCGTGCCTCCCTGACCGTCTGACACCAATACCGTAAACTGATCCGTCCCATTAAAATTCAAGTTTGGTTGATAACTAAACGTTCCATCTGCGTTCACGGCAGCTATTCCATTTGTTGGACCATTTTGCAGCTGATAACTAAGAGGG
>NZ_JBXENJ010000053.1:0-300 GCF_056836725.1 Priestia sp. 3CA3
CGACTATTTAAGTCAGAGATTGCACGCCGGTGTAGCTCAATTGGTAGAGCAACTGACTTGTAATCAGTAGGTTGGGGGTTCAAGTCCTCTTGCCGGCACCATTTTTTTCGAGCCATTAGCTCAGTTGGTAGAGCATCTGACTTTTAATCAGAGGGTCGAAGGTTCGAGTCCTTCATGGCTCACCATTTAATATTCACACGCGGGTGTGGCGGAATTGGCAGACGCGCTAGACTTAGGATCTAGTGTCTTACGACGTGGGGGTTCAAGTCCCTTCACCCGCATCTTTACTTAATTTCATAT
>NZ_JBXENJ010000054.1:0-270 GCF_056836725.1 Priestia sp. 3CA3
TATGTCAACTCGTCAAGGTAGAACGTTTCAGACTTTAGCGAGGAATGAAACGATTCGATAGAGGCATTATCTGCGGGAGTCCCTTTGCGGGACATACTCATGGTAATGCCTCTTTCTTTGATTTTTTGTTGATAAGCATACGATGTGTACACGGAACCTTGGTCGCTATGCAGCGTGCATCCTTCAGGCAAAGAAGGAAGTTGACTTAACGTATCTAAAACAAACGCTACGTTTTGACAATCACCAATGGAATACGCAATGATTTCTCCG
>NZ_JBXENJ010000055.1:0-243 GCF_056836725.1 Priestia sp. 3CA3
ATTGGTGGAGCCTAGCGGGATCGAACCGCTGACCTCCTGCGTGCAAGGCAGGCGCTCTCCCAGCTGAGCTAAGGCCCCATAAATGGTCGGGAAGACAGGATTCGAACCTGCGACCCCTTGGTCCCAAACCAAGTGCTCTACCAAGCTGAGCTACTTCCCGTTTATGGCGCGCCCGAGAGGAGTCGAACCCCTAACCTTTTGATCCGTAGTCAAACGCTCTATCCAATTGAGCTACGGGCGCTT
>NZ_JBXENJ010000056.1:0-227 GCF_056836725.1 Priestia sp. 3CA3
AATGGCGGAGGAAGAGGGATTCGAACCCCCGCGGGCTTTAACACCCCTGTCGGTTTTCAAGACCGATCCCTTCAGCCGGACTTGGGTATTCCTCCGTATATTTATAACAAATGTAACTTATATGGTAGCGGCGGAGGGAGTCGAACCCACGACCTCACGGGTATGAACCGTACGCTCTAGCCAGCTGAGCTACACCGCCATATTATTCGTTACAATTATTTAATTTC
>NZ_JBXENJ010000057.1:0-219 GCF_056836725.1 Priestia sp. 3CA3
TAGCTCCAGTGAGTCCTGTAGCTCCAGTAAGTCCTGTAGCTCCAGTGAGTCCTGTAGCTCCAGTGAGTCCTGTAGCTCCAGTAAGTCCTGTAGCTCCAGTGAGTCCTGTAGCTCCAGTGAGTCCTGTAGCTCCAGTAAGTCCTGTAGCTCCAGTGAGTCCTGTAGCTCCAGTAAGTCCTGTAGCTCCAGTGAGTCCTGTAGCTCCAGTAAGTCCTGTAT
>NZ_JBXENJ010000058.1:0-213 GCF_056836725.1 Priestia sp. 3CA3
CATTTCGTTCAGTTTTGAGAGAATTCTCTCTATCATATATATGGGCCTATAGCTCAGCTGGTTAGAGCGCACGCCTGATAAGCGTGAGGTCGGTGGTTCGAGTCCACTTAGGCCCACCATATATATTTAAACGAATGGGGCCTTAGCTCAGCTGGGAGAGCGCCTGCCTTGCACGCAGGAGGTCAGCGGTTCGATCCCGCTAGGCTCCACCAA
>NZ_JBXENJ010000059.1:0-210 GCF_056836725.1 Priestia sp. 3CA3
TGTACATAATCGCTGCTTACGTAGCCCGTGCGGCCGTTGTAGTTAATTTTGTACCAGCTTCCGCTTTTGCTCATCACAGACAGCTTCTGGCCTTTTGTCACACTTCCTATGGATGCATAATTGGTGCCCGCTCCGCTTCTTACATTCAGCGTGCTTGCCGTTACTGTATACGTTGTGCTTTCTGCTGGTGGCGCTGTTGTTCCTGATGAC